>DHPN01000024.1:79877-83346 GCA_002407925.1 Atopobiaceae bacterium UBA5363
ACAAATCATCCAAATCCGCGATTTTCGGCGATTCCAAGCCGTTTTCGAGCCCTCCGGAGAGCCATTTGTCACTCTTCGCACTGCGTGAAGGAGGCGATTTGGTGCTCCGTTTTTAGTCTCCGAAAACTGGCAATAGTAATGCGAGAGTGACGAATGCTGAGGAACTGTGATACTCATACTTTCCATTTGTACAATCACGCTGAATGTTAGATAATATTAAGCGTAAAAGTATAAACGAGAGAGGAGCCGCCACGGACACCCTGATGGACATAGCCACGAGCTGCAACGGCTACGTCACCTCTGCTCAGGCGACGGACGCCGGCATCCCCAGGCGCAAGCTGGCGGAGGCCGTGAGCGCCGGCGAGCTCGTCCAGGTCGACCGGGGCCTCTACGCGCTTCCCGACGTGTGGGAGGACCCTCTCTACATTGCGCAGCACCGCTTCTCGCGAGGAATCTTCTCGGACGACACGGCGCTCTTCCTACACGGCATGAGCGATCGGGCGCCCTTCGCGCCCATGATGACCTTCCCCAGAAGCTACAACGCCTCCTCCGCCAGAGAGGCTGGAATCGTGTGCCGCACCTGCGCGGACGATCTTCTCGGTCTGGGCCTCTGCGACGTCAAGACGGAGTACGGTAACACGGTCAGGGCTTACGGCCTCGAGAGGACGCTCTGCGACCTCGTCCGTGGCCAGGGCACACCAGATGTCCAGCTGGTTATCCCAGCCATGAAGGCCTACGTGCGAAGCAAGGACTGCGACCCCATGAAGCTCGTCGCTTACGCTCGTGCCCTCGGTGTGGAGCCCAAGATCCGAAGATATCTGGAGGTGCTGCTGTGAGGACCAAAAACGCGATGCAGCTCAAGGCACGCATAAATGCCCGGGCGAAGAAGGCAGGCATCCCCGCGCAGTCCATGATGCAGAACTACCTCCTCGAGAGACTCCTAGAACGACTCTCGAAATCCAGATGGCGAGACAACGTCGTCATCAAGGGCGGAATGCTCATCTCCTCCCTCGTCGGGGTGGCATCCAGGACGACGATGGACCTCGACACGACCATCACTGGCTTCACGCTGACGCACGAATCCGCTGAGAAGATTTTCCGCGAGGTGGCAGCCGTCGGTGTAGACGATGACTGGGGCTTCGAGTTCGATCGCACCGAGGACATCAGGGAGACCGACGACTATCCGGGCATACGCGTGCATCTTAAGGCGGTCTACCCGCCGATGTCGGTGCCGCTCACGATTGACGTCACCACAGGCGACAGCATAACCCCGGGCCCCATTGGTTACGACTACCCGCTCCTGTTCAACGAGGGAAGCGTTCGACTGATGTCCTACCCGCTCGAGACGGTGCTCGCCGAGAAGCTCGAGACCGTCGTCTCCCGCGGCGTGACCAACACGCGCCCGCGTGATTTCTACGACATACACCTGCTCTGGAGAACCAAGGGCGACAAGTGCGAGATCCCCACGTTACGGGAAGCGTTTGAGCGCACGTGCACCAAACGTGGCAGCACAGGGATGATGAAGCGGTGGCAGACGGTCCTCGACGAAGTCGCAACGGACCGTACGATGCTTGCGCTTTGGGGCAAGTACGTGAAGAAGAACCCCTATGCATCCGGCATCGAGTTGGCGCAGTGTTGCGAAACGGCAAGAGAGATATTAAAAACGATTAGATGAATAAGAGCGCGCAAATGAACAATCTGAAAAATGAAAAGGCAGAATCCATGCAAGCATGGGCAATCATAAAAGGTCTGTTAGTTTTAGCTATCGTAGTGTTCATTATTGCGTGTGGAGCTGCAGCTCTAATTAATCTGGCTGGACTAGGTGTCGCTGCCTTCTTCTCATCTCTTTCTACACTTGATTCTGCAATTGTAGTCGCACTGATAACTGCGACAGTATCTATTTATTGTTTCATACGTTTCGGGAAACGTTGCGAGTAACGTCATGAAGCGCAACGAGTATTTGCGCAAGCATCGTGAAGAACTGTATATGCAGCTCATTTCTATGTTTTACGATTTTCAAGCCCAAACAAAAACCGGCAAGTAATTCACGCAAAAAGAGCTGATTGATTTATTCAACCATGAAAGAGTTGACTCTTTGGGGCTCTTCCAAAGCGATTAAGGCTTGGGGAAATTGGCGAGTGGCTTCTTCGAGAGGTTTTAATGATCCAAAAGACTTGTTGTTTGGAATGGAGAAGGTCCTTATTCAGCTCAGAAAAGACATGGGACTAAAACGAGGGATTGCAGAGGGCGACTTGCTACGTCTTACCGTAAACGATATTGATGATTATATTGGTCAGAACAAACACAACTGATAAATCACTTACTACATGATTTCAGAAATCTCACAATCCTTATGGCGGGGAATCTTCTCCTGTTCGACGAGTTTGTAGGCCGACATCTTCGATACGCTCATGCAGTCCGCGACCTGCAGCGCGTTCATGAGGCAGTGCAGGTCGTTCGCTTCGGATGTCGAGGAGACAGCAGATTGCCGTATCTCCGCTCCGGCGAGCTCGCGGCTTTCCGTCTCATTATCCGATCTTCCTTGCTGTGCTGCGAACGCGTCGCGGGGCATCTGGAGGATACCGTCTTTCATGGGATGGCTAACCCGCCTCTCATCTTGCATCTGGTGCCCTCGGGTTGCAATGAGGCTGAAGGAGTCGTGTCTCTTGGATGGACAGGCAGAAATGCACTTGTTGGGAGGCGTGTGCGCAAAGCAGCATGCGGCGCTATACCACGCTAAGGCTCACTAGGTTATGAATGAGCGGATATTCAACTGTCTACCGACAAGATAAAATTAGACCGAACGAATAAAAGAAGGGATTGTTTTGGCTAAGACCACGAACAAGACGAGCGGTCTCTCAAGCGAAGAGATCTTAGGACGCTTCGTTGTACGTGCGCGGAGAGTTGAGGACCATTCTCTAGTAAAAAGTGGAGATATCGAGCGCTACGCCACTCCCAAGATGACGTTTAGCGTAAACGAAGCCGGCAACGCGAGCATCCAGCATCACGTATGTGCTGATGAGGAGTCTATAGAATCACTAGCGACGAGGCTCCGCCCCTTCATCGTCAAGAGCGAGCCGATATACCTGCCAAAGATACTCGATGCCATTTGCGCTCAAGCGCCTAGCGAATCACTCTCTGAAAACGAAGACGAGATCCTGAAAACCACGAAGAGCTGGTTCTCGCATCGTTACGAGGAGAAGGACAGCGAGCGCTACGGGGTTCAGCTTATAGGGAAAGACGGTGAGCCTCTAACTGACCTGCTCTCCGACGCGCTGCTTGCCGAGGCCTGGATTTACACAGATGCCGTGCATGCCGACCCTAAGGGAGAGAAGGCGGAGGCGCAAAAGCTCAGCTATTCTGACCGCTATAGGGCAGCTTCCTCATACTCGTGCGAATTCGCCAGCGTAATCGTAAACTTGCTAAACCTTGTCCGTTCGCTTTCGGAAAGGAGTCTGCTTAAGGTACC
>DHPN01000024.1:83456-84863 GCA_002407925.1 Atopobiaceae bacterium UBA5363
CCATTCGCTTTCGGAAAGGAGCCTGCTTAAGGTACCGGATTCCTCTTGGAGTGAACCCGTGTCTTATGCTGAAGCAGAGAAAAATGACCAAGAACAGATTATCGCGGGCTCGGCGTATGTCTTCCCACTAGGGACCGAAATTCCCGCAGGAGCTAACCCTGAAGACATTTCAGGTGCGCGTAAGGCAACCCCTGCAGTGATGTACAGGCTCCAGCATCCTGAGAGTGCTGCGGCGGTAATGTCGTTCGATGTAGACCGGAAACAGACAGGGCGTTACGAGGCGATTTGCAGTATCGATGATGAGTCTCTGGTGTTTCACATTGATGATATTGGCGACCTGGTAATTTCAAAAGAAGCTATGGTTCAAAGAGGCGGGCCAATCGGTTCAATCTCATTCACAGCAAGCGAATCGCACCCGTCTGAGGCACATGATTTCCTATTATCGACTGCACCGCCAAACGCTCTCGGACTTGAATTCATATCCGGGAGCAAGCCGATAGCGGCGCTTTTGGAATTGTCGAAAAGCATTGAGTCAGCATCGAAATAGGATTTACCTGAACTGTGACGCAACTTGAACGGCTGTGTAGTCAGTAGCACGCAGTAGAAAGTCATTTCCCCAGTTCAACGCAGTTATTCTTCACTCGGAAATTGTCACTCTTGGGTTGGGGAGTGTCCCACCCCGTCGGCGCGTCATCAGTCCATGTAGTCAGTTGTGCGCAAGTGAAGTGCGTTTCCGCAGGTCAAGTGTGTCACTCTTCGGTCGGTCGGAAATACTCTCGCGAAGTGACTACACGGTATGTAGTTACCCCCGACTACATGGTGACTACACGGTTTTGACAATTGAAGAGTGACAATAACCGCATGTCAGACCTGGTGCTGACTATATTAAATCGGGCTAAATAATGATTGAGTGGGAGTGAGCATTTAACGGGGTAGTTTATTTAAATATCATTTAAAACTACCCCATTAACTTGTAAAATATGGCCATCCAGATGCAGAGGAGGCCATGGTGCAGCTCTATAAGCGCGAGAAGTATTTGGGGAGAATCCGCCCCTTCTACCACGACGAGGACATCATCAAGGTCATCATCGGCGTCCGCCGCTGCGGCAAGTCGTGCATCATGCAAAGCATCGCCGACGAGCTGCGCGAGGAGGGCGTGCCCGAAGACAACCTTGTCTATGTCGACCTCGACGCGAGGAAGAACCGCAAGGTCGCCACTCCCGACCAACTCGAGGAGCTGATCGACGCCGAGGCCAAAAACGCTACGGGCACGAAGTACCTCTTCGTCGACGAGATACAGAACGTGAGGGGCTTCGAGCCGCTCATCAATGGGTACCGCACGGACGGCGGCTGGTCCATCTTCATTACCGGCTCGAACTCCTACCTGCTCTCCGGCGAGCTCGTCAC
>DHPN01000024.1:85056-86963 GCA_002407925.1 Atopobiaceae bacterium UBA5363
GACGAGGAGTTCGCCCGTTACCTGCGGGAGGGCGGGTTCCCAAGGGCCGTCGCCTACGACGGCGACGAGGAGAAGCGGGCCTACGTGCGCGGCATCGTGGAGGAGATCTTCGAGAAGGACATCAGGGGACGCGCCAAGGTGCGACATGTGACGGTGTTCAACGCGGTGCGCGACTACCTCATCAACAACTTCGGGAGCACTACGAGCATCAAGAACCTGCTCGACCACTTCAACCGCGTAGAGGGCATCCCCATCAAGCGCGAGACGCTCAATCGCTACATCCAGATACTCGTTGATGCAAAGATTCTCTACCGCTGCCGGCGCTTCGACATGAAATCGCGCCGGTCGCTGCAACGCGAGGAAAAGTACTACCTCGCCGACCTCGGCTTCTACTTCGCCACCAACACGGACAACCGCATCAACTATGGGCCGGCGTTGGAGAACGTCGTCTACCACTACGCGTGCGCCGGGGGTTACGACGTGAGCGTCGGGCGCATCGGCAAGCTGGAGTGCGACTTCGTGCTGAGGAAGTACGCGGATGCCTACTCGTACGTTCAAGTTGCCATGACGATCATGAACGACCGCGCTACCGAGGACAGGGAGTACCGTCCCTTGGAGCAGATACGCGACAACTACCCCAAGTACGTCGTGACGATGGACCGGCTTCTGCAGAGACGGGGCGGCATCCGGCACGTGAACATCGTGGACTTCCTTGCTGAGGAGCGGGAATTCTAGAGCAATCTGCTCTGAATCTGGCCCGCTCTCGTCGACGGGCTCTAATCCGCCTTCGGGCAGATCGCGATGCCGAATCATTCTTAAGGTTGCGGGCGGCTTGGAGGTGACGCTGGGAGACCACCTCTCCGAAAGGTCGTTAGCGCAGGCCAGCTCGATTATTCCCGCAAGTTGCGGTTTATTCCTTACGGTTCGTTCGAGGCCTGCGCGCGGGAGAAACTGGCTTGGCCCCGATTTTTGCGCCGGCGATTATTCCCCCTTGCCGTTTCCGCAGGTGGGAGGGGATGCCGGGGCGTACCGGCACCTACTGCAGGCATGAGGTGGCACAAATCGTGTACCACCCCTGGTACCAGGTGGTACACGGATTTCGGGCGCTTTCCAGGCGCCGAGGAATAATCAAAGGCGCAGGTGAACGCGCGAACTGGTACAAGGAACGGCGCTCGATTTAATTATCGAGTGGGAGTAGTCTACCACCCAGATGGTGAGAGATAGCTTGCGAAGCTTGGTCTGGTACAGCTCAAGGGCGCTCGTTGTCACCAGCGCCTTCTGAAACGAGGAAAATGCGTTATCCTTGCCCTGGCCGCGATCCACGTAGCCAAACGGGCTGTCAGAGACGGCGATGCCGTCAGCTGGATAGACGACGAGCAGCGGCTCGTGTCCCTGCTGCTCAAGCTCCTTGTTCGCCTGTGCCACCAGTGACTCGTAGTTCACCATCGCTGGATGTGCATCCGGATCGCGCACTACCATGTCCTTGAGCTAATCCGACGAGCCGCTCGAACGGTCCCCGCCCGAGAGCAGCGAGGTTATCTGTCCCTGAAGATTCACATCGCCCATGGACACCCATATGGATGATGCTGGCCAGACCGCGTCGTAATCCCCTCCACCGCTCTCGAGCAGATTCATGATGTCAAGCGAGCCCATGTAGTGGAGCTCGACGGCCACTCCCGAGGCATCGACCGTGTACTGAATGGCCTCGGCCGCCTCCTCATTCTCCGACCCAGAGGCAACCTTAAACGTGGCCGTGGCCGTGCCGGAGCTGGGGGTGAACGTCTGCATGTTGTCGATGACCGCTGGAGTGGAAGAGGAAGTATCGTTTGAAGCGTTGGTCGTGTTCGCGCTCAAACCACCGGAGCATGACGTGAGCGCCAGCACCATGACGCAGGCAAGGACGCCAG
>DHPN01000024.1:87163-87554 GCA_002407925.1 Atopobiaceae bacterium UBA5363
GTCGGCGCACGTCACTATCCGTCTTGTCACTCCAGCAGCCTGCCCGCCTCTCATTTCTGCCGCGTTCCCGCTGAGCCATGTAACCCGAAACGGGTACACAACCCTCACACCATCACACGCCCGCGCAGCCCTAACCGCGCGACGAGAAGGGAAGCGCACCATCATGACCAACACACAGGACGGCAAGAAGCTCATCAAGGCCTTGGAGGATCGTTTCACCTGCAAACGCTACGATCCAAATGGCCGCGTCTCTAACGAGGACTTCAAACTGATTCTCGAAGCCGCCCGCCGCAACATGACCGCAAACAGCGAATGGGCCCACTACATCTCAAGCGATGTCGAGGGACTCGACGACGAGGCTCTCTCCAAGAAGCTCGAGAAGTTCGACGCC
>DHPN01000022.1 GCA_002407925.1 Atopobiaceae bacterium UBA5363
CCCTTGAAAGCGTCAGAAGACTTGGCATCAAGGTTGAGGATTTGCTTCCGCAGGTGCTCTTGGCTGGAGAGAAAGCTGGAGTTCTCTCTGAGGATGGCGCACGCCTCCTTGACGCAGAGGGGGATCTGCAGCCAGGTTGCCCACTTTGCCCACCCGAAGGTGATGCGGGCACGGGCATGATCGCGACAAATTCAGTCGCCCAGCGTACAGGTAATGTCTCAGCGGGCACATCAGTTTTTTCCATGGTTGTGCTCGAGCATGCCTTGAAGGACCAGACGGTGCCCGCAATTGACTTTGTGATGACGCCCGATGGGAACCCGGTTGCGATGGTGCATTGCAATAACTGCACGTCTGATATCAATGCATGGATCAATTTGCTGAAGAGCTATAACGACTTAATGGGCTTTGAGGTAGACACGTCTGAGCTTTACACCAAGCTGTTCTCTGCTGCACTGGACGCTGACAAAACAGCTGGCGGGCTTGTGAGCAGTCCATTCGTTTCAGGTGAGAACATCATGGGGGTACAGGTTGGACATCCCATGGTTCTCCGCAGGCAGCATGCTGATTTTTCGATTGCGAACTTCATGCGCATGCACATCATGGCCGCGTTTGGGACGCTCAAGGTTGGCAACGATATCTTGAAGAAAGAGGACGTCAGAATCGATAAGCTCTATGGGCATGGTGGCATTTTTAAGACTCCAAAAGTGGCTCAGTCCATTTTGGCAGCCGCAATGGATGCCCCTGTCACGGTCCTCTCGACAGCAGGAGAAGGCGGCGCTTGGGGTCAGGCGGTGGCCGCCTCGTATATGATTCATAGGTCTGAGGGACAAAGTCTGGATGAATACCTCAGCGATAAGGTTTTTGTTGGCATGCAAGGAGTGACAATTGACCCAGATCCGGCCGACGTGGCCGGCTATGACAAGTTTATTGAGCTCTTCAAACAGATGAACGAGATTGAAAAGACGGCAGAAGCGTCGATTAAAGAGGATTTGGACTGAACGACAAAGATATTATTTGGCGTAATAGGATGGCTGCATGCCGGAGTCAAGTGCAGTTTGAAAACGATGGTATGAGGGGGACGTATATGTTGCTCAAAGAAATGCGTGAGCAGGTCTATGAGGCTAACATGGACTTGCCCAAGCATGGTTTGGTAGTCTTTACCTGGGGTAATGCCTCTGCGTTCGATCGTGACAGGGGCTTGTTTGTAATCAAGCCCTCAGGTGTCAGCTATGACAAGCTGACCCCTGAGAATCTTGTCGTATGCGACTTGGAAGGCAAGGTGGTCGAAGGCACGCTACGGCCTTCCTCTGATACGCCCACGCATGCCATTCTCTACAAAACTTGGGGCGACAAGATTGGCGGCATCGTGCACACGCACTCTGCAGCTGCTGTCGCATGGGCTCAAGCTGGCCGTGCAATCCCTTGCTATGGCACAACCCAAGCTGACTACTTCTATGGCGAGGTTCCCTGCATGAGAGGCCTCACCAAAGAAGAGATTGAGCAAGCGTATGAGCTCAATACCGGCAAGGTGATCATTGAGGGCTTCAAGGGCAAAGATATCGTTGCCCAACCAGGGTGTCTTGTGCGCAACCACGGGCCTTTCTCTTGGGGCTCAGATGCCGCTGAGGCCGTTTACCATGCTGTTGTGATGGAGGAGGTGGCCAAGATGGCGCGCGATACAGAGCTCATTTGTCGCAGTGCAGACAAGCCTTGTGCTGAGGCTCTTGCGCCGCAATACCTTCTTGACAAGCATTACATGCGCAAGCATGGCCCCAACGCCTACTACGGACAGAAGTGACTCCGTCCCCCACTTCCCCTTCCTTTTTGCCAAAGGCCTATCCGCGATCATTGATCGGGTGGGCCTTTGGCATTACTTTGGCATTAGTGCTCATGTGGCAAAGAGCTGGCAGCTAAGGAAGTGACGGTGCTAGGCGTTCTTGAGAGAGGCAAAAATCTAGAGCCTTAGTTTTGGGAGAAGGAGAAGATTGTCTTTGAGTGAAAGGGATGTTCAGGGGTAAAGATCGGTTGGGGAAAGTTCTTGTGGTGGATCGCATCAGGAGGAAACTGCGTTTCGATCGCTATGCCTGCCCCCTTTCCATAGGCGACCCCGTCTTTTCCGCGGGCTACGTCTAAGTATTCAGAGGTGTAGAGTTGTAGCCCGGGCGCATCTGTTGAGATGTCGAGAGCTATGCCCGAGAGGTCGCCCTCAAGGCGTGCGGCGTGCTGGAGACGATGTTCGTATGCTCCAGCAAGGAGGAAATTGTGGTCATACCTTGCGCCTAGCCCAGATGCGAGGCTACGCTTCTTGCGGAAGTCGAAAACGCTGCCATCAACTTTTCTTATTTCCCCAGTTGGTATGTTCTCCTCATTTGGGGGTGTATAGGAGTCGCTGTCGAGCATAAGCGTATGGCCAAGAGCGCTACCCGACGCATGTCCGTTGAGGTTCCAGTATGCGTGGCAAGTAAGATTTACAATCGTCGCTTCCGACGGCTGTGCATCATAGCTTATTTCTAGGGCATTTGACTCGTCAAGGCGGTAGTTGACTGCAATCTTGAGTGAACCTGGAAAGCCCTGGTCATTTGGCTCGCTTGTCAGCTCAAAGGCCACGCTGTCATTAGAGGCTTGAACTCTATGGGTCCACAAGCGCTGAAAATACATGTGCGGGCCGCTGTGGAGGTTGTTAGGTCCCTCGTTTGCAGTCAAATGGTAAGAAACGCCATTTAACTTGAATGAGGCCTGTGCGATACGGTTGGCGCAGCGACCAACTATGGCGCCGAAGTCAGGACCATTGACTTTATAGCCAGCCGCGCTGTCATAGCCTAAAAGGACATCAGGTCTGTTGCCGTGTCTGTCTGGTACGCGTACGAGGACTAGGTCGGCTCCAAGATCAGATACGCCGACCGTCATGCCGCTGTCATTTGACAGGAGGTATAAATTGGCGCGTCTGCCATCGGAAAGGGTGCCGAAGGGCAACGTTGCTTGATGCATATATTCTCCTTTGTCGACTTTTCTCTACTATAAAATGCTTTCGTCATCTTTGATTTCGTCATTTCGGTTAGTGACACTGAAGAACCTGAGAGAAAAGGTTTGTAAACACTATTGTTTACAGTTAGGAACAGTTTGACCGCACTTGTAGAAAAGCAAAGGGATTGCCCGATGGAGCTGTTTACAGATGAACGGTATAATTTAGAGGTTAAATGGTTTTATTACAGCAGGTTAACTCTATAAAACCGCATGAATGGCAGTAGTTTCAAGTATTTTTTCATAAATTTGTAGGTTGAACGTTTATATCGATAAATCGAGGTAAAATCAACTTTGTTTATGTAAACACCTTTCTTTGAAGGAGAGAGGCTATGGAAGAGTCCTTTGGAACTCCTTGGACCAAGCTTGATCATCCTGTGCCCGAAGAGGAAATAGAGTGGGTCGACAAGTACTGGCGTGCTGCCAACTATATGTCTGTCGGCCAAATCTACCTACGCTCCAACCCATTAATGCGCAAGGACTGGGTAGATGAGAAGACAGGTCAAGTGCGAGACTTTGGCCGCGCAGATGTTAAGTACCGTCTCGTCGGTCACTGGGGTACTACCTCTGGTATCAACTTTTTAATGGGTCATGTGAACCGTCTTATTCATGACCACGGACAAAATACCGTTTTTCTGATGGGCCCTGGCCATGGTGGACCTGCTGGCACGTCGCAGTCGATTCTCGATGGAACGTACCGCGAAAGGTATCCGTTTATTACAGACGACGAGGTGGGGTTGGAGAAGTTCTTCCGCCGCTTTTCTTATCCAGGTGGTATACCGAGCCACTTTGCACCTGAAACCCCTGGTTCGATCCATGAGGGAGGCGAGCTCGGCTATACGCTTTCCCATGCTTATGGAGCTGTGCTTTCCAATCCGTCCCTGCTCGCAGTTGCTGTCGTCGGCGATGGCGAGGCAGAGACAGGCCCTCTTGCCACCTCTTGGCAAACCAATAAGCTCGTGAACCCGCTCACCGACGGCATTGTTTTGCCGATCCTGCACCTCAACGGCTATAAGATTGCGAATCCGACGATACTTGCGCGCATCTCCGACGAGGAGCGCGACGAGTTCTTCCGCGGCATGGGCTATCATCCTTACACGTTTGTTGCGGGATTTGACGAGGAAAGCCATCTGCAGATTCACAGGCGCTTCGCGGCGCTGCTCGAGCAAGTCTACGACGAGATCTGCAATATCAAGATCAGCGCCGCCCTTGACGAGACGCGTCGTCCGGCTTATCCGATGATCATCTTTAAGACCCCCAAGGGCTGGACCTGCCCGAAATACATCGATGGAAAGAAGACGGAGGGCTCATGGCGCGCACACCAAGTGCCGCTAGCCTCCGCTAAAGACACCCATGAGCATTTTCGCGTCCTACGCAGCTGGCTTCGTTCCTACAAGCCTACGGAGCTTTGGGATGAGAACGGGACGCTTCGCCCTGAGGTTACCGAGTTCATGCCTAAGGGGGATTTGCGACTCGGCGCTAACCCGAACGCCAATGGTGGCTTGCGGCGCGAGGAGCTCAAACTTCCTAATATTAAAGACTATGAGCTGCCTGTCGAGGAAAGAGGCCATGGTTTCGGTACAACGGAAGCAACGCGTGTTTTTGGAGCCTATACACGAGATGTAATGAAGTATAACCTCACTCAGTTCCGTATCTTTGGTCCTGATGAGACAGCTTCGAACCGACTGCAGGCGGCATATACCCTCACAGACAAGCAGTGGAATGCAGGCTTTAACGCAGATCCTGAAAATGATGTGCATATGGGCCCTGTGGGTCAGGTTATAGAGCAGCTTTCCGAGCATCAGTGTGAGGGCCTGCTCGAGGGATTTGTTCTCACGGGGCGTCATGGTGTCTGGTCAAGCTATGAGAGCTTCATCCATGTCGTTGACTCCATGGTAAACCAGCACTGCAAATGGCTCGAGTCCACGGTTCGCCATATTCCTTGGCGTGCCCCGATCTCAGGCCTCAACATCTTGCTCACAAGCCATGTGTGGCGCCAAGACCATAACGGCTTCTCTCACCAAGACCCCGGCTTCGTCGATCTGCTGCTCAACAAGTGCTTCAACAATGATCATGTGGTGAACATCTACTATCCGTGCGACGCGAATATGCTGCTTGTGACTGCCGAGGAAGCATACAAGTCAACTAACTGCGTAAATGCAATCTTTGCCGGAAAGCAGCCAGCTCCTACGTTCTTGTCGATTGATGAGGCGCGCAAGGAATTCGCAAGTGGCGTTGGTGAATGGGAATGGGCCTCGAATGTAAAGGCGGGTGAGACGCCTGACGTTGTGATTGCCGCCTGTGGCGACGTTCCTACGCTCGAGGCGCTGGCAGCTACAGATGCTCTTGAGGACCTGGGGCTGAAGATCCGCTTCGTAAACGTTGTCAAGCTTCTTGCGATCCAGAATGCATCTGAGAATGATCAAGCAATCTCGGACGAGGACTTCAAGGGCTACTTTGGGCCTGAGGGAACGCCGGTTTTGTTTGCCTTCCACGCATATGCGGGAACGATCCACCGTCTGATCTGGGATCGCCCCAATCACGACAGCTTCCATGTTCATGGCTATGAGGAGCAGGGATCGACCACAACGCCTTATGACATGTTGCGGCAAAACCACATGGACCGTTGGGCCCTTGCTTCTGACGTGCTCTCGATGGTTGACAAGAAGCGGGGAACTACAGCCTATGTCCAACAGATTAAAGAGTGGCTTGACTTCCGCGAGGAGGCATTCCAGTTTGCCGTTGATAACGGCTATGACCATCCGCGCTTCACAGAGTGGGTATGGCGCGACGTTGTCGGGCATCAAGACAACAGCGCTGCCGCTTTGAGCTCGACGGGCGGTGACAATGACGAGTAGGCGCCTTGAGTACTAAGCGTGCCTGCAAAGTTTGTGGCACGTCCTTTTGCGTGGCGACGCAGAAGGACGTGCCATTTTTTGCCTTAGTTTCTTCTCGCCGATAGGCGTCGAAGAAAGTGCCTAATTGAGGCTTACGCCCTTATGGGGAGGTTCGGCAGGCTAGCGTTGTTGGTATTCGGCAACACTGTCCCTTTCGATGAAGGTCGTGCTCACATGTGTGACACAGGTATAGTCCGTGTTGCCTTGAGTCTGCTCTATGACTCGGCGCACGGCGAGCTCGCCGATCGCTTGCTTGGGGACACAAATCGTTGTAAGCGGCGGGGAGGATATAGATGCAAACGAAAGATCGTCAAAGCCGATCAGCGAAACCTCTTCAGGCACATGGATGTTATGTTTTGCAAGTGCCTGCATGGCGCCAACAGCCAGCACGTCATTGTCGGCAAAAAATGCCGTGGGCAACTCTGGCCCGTCGTTGAGCCATGCGTCCATATCGGCGAGCGCTGTGGAAAGCGTCGTGCCCAGGCTAGTCTGGAAGCGCTCGTCAATTGGCAGTGTTGCCTCTCTCATTGCGGTTTTGAAGCCGCGGTAGCGAAGGGGAAAGTTGCGAATTTGTGGGTTGCCGTGTAGATAGCCGATCTTTTTGTGACCCTTTGATATCAAATAGTTAACTGCACGGTAAGCGGAGGTTTCATTGGAAATTACGATAGAGTCCATGAAGCGATGCGAACACCATCCGTCGACGATGACGAAGGGGGCTACGGAATCATAGAAGGGCTGGTAGTCCTTTTCCCACATCTCAGTTCCAAGCAATATGATTGCCCCCGTTGGATCAGAGCACATCTCCCTGATCTGATTTTTGGCTGAGGGATCAGGAAGGTTGACTGTCACATAGGTGGTGGGTAAGTTATGGCGCTTTGCCTCTCGCTCGATGCCGGTGATGACGACAGGGTGAAAGGCACTCTCGTCAATAATCCGCCCGCTTTTGCGCGCAATGACAAATTGAATGCGGTTGAGATGACCTTGCCGTTGGTAGCCCATGTCACGAGCCGCCTTGAGAATGATTTCGGCTGTCTGTTTGCTCACGCCTCGTTTGCGGTTCAACGCGTTGGATACTGTTGCAGGAGAGAAGCCTGTTTTCCGGCTGATATCCCTTACTCCGACCTTCATAGCTGGCTCCATATAGGTTATGTGTGTAAATAAATGCTGGACTTTAAGTACTCGTGTTTATATTAATTTAGCCGTTTGCACCTTGTATCAAGTCAAGAAAGTGCACTTTATTCTTAGTGGTTTGGCGATATCGGCAAAAGGTGCAAAAAAAGACCTCAAATTGTGTAAAAAATTTTTGTTGCTGTTTGCTTTTTGGAACGTCCAAAACTCAAGGGCAAGGCTTAGAAAGTGCTGTGTGATGGCGTAGAGAAACGAGAAGTATGGGGAAGTCGTGCTCGCATTTTTGTAGGCTTTATTTATTACACACAATGAGTAATAATACACAACGTGTGTAGTTATGTAAGCGGGCAAACCTTGAAGTGAAAAGTGAGACTTCCTCATGCAAGCGGCTTTGACAAGAAATGAAAATAGCCAAGTCGGTGCAGTTTCTCCGCCTGATAGGCGCTGTGTTCGCACCCGTCTCGCGCTTCGTGATGCGTTAGCGAGTGAAATCGAGGCAACTGGCGATCTGGCCCAGGTCACAGTCACGGCAGTGACCGATCGAGCAGGTCTTACGCGTCGCACGTTCTATTCCCATTTCCGAGACATTGCAGACCTTGTCAATCAGATAGAGTGTGAGACGGTTGACGAGTTGCGCCCACTTGTGAGCCACCTTTCCGAGGTAACGCTTGACGAGCTCGAGCTGGCCATCGACCAGGGCAAGGCATGCCCTGGCTCAAATGAGATCCTCGACTATTTCAAAGAGCGTTCCGGCTATCTTTCTGTATTGCTTGGCGATGGGGGAGACCCGGCCTTTGCGCGCCAAATTGAGCGCATGGTGCGCAAAGAAGTTACCGATCGGGCGCTCAATGGCCTTGACCTGCGTGCCCTCGGAGCTTTTTTTGACTATTACCTCACCTATGCCGTGTCAGCTGAAGTCGGCGTTCTTGTGCGCTGGCTTTCAACGGGCGCTCATGAGAGTGTGGATATTATGGCCCGATTGATGACCGCGTTGATGTTCGTTCGACCGGGTGACCTTTATGGAAAGCAAATTGACTTTGATGTCCCAACGTTTGGGCTCGCCTTGCTTGCGAGCTTGGACGAGCAACGCAAGGAGACCAATCATGACTGACACGCCAAACGACATTCACGCCCAGGCTGCGCAAAAAAAGCCTTTGCAGCTTCGTCAGCTGGGAGCGGAGCTTGTGCCGCTGTACCGCACTGACCTGTCCCATGCGCATCTGCGCCTTGGGATCGACGTCGGATCCACAACGGTCAAGCTTGCCGTTATCGACGATAGCAACCATCTTGTATATGCGAACTACGAGCGGCACCACACAGACATCAAAGCCACAGCGCGACAGCTTTTCGTTCAGGCGCGAAAGACTGTTGGGGATGCACCCATGCGCGTCTCGATCACTGGCTCTGGCGGCATGCTGCTTGCCCATTGGCTCGACCTCGAGTTCGTTCAGGAGGTCATTGCCTCTAAGCGTGCGGTGGAGACCTTGATTCCTCAGACTGACTGCGCAATAGAGCTTGGCGGCGAGGATGCTAAGATCATCTTTTTCGACAATGGGATAGAGCAGCGCATGAATGGGACCTGCGCTGGCGGCACCGGGGCTTTCATTGACCAGATGGCATCGCTTCTTGAGACAGACGCGGCTGGCCTCAACGAGCTTGCCAAGGGCGCGAAGCACATCTATCCGATTGCGAGCCGTTGTGGCGTATTTGCAAAGTCAGATGTGCAACCTCTTTTGAACGAGGGTGCAGCGCGCGAGGACATCGCGGCTTCGGTCTTTCAGTCGGTGGCAAACCAGACAGTCTCCGGGCTGGCGTGCGGCCACCCGATTCGGGGCTATGTGGCGTTTCTCGGTGGGCCGCTGCAGTATCTCTCGGAGTTGCGCCATCGTTTCTATGAGACGCTGCATCTTGACGAGCGGCACCGTATCGTGCCGCAAAACGCCCACCTGTTCGTTGCGACCGGAGCGGCGTTGGCGGGAGAGTCAAACAAATACGTCTCATTTGCAGAGGTCATCGATGCGCTTGACAAGCTTGGGGACGTCCAGGGGTCCGAGGTCGCCCGTCTGGATCCTCTGTTTGCGACAGAGGATGACTATCGTGCCTTCAAGGCGCGCCATGACAAGCAGGTCGTTCCCAAAGGAACGCTTGACGGCTACCAAGGGCGGGTATTCATCGGCCTTGATGCAGGTTCCACTACGATAAAGGCGGCCGTTTGCGGTGAGGATGGTGAGCTGCTCTATACTTGGTACGGCAACAACAACGGTGACGTTCTCGGCATGGCACGCAAGATCATGGACGGCATCTATGACCGTCTGCCTGAGGGCTGTAAAATCGGGCATGTGACGACCACGGGGTATGGCGAGGGCATTCTGAAGGCAGCCCTACGGGCTGATTCAGGTGAAGTTGAGACAGTCGCCCACTTACGCGGTGCCCAGGCCTTCGTGCCGGATGTGGACTTCATCCTCGACATCGGCGGCCAAGATATGAAGTGCCTGCAGGTTTCGAATGGCGTGATCGAGCACATCAGCCTCAACGAGGCCTGCTCTTCGGGCTGCGGCTCTTTCATTGCGACCTTTGCCGACTCGATGGACATGTCAGTTCAAGAGTTCGCCCAGGCGGCCGTGCATGGCAGGTCCCCCGTGGACCTCGGCTCCCGTTGCACCGTGTTTATGAACTCCCGCGTTAAGCAGGCCCAAAAAGAGGGAGCGACAATAGGTGACGTCGCGGCGGGCCTCTCGTACTCTGTGATAAAAAATGCCCTCTTCAAAGTCATAAAGCTGCGTGACTACGACGAGGTCGGCAAGTACATCGTTGTGCAGGGCGGGACTTTCTTGAGTGATGCGACCCTGCGTGCCTTCGAGCTGTTGACCGGGCGCGACGTCATCCGACCAGACATAGCCGGCACGATGGGCGCCTATGGCGCGGCCTTGCTCGCGCGTGATCGCGCGGGGACAACGGGAGTCTCTCAGATCCTCACACGCGAGGAGATCGACAACCTTCAGGTGAAGCATACCAACGTCCATTGCGGGCGCTGCTCGAACAATTGTCTGCTGACCATCAACAGCTTCGGCGGAGGCCGTCGGTTCATCACCGGCAACCGTTGTGAGAAGGGGGCGGGCCACGTCAACAAGGTTGCCGTCGATGCGCCGAACCTCTTTGCCTTTAAGAACAAGCTCCTGTTCGATCGCGAGGTCATACCGAAAGACGAGGCCCCCCGCGGGACGGTGGGCATTCCCCGTGCTCTTAACCTGTACGAGAATTACCCGTTCTGGCATGCCTTCTTCACGAAGCTTGGCTTCTCGGTGATCCTTTCTGATCAGACCTCAAAGAAGACTTATGAGGCGGGCATAGAATCGATGCCGTCCGAGTCGGTGTGCTACCCGGCCAAGCTCTCTCACGGCCACATCATGAATCTCCTAGCGAAGGATCCTGACTTCATTTGGATGCCTTGCGTGAGATGGGAGCGCAAGGAGGACAAGTCCGCGACCAATCACTACAACTGCCCGATCGTGATGAGCTATCCCCAGGCGCTTGGCCTCAACGTCGATGAGCTGTCAGACCCGTCGGTCGAGTATCTTGCTCCCTTTGTACCATATGATGATAAAAAGGAGCTGAAGCGGCGTCTGTACGAGATCATCTCTGTACAGCGTGAGGCGGATGCGAAGGTTGGGAAGGGTCGCTTCAAGGGGCCGCACATCACAAGGGCTGAGATTGATGCTGCTGTGAATGTCGCTTGGGAAGCTGACCTCGAGTTCAAAGATGAGATGCACCGCAAGGGCGACGAGACGCTCAAATGGATAGAAGACCATAACGCGCATGGCATCGTGCTCGCAGGCCGACCTTATCATAATGACCCTGAGATCAACCACGCCATTCCGGAGCTGATCTCCGGCTTTGGCTTTGCCGTCCTGACCGAGGACTCCGTTGCCCACAAGATGGCGCCGGAGCGCCCGATCCGTGTTGTAGACCAATGGATGTACCACTCGCGCCTGTACCGCGCCGCCCGCTTCGTTGCCACGCGCAACGACCTTGACCTTGTCCAGCTGCAGAGCTTCGGCTGCGGCCTCGACGCGCTCACGACCGATGAGGTTCAGGAGATCCTCGAGGCGTCTGGCAAGATTTATACGGTGCTGAAGATCGACCAGGTCTCCAACCTGGGAGCAGTGCGCATCCGCATCCGCTCGCTGATCGCTGCTTTGCGTGAGCAGCATGTCGAGCTTGCCTCTGAGGTGAAGGCCGGCCTCATCTCAGAGGAGCGGCCTGTCGGCATACATCGCGCGGATGGAACGCTTGAGCATGCCCGCACGACCGACCTGTCTCGTCGCGTCCCCGTTTACCGCAAGTCGTCCTCTGCGGCGTTCAAGAAAGTTCGATACACCAAGGAGATGCAGGCTGAGGGCTATACGATCCTCGCTCCGCAAATGAGCCCGATTCACTTTGAGCTCCTTGAGGCCATGCTGCGCGACCAGGGGTTCAACATTGTCTTGCTGCCCTCCGTCGACCACGGGGCAGTCGAGACGGGGCTTAAGTATGTAAACAATGACATCTGCTATCCCTCCATCCTTACGGTGGGGCAGCTCATGGAAGCGGTGCTCTCCGGCAAATATGATCTTTCACGTACCGCAATCATGATCAGCCAGACCGGTGGCGGCTGCCGCGCGACGAACTATATCGCCTTGATCCGCAAGGCGCTGAAGGATTCGGGGCATCCCAACATCCCGGTGGTGTCGCTGTCAGCCGCCTTTGGCCTTGATGAGCACAACCCTGGCTTTAATGTGCTGACGCCGGACATCTTGCTGCATGCCCTCTACTGCTTGATTTATGGGGATGTGATCATGCAGCTGCTGTATCGCACGCGCCCTTACGAGACGAGGAAGGGCTCGGCAGAGCGCCTGTATGAGAGCTTCATGCGAGCTGCCAAGACAATCCTCCCGCATGCGAATGGCGCGCGTTTCAACAAGCTTTGCCAAGACACGATTCAAGCCTTCGATGCGCTTTCCTTGACTAACGACCGCTCGAAGCCGCGGGTCGGCGTGGTCGGCGAAATACTCGTCAAGTTCCACCCCACGGCGAACAACCAAGTCGTCAAGGTCATCGAGGGCGAGGGCTGCGAGGCAGACGTCCCAGGGCTGGTCGACTTCTTCTTGTTCGGCATGTCGAACCAGATCAACATGAATCATGAGCTAGGGACCAAGGCTGTCAGTCGCGTGACGCATCGGATCGGTATCGACTACGTCGAGGGTGTCCGCAAGCCCATCGATGAGATGCTCGCCGCATCGAAGCGCTTCCAGCCCTATGAGGACATCTTCGTGCTAGCGCACAAGGCAGAGCAGGTCTTGTCTTTGTGCAACACCATGGGAGAGGGTTGGCTGCTGACGGCCGAGATGGTCGACTTGATTGACCATGGCACGCCCAATATTATTTGCGTGCAGCCCTTTGCTTGCTTACCCAACCATGTGGTTGGCAAGTCCGTGATCAAACGCTTGCGCCAGATGCACCCAGACTCCAACATCGTCGCAGTCGACTATGACCCAGGGGCGTCCGAGGTCAACCAGCTCAACCGCATTAAGCTTATGATTTCTGTCGCAAAGGAGAACTACGCTCATGGTACGGCTGCTCCTTTTGCGCGCGACCGCAAGGCGCCTGAGCTGGCAGCCCAGCGGCTGGAGCCTCAGACAGAGTCGTACGGGAGCTGCGCTGTCAGCGAGGGCCACAGCCATGGCTTTGACTTCCATCTGTCTGAAAAACAGCTGGCAGAGATTGAGAAAGCGAAGATAGAGGCTGGCGTCCGCTAGGGGAGCGACAGAGATGCGAGGGGTCCGGCTCATGCTGCATCCTGAGAAGGCATGCGATCGTAGCCTGAAGCTTGCTTCAGGCGAGAACATTCGCGAGCTTGGGGGTTTCCCCGTGCCGGGGGGCATCACCTGCTGGCATCGGTTCCTGCGCTCAGGGACAACAAGTGGCCTCACAGGTCACGATCTTCGCTGTCTTTTGCGCTATGGCGTCACTTACGTGGCCGACTTGCGCAGTGAAGAAGAGCTTTCGCACTCCTCTGACCCCTTTGCAAGGGAGGCAGGGGTCACCTACAGCAACATTCCCTTGTATGACTATGATCTCCATGATCCAAAGCTTGAAGATGGCGCTGGCGCTGCAGGCGATGACCTCTCTCTTAGCGGCTTCCTTGTGGATGGGTATCTTTCCATGCTCTCTAACAAACCTGCAATAGCGAGGCTGTTCTCCTTTTTTGCCGACGCACCCTCAACCGCTTGCATCCTGTTTCACTGCACGGCGGGGATGGATCGTACCGGCGTGACCTCGATGCTCCTTCTAGCATTGGCTGGAGTTGATCGCGCCCATATTGTTGCCGACTATGCCTATTCGTTCACAGATGCCTCAGATGTTGACGAGTGGCTCTTTGGCAAAAGAGCAGCTCCTGATACGGAGATCAACCGGGCGGCGCTCAAGACGATGGGAATCGTATATGACCGCATGTGCGGCGCCTATGGCGGGGCAGCAGAATACCTGAGTGCCTGCGGCATCTCTGCATTGACGCTTGCCCGCATTCGTGTGCACCTGCTTCATTAGGCGTGGTCCTCCGGATGTAGATCAGCGGAGCATCGTGAGCACGACAACGTATACGCATAAGGTTATGGTGGCTGCAGCGTCGCGGTACGTGAAGCGTAGCGGGTGTAGGTGCGTCCGCGCGGCATCTCCCGCATAGCATCTCGCGTCGAGGGCTCTTGAGAGATTGTTCGCATGGCGAAGGGCGCTGGCGAGCAAAGAGATGAGAAGCGCCTTTGTGGCATGCGCGCGTCGCCTCAGGCTGCCCGAGCTCAGTGACGCCCCACGAGCCCTTTGGGCCTCTGATATGGCTGTCGCATCGTCGGCGAGGGTTGGTATGAAGCGTAGCATCAAGGAGAGCACCATCGCGACCTCGTGGCCGGGAAGCCCCACTCGAGAGAGGGGGGATAGCAGTACGTCAAAAGCATCAGAGAGTGCCGTGGGCGTCGTTGTGAGCATAATGAGCGTGCCGGCAACGATTGCCACGGCGAAGCGGGTGACGTACAAAACGGCAGCCCATAGGCCATCCGTCGTGATTCTCATTGGTCCCACGAGGAGCAATGCGGGGCCGGTCTGCACAAAAAACAAGTTGAAGAGGCCCAATAGGGCAAGTACAACCAGAACAGGCTGCATCGAGCGCATGACAGCGCGGGCAGGCACTTTTGAGGCCATCAGAAGCGCGCCACAGGCAAACGCAGCGAAAATCAGTTGGGATGGGGTCTTCACGCTGAACGCGGCAATCATGAAGGCAAGGCTGCAGATGAGCTTCGTGCGCGGATCGAGTTTGTGGACAGGGGAATCGGCTGCGATGTATTGCCCGAAGCCTATTTTGAACGCCATGTCGCCTCATCCTCCCCTCTCTCTGATGATCCTGGAAGCAAACCCAAGCCCTTTTCGATTGCACCTGCGAGCTCGTCGAGGCTGAGGGGGTTGCCAAGGGACCCAGGAGCTATGGCACCAGATGCCTCCAGCACCTCAGCAAAAAGGACAGTCTGCGGCAGATTGAGACCGCAAGCGACGAGCCTGTCCTTGGTGCTTCGACGGAAGACCTTTGAGGGCACGCCTTGCGCAAGGACGTGAGAGCGGTCGAGAACCATGACATGCTTTGCGCGTGCCGCATCATCCATCGAATGAGTCGCCTGCACGATCGTAATGCCACTTTTGTTGAGGCCGGCAAGCAGGGCGTGCAACTGCGTCCGGCTGGCATGATCAAGGCCGGCGGTTGGCTCGTCGAGTACAAGGACCTGCGGATGCATAGCGAGAACCCCTGCGATGGCCACCATGCGCTGCTGGCCTCCTGACAACTCAAAGGGGGAGCAGAAGCGCTTGTCAAGCAAGCCGCAAAGCTCAAGTGCCCCATCAACGCGATCTCCAAGCTCTTGGCGGGAAAGGCCTTGATTGGTTGGGCCGAAGGCGACGTCTTCCTCGACGCTGTCGGCAAAGAGCTGTCGCTCGGGCCGCTGTGTCACGTAGCCGACGCGGGTACGCGCTTGTGCAAGGGCTTCGCGCTCTTTACGCCGTCTGCCGCGGTGGTTTGTGTCTAGGCCGTCGACGAGTATCTGGCCTTTATCTGGCATGTCAAGCGCACAGATGAGGCGTAGGAGCGTTGACTTGCCCGAGCCGTTTTGCCCTATGATCGCCAGGTTGTCACCAGCTGGAATTTCTAAGCTTATATCCTCGAGAGCGAAGGCAGCTCCCTTGCTGCCATACGAGAAGGATACGTGACGAATTGAAATGAGAGGCGAGGTGGCTGCGGAAAGAGCAGCTTCTGTCTCCCAAGTGCTCGCGAGAGGGCGTGAGATGGGGCTTTTCAGGGTCGTAGGAGGTACATGCGGTCGCGCCCGGAGCTTGGTGAGCGGCTTGCCATGCGCAGCCGCAATTGTCGTCAGCTGCGTGGTGAGCTCCGATTGGTCACACGTCCAGTGAAGGTCAAGGCCATCAGCGGACAGGCGCGCGCAGAGCCGTGCGATGAAAGGCTGCTCAAGCCTCGCTGCGGCAAGGGCCTTCCGGTGGGAAAAGACCTCATCAGGCGTACCTTCTAGCACGATTCGGCCCTTTTCCAGGACGATGACCCGATCAGCTGAGAGCGCCTCTTCCATGAAGTGGGTTACATGCACGACGGCTATGCCGGCGCGACGCAGCTCGTCCATTGTCTGCATGATGCGTTGGCGCCCGCGCGCGTCGAGCAGGGCTCCTGGTTCGTCGAGGACCAGCACCTCAGGCTCCATAGCGAGGGCTCCGGCTATAGCCACGCGCTGCTGCTCGCCCCCCGAGAGCCGCTGTGGGTCTGCCTGGGCGAAGCCGTCGAGCGCCATGCGGTGCAGCTCTTGTCGCACGCGCCGCTTGATCTCGTGAGGCTGCACTCCCAGATTTTCTGGTCCGAAGGCGACATCATCAGCTACGATGCGCGTGACGATCTGGTCTTCGGGATTTTGGAACACAAGACCAATGCCGCGGCGGGCCAAGCGGTAGGCCTCGAGGTCGGGCTTGCCGTCCCGGCAGACGTCATAGTCAAGGAGACGCACATTTCCGGCGTCAGGGGCTATGAGGCCGCACAGCACCGAGGCGAGCGTGGACTTGCCTGAGCCGTTGGCGCCAACGATGCAGAGGCGCTCGCCTTGGCAAACGTCTAAAGAGACATCATCGAGGGCGCATGCTGCCTCTTGTGAGTTCTCGTCGTAGACGAGCGTGACATGAGAGATGCTGAGGAGGGGGGCCGAGGAGCCGTCACGTATTGGGGGTGTCGTTGCCAGCATCGTATGCGTCTGAGACCTATGCTGAGAGAGCTTTGGAAATGGGCTTATAGATGAGTGCGCAGCCTACGCACTCAAGGATGATCTTGATCAGGTTGAACGGTATGAGGATGGGCACGATCATGGCAGCGACGTCAGAGATGGACACTGCCGTGTAAAGTGGCGTTACCACGAGGTTTGCCAGCACGCAGATGATCAAGGAGCACAGCCCTCCTACGACCATGCCTTTGACGGCGCCACCCAAGGTGAGGTCATGGCGATAGATGGCCGACGCAGGGGCGACGAGGCTTACGAGGGAGAGAATGGCCATGAGGACGCCATAAGGATCGAACACGAAAAGCAGATGGACGAACCACGTCAGCACCGCGACGAGTACGCCCGTGCCGGGACCAAAGGCAAAGCCTGCAACAAGCGCAACAATGCCTGACGGGTCAAATTTCAGCCAAGCGGCGAGCGGGAAGATTGGGATTTCTATGAAGCTTGTTATGAATCCCACCGTGCAGAGAACCGCAAGGGTGGCAATTCGTTTCGTGCTCCATGAGCCGCCCTGCGTGGTCGTCGAATGCGTGTCATGCCTGTTTGTTTTTAGCTGAGGAGTTTGAGCCATCGATGATGCGCCTCGTTTCTTTCATCCGGACTCTACCGTTGGCTCCGGAATCTGACCGGATCGGCCGCGCGTGCGGGTCGCGGGCTCGAGACGAATGCCTCATTACCGCCAGTGGGGAATCTCACCCCGCCCTGAAACTGACGTGAGCGACTATAGCGCTCTTGGGCTTCTGCGACAAGTGTCAGGTGGAGGAGGTCTGTTGTTGTATGCATGTGGACGTATGATATGACCTATGAAAGGAGAGGCCATGTCTGATCTGGTAGGTAAGCTTGTCATCATAGCTATGGTTGTTGTAGTTGCTCTATTAGTGCAGCGTATAGTCGTCAGAGCTGCAAAGAAGGCTTTAGAGCATGCTCATGTCCCCTCAGCTTCCATTTTCGTGAATGTCTTACGCGCGGTGATCTGGATTTTCGCGCTCTTGGCGACGCTCAAGCCTGTGTTTGGCATTGAGCCTACGACTTTTCTAGCGGCTCTCGGCATCGTCTCCGTGGCGATCTCCCTTGGTCTGCAGGACACGATATCCAACATCATTGCCGGTTTAGGTCTGTTGTTGGGCCATGTGCTGGAGCCAGGCAACTGCATCGAAGTCAGCGGCCTCAGAGGTGTCGTACAGGACGTGAGCTGGCGTTCTACGACATTGGTTGATTGTGCGGGTAATGTTGAAGTCATCCCCAATTCCGTGCTCAATAAGACTACCCTCACGAAGCTTTCGCCTTCGAACTTCGCAATGGGGAAGCTCAACCTGCTTGTCAGGGAGAATGCTGACTTCTCTGTGGTGGCGAAGGAGGTTGAGGAGGCGGCGTGCACAACGATCGGAGACAAGCTTGATCCCTCGTTGGGCTGCAAGACACACTACGTTGGCATGGAGGCAGGCGGCGTATCGCTTGTCGCCTATCTTTATGTCAGAAGTGACAAGAGTGCCCTTGAAGCAGCTGATACTCTGATGAAGTCACTTTCTGGCAAGGCTTGGTTGGCTGGGCCGACAACAAAGGCTGCCGACATATAAGGGCAGGGGAATGGCAGGGATGAGAAGCAAAGTTTATTTCATGCGTCACGGTGAGACGTACTGGAACGTCATGGGCAAGATGCAGGGGCAAGTGAACATCCCTCTCACTGCGAAGGGGTGTCAGCAGGCAGGGCAAGCGGCTCGCTTGCTTGAAGGCATTTCGTTTGATCTCTGCCTCTCAAGCCCTTTGAGCCGGGCGTATGAGACGGCAGAAATTGCGTTGGCCGGCAGAGACGTGCCCATTGTTAAAGAGCCGCTGCTGATAGAGCAGGCATACGGTGTTGCAGAGGGTGACTCTCACGAGGGTTTTTCCTCGCAGGGGTCAGCGGTGTTCGGCTACGAGACGCAACCCGAGCTCTATGTGGCGCCGATTGGCGGGGAGTCTTTCGATCAGCTTTACGAGCGTATCCGACGCTTTTTCGACGAGGTGCTGGTCCCTGCCGTCCAGGCGCATGCGCATGTCCTGGTAGTCGCACACGGAGCCGTCCTCTGCGCTCTGGCTAATATGGTTGCTGGCGGGCGTCCGATCGCATCTTTTTGGAAGAGCAAGCTGCCAAATGGAGGCATCGGGAGCTTTGAGCTCGAAAGTGGCGTCGTGGCGCCTGAGAGTCTCCGGCTACGCATTTCTTGACACTCGCAGACGGGGCTAGACATCGCATAAAGAGGAAGGTTAGGGCTTCATGGAGAAGATTGGAATCATTGGTGCCATGGATGTGGAGGTCTCTCAGCTCAAGGCCGCCCTTCTAGATCCAGAGCCACTAAAGCGCGCACGCATGGACTTTGTAAAAGGCACCTTGAGCGGAAAGCCTGTCGTTGTTGTGCAATCCGGCGTCGGCAAAGTCAATGCCGGCATCTGCGGCCAAATACTTTGCGATCTTGGCTGCGACGCGCTAGTCTTCACGGGCGTTGCAGGCTCTTTGGATGCCCGAGTTGGTGTTCTCGACCTTGTGGTTTCTACAGACTGCATGTACTATGACGTGGACGTGCAAAATTTAGGCTACGCCCCAGGCGAGATTCCCCAGATGGGCATTGTTTCTTTTCCTGCAGACGCCCTTTTGCGTGAGAAGGCGCTACATGCAGCTCAAGGGATTGCGTCGCATCATCACGTCTTTGAGGGGCGCGTTGCGTCTGGCGATAGGTTTGTCCACGAGATCCAAGATAAAGCATCAATCCATAGTATGTCCGGAGCGCTTTGCTGCGAGATGGAAGGGGCAGCGGTCGCGCAGGCATGCTATTTGAATGCTGTCCCCTATGTTGTCATACGCGCGATCTCAGATACGGCTGATGGGTCTAATCCCATGGCATACCCCCTGTTTGAGCGAAAAGCCGCCCGACTTTGCTCCCGGATCATCTCTCAGATGGTCGCAGAGCTGTGAGGGCTGCCGCGGACAACAGCCTCATAGCCTCGCGAGCCAGCACGTGAAAGCAGCTCTGCTCGAGAAGAGGCTTGAAGCCAGATTCAAAGGGGAGCTCGGACTAGATTCCCATGATGCCTAAGCCGACGAGGTCAGGGCCTGTATGGACAAGCAGGTCTGCTGATATGCCTGAGCGTACGATGCCTTCTATCTGGGAAATGGTGCCCACCTCTTGGCGAAGCTTTCCCTCGAGCTCGTCGAACAAGTCATCAGCGGCTGAGCAGCAAATGGCAAGGCGCACATTCTCATAAGACTTCGCGTGCTCTGCCACGAGCTTTACTTCCGTGTCGAGTGCTCGCTCCCAACCGCGGGCCTTCTTTGCCATGATGTAGTGGCCATCAGCGGGGTCGCATGTCAGCACTGGCTTGATATTCAAGATTTTGCCAAGGCGGTAGATGGGCTCGGAGATGCGCCCGCCCTTGTGCAGGTACTCAAGATTTTTGACAGAGAAGAACACGCGCGTGCGTTGGGCAAGCTCTTCGATTGCCTGCCCGAGGCATTCGAAAGGTGTGCCATCCTCGACGAGCTTGGCTGTCTGCATGACAATGAGGCCGGCGGCGATGCCGATGCTCCGCGTGTCAGCGACCAGCGCAGGAAAGTCCTTCATCTGGTTTGTGACGAGCTGCGCAGTTTGATAGGTAGCTGAAAGGCCCGAAGAAAGCGTCACCATGACAGCCTTCTCATAGCCATCGTCTCTCGCGGCTTCAAATGCCTGACGAATCTGATTGGGTGAGGGGAGAGAGGTTTTGGGGATCTCAGTCTGTATGCGGCAGAGCAGCTCTTCAGAGCTGATGTCGACGCCGCTGCGAAAGCTTGAGCCATCAGAGAAATTGATGTGCAAAGGGATGACGCGAACGTCATGGGCGGCACAGAATTCGGCAGGCACGTCGGTCCCGCTATCTGTGAGCACGGCTATACGTTGGTTGTTCATGGCACCCCTATCTCTTAGGCTTAGGCCAGCTGCTGGCCTGCCTGGCTGTGTTAACTATAGCTGTTAAATACTGCCTTCATCTTGTGTACTTATGGGACAATCCCTGATACTCACAGCTCGGGTTATGCGTCCGTGCGCAGAAGAAAGGCAGTAATGACAAAGAAACGGCACACGTTTACGCAGAAGAGCACTTTGCATCCCCATGAGGAAGTCAGGCGCATCTATTGGGAGCCCCTTGTCGTCCGCAGGATCACCCAGCGCAATGCTTTGTCAGCGGTGACATCAGACTCAACACTTGCTGCGGTAATTATGGTATCTGCTGCCTTTGTTGCAATTATCGTTGCGAATACGCCGGCGTATGGATTTGTGCGCTCTATGCTGGAGCTTCCTCTTGAAATTGGTATAGGCTCGTTTATAGTCTCGATTTCCTGTGAGCAGTTCATAAACGACTTTTTGATGGCGATATTCTTTTTGCTTGTGGGCGTCGAGCTAAAGTACGAGATGACAGTCGGCCAGCTACGCCATCCAAAGCAAGCTGCGCTTCCGATGCTGGCCGCCGTTGGCGGGGTGATAGTTCCGGCTCTCATCTTCTTGGCATGCAATTTCAAAGGGGCAGCGCATGGCTGGGCCACTCCCATTGCCACTGACATAGCCTTCGCCCTCGGCGTTATGTCGCTGCTCGGAGATCGTGTGGCAGTTGAGACGAAAGTCTTCTTCCAGACGCTTGCCATTGCCGATGACATCATTGCCATTGGCGTGCTTGCCCTTTTCTACGGCCAGACGTTCAAGATCGAGTGGGTCGTAGGCTCCTTGTTTGCGACTTTCATACTGTCGTTGCTCAACCACGGCCGTGTCTATTCCCTCAAGCCCTATGTTGCCGTTGGCGCGCTGCTGTGGATATGCATGTTCAATTCAGGCATCCATGCAACGCTAGCGGGGGTTATCTTGGCGTTTTTCTTGCCCGCTCGCTCAGATGTGCGCCTTGGCGAGCTACATGGCTGGCTTGACGACCAGGCCTTGGAGCTCGATGACCACTATGACGAGAGATCCCATGTGCTTGGCCAGCATGACTTCACCGAGGCGGCATGGCATGTCGAGCGTGTTATGCACCATGTTCGTCCTCCGCTGCAGCGCATGGAGCGTTACTATGCCGTGCCTGTCAACTTTGTGATTCTGCCGCTATTCGCATTTGTGAACGCACAGGTGCGCCTTGTTGGGGTTGATCTTTCTGCGCTGCTTGTTGATCCTATCGTTCGTGGCGTTTTCTTTGGTGCGCTCATAGGTAAGCCGATCGGCGTCATTGGGATGACAACGCTACTCGTCAAGCTGGGGCCTTTTAGCTTGCCGCGCCATATGGACTGGCGCCAGCTTGTGACCATGGGGCTTCTGAGCGGCGTGGGATTCACCATGTCAATCCTGATCGCCGGCCTCGCTTTTACGAATCTCGTCGAGGCCAATGCCGCCAAGTGCGCGGTGCTTGCGGCTGCGGTGGTTGCAAGCGCAGCTGGCTTGTTTTTTGCCGCTCTGTCCGACAGCTTTAGGACAGGACACGGCCAAACACGTCCCTCTAAGCTCACGGCGCCTAGGTGAACAAGTCTGGCAAAACAAGCCCGACGAGCTTGAAACAAGCTTATTCCACGGTTCCGTAGACGTACGCCCACCCATGAGCCGTGATGATCGAATTGAGCTGGTCGCAGAGTCGAGAGCGCTTATAGGACCCGGCTGGGAGGAGATCAACGACCTCCATGAGGTCTTCTGACAGGTCGTCGACCTCGGCTCGTACTATCACGTCCATGCGAGAGACGGCGTGTGAGGGGTTGACGGCGTAGAGCTCCTCGACAAGTTGTTGCAAGTCGCCATACTCTTCGGCCGGCCTGCTTCCGGCCGGGGAAACCTCGTGGTCAGGTGTGCCCTTATGAGAATATGTCTTCATATGACCTTTCATAGGACCATGGTAGCAGCTGTTTGGGCTGACAGGGACTATACTGCGGGAGACTATCCTTAACAGAAGGGAAAATCTATGGCGAATGTCTATGAGGCAATGGATGTGCCGCAGCTTGATGCCGCAATAACAGAGCTTAAAGAGCAGGCTGCACGCTATCGAGAAGCTCATCTGTCTCTTGACATGGCCCGTGGAAAGCCCACGCATGAGCAGACGGAACTTTCACGCCCGATGCTCGACCTTTTGAACTCTCGGACTGAGCTGTCTGGTGATGGTTGGGCTGCTGACAACTATGGCTGCCCTGTGGGGCTGCCGCAGGCGCGAAGGCTGGCGGCGGAAATCATCGGCGTTGATCCCACAAATGTGATCGTTTGTGGCTCTTCAAGCCTGCATCTCATGCATGACCTGGTTTGCCATGGGTTTACCTGTGGCGTAGCAGGGCATGAGCCATGGTATAAGCAGGGCCAGGTCAAGTGGCTTTGCCCGAGTCCCGGCTATGATCGTCACTTTCGGGTGACCGCGCACTATGGCATCAAGAACATTCCCATTGCGATGCAATCTGACGGGCCTGATATGGATGAGGTGGCGCGTCTTGTTGAAACGGATCCTTCTGTCAAGGGCATCTGGTGTGTGCCAAAGTATGCGAATCCCTCTGGCATCACCTACTCCGATGACGTTGTACGCCGTTTTGCGTCGCTGCGCCCCGCCGCGCCAGATTTTCGCATCTACTGGGATAACGCCTATGTCGTCCATGACATTTATGACGAAGGGGACCAGCTTCTCGAGATCTTCTCTGCCATGCGGGAGGCGGGCACAGACGACCTTGTCTATGAGTTTGCGTCTACCTCCAAGATTACCTTCCCCGGCTCGGGCATGTCTTGGGTCGCTGGCAGTCCTTCAGACATCGCCGAGGCGAGGGCTGCCTTTGGCGTCGAGCAGGTTTGTCCAGAAAAGATGACGGAGCTCGCGCACGTGCTGTTCTTGAAAAATCTTGACGGTGTCCGTGCCCATATGAAAAAGCATGCTGCGATCGTGCGGCCTCACTTCGAGCTTGTCGAGAAGAAGCTGGAAGAGGGGCTTGGGGGCCTTGGCATCGCGCACTGGAGCCATCCGCACGGCGGATACTTCATCTCCTTTGACGGGCCGGCCGGCTCAGCACGGCGCATTGTCTCTCTTATGGCAGAGCTAGGCGTCAAGCTCACGCCAGCAGGCGCGACGTGGCCTTACGGGGAAGATCCTCATGACACGAACATCCGCATAGCGCCGACCTACCCGACGCTCGAAGACCTAGGGAAGGCCCTTGACGTCTTCGTTGTGGCCGTCAAGCTTGTTGCAGCCATGTTGGCTCGCAAGACTCGCTCATAGTTCATATTGGCTCCACGAGTCTGGACTGCTTTTCCGGTAGAATAACGACTTGTGTGCCAATGTCTTGCTCTAGAAGGGCGAGAGGGGCAAGATGGATGGCTCACCGCATAAGCGAATGGAAGGGCAAGTGAAGCGATGGCACGACCGAAGAATAAAAAGAAGGGGCGCGGGGCTGCATCAAGCTTCAGCTCTCAGCGCACTTCATATAAGTCAGCTTCGAAGGCGAAGGTCGCTTCCCCTTCGAAGTCCCAGCCACGGCCCACGTCGCAGAGCAGCCCGCAAAAAAGTGCCTCGAAGAAGAAGCGCAGCGTCAAGCAAATCGTGACCGCGACGGTGATCGTATTGTTCGCGGCCCTCATGGCTCTTTCAATGATGCTTCCATCGTTCGCGACGGTTTTTGCCTCTAGCCAATCCTCTTCCGAAAGCTCTGATACAAGCTCCTCTACCGCAGACGAGGGTTCTGGATCAAGCGACTCCTCAAGCTCTGACGCTGAGTCGGTGGATGGCGTCTTCTCTCAATATGCCAATGAGATCTCAGACCTCGAGGCCAAGCTCTCTGACGACCCGAACAATCTGGCATACCTCTACAATGTGGGAAAAGCCTATATGGACTGCGCCTCCTCTGCGTCCCAATATGCCTCAGGTGATACAGATACGGAAAAGTTAAATGAGGCCTATCAGACTGCTATGAACTATTTCGACCGCTACCTAGCGCTTAAGGACTCAGACGCTGTCAAGGTGGATCGGGCCCTCTGCCAACTCTATAGTGGGGACACTAGTGGGTCTGTGAGCGCGCTCGAGCAGATTACTGCCAACTCTCCCGATTACGGTCCCGGCTGGGCAAATCTTGGCTTGGCTTACGAGGCGTCAGATGATACGACGGCGGCGATCAACGCATACACAAAGGCAAAGGAAACAGATCCCAATGACGAGTACGGCGCCTATTCGTTTGCTGAGAAGCGATTAAGCTATATTCAGTCAGAGTCTTCGTCAAGCTCTTCAAGCAGCTCGACAAGCTCTAGCTCCTCAACGAGCGGCGTCCAAGGCCTATCCAATGCGCTTTCAGGTGATACAACAAGTAGCAGCCAATAAGGCGACTGCAGAAATGAGGGACACATGTCAGTTGCGATAGACATA
>DHPN01000012.1:0-9450 GCA_002407925.1 Atopobiaceae bacterium UBA5363
CGCACGCTTGGGCACAAGACAATAAATTTTCTAGGACAGATTCATGTTACTGTTTCATAGTTAAAAACATACCTGCGACGAGGAGACAAGCGATGAGGGTTCTTCTGGTGATTGACCAGATGCTACATGCCAACAATGGGACCACCATGACTGCCCAGCACCTCGCACACGCCCTCGAGGAGCATAACCATGAGGTACGCATAGCCTGCCAGGCAAGCCCAGGAGATGACACAAAGGGCCTTTACATCTATCCTCAGCCAGAGTTGCACGTGCCTGTCTTCCAAGGCCTTATCGACGCTCAGGGGATGACGCTCGCAAAAGGCGATACGCATACGCTGGCAGCGGCGCTCAGATGGTGTGATGTCGCACATTTCATGATGCCGTTTAACTTAGGACATATAGGTGCCAAGCTCGCACGAGAAATGGGGGTACCCGCCACAGCCGCCTTTCATGTTCAGCCAGAAAACATCTCATGCTCTATCCATATGGGCAACTTCAAGCTGTTCAATGATTTCTTGTATCGTTTTTTCCGCAGACGTCTCTACCAGTACGTACGGCACGTACACTGCCCGAGCCAAATGATTGCAAACCAACTGCAGCTTCACGGATATGCCAACCAGCTCCATGTAATCAGCAATGGCATCGATGGGGCCTTCACCTATCGCAAGCTTCCAAAGGCAAAAGACCTTACTGGAAGGATCGTCGTCACAATGGTTGGCCGCTACTCGGTCGAAAAGCACCAAGATGTCGCAATTCGTGCTGTCGCACATTCAAAACATCGAGACGACATTACACTCGTGCTTGCAGGGCAAGGTCCAACTGAGCGCTCTCTCAGAGGTCTCGCTGCACACCTTGGAGTGGATGTGCGCTTTGGCTTTCTGTCACAGGAGAGGCTGCGTGACCTTCTTGCGATGTCAGATATCTACGTACACGCTTCAGAGATAGAAGCTGAGGCTATGAGCTGCATGGAGGCGTTTGCTACAGGTCTCGTACCCATTATTGCCGACTCCCCTCTTTCCGCTACCCCACAATTTGCCTTAGATGCACGCTCGCTGTTTCGCGCAGGCGACTCAGCGGATTTGGTACGCCACCTTGATTGGTGGATCGATCATCCCAAGGCACGCGCAGAAATGGGGCACACTTATGCCCAGCTAGGAGAGAGGTACCGGCTGGATCGCTGCGTTTCAAGATTTGAGAGCATGCTTGAAGAGGCGGTTGCAGATGCTCAGCTTGAAAGCCTGCCAAACATAACGCCCTCCGCCTCTGAAAGCGAAACTCGCAATGTCTGACAAATTCCTTGCAAGGCATGTGTATGTTGATCCCCACCACGTAAGCGAAGATAAGCCTTGCCATGTTGTCGACATGCCTCATTGGGGAAGCTTTGAGACGCCTCTCGGATATGACTATCTCAGACGTGGAAGGCTGCAAACCGTTGGATACCATGCCTTTCGCTTGCTCCTCGATGCGATTGCCTGGTTTGTGACCACGTTTTTTCTCGGGGTGAAGATTCGTGGAAGACGCAACATAAAAAAGATCCACGGAGGCTTTGTGAGCATAGCCAACCATGTCCAAACGCTTGACTGCGCCATGGTCCTCAGGATGCTCAAGGGCAGGCGTACCTATTTTCTCAGCCTTGAGAGCAACTTCGTCATAACATGCGTGGGACAGTTTGTCAGATGGGGCGGAGCCGTACCGGTGTCGACTCATTTTCGGCAGCTCCATGAGCTCGTCGCCTCGATGAATGAAGCACTGCGTCTCGGCGATGCAGTCCATGTCTATCCAGAGACTGCCCTTGTTCCCTATTGCGACCATTTGCGACCCTTTGCCACAGGGGCCTTCTATCTTGCCGTGGTGAACCATGTGCCAATAGTGCTTTTTGCCATCACACAGCGGCCACGCAAAGGCCTATGGAAGCTGATCAAGCGCAAGCCTTGCTTCACCGTCACATGCCTTTCTCCAATTTACCCGAACGCAGCGCTGCGACGCGTCGATGCGGTGCATGAGCTAGCTGAGAACTGCTGGCAGGCCATGCATGCGGTTATCGATGCCTAAGGAAATGTAAACAAAAAAACTTTTAACTCGCATAAAAATTTTATTTCTTACCAGCGTGCTTATTTACAAGGTAAACGGCTCGCTGGCAGTGGTACTTATGACAATTGGACCTTAATATAAATAGTAAATATTATAGAAATACCATGTCAGTTGTTTCAGAGAAGATCACTTTCAGGGCGTAAGGATGCGCAAATGATCACCTACGACATGCAAGAACGTGGAAAGAGCTCTAAATATGAGTACCTTTATCAATGCATTCGGGAAGACATTCGTGCAGGTAGGCTTGTGGCAAGCGAACGCTTGCCTTCGAAGCGCGTGCTCGCACATCATCTTTCAGTCAGCATCAGCACTGTTGAGCAGGCCTACAATCTTCTTGTTTCAGAGGGGTATCTCAGCGTACGTCCTGGCAGTGGATTTTTTGTCTGCACACGGCGCTCAAATGACATCCACGAAAGTCAACGACGCTCTGAGCCAGTTCCAACGCAGCTGCCTAAGCGATATGCTATAAATTTCAAGGAAAATCACTGTGCCATGCGGCTGTTTCCCGCAGAAATCTGGTCGCGCCTCATGCGTCGCACTCTTACGGAACGGACGCCGGAACTTTATCAGACTGTCCCTTACAACGGCCTTCTCTCTTTGCGACGCGCCATTGCCTCATATCTATATGAATTCCGTGGCATAAGCACAAGTCCCGACAACATCGTGATAGGAGCAGGCACTGAATATCTTTACAGTAAGCTCCTGCAGCTCTTTGGGCCTAAAAGCGTAATTGCGATTGGTAAGTATGGCTCAAGAAAACTCGTTGATCTCTCGCGTAGCATGAGCATAGCCTGGTGCTACGTGCCCATCGACGACGAGGGCTTAAGGATTGACAGGCTTTCCCAAAGTCCTGCCAACATTGTGCACGTCTCCCCTGCCAACCATTTCCCAACCGGCATAGTCATGTCGGAGAGCCGGCGCAAGCAACTGCTTGAATGGCTACATGGCATAGCTCGGCGCTATGTGATTGAAGACGATTACGACAGCGAGCTACGCTATAGCGGGCGCGCACTTCCACCATTGGTCACACAAGATGACACAGGCGGGGTTGTATACTTGAACACCTTCTCCAAAACGCTCATCCCTTCAATTCGCATTTCATATATGGTTCTGCCAACAGCGTTAATGGACCTGTATCGTGCACAACTAAGCTTCTATTCATGCTCTGTCTCAAGCTTTGAGCAATATACGCTTGCCCTTTTCATCGAAGGGGGCTATTTCGAGCGCCACATAAATCGGCTTCATCGTTACTTCATCAAGCAACGAAGCCACGTAATGAGCGTACTAGCAAACTCAGAGCTGTCGAAGATCGCAGATATTGCACCAGTAAGTGTAGGAACTCACCTCCTTGTCAGACTCCATACGCGGTTAAGCGATAAAGAGATACAAGAAGAGGCACACGTACGCGATGTGAACTTAAGCATGCTCTCAGACTATTCACTAGAGCCAGACGCATTCAACACGCACTGCGTCGTCATGAATTTTGCAAGCATAGAACCCAGCCAAGTAGAGTCCGTCGTGCATGTGTTGGAGGAGATATTCTCAAAAGACATCAAGACAAAAGAGGCGGCTGACGAGCGCAAAACCCATCAGCTGCCAATGTGAGACGTCTTTCAGGCTGTCAGCAGTCTCTGCGGCATGCGTCTTTACTGAGAAGGTGCCGGATAAAAGCCGCTCGGGACATCGTCGATGTCAATGAAGATGTTTTTCACCTCAGAATAGTTATCCAAGATGGACTTATAGGTCTCACGGCCGATGCCTGACTTTTTGTAGCCGCCGAAAGGAGCTTTCTCAGGCAACTGATTATAGGTATTTACCCACATACGCCCTGTCTCGACGGCACGGGAGACACGAATGGCACGGGACAAATCATGCGTCCACACAGCTCCACCCAAGCCGTATGCCGAGTCATTGGCCATAGCAACGACCTCATCTTCGCTATGAAACTTGAGGACAACTGCTACGGGGCCAAAGATCTCCTCGCGCGACACGCGCATGTCGTTGGTCACATTAACCAGAAGAGTAGGCTCAACATAGGCACCCTTTGCGAGCGTACCTTCCGTCGCACGCTTGCCTCCCACGGCGACCTTTGCACCTTCTTGCTTTCCTATCTCAACATAGCTTAGGATCTTTTTGACCTGCTTCTCATTGATCTGGGAGCCCATCTGGGTGCTCTGCTCCCAGGGCATACCCAGCTTCACCGCCTTGAAGCGGCGTACAGCCTCCTCGATGAACTTGTCATAGATAGTGTCTTGCACAAAGACGCGGCTCCCTGCGCAGCATACTTGCCCCTGGTTGAACAGGATTCCCATCTGCAAGCCGTCCATCGCATGCTCGAAGTCGCAGTCGTCAAAGAAGATGTTCGCTGACTTCCCCCCAAGCTCAAGCGTCGCAGGAATGAGCTTTTTCGCAGCTGCCTCGGCCACGTTGTAGCCGACCTCCGTCGAACCAGTAAAGGCAAGCTTGCGCAGATCAGGATCGTCAAGCAGCGCCTGCCCCGCAGATCGCCCAGAGCCAGTTATAACTTGGAACACGCCAGCCGGGATGATATCTGCGGTCAGGCGCGCCAGCTCGAGGACAGAAAGAGGTGTCGCACTCGAAGGCTTGAAAACCGTGCAGTCACCAGCAGCAAGGACAGGAGCAAGTTTCCACGCGGCCATGGCAAGCGGGAAGTTCCATGGCACAATTTGGCCCACTACACCTATTGGCTCGCGCAAAACAAGGCTAAGATAGCGCTCATCGATAATTGATGCCGAACCTTCGTCGACTTCGATGCAGCTTGCAAAATAACGGAAGTGATCAGCAGACAGCGGCACGTCTACGTTGAGCGTCTCTCGAATAGGCTTGCCGTTGTCAAGACTCTCAACCATAGCTAAGTGCTCTTTGTTTTTATCTATGACATCTGCAATTTTGCGCAGGATTGTCGCACGCTGCTTGTTGGTGGTCTTCTTCCAACTCTTAAACGCCTTCCAAGCCCCCTTGACAGCTGCATCGACATCTTCGGCAGTCGCAGCCGCACAGGTAGAGAGATGCTCACCATTAGCGGGGCAGCTTGTTTCGAAGGTGCTGCCATCCGAGGACGGACGAAACGCGCCGTCGATGTAAAGACCGTAGCTCTCTTGAATTTTTGCCTTATCTGTCATGCCTTTTCCTCCTTTGACGCTCATTAAACGCAGAACACGCATTCGCTTTACGTCAAAGGCTAGGCATGCCAGGTTAATCAAACTAGCATCGGTTTACGATAGCTTTTTCAGGTCAGTAGGTTAGGACCAAAACTTAGACTGTTGCGATACGCAAAATCATCTTCCCATGACTGGCTGATTTTTGGATTACTTCGTCTTGCGCACGGGCTGCGTCTGCAAGCGGAAACTCCTGACCAACCACGGGGGTGACACCTCCGCGCAGCAAGGCTGCTAGGCCACGAAGCTCGCGAGTGAGCTCATCTTTTGTAGAGTTGCCTAAAGTCATGCCCTTAATATCCGCTTCCTTTGTCATTGCGAGACGCGGAGAAAATGTAAGAGAGCCCCTACTTCCCACGATAACGACGCGGCCCTCCTTCGCCAACAGGCTCATATCATGTTCTAGGTTCTTGTCGGCCAAAACCTCAATGATGAGATCAACACCATGGCCTTCAGACGCCTCCATGAGCTTCGCAGCAAGCGCGCTATCGTGATAGTCGAATACACGCTCCGCCCCGAGAGATGCAGCAAGTTTGCAGCCGTCCTCAGATCCGGCCGTTGCGAAAACCTCTGCCCCGACAAGCCGAGCGATCTGTATGGCGAGGGTGCCTACACCGCCGCTTCCCCCTTGTATGAGAATGCGCTCGCCAGCGCGCAACTTACCACGGACAAGCAGCGCATGATACGCCGCCATGCCGGGAGTCCCAAGGCTTGCCCCTTGAGCAAACGAAAGCTCGGACGGCAAGACTTGCACAGCTGACGCGTCACAGGAAACCTTCTCCGCATAGGTGCCGCTGCATTGCCTCGCCGCTACGCCTGCGACGAAAACGCGGTCTCCGACAGAAAGCCCTCCGACCCCATCACCCAAGGCCTCCACCATGCCTGCACCATCATTGCCAGGAATGTATGGCAGCTCTGGCTCACCAAGGGCGTAATGGCCTGCTCGAATGTAGGCATCCACTGGGTTTACCCCCGCCGCAAAAAGACGAACTACAACTTGTCCCGCCCGCGCTTGAGGATCTGGTGCACTCTGATAGCGCAAGACGCTGCTATCTCCAAATTCAGACACCACAATCGCATGCATGACTACCTCCATACAAATTCCGACGATCGTGCCGAAGCTTTGCCATATGACACGGCTCAGCTCATTAGTCGATATACAGTAGCACTAAGCTAGAGCTTCGCAGCCATCATATATTTCGTCGGCGACAATCCGCCAAACACGCCTTCGGCCCACAGCTCACAAACGGCATAGGTGCCGTCCACTGAGATCCTGATAAAGGTGCGACGCGTTGAGTCGAGTTCACGCAATGAAAACTCCAATGTGGTAGGGGATGTCCAACCATAGCATGCAAAAGTTTCTGCGGCAGCCCATGATGGTCGGATGCCTTCTTCCGCCGAATGCGTCGCAAAGGGGAACAACTCCCCAACAAAAGCAGACCCAGTCGTATTTCCAAGCCATCGACCATATCCGGCCTTTACCTTAAAGGCCTGTTTGTCGCGCGTGAGAGTAAGGCATGCGCAAGGGCTTTCAGTGTTGAAAAACTTCAGTTCGACAGTTTCGAAATTGCCGAAATTCCTCAAGCAGTGATGTCGCCCGACAAGACGTCTTTCGCTCACGCCAGCGTGAGCGGCCCCGTCAACTAGAGGCAGGCTGGTCAGATCTATTGTGGGCAGCATGCCATTCATGCCTCTTCCATCATCGAGCACCTCATAGAGAGGATCCATCAAGGCTTTGCTTCCCGACGTCGAACTTGAGCAGGAGACAACGAGGCTATCCTTTGGTCTCACATAGCAAAGTTGCCCAAAAAGCCCAGAACAACGAAAACCGCCGCCAGCGCACATCCAAAATTGATAGCCATACCCATTGCGATCTTCTGTTGACTCAGCAGGATAAAACGGCTGGGTCTGCATCTGCAACCTTGTCGCATCCTCCACCCAAGCAGTAGGGATAACCTCTTTTCCCTTCCAATATCCACCATCTAAAAGGCATTGGCCGAAACGCGCTAGATCAATCGTGGAGAGATGCAGCCCGTAACCGCCAACGCTATGGCCGTGACGATCTTCTTCCCACCACCAGCGCTTGATGCCCAAAGGCTCAAAGAGCCTTTGGGACAAGAAAGCTGAAAGCTTTTGACCACTTACGCGCTGCACAAGCATGGACAAGAGATGCGAGCACATAGAGTTATAGAAAAAGACAGTGCCTGGCTTGTGTGCGAACTCTTTTCCTATGACTCCCATAGCCCAGTCATCATCGTTGTGCACATATGGCTCTCTGTCTTGGCCTAACGTCATGGTCAGCAAATGACGGATGCTCACTTCAAGAAAGAGGTGATCGACCACAGCGCCTTTGTACTCTGGAAACCAAGCAATCCAAGGCTCATCGAGACCAAGCTTGCCCTCTTTTTTGAGCATCCCTACAGCAACGGAGGTAAACGACTTGGTCACTGAATAGAGAGGATGCACAAACTCAAGAGAAAAAGGCTTTGCTGTATGTGAAAAAGCAAGGCTTCCCTTTTGCATCACAACGATAGAGCGCGTCTCAATCCCCAGGCTTCGAAGCTTGGCAAGATATGCCCGCCCATGCTCCTCGTCAAATTTCACACTTGTCTCCTCTTTTTGCAGTTAAGTGCATGTTCTCATGAGGGACGCCTCATGCCACAAGCACAAGGCGTCCCTCAATGAAGAGCTTCTTTTTACGAACGCAATGTGCGCGAACGCAACACTACGCGCTTACAGGCTCGCCTTTTACAGGCACTGACTTGCCTTTGGCGCTTACGGGCTCATCTTTGTAGGTCGCATATGTCCAGATGAAGGAGATGACACTAGAAATAGCAATGCCAACGAGCACCCAAAGCACATACGTAGCTCCATTAGCGCCAGAAGGGTCCACGAACCCTGGCAGCGCGCAGAAGGCACCACCTGTGAATTCATACATCTTTGTACCCATCGCGCCAATGAACAGGCCCCCGGGAACAGAGGCAAGGCAGCTAATCACGAAGGGCTTTTTCTTTGGCAGCGTAATACCATACAGGCATGGCTCTGTGATGCCGAAGAAAAACCCTGTAATGAATGCGGGCCAACCAAGCTCCTTCAGCTTTTCATCCTTCGTCTTGAGCAGCATGGCCAAAACAGCAAATACCTGCGCAAATGAGCAGACCATATAAGGAGCCATGATAACGTCATAGCCGTTGCTCGAAATATTAATGAGCATCAGCGTAATTACGCTCCAGTGGAAGCCAAAGATCACAAGGACCTGCCAGAAACCGGTAAGAATGGCTCCACCTAACGCGCCGCCGACGACAGGAATATTGTAAAGAGAGTTGAAAAGCAGACTCAGAAGATTGGTAATAAATGTCGCAATAGGTCCAATGACTAGATATGTCAGCGGGACCATTATTACAAGCGTGCATGTCGGCACAAAGAAGAACTTGATGTACTCAGAGAAATGCGTGCGAAAATACCGCTCGAGTTTAGAGGCCACCCAAACAGCAAGGATAATAGGTATAACCGAGCTCGTATAGCCAGACGTTGGCATGATGACAGGAATGCTAAAGATAGTCGTGAAATAGCTCATGGCAAACGGTGTGCCAGCAAGAACGGTGCCTAGGGCAGTGCCGCTCGTAATGTTCACCATTGTCGGATATGTGAGGGCGATCCCCAAAGTCATGCCAATGAACTCACTCGAGCCGAATTTCTTGGCAGACGTATATCCCAAAATGATAGGCAAGAAGTAGAAGAAGCCATCTCCCGCGGCATACAATACCTGATAGATGCCATCAGTCGCCGAAATCCAACCAAGGAATACGGCAATGGTGAGTACGCCCTTGATCATGCCTGCGGCGCAAAGAACAGCAAGGATCGGCTGTATGATGCCAGAAATGAGGTCAATCAACATGGAGGCAACGTTTCCATGCTTTACCGGTGTTCCATCTTCAGTGACCTCCCCCAAGCCGGCGGCACCAGTTTCTTTGATGACCTCGTCATACACATCCTCAATTACATTGATGCCAACTATGACCTGATATTGGCCGTTCGCATTTACAACCTGAATGACGCCACGCAAAGTCTCAATAGCTTGTGTGTCTGCTTTTGAGTCATCCTTTAGCTTGAAGCGTAGGCGGGTCATGCAATGAGATACGTTTTGAATGTTCGAGCTGCCACCAACAAGATTTACTAC
>DHPN01000012.1:9623-10998 GCA_002407925.1 Atopobiaceae bacterium UBA5363
TTGAAAGGACTAGTTTTACTGGAAAAAACGTTAGTCAATAGCTTTGGACAGCTGCATTAACGGAGTTCTGGCCAGAATTTCTTGTTAGCCTCGATAAGATCGTCAAGCACCTGTTTTGCAACAGAAGCAGATGGCACGGTCTTAGACAGCGTCAAGGCCTGCCAGAGCTCTTGATAGGAATGGTCGATCCATGCAGATACAGCTAATTTTTCCACTGAGACCTGTTGCTCCATCATTCCCTTTTGGAACTGGGGGATACTGCCTTGGCAGATCTTCTCGAATCCGTCACTACCAACGATGCAGGGTATTTCGACCATTGCAGTTGGATCGAAGTTCTCAACAGCACCATGATTTGGAACGATAAGCATAAAACGCTCACGCGTGTTCTCTGCGAGGGCACGGGCAAGATCGACGATGTACTCTGAATGCGCATCGGCCTTTAGACCAAACCCCTGCGATGTGCCTTTTTCGATGATCTGCCTCGCCGTGCCGAAAACTTTTTTCTCTCTTCCCTCACGCACTTCATCTGTTCTTGTGTGATTGGGGTCCGTGTGCGCAACCACATAGTCAGGGAACAGGTAGTACTTCAGATACGTATTAGGGATAGTATTCGGATCGAGCGCATAGACATCCTTCGCCTTTTTGAAGGTTTGAAGCCAGGATTCATCTACAAACGCAAGGTCACTGCCCTCGCCCGCATAGCCATTTTTGGCCATATGGGCCTTGATTGTCGGCATAAGGTCATGACCTTGCTTGTCTTCAATCTTCCACCACCACCCGAAGTGGTTGAGTCCATAGTACCCTACGACAAGGTCCTTGTGATCATGAAGGCCACAAATGCTGGCCATGATATCCATCAAGGCGATAGGCATATCACAGATATTAATAATCTTTGAGTGAGGCCTCAGGCGACGTGTTGCCTCAGCAACTATTGCCGCAGGATTGGAATAGTTGAGCATCCAAGCATTCGGGGAGTACTTCTCCATATAGTCAAGGATTCCTATGACCCCGCCAATTGAACGCAGTCCATAAGCTATGCCGCCAGGGCCACAAGTTTCCTGTCCAAGCACGCCATAGCGAAGCGGAATTTTTTCATCCTTGTCACGCATGTCGTATTTTCCGACACGAATTTGAGCCAAGACGAAATCAATTCCCGAAAAAGCCACCTCTGGGTCCGTCGTATAGCTGAACTCAATTTCAGGAGCATTTTCATGCACATATATTGCGCACGCCTTTGCAATGACCTCTTGACGTTCAGGATCGTTGTCATACAAAGTGATTCTGTTGATAGGAAATTTGCCTCGCCCCTGTAGGAGCATAAGTACGACTCCTGGAGTATAGGTGCTACCCCCACCAGCAATTGTTACTGCATAGC
>DHPN01000012.1:11277-69071 GCA_002407925.1 Atopobiaceae bacterium UBA5363
TTGAACGTCACAGCCAAATCATATGTGTATAGTTAAGAGGAATATACAAAATTAAAATCCGCCCTATGTAAAAAGGGCATAGAACAAGGGACAGCGCCGTGGGCAAGACTCTCCTTTATGTAGATATCTACAAAAGCCTAAAAAGTGATATTGAATGTGGGACCATTTCCGTAGGAAATTTCCTGCCGTCTGAATCAGAGCTCACACAACGCTTTAGCTGCTCTCGTATGACGGTGAGAAAGGCTATATCGCTTTTAGCCAACGACGGATGGGTCCAATCTATTCGCGGAAGAGGCGTGCGGGTAATCTGGAATGCTCGTGGAAGCGTTAAGAAGGAAAACGTCTTCTCAGTGGAAGGCCTGCCTTCGTTCACGGAGTCAGCACATGCAATTGGCGCCGTTCCTTCCGCCTATGTCTTTTTACTCGATCACGTTGTGTGCACCACGGAGATCGCTGACATGACCGGGTTTCCCGAGGGCACTGACCTGACTCGCGTAGGATTGGTAAGAAGCCTCGACGGCAAGCGTATGGCCATCGACCGACATCATTTTCTGACATCCGAAATCCCAGGAATTGACCGTAAGGTTGCCACCTCTTCCCTTTTTCATTACATCGAGGTGGACTTAGGCATAGACATCGTGGTCAGCGAAAGAGAGATAACCGTAGAGAAGCCTACAGTACAGGATCGCAAGCTTCTCAGTCTTGAGGGGCCGATATACCTAGCTGTCACTCACAGCCGGACATATGATTCCAACGGCGTCGAATTTGAGTATGTCGAAAGCAAATATTTGCCCCAATATTTTCATTTTTTTGATACGGCAACGAGGAATCCGCTGCCTTAGTGCTCTTGAGCTGTTTGCTGTTGTTGTGACAATGCTAACTTGAAGCCCATAGCGCTATGAGCCATCTATTTGCGCGGCGTCTCTCTGCTCAGCAGTAGGAGCACCGCTGAAGTTCAGCTCACCTGTCATACGCTCAGCTGCCGCAAGATTGAAGTTCGATGAAAAGAAGGCCTTTTCTGCCTGTGCGACATGGCAGCAAGCCTTATCATACAAGTCCCAGAAACTCTCTTGGTTCAAAACTCCTGTGAAAGGATTCCTCCACACTTGATGCTGTCGATTGTCAAAATCGGAAACCTTTTCGCGGCGCACGCGATGGGACATTGAGTCGTACAGTGAAAACCCATCTTGCCGAACAAGATGCTCGACTGCGCCAAACAGCCGAATCTTTCCTCCATACGGTGACCAAAAGAGGCGCAAGGCACGTCGATATGCCTTTATCGCGCGGGTATATATGTCCAGCGGCAGTGTACGATTGTAAGTCCAGAGCCCAAGGTAAAAGTAAATCCTGTCGATGGTGGCAAGCGTTGCGTCACTGCCCTCAAGCACACACTTCCAAGGGACAAAGTTCCTTACCGTGTTGCCGGTGCGGGCATAGAGAGCCATCTCATCGAGGTCCCTCTCTATTTCCCTATGCACCAGTGAGCTGCACCTACGATCAAGTCCTTCGACACCAGCATCGCACAGACTGTACTCCCACGAGAAGACAAACGGATGTAGCGTAGAGTCAAGCAGGTAGTGGCACAAAAAGCCTGCGGCATACGCCTCCCCTACATGACGCTCCTCCCGAGGCAGCATTGAAAGCGCATCATGCAATGCGACAAAAAGCTGTGATGGGCACCTATGATGCATTATGTCACCGATATCAGCGTCCTTCTTGTCTCCTAGAGGATCGAGGTGCAGATAGAACAGTGGATCAGGACCTTGATTGCCGAGCATGAACGCATCGTGTTCATCGAAGCTCGCAAAGCCTAACAATGAACAAGCTGTTCCAAGCGTATCAGCGCCAAAGATATCATGTGTAAGAAGCGAAGGCATCTTAACTCCCTTTCCGCTATAGCCGAGCGTAACGCAACCTTTGCAAGCTGCGCTGAAAAACGTTGCATTTACCGGTGGGGATAATGATTTGTTCCGTCACTGTCTTTTGGTAAGACCCCTTCTTGCTGCGCACGGTGAACAGCTGCCTCCATATGGGTAAGCATTGGTGCTCCAGAGGACGCTGCGATCTCCTCTGAGCTCTCGGAACGCTTGCCGAAAAGAGCGCCAAACACAGCTGGCAAAGGGCTTTGAAAGCCGTCTGAAGGAGCAACGTAACCACCGATATCATAACCAGCTGCTTCTAAGCTGAGACTTACAATAGAAGGAGAGATCCCCGCATCAGCTGCAAGCTCAGAAACCGTTTTGTTAGCTGGGAGCTCCGTGAAACCAAGCTCAGCGAGAAATGCTGAAAAATCCTTGTCTTCCCTTGCGAGCTCAGCAGCAGGGCGCGAGAGATCTAATTTTTTCTTTTCATCCAATGCCATGAGGTCCCCTCTCTTTTGGTCACACTATACCCAAGCACGCCCAGATCAGGGCAGAAGCACGATCAACAGAAATTCCGAAAAGACACGATACATTACAACTCGAAAAACATAAGGTTTCGTTTTCGTCAAGCAATTTTCTTAGAGGTTAACACAGGGTTTTAAACTTGGAACACCCTGGGCTGTGACTCAACATCGCAATAGTACAAACGTAGGCTTATTTGTATGGAGACAAGGTCGCTCAGGCCTTTGGCACCGAAACTTGAAGCCAAGCGCGAACAACGGCGCCTATGAGGGGAGGACAGAGAAGCAGCATGGACATACTCACAACCAAACAAGCAGGTAGCTGTCTTTCGTTAGGCAGCTATACCGAGTCTGTCTACACCGAGCTCAAGGAGTTCTTTTCCGACTATGACACCTCGCTAAACCTCGAATCCATAGATTACGAGCGGCTCTATAGCGCTTGCGACATCGGCAGACGCCCTGCCACACAAGCAAATGATGCTCTTTTTGACCTCCTGTATGATCGAGCGAACCCCAACTCAATTCATTCGCTTGCACAGGCCGCATACAATGTGGCTATGTCATTAAGCCCGGAAATCGGCTACGATGCCACAAGCTACGTCAAGCTTGCGTTGTCCAACCTGCAAAAAACAAAGAATCCCTCTACACGCTTACTCAAGCATCGCAGTGCTTGTGACAACCTTCTCTCTTTTTGGGGATCCATCGAAGACTGCACAGCCCCAACAAATGTAAAGGCCCTGATTTTCTTGGGAAAATATGTCAAACGCATTGAGCTTTACGCCCGATTCAAGAAAGGAGACAGAACATTTTCTTCGCCTTTCTTAAAGTTCAATTTTTATTTGCAGAACATATCACCTGAGGGCTCTGCAGCATTGCAGCCAGTACTTTCTCAACTTGCGGAAAGAATCAAAGAGCTCGGCTACAGTGAACAGGCGTCATTTGTCCATGTGCTTGCTCTTTCATGTGCGCCGGCTCAGCTCAGGCCAGCGACTGACGAGCACTTCATCCTTGAGGGGCAGGCATAAGCTCGCCGAAACATTACAAGATTTGACATCGGCTAGCGTCGAAACTCGGGAGGAAGGTCTCCATGGGCAGCCACAATCGCTTCCATCACTTGGGCAGGCGCATTGTCACTCGCAGACCCTATCTTCCATCGTGCGCACCCCAAGGCGGCAGGAGAGCCGTTAGCGACTGTAAAGGAGTTGGGGACGCGACGAAGCATGGTTAGATCGTTGTCTGAATCGCCGAAAAAGGCTACTTCGTCTGAACGGATCCCTATATGGTCCAGCAAAATCTTCGTTGCTTCAGCCTTCGACCAACCATGAGGCAAGACATCAAAGATATGTGGCCCGGGTGCGACATAATCAAATTGGGGAACAACCTGCTGGAGGCGGCGCGCAGCCGCATCTTTGTTTCCTAAAGCATTACCGTAGATCACGTCTACGGTAAAACAAGGCGCCGTAGGTATATCTTCCAGTATGACAGGGGTGGCATTAATGGGCGTTTCTGCCATCACATCGTCGATGTCTTGCCTGCTGGCACCTAAAACGCCGAAGCTCAAGGCACCCTGTGCGTCATGCACATAGAAGAGCAAAAAGCAGTCGCGAAGCGGTACAAGCAGGTCAAGCAGCCGTGCAATGAGGTCCTGGTCGACCGGCTTTTTAAATACGGTCTTTCCTGAGACGCGCACGATTTTGCCATTGGCAAATACGCCGGTGGCATAACACGACGCATCATGGTGGAAGTATGCTGCAAGATCCTCAGGTTCGCGACCAGAGGCTGGACCAAAGAAGATGTTAGCGTCCATGAGAGCGTGCGCGGCTGCTATCGTACGCTTTGAGACCGAGCGCGCACCGAAAGGAACGACAGTCCCATCCATGTCCGTAAGCACCAGCTTGATCATGCAGCTTCTCCTTTCAATCCTTTCAACATCTTATAAGCATAGCTGTTGATCTTCGCATAAGTTAGGATCAGTCCACGCTTTTCAGGCTCTCCACCATGTCAATGCGATCAAGCTTGCGGCGCATAAGAAGCAAGGCACAGGCGGTAAATGCCATCGTCATCATAAAGGCCCATCCATAGCTCGAAGCATGGATCACACGGCCAAACATTACATAATCCACCTCGGCTGTTGTTATCACAAAAGTCTCGAGCCACGTTCCAAACACAAGCCCCAAGACATCACCAAGCAGGGAGATCAGCACTATCTCTCGGAAGACGTATGCATGGATCTCACGCTTGGTAAAACCGAGCACTTTCAGACTGGCAATCTCGCGAACGCGTTCGTCAATGTTGATATTTGTGAGGTTATACAGCACGATGAAGGCAAGGGCTGCGGCTGAAACTGTGAGGACGACGACGATCATATTGACAGCGCTGAGCATCGCGGTGTAGCGCTCGATGGCCTCGCTTTGGAAGATAACCGTGGAGACATGATCGTATGCGTGGAGCTGGTCCCCTATCTCGTCGCGAGCACTGGCGTCATCGGCATTTGTCGTAGCAAGTATCGTTGTGTAGGAAAGAGCTTCATCAGGAAAGGCCTTACCCCAGGCATCAGAGCCCACGTATGCGAGGTTGCCCACATAATTTTCTGTAATGCCGCTGATCGTGAGAGCATGGGCCTCCCCAGTCGCATTGCCAATCGTATCTTGGTCATAGAGCAGCAAGGTGTCCCCTACTTCCAGCCCCAAGAGACTCGCCATCTTCTCTGTCAGTATCACTGATTGCCCATCAAAGCTCAGCTGCTCACCGCTCAAACGAGAGCGCAGCGAAACAAGCCCCGCCATGTCCTTTGCGTTCTGTGGCACTATGACGCTTATGTTCAACGTGCCGCCATAGGTATCAGAGCCTGCTTGGAGATTAAGGGAGGAGACGCGGGCCTCATTGCTCACAACATCTTTATCGGAGAGTTGAGCGGCAAGGCGTGCCGCATCATCAGATGTCGCGTCATCGTCAAGGCCGATCGTGGTGTCATAGTGCACGATAGAACCGAACTGGTTGTGGATAATATCCCATATCGAGTCATGCAATCCGAGTCCCACAAGAAGGAGAGCGGTGCATCCGGCGATGCCAGCCACTGTCATTGCGAGGCGTCTCTTATAGCGAAAAATATTACGAAATGTCACTTTCCATGAGAAGGAGACAGTATGCCAAAGAGGCCCGATGCGCTCGAGCAGGATGCGCTTGCCCGCTTTTGGTGCACGTGGCTGCATGAGAGCCGCAGGCGTCTCGCGCAGGCTTGCCAACACGGCAAACCAAGTTGCAAGAAGCGTCACACCAACCCCTATGCCTCCTGAGGAGAGGGCGATTCCCCTGTCAAGCGGCAGAGGAAAACTGAAGCGGGGAACTGCGTAGATGATGCCATACGCGTTCATCACAATTGCGGGCAAAACTTGCGTAAGAGCCAAGATGCCGACGACAGCACCAATGACCGACGCCAGTCCCGCATAGAGCAAATAGTGCCAAGCAATCCTGCTCGTGCTGTAACCAAGGGCCTTAAACGTACCGATCAGCTCGCGATCGTCATCCACAACACGTGTCATTGTGGTAAGTGCCACAAGTGCTGCGACCAGGAAAAATATCAGCGGGAAGACACGCGCGATGTTGTCCATCCGCTCAGCGTCGCTGTGGAAAAGAGCAGCGCCTTCGCTTTGGCTGCGATCGAGCATATAAATGTCAGGAGACTGCAGATCGTCAATTTGCTCTTGGGCGTCGTCGAGCTCCTGAGACGCTTCTGAAAGCTGCGCCTCAATATCAGCCTTCTGTTGCTCGAATTCAGTGAGGCTCTGCTCGTACGAGGCCTTTGATGAGGCCAGTGTTGCTCGAGACGACGCAAGAGTCGCAGCCGCAGCGTCGAGCTTCTTTTGGCCTGCGGCAAGCTGCGTGTTGACACTTGTTTGCTGTTCAGCCAACTGTTGGCGCGCAGCCGCAAGAGAAGCTTGACCCTCCTGCACTTGCTTGCATCCTTGATCATAGCTGTCAACGGCCTGTTGGACACTTGAGAGCTGAGACGTAAGGCTTTCCTTGCTTGCCTGAAGCTGGGCAAGCTCATCTTTGGCCTGAGTGAGCTCTGTGCTACTCTGAGCAGCCATAAGCTCATTTTTCAAGCTTTCGAGTTCTGCCGCCTGCTCATCTGTGACTGCGCTGCCGAGCGCCTCGAGGCTTTCTATTTCCCTTTGCAGTGAAGTCTCTTTTTGCTGCGCTTGTTCTAGTCTAGCGGTGACTTCGTCTATGCCTGACTGGGCTTGCGCTATGCCATCTTGTAAAGATGACATTTGCGATCTAGCCTCTTCTATCTTGGAAGACTGGACATCAAGGGCAGCAGCAAACTGGTCAAGGGCCTCCTGCTGAGCATCAATTTGATCTTCTGCTTGCTGCAATTGCTGAGCGGCGCTTTCTTCTTCTGCTGCAAGTTCGGCAAGCCCCTCCTGATAGCTAGTTTGTCCCTCGCTGATCTCCTGTTCACCCTCTTCGATCTGCGCTAACGCGGCATCAAGCGATGCTTGAGCATCAGCGAGCTGAGACTCAGCACTTTCTTTTTCTGCCACATACTTACCGAGGCGCTCATTAAGGGATTCTTGGGATTGACGTTTGATGTCCTTGAGACGAGCGGTGGTAAGCGTCTCCTCGCTGTCCTGCAGACGTTGCTTAACCGTATCCACAAGCTCGTTGTAGGCGTCTGACTCGCTCTCCAACTTTGAAGCCCCTGCAACCTTTATGAAGATCTCGGTGTAGGGACAATCGTCAGCGAGAGCAGAGGTGGGCACATAGACATATTGCGCAATGCTGCCGGAGCCAAGCGTCGTTGAGCCAAAGCTGCCGGTATAAGGATAGTTTGACGAGCTCACTGTACCGACGACAACCAAATCCATCGAGCGTAGGACGTCATTGAGATCCTCGCTGCCGTACAGCAAAGAGATTGTGTCTCCCAAGCCGACGCCCGCTACGGTAGTGTCAGCGGAGATCACGCACTCGTTTGAGGCCGTAGGCCAGCGGCCGTCAGCAAGGACAAGGCGATTGAGGTAGCTTTGGTCTTGGGAGGACACGTCAGTGGCTTTTTCTGTGCCAAGGCTCGTAGCTGTGGAGCTTTCGGCAGTGCCCACATCAAGCGTGCCAATCCGAACGGCAAGCTGCTCCTTCCCAAGTCGTGCCATTGCATCGACCGTAACTGATGGCATGGCATCTTCGACGCCATCGATCTGCAGGACGCGCGTGACATCGTCGTCTGTGAAGCCCCTGCTGGAAATCAGACGAAGGTCCCAGAGATCTGTACCGTCATACCATTGGTCTGCCGCCGCGCGCATGTCCGGACCACACATCTTAAGCCCTGCATAAAAGCCACAACCAAGCGCGACGATGCCCATAATGGCCAAAAAGCGCGCAATCGTTCCTTTGATTGAGCGAGTAGTAACAAGAGAGAAGACATCACGGCTAGCCATCGGGCTTACCACTCAAGTGTCAGGGCATCAACAGGATGCTGATTACATTCAATCGAGCTCGCTTTGCCTTCGCGCACATGAACCACACGATCGGCAATCTGCGTAAACGCGGAATTGTGAGTCACAATCACCACAGTGCGGCCAGTAGTGCGACAGGTGTCTTGGAGGAGCTTGAGAATCTGGTGACCTGTTTGGTAATCAAGGGCCCCCGTCGGTTCATCGCAGAGAAGCAATTTCGGGTTTTTTGCTAAAGCCCGCGCGATTGCGACACGCTGCTGCTCACCACCTGACAGCTGAGCAGGGAAATTATCCATACGCGCAGAAAGGCCAACGTCAGACAGCACCTTTTCCGCAGGGAGCGGATCTGTGCAGATTTGGCTTGCAAGCTCAACGTTCTCAAGGGCGGTAAGGTTTTGCACGAGGTTGTAGAACTGGAACACAAAGCCGATCGAATGACGTCGGTATTGGGTAAGCTGTCGGTCAGTCATTGCGGAGACCTCTTGGCCGTCGAGCGTGATAGTTCCCGAGGTAGCTGAGTCCATGCCACCAAGCATATTGAGCACAGTCGTCTTGCCCGCACCCGAGGGTCCGACTATCACGCAGAGCTCGCCTTGGCCGATCTCAAAGTCCATACCATACACAGCCCTAACCTTTACTGAGCCCATCTGATAGACCTTGCACACATTTTGAAACTCAACGAAGGCCATGCAAACACTCCTTACGAGCTAGTCCCAGCTATCTTTGCTATGACTACCGACAGAGCCGCGACGAGCGTCTTTGTGGCGTTCAATACCTAGGTAGGCCAAAGCAACGCCAACAAGTAGGATGACCACCAAAAGTATTGTCATTGCAAAGCCAGGAAGCGACTCTTGGCTTGAAACAAGCTGATAGACAGCAACAATAATTAAAATGATACCCGCTACGGCCTCAACCAATGCAACAATCCCCGTGCCACCTCTTTGGTCTGTCTGCCTTTTGCCAGTCACCTCTACGTCCTTCCATGTACACCTTTGCGGATGCTAGACACTTCCCAGCAAGAAAACCATGTTCACTACTATACCTGTATATTTTGCCTCTACGCCGCGTTCAACATCCGAAACAGAGAGCCTGCAGATTTTTGGCCAGTAAGGAAAATTTGACTGTACCCTCCCGCCGATTAAGTCATATACGCTGATCCAAAAGAAACAACCATAAGGCATAGACGCTGAGAGGGAAGCGCACACGGAGCAGCACATCTGTGAACATAAAAAGGACCCCATGCAGGGGTCCTTGCACCTTCGTGGTGTCGGAGGCGGGACTTGAACCCGCACGACCTTTTAGTCAGTCACTAGCACCTCAAGCTAGCGCGTCTGCCAATTCCGCCACTCCGACATAGCGAAAAAGATCATAACACGTTCATCCCCAATCGCAATGGATAATTTCATTTTCTCGCTTTGGAAATGAAGCGCCGTCGCATCGATCAAAAGCGTAAGTAACTCCCCTCACTGGTGATAGGTAGAGAGAAAGTCTGCGAGCTTGCTCACCGCCTCTTTCAGTGTTTCAATACGAGGAAGATAGACTATGCGGAAATGATCAGGCTGAGGCCAGTTAAATCCGGTACCTTGCACAATAAGAACTTTTTTATCCTGAAGCAAATCGAGGGCGAACTGCTGATCATCGGTGATGTTGAACTTCTTACGATCAAGCTTGGGAAAGATGTAGAAGGCCGCTTTGGGTTTCACGACCGAGACTCCAGGAATCTCTTTCAGAGCATTGTAAACATAGTTACGCTGTTCAAAGACGCGGCCGCCGGGACGCACATAGTCCTTCACTGACTGATGCCCCCAAAGAGCGGTTTGGACAATGGACTGAGCAGGCACGTTAGAGCAAAGACGCATATTAAAAAGCATGTTAAGGCCGAGGATATAGTCTTTTGCAACGCGTTTGTTGCCTGAGAGGACCATCCAGCCAATGCGATAGCCGGCGATCATATGCGACTTAGATAGGCCGGAGTACGTGACGCAGAACAAATCTGGCGCAAGGGAGGCAATTGAGATGTGGTCTCCCTCTCCCTCCATCACCAGCCGGTCATAAATCTCGTCAGAGAAAATAATAAGTTGATGCTCACGTGCTACCTCGACGATTTCCTCGAGCACCTCGCGCGGATAAAGTGCCCCTGTCGGATTGTTGGGATTGATAACCACGATGGCCTTGGTGCGGTCACTGACCTTCTTCTTAATATCATCGATGTCCGGATACCAATTGGCCTGCTCATCGCAAAGATAGTGAACGACTGTGCCACCAGCAAGGGTCGCGCACGCGGTCCACAGCGGATAGTCTGGCGCTGGGATTAAAATCTCGTCCCCGTCATCAAGCAGAGCTGACATCGACAGGTTAATGAGCTCAGAGACGCCATTGCCGGTGTATATATCCTGCATCGAAACATTAGGCAAGCCTTTGATCTGGGAATACTGCATAATGGCCTTGCGTGCAGAGAAGAGCCCGCGTGAGTCTGAATACCCCTCGCACTCTGAGAGCTGGCGGGCCATATCGTGGACAACCTCATCGGGAGTTCTAAAGCCAAACGTAGCTGGGTTGCCGATGTTAAGCTTTAATACGTGCGTCCCCTCATCTTCCATACGACTCGCTTCGTCAACGACAGGTCCGCGCACATCGTATAAGACGTTATCAAGTTTCGATGACTTTTTGAACTCTCTCATGGGAGCGGCCTCCTTTGGCCTTTTTTGTTGAACCAAATCCGCTTTTTGCTCATTGCTCTCTTCTGTTTCGCCTATGCCGCTAAGCCAGCTTTCGGACACACCAAGCAGCTCAGACAAGAGAGTCATTGTTGGTTGGCGTGGTACTGTCTTTCCGTTTATATATTGACTTACCTGGCTTTTCCCCAATTTGGTGCCCTGCTGCGCCGCAAGGCGTATGAGGTCTACCTGCTTCAGCTTATGAATTGCCATGGCTTCTTCGAGACGCTCTGCAAAACTCGCTTGTCCCATAGGGCCCCCAAGAGTTCAATTATTTGCAAAAGTTCATTTTTCGAGAGTTTAGTGTAGTTTGCTTATATTTACAAGTTCAAAGTTCAATACACACAAGTCATAGATACTTCAACCACAAATGCTCGACTACGAGCTCATCTTCTCCAAGCTTGTTTTTTCAAAGGTCGCGCTGCGTTCCTACAGATACCATGACCACTGTTTGAGAGCCGACTCTGCAAAAAAAACCTTGCAATCATAGGAGGGGTAAGTGATAATATCCTACGCTGCGTGTGCGACGAAAGTCACACGAGAGCGAGATGGTGGGTGTAGCTCAGTTGGCTAGAGCGCCGGACCGTGGCTCCGGAGGTCGTGGGTTCGAGACCCACTACCCACCCCATAAACTGAATATGGGTCGTTAGCTCAGATGGTAGAGCAGGGGACTCTTAATCCCAAGGTCGAGGGTTCGACCCCCTCACGACCCACCAGAGACTACGAGAGGCCGGAGATAAAAGATCTCTGGCCTCTTCCTTTGTTGACGTGTCATTGCAGAGAAAAACTTAAATAAGCCTCATTTTGAAACTCTGAGGTCTCTTTATGGCAATCATTGAGTTGCAGCATTGAAACATCACCGGGCGTCCTGAGAAACACTGATGAAATTCAATACTTTTATCGTTTTTAAGGAGGCAGATGGTCCAATTTGTTTTGGCCTGAGCTGATAATCTCACCTATGGGGAGGTAGATTTGCATGGCAATGCGCTACGAAGACTATAAGCGCTACCTGAGCCCGGCGCTCGCAAAGACCACGGATCTGGTCATCGAGCGCGGCGAAGGAAGTTACCTTTGGGATGTCAATGGCGAGCGCTACCTTGACTTTGTCCAAGGCATTGCCGTCAATGCCCTAGGTCATAACGATCCCCATGTTCGCGCGGCCATCCACGATCAGGTAGACAAGCTGATAAATGGCAGCTTCAACATGGTGAACTTTCCAACCACCTTGATACTCGCCCAACGGCTCGCTCAAATTGCCCCAGGCTCACTTGGCTGTACCTTCTTCTCAAATGGCGGAGCCGAGGCTACCGATGGCGCCCTCAAGCTCGCTCGTGCCTATACGGGGCGGCCATGCATCATTGCCTTCAGGGGCTCTTTCCATGGGCGTACCCTCGGGGCTACCGCCGTCACAGGCTCTGCTGCCAAATATCGGCATTCCTATCAGCCCCTTGTTCCAGGCATCTATTTTGCCACCTACCCCCAATCGGATTTGTGCCCTCAAGGCTACGATGAGCGGCAACGCACAGAGTTTTGCCTTAATGATCTGCAGCAACTCTTTGATTACCTTGTGAGTCCTGATGAAGTTGCAGCAATCATCATGGAGCCTGTTCAAGGTGAGGGAGGCTACTTTGTGCCTCCGACAGCCTTCGTTAAGGCTATCCGAAAGATCTGTGATGAGCATGGGATTCTTTTGATTTTTGATGAGATCCAAAGTGGTTATGGCCGCACAGGTAAAATGTGGGCTGGACAGAATTTTGGCGTGACGCCAGACATCATGACGCTGGGAAAGGCCATTGCCGGCGGCCTGCCAATGAGCGCTGTGGTATCCACAGGAGAAATCATGCAGAGGTGGCATCCCGGCATGCACGGCGGCACCTTCGGGGGAAACCCCGTGGCCGCTGCCGCAGCCCTCGCGGTGCTTGATCAGTTCAAAGAGCAAGACATCCTTGCCAATGTAGGCAAGCAAGGTGACTATCTTGGCAAAAAGCTTACGCAATTGCAAGAGAAGCACCCTGTCGTAGGACAAGCGCGTGGCATCGGGCTCATGCGCGCAATTTCCTTTACCCATGAGGATGAGACACCTGCTCCGGAGATCTGGAACAAGGTCAAAGCGCAGTGTCTGAAAAATCACATGATTACGTTGAACTGTGGTGTGCATGGTAACGGCATGCGCTTCGCCACCTGCCTCAATGTTACACCAGACATCATTGACGAGGGCATTGGAATCCTTGACAGGTCTATGAGCGAACTGGGCTATTAGCTAGGCAGGCTGCCTTCGGGCTTTAGGAGTGCCTGCAGAAGGGGGCTTCCATGCATCGAATAGGATTTCTCAAGAGCGCGCTGCCGCTCGACGGCGAGCGGGCGCTCCTCAGTGCACGAGGTGTCGATGACGTGGAGCTCTTTGACGTACCAGCAGACCAAGACCGAGTGCCGCTTTCAGGTGCGCTCACAGATGCTGACGGGCTCGTGATCGAGTGGGGTGAGGCTCCTGCAAGCCTGTTTCAGGAAAACCCTCAGCTCAAATGTGTTTCTGATATGTATATAGGCTATGACAACATTGACGTAGAGGCTGCCACAGAAAATGGGACATGGGTTACAAACGTGCCAGGCTATTGTTCTTATGATGTGGCTTTGCATACGTTGGGGCTGATTGTCGACCTTTATCGCAAGATCAGCTTCCGTGATCGCCTTGTGCGCTCTGGCAAATGGGATGACACGGCAGGATATCCCGTTTGGCGCCCAAGCGGACAGATCGCAGGCCTTATTTACTTTGGCAGCATTGCCAAAGAGCTTGTGCCAATGCTACAGGGGATCGGCATGAAGGTGCTCGTCTATGCGCCCACAAAGACAAAGGAATATCTTGCAAGGTGGGACTGCGAGAAGGCAGAGACGGTCGATGGGCTCTTTTCAGCTTCCGATGTCGTCAGCCTGCACTGCCCTCTTACTCCTGAAACGACGAACATCGTGAACTCCAAGACGTTGGCTTTGATGAAACCAAGCGCCTTTTTGGTAAACACTGCTCGCGGAGGCTGTGTGAATGAAGATGCCCTTGCGGCAGCGCTTCACAGCGGAACAATTCAGGCCGCGGCGGTAGATGTTTTGCGCGATGAGACAAAGCTTAGCTCTGCGCTTATTGGACTTTCCAACTGCACGATAACGCCCCATGCGGCGTACCTTTCAATGAATTCCTATCAGGAACTGCGAAAACGCGCTTTTCTTAACTGCCTAGCGGCTGTTATGGGAGAAGTGCCCGCTGATCCTGTGAATGACCCGCGCGCCGTGTTCTGAGCTTGACTGATATTCGCCTTCTGCAGGGTAATCCTTATGCAGGCTTCTTCCGAAGACTTAGCAAGACGGTCACCCCTACACCATCGAGGGCCAGCGTAGACAAGACGGTCGCATTATTGCTGGTGCGCAAGTCTTCTTCAATATGACTTTTTGTTGAAACAGGCAGGTAGCAGACTTGTTATCGTTAGTAAAAGAACAGGCTGGAGGCAGGCATGGCCGAGGGCATTGATTCGCTCATGTACGAGTTCGGAGCGGGCAAGTCCGCAATTCGCGAGCTGTTTGAAAAGAGCATGGAGTTCGTGCAGCAAGGAGTGACGACCGACATATGGGACTTCTCGATAGGCAACCCGACTGTCCCTGCTCCCCCAGAAGTCAGTGAAGCAATAGAAAAAGTACTCGCCAGCTGCAGCTCCTTTGAGCTACATGGCTATACGGAAAACAATGGGCGACTTGCCACGCGCGAGGCCATCGCTCGTGATCTCAATAAGCGCTTCGGCCACGGTAGCCACCGCTACGGGGCAGGAGATCTCATGCTAACCGCAGGGGCAGCCGGAGCAATCTCAGCCACAATTGCCGCCCTTACCTTACCAGGAGAGAGCGCGATCGTACTCACGCCCTATTTTCCTGAGTATCGCATGTACATTCAAGCTTGGCACTGCCATTGCGTCGAGGTGCCAACGACACCGAAGACCTTTCAGCCCAATATCAACGCGATCGAAGCCGCCATCGAGCCGACGACGCGCATGGTAATCATCAACACACCCAATAACCCAACCGGCACTATCTACAGGCCTGAGGTTTTGGAACAGCTTGCTGATATGCTGCGTCAGAAAGAAAAAGACCTTGGGCGCGTGATTTACTTACTTTCTGACGAACCGTACCGTGAGATTGTCTACGACGGCCATGTGAACCCTTGGGTGCCGGATTATTATGAGGATACTGTTGTCTGCTATAGCTACTCCAAGTCCTTGTCGCTGCCAGGAGAACGCGCTGGCTATGTGCTTGTTCCTCCAAGCCTAACTAACCATGACCACGCCTATGAGGCCTTGCTGGGGTCACAGCGCGCGATCAATACAATTCAAAACAGCCTTATGCAGCGCGTTTTGGAGCTATGCGCAGGAGTCGCTGCTCCAATAAAGGAATATCAACGCAAGCGGCGCATCATCTATCGTGGGCTCAGTGACATTGGCTATGACGTGGTACGACCAGATGGGGCCTTCTACCTTTGGATACGCTGTCTTGAAGAAGATGAGCGAGCCTTCTCGGAAAAGGCTTTCGAACATGGGCTGCTGCTCGTACCCTCAGACGACTTCGGCTGTGACTCCTACGTGCGACTCTCCTACTGCTGCGATGACGATACCTTGTCAGGGTCTTTACCCGCCTTTCAAAAACTTTGGGACGACTATGGCAGCTATCTCTGGTGAGTAATGAAAAGGCGCATAAAGCAAAATGTGCTCGCTATTAATAGCAACGATCAAATTTGACAAGGAAATCCTTTAGGGAATAAAGCGCCAATGAGGCCGCATTGGCTCAAGGCGGCACTCTGACCCGTCTTCTGCCGGCTTAAACCGCCCGTCAGCCCGATCCTTAGAATGTATTCAGCAAAAAAGGTGTTATATAGCGTCCAGCGCATGGCGCACAGCTTATGCGCTCTGCGGCAAACACTTGCCCTCTCCTTGGTATGAGGTTGTGGGGTTGTATCATAACGTCCGGAGAGGGCCGTAAAGGGAGAAGAGCGCCACTGACGTCCGCCGAGGAAGATGACGCTCTTACTTATGCAGCGTACCCATGAAACTTTGCCTAAGTGTTTCGAGTATCGAACAGTATCGCTATGAAACGGTAAGGGATAGGCAAAGGCGCGGCTTGCTCTACCTTGGCTGATGCGACGCGCAAGCCTTCACAAGGTTTGGCGAAAGACCAGCAGGCAATGATAGAACAAACGGGCAGTCGCTGCGTTTAACCACTATTGCCCTTCCTCTTCCGATGGATGTGCCTATGTCGGGTGCCACGCATCACAAGTAGCATGACAGCTGACAGCGAGATCCACTCGGCAACCCTCCAATACCATGGCTCGACGAAGCGAACTTGTATGGTGCCAGCATAGTCTGCGGGAATGATGACGCGCACGGCAAAGTTGCCAGCCGCACCTGCTGATGTCGTTTGAAGCGCCTCGCCCGTAAGCGCATCAGTTGCCACGTAGCCCTTGTACCAAAGCAAAGGCAGGCTTATGAAGCCCTCTTGATCGATTGTGTTATCCACCTCGACGCTCATGTTGAGGTAGCTCTTATCAACGCGCTCAATCTCGACGCCAACGCTTGACCATGTCTTCAGGTTGACGATTGCGCTTTTGTTTGCCTCATTCACCTCTCCTGGAAGATACTCTCCATTGCCAATGACGCCATAGGCGCTGGTCCCCATATAATAAGAAAGGTCCTCATCTGAGAAGGGCACTGAGGACTTGACTTGCAGAGCCATGAAAACTGCTGCGACCAAGCAGGTAAGGCCTCCCATCGCCACTGCGATGAGCTTTGCGCTGCGAAGGCGACCTGTCTTGGCCAGGTGCAAAAGCACGCCGCAGCTCGCGATTACCAGCAAAAGCGAGGCAATGCCCAAAAAACGCCAAGGAAATTGGATATTCGCAACGAGGGATGCATAAGAGCCAAGATTGCGTTGAAGAAAATTCCATGGGAACGCGCAAGTAGACATAAAAGCAGCAAGCAGCCCTAGAATAAGAGCCACCACCCACGGCTCGCCTGCAACGTCTTTCTTCTCACGGAAAAGGACTGTCAGTCCGACAAATCCCCCGATGACAAGAGCATAACCAAGACCAATGGGCATGTCTGTCTGAAAGCCAAACGAAAAAATCGACAACGAGGAACTATTTGTAGGTATAAGTGTTATGAGCTCAACCGGGTTGACGCCGTCTCCGCCAATCCACCACGTCTTGCGAGAGGGATCTGTGATTGAAAAGGACCCTTGTAAATAGTCGAGCAGCGGGACGAGAAAATACAGGTCAAGCAGCACGACAAGCACAGCTACCTTAAGCCAGCAAACAAGCACGCCTTTTGTGAATGTCTTGCGCCAGAAGAAGAGCATGACGAAAAGACAGAAAAGTCCTGTCATCTCGATACTGAGAAGATGTGACTGCGCAATGCCCACAAAGCCTGCAGCCAAAGGGAGCCATGCCCGCCTCCGACTGTCCTCAGATACGTCGGGCGCATAGAGCCTCCACATGCCGAGAGCGACAAGCGGCAAGAAGACAAGGGCAAGATGCTCGCCAACAGTAGACCGCAGATACACATCCATCAGCCGATAAAATCCTGCCGTATATAGCAACGATCCTAGCAACCCTAAGCGCTTGCTGCCAAACATGCGCTTGAAGCTGCCATATGACAGCAAGCAGCAGGCAACGTTGATCGCAACTAGCATGATGTTCCAAGTACTGCCAACGCTTAGTCCCGCAAGCGCAAGAAACGCTGGGAAATACAAGAAGAGATCAGGGTAGAACACACCGTTGGCATAGCCGGCGCCGTTGAGCTGAGGTGGCTCGATCTTGACCGGGAACTGGCCTGATAGGAGTCCTTCTTTTATACCTTCGATGCGTGCCAGATGATAGATGAGATCTTGCTCACCTGTGCACCATGGCCATGCGCTGAATGCAGGCAAAGACACAAAGGAGATGATCAATGCCAAGCCCAAAGCGATGCCTTGCGGGGTCCCTAAAAATTGATACAACCAAGAAAAGCCCCTATAAGCACGAGATACTTTATAGGAGCTCTGTACGCTCTTGTCTTCCTTCCCATGACCTACGGTGCAGAAGATCACCCTTGCTTTGAACGCGCGCCTCACCGCTCCTCCCTGACGATATAAGGAGGGCGAGCCTGTGCTTCCGTGTAAGTCTGCACTACATAGAGGCCGACAATGCCAGAGCAAAGCAGCTGCAGCCCAGCAAACAACATGATGATCAGCACGCCAAACAAAATCCTGTGCAGGGCGATGCCTGTGGCTAAGCTGTAAATTCCCATTACAATTAAGAGAAGAAGGGAAAACGCAACCATGCAAAAGCCAAAGCTCACCATCATCCTCACGGGAGCCGATGAAAAGGATGCAATTCCCTCGAACGCATATGAGACGAGAGAGCGAAAACGCCATTTGGACTTCCCATGCTCACGTTTCACATTTTTAAAGCCAACCCATCGCGTGTCGAAGCCAACCCATGCAAAGATCCCCTTTGAAAAGCGAACGCGCTCGGAAACCGACACTACCGCGTCAAGCATACGTCGGTCCATAATGCAAAAATCACGTGCTCCCTCAACTATCTTCACATCACAGAGATGATTGGACAGCTTGTAAAACATGCGCGCGCAAAAGCTCCTGACGCAGCCCTCCCCATCCCTGCTGGAGCGAAATGCGGCGACCCTGTCGCAGCCGGTCTCTTGTATGATGCGTATCATCTTAGGAATGAGCTCTGGAGGGTCCTGAAGGTCGACGTCTATGACGCCAACGTAAGTCGAGCTCCCTTTCGCGGCATTGCGCAAGCCTGCATACATCGCAGTCTCTTTGCCAAAATTGCGGGAAAAGGAGATATAGTGCACAAGCGGGTCCTTGTCGGCTAAGTTGCGCATGATGTCAAGCGAGGCATCCTTTGAGCCATCATCTACAAAGATGAGCGAAAGCTCGCAGGGCAGCTGCCTTCGCACGTTGACGATGGTTTGGTAAAACAAAGTGATAGACTCCTGCTCGTTATAGCAAGGCACGACAAGTAAAAGTGACTCATCATTAACTGCCGCCGCTGAAGATGACGCTTGCACGTTTGCAGCAGGATTCAAAGATGACTCCATATACATTCCCATCCCGCAATCATTTTTTTATTGATGAGAAAAGTATACAGTTGAATTTTTGACAAACGACGAGGCGCAACTGTCTCACAAAGCTGCATCCCAGCTAAAATTTTAAGGCTCTTCTCTTCGTTTTCCTCCCACAAACAGCCGCCAATGGCGCACCCTCATCCCTGCAAAAGCGCAACCACATCACGCAGGGTAATGTCTCGCCCGACATTGCCAGGAAAGATAACGTAGGGCATCGTGGGAAAGCGGCTTTCTGGCCCCGTCTGCCAGACAGGAATACCAGGTGCTACCTGTCCCATTACAATTGCGCGCCGCACGCCGAGGGCCTTTTTTCCAATGTCGCTCGATGTTATTCCTCCCTTGGCGACAACATAGGCGGGTGCCATCTTGAGCTGACCGACGAGTCGCCAAACGCCGTCTCCGATTTTAACGCTGCGACGTAGTGCGTCTTCTTTTGAGTCTCCTGGAAGGGAGAGCTCGGTGCGCTCGGTATAGCAGACGGCGGTCTTACCCAAATCAATTATGCGCTCCTCCGCATCTACGCAACGTGCCACCTCTGCGTAGAATGTGTCGTCACCTTCAAGTACGGCGCTTGAGCGAAAGGCAACAGGCACGGTGAAGCTCAGCTTCAGAAGCATCTGCAATTGCCTGGTGGTCTTCTGAGTATGGCTGCCGACCACCACGACACCGCCCTTTTCCGTTTGTTGGGAAATCATGTCCCCGCGAGAGAGAAGCGACTTGTCGCTGATGCCGCCGACCACTTTCACAAAGCCGGCTGCCGTACGAAAGAGAAACGTCTTGCCGGCAGCCATGGCACGATAAAGCGCTATGCAAAAGACCTTTACATCACAGTAGTCGATGGCGTTGACGCAGACTTTGTTGAAGCCGTTCACGCCCATAAGCTGCTCATATATCGCATCAACATTCATAGCGCGCAGGTCATCGAGAGAGATGCAGACGACATGGGAGGCCTTATAGGCTCCCCGTGTCTTCTCTTCGATATAGGAGGGAATGGCCGAGTGCGTATACCCAAAGCTCGCATCGTGGGCAAATTCCGTTTGAGCTGCAGGCACTAGAGTGTTGCCGTTTTGAACATAGTGCACGTTGCTGATCGTATATCGTCCTCCCTCTTTGAAGAAGGGCAGGAGCACCTCGCCGTCGACCGTCGTTCCCGCTCGAGCCATGCCCTGGCGCAGCAGCTCAGTCTCAAGGGGATAATGCCCCCGCAAGGTGGAGTCGCTCCGGGAGATGTAGAGATAGCGCTTTCCTGTCTTTTGTGCAGCGTACGCCACGGCGCTCATTATTTCGTGATGTGCGCGAGTGGTTTCGTCTGCTGTCATGGAGCGACTGTTGGTGAGGATGTAGAAAAGCCGTGACGGCTCACGAAATGCCTGAAGCATGGCTTCGTCGCTCCATGTAGTGTAGACGCTCACGTCATGGACGGTTTGCACCCCCGTAGGATCGTCATCGAGCACGACGAATTTGATGTCACTCTTTGCGATTTCTTGATTGAGCAACCTATCAATCGCAGGCTCATCCGGCTGTGGATAGCTTTTGAGCACTGATGCGTCTAGAAGCTTTTCTTCGTCTGACATGACTGAGACCCCCTACTCGTTGGAAGCATGCGCTTGAGGAGATGAGACCTCGACTCCGGCCAAGGCCTCAAAGTATTGCACGATGCCTGAATGGTCGTCGTTCATATGCCCTGAGACTTTGAGCGCTTGCATGATCTCGAAGAGCTGTGCGCTCATGGGTACCGGCACATCGATGGCATGGGCTGTGTCAATGACGTTTTTGATGTCTTTGCGATTGATCGCTATCTTGCCACCTGGCTTGAAGTTACGCGCGCACATCATCGGGGCCTTGGCGTCAAGCACTGCGCTACCTGCGAGACCACTACGTATGGCCTGATAAACCTTCATCGGGTCGACGCCAGCCTTGGTCGCCAACACGAGGGCCTCACTGACTGCGGCAATCGTTAGGTTGACAATGATCTGGTTGGCAAGCTTCGTCACGCTTCCTGATCCCACAGGGCCTATCAAGGTTGCGCTGGAACCTACAACGTCAAAAATGGGCTTCAGTGCACCAAAGTCGTCTTGAGACCCACCACACATAATGGCCAAGGTACCCGCCACAGCACCGGGCTCTCCCCCGCTTACAGGAGCATCCATGAAGCCAACGCCCTTTTCTGCAAGACGCCTCTGGCATTCTTTGCTTTGATTCGGTGTGACGCTGGAGAAGTCGCACACGCGTTTGCCAGCGCTCAGCGCCGAAGCAACGCCATTTTGTGCAAACAAGACGTCCTGGACGATGTCTCCATTTGGCAATATGAGAAGCACCACATCGCAGCTTGATCCAATCTCCTTATAACTGGCAGCAGTTGCGCCAAGCTTAATGAGATCATCAACAGCAGACTGATTGATGTCGTTAACGACTAGATCGGTGCCGGCGGCAAGTAAATTCTTTGCCATGGGGCGCCCCATAATGCCAAGCCCAATGAATCCGACTTTCATGGCTCCTTCTTCCCTTAGCTGATTTAGCTGCACATGCTATCCGGTATTCCGGTATACCACTTTGTACTATTATGATATTTTGGCAGGATGATGAAGCTTGCGCCATCATGAAATTTCGACATTCCCACACAAGGGGCCTCATGCAAAAAAGGGGACGGCATGCCTTCGACGACAAATCTCAGACAGCTAGCGTATGACCAGATACGGCAGCGCATAGGGAGCCGCAATCTTAAGGAGGGCATTGTTTATTCAGAACACAAGCTCAGTGCCGACATTGGTGTATCTCGCACGCCGCTGCATGCTGCGCTGCAACAGCTCGAGTCCGAGGGCTACATTGACATCCTCCCAAGCCGAGGGTTCTCTTTGCACGAGATGACATCAGCAGACGTCACTGAGACATTTCAGATGCGCGCGGCGATCGAGCTGTATTGCGCTTTGGCCCTTTCTCACGACACACAGGCCCATGACAGTAAAGCGTTGTCGACAATCAAGAGCCTTACAAAGAAAACTGAAGAGCTCATGGGCCTCTTCGCTGCGATCAAGAAGGGAGAGAATCGCATCAAGGAATTTGTTGACTGCGACTACGACTTTCACAGCGCGATTGTCACCTATGTCGACAACAGCAGCTTTGATACGCTGTTTGCCGCCCACAAGCATAAGATCGAAGGGCTGGCACGAGGATCTTTAACGCATCCGGGCCGCTTGGCGCAAACAGTGCAGCAGCACAGGTCGATCCTTACCGCCATTGAGGCAAATGACAAGTTGGCGCTGTTCGACGCACTGCAAGCACATGTCGAGAGTGCGCAGCTGCTCAACCTTCAAGACGTACGATGAAGCACGCGAGAAAAGCCGGTGCCAAAGACGCAGCCAACTCACACAGCGCCGCTGTGACGATATTGCTCTTTCATCTTTGTACTTTAGTGTGATAAAGTGCTTGCTGTATTTGTCTTATCAAGGGATGTGGGGAAAGCATGAAGCAAGACGGGAAAGCATATATCTTGGCATTCGATCGCAGGAAGTTTCTCAAGGGCGGTATGGTTGCGCTTGGGACGGCAGCACTCGCAGGGCTTGCAGGCTGCGGCGCTTCATCGACGTCGGGGGCCTCAGGCGCGACGTCTGGCTCTGCTTCCGGTTCCGCCTCTTCATCTACAGGCATCGCTGGCTTCGATGGCAATTTCATTGTCGGCTTCGACCAAGAGTTTCCACCTTATGGCTATGTCGGCGACGACGGCAGCTACACGGGCTTCGACCTCGATTTGGCCCAAGCCGTCTGCGACAAGGAGGGCTGGACATATACGCCTTCTCCAATCTCGTGGGACGCAAAGGATGCCCTTTTGAACTCAGGGCAGATCACCTGCATCTGGAACGGCTTTACCATTGAGGGGCGCGAAAACGACTATGCCTTTACTGATGCATACATGGAAAACCGCCAGGTCATCGTTGTGAAAGCCAGCTCTGATATCACGAGCCTCAACGACCTCGCAGGAAAAAATGTCATCACGCAGACCGACTCAGCCGCCCTTGAGCTCCTCTCCTCCGGCGGAGCGCAGGCAGGCCTCGGCGCCAGCTTTGCCAAGCTCGACACCATAGACAACTACAACACGGCCTTCATGGACCTCGAGCAGGGGACCTACGATGCCGTCGCTATCGACTACCCTGTAGCGGTCTACAATATCGGTGACAAGGCCAATGAGTTCAAGATCCTCGACGAGGCACTGAATTCTGAGCACTTTGGCGTCGGATTCGCTAAGACTGACGAGGGAGAGGCCTTGGCCAAGCAGGTCGAGAAGAACCTACAAGCTCTTGACGCAGATGGCACCGTTAAACAACTCTGTGACAAATACGCTGATCAAGGCGTCTCCTATGATCTGTGGTGCCTGCCAAAGGCATAGGCGGCAAGTGGCGCTGTCGGCAACGCCCAAGCTAACGTGGGAGGATATGTGAGTCCATCTACAATGTTCAGCATGCTCATCTCCGGTTATGGGGTGAGCCTTCAGATATTTTTCTTGACCTTGGTCGGTGCCGTACCCCTGGGTGCCCTTGTCGCACTTGGCCGGCTTTCACACGTGAAGCCGCTTGCATGGCTTATGGCGGTCTATATCTCGCTGATGAGGGGCACACCTTTGATGCTGCAGATGTTCGCCGTGTTTTTCGCCCCTTATTATGTCTTTGGCATTCAAACCGGCCCATCTTATATGATGGTCGCGGTAATGATCGCCTTCATCGTCAATTACGCGGCCTACTTTGCAGAGATCTACCGTTCAGGCATACAATCAATGCCAAAGGGTCAGTATGAGGCTGCCGAGGTGCTGGGCTACTCGCATGCGCAAACGTTTTTCCGCATCATCTTCCCCCAAGTCATTAAGCACATCTTGCCAGCCATGGGCAACGAGATAGTGACTCTTGTCAAAGACACCTCACTTGCCTTTTCCATAGGTGTCGCAGAGATGTTCACGACTGGGCGCGCCCTTGTCGCAAGTCAGCGAACGATGCTTCCTTTCGTGATCGCCGCAGGCATCTACTGGGTGACGTGTCTTCTCATTGAGTGGGTCCTCAGGCGTGGAGAGAAAAAGCTCTCCTACTATCACGACTAGACGCGAGAGGTCAAAGAAGATGTCCAAGCTAGGTAAGAAAATGCGTGCCATTCCGACGCCAGATGTGAGCTTCAGCTCTGTCGTGGGGTTGCCAGCCGTCTTTCTGAGCGGCGCGCGCAAGGCATTCGGCGAAAAAGAGGTCCTCCACGATGTGTCTCTCAGCATAGCCCGAGGAGAGATCCTTTCCATCATAGGTCCTTCTGGGGCAGGCAAGTCAACGCTTCTCAGATGCCTCACGCTACTTGACACCTTTGATGCCGGCGAGCTGGCCTACGATAGCCTTGTCGTCTGCCAACCGCAGGGCAGCGAACTTGATGCGCGGACACGGAAAGACGCTACAGCAGAGGCAAGCCACGCCCTTGAAATACGCCCAGCCGTCTATGACAAAGGCACGATGCGCAAGGCTCGCATGCGCTTCGGCATCGTCTTTCAAAACTACAATCTCTTCCCACATATGAGCGTCCGCCAAAACATCATGGATGCACCACTCGTTGTGCAGAAAAGAGCCGAGGACGAGGTGCGCCAGGAGGCTGATCGCCTTCTCGATCAGCTTGGGCTAACCGAGCACGCCGACAAGGTTCCCTGCGAGCTTTCCGGCGGCCAGCAGCAGCGCGTCGCAATCGCACGCGCCCTGTGCATGAACCCCCGCGTGATGTTTTTTGACGAAGCAACAAGCGCCTTGGACCCCAAGCTCACCGAGGATATACATCGCATCATCAGGGGGCTTGCCAAAGAGGGGATGGCTGTCGGCATCGTGACACATGAGATGGACTTCGCACGCGCTGTCTCTGACCGCGTGGCTTTCCTCATCGACGGCCGCATCGTAGAGCAGGGCACGCCCGAGCAGGTCATAGAGCATCCAAAAGATCCACGCACACAAGCCTTCCTCGCTCGTCCAGCCGCAGACGCATAAACACTCCAGCCGCTCAGGGGGTGACAGGCTTCTCCGCCATAGCTTTCTAGCAGAGATGAGCGTGGCAGGCTGCAGCATTTTACGCACCTGCCCATGATGCGGGATCCGAGCCACACCATGGGCAAGTGCGTAATGCTGCAAATTTATACCAGCATCTCAGCGATTTGAACTGCGTTGGTAGCGGCGCCCTTGCGAATCTGGTCGCCACAGGTCCAGTACGTGAGAGAGAAAACCCCATCGGGGGCGGAGACGTCCCGACGAACGCGGCCGACGAGCACGAGATCTTGATTCGTAGAGTCAAGCGGAGTCGGGTAGCGCAAGGTGGCGTCTGCAGCCGAGGGATCATCGATAAGTCTCACACCGGGGGCCTTTGCAAGGATGCTCCGAGCCTCCTGCGGCGAAAGCTCACGATCAAACTCTGCCGTGATCGACTCTGCATGCGAGCGTACAACAGGAACGCGCACGCAAGTGCAATTTACACGCAAGTTCGGCAGGTGCATGATCTTGCGACCCTCATTGCCCATCTTCACTTCCTCGGAGGTGTACCCAACCTCGTCGAAACCACCGATTTGGGGAAAGAGGTTGTGCTCGAGCTGACGAGGAAATGGCGTCGTCTCTCCTACCTGCTTTCCAGCAGCAACAGCTTGGGTCTCGCGCTCGAGCTCGCGCAGGCCACCCATTCCAGCGCCAGATGCCGCCTGATACGTCGAGACGATGAGGCGGCGAAGGCCTGCCGCCTGGTGAAGTGGCCATGTCGGCACAAGGCCGATTATCGTGGCGCAGTTTGGATTAGCTATGATTCCCTTGTTTGCCTGCACGTCTTGAGGGTTGATCTCAGGAATGACAAGAGGCACGTCAGGGTCTAGGCGGAAGGCATGGCTGTTGTCGACACAGACCGCTCCGCACCGAACAGCTTCAGGCAGCAGGGCTTTGGCCGTCTTATCTCCCGCGGCGCCGAGCACAATGTCAACGCCCTCGAAGGCCGCAGGTGTCGCCTCAACGACTTTGACGTCATTTCCTTGAAAATGGACCGTCTTGCCTGCGGAACGGGCGCTTGCAAGCGGAACGAGCCTGCTCACGGGAAAATTGCGCTCCTCAAGGCATTGGAGCATTTGCGTACCGACGACGCCGGTGACGCCAAGTATGGCGATGACTTTCTCGCTCATCTTTTTCTCCTCTTCACAGATCTTCTCATGGCACAGGGCAGCCGTCTCGGCTGCCGACAATTCTAGACTTTCGCATGGGCGGCGAACCTGTCGTACATTACGCGAATCGCACGCTCAAAATCATCGTTGCTGACGCCTACGATGATCGATATCTCCTGCGAGCTTTGCGTGATCATACGAATGTTGATCCCAGCCTCGCCAAGCACCCCGAAAATCCGTCCGGACGAGCCTGGACGACGGCGAATGTTGCGGCCGACGATTGAGATCAGCGCGAGCTTGTCCATAACTGTGATGTCATCAGGCTCGAGCTCGCGCCGCAGGTCCGCAACGATCGGATAGATGGAGTCCTTCACATCTTCGCTTCTAACGACCACGCCAAAGGAGTCAACGCCGGTGGGGATATGCTCGACAGACACATGATAGCGCTCAAAGATGGATAGCGCAGACCTTACGATGCCTATCTTGTCGGACATGTGGGCCTTTTGTATGTGAACAGAAGTGAAGTTGCGGCGACCCGCAATGCCCGTGATGAGATGCTCAACCTCACGCTGCTCCGCTGTCTCGCGAATGGTCGTGCCCGGCGCATCGGGATCGTTCGTATTTTTGATCTGAATTGGAATATTGGCCTCGCGCACAGGAAATATCGAGTCCTCTTGGAGCACAGACGCTCCCATATAGGACAGCTCGCGCATCTCATCAAACGTAATGCGGTGAATGGGACGGGGGTTGTCAACTATGCGCGGATCGGCCGACAGGAACCCTGAAACGTCTGTCCAATTCTCGTAGACGTTAGCCTCAAGGCAACGAGCAAGCACGGCACCGGTGATGTCTCCTCCGCCGCGCTGGAAGAGCTTGAAGGTCCCATCGACAGTGCACCCGTAAAAGCCCGGCAAAACAAAGCGTCCATCGCTGCGTTGCGCTGCCTCCTTAGCACGAGCGGCAGTACGCTCGAGATCGACCTTTCCGTCATGATGAAAGACGATCACGTCGGCGGCATCAACAAACGGGTAACCGAGATACTCCGCCAAAAGATGAGCCGTGAACCACTCACCGCGCGAAACGATGTACTCAGGCGAGAGGCTCTCAATCACAGAGGAGAACTCATCGAACTTCTCGGCCACCGGAAATGCAAGGCCAAGCTCCTTGGTGATGTTGACGAAGCGCTGCTCGATCTGGGAGAGTAGTGGATGGCAGTCAACGTGATACTTCACATGTGCATTTACGAGAAGCAACAGGTCGGTGATCTTGTTGTCGTCGGCTGTACGCTTGCCTATGGCCGAAACGACAACGAAGCGGCGGTCAGGGTCGGCCGCGACAATCTTTTTTACTTTGCGGAACTGATCGGCGGTCGCAACTGAAGAGCCGCCGAATTTTGCTACCTTGATCATAGGTTAGATGTCCTTTCGTGGGCGCGCGAAAATGATCGCTTCAGGATCAGAAGTCCGGGCAAGGCTAAGCAGCCTCTTCGCAACTATCGGGTCAATATCACGAACGAGCCACGCATTTGCTCCGTAAGAGCGCCAGTCCATGGTGCATCCTTCAAGAGCCGTTGCGTCATCGGCACGCAAGACATAGTCCCCAACGAATAGGCTCGGGTCGAAAACAAGGTCTTTGCAAATGTGGAACTCTGGGCGCTCGCCAGCGGCATAGTCAAGCACATCTTGCAGCATCGCATTGCCTGTCGGCAAAGAGCCTGCGCCTTGACCGTAGAACTTCAGGTCGCCGACAGTAGTAGCGCTCAGCCCCAAGATATTGAAGTTCGCTGGCACGTTTGCCTCGACATAGCTGGCAGGCAACGCCACAGGCTCTACGCATGCGGCAAAGCGATCTCCTTGGCGCAGCGCACGACCTATGAGTTTGACAGTCCGGCCATGCACAGCAAACAGATCCACATCAGACTTCTTCAAGGTGCGAATGCCTGTAACAGGCAAGCTGTTCGGGCAAAGCGCATCGAAGGCAGCGAGGCAGCTTATTATGACCTTATTGGCCACGTCGATGCCATCGATGTCAGCAGAGGGATCACGCTCAGCGTAGCCGAGCTTCTGAGCTTCCTTCAACACCTCGTCGAAGGTCTCGTCGCCCTTTGCCAAGGTCGTGAGCAAGTAGTTGGTTGTGCCATTCATGATGCCAGAAAATGCGGAGATGCTGTCAATGCGACGCACCTTTCGAATAGAGGAAAGCCATGGGACTCCCCCGCCGACGGATGCCTCACACATCAAGGTTGCGCCTGTCGTATGGGCAAGCTCGACAAACTCGGCAAGGTTGGCGGCCACAACTGCCTTGTTGGAGGTGACGACACTTTTACCCGCAGCAAGTGCGTCAGCGATGTAGGTATGGGCTGGCTCAAGGCCTCCCATACACTCTAGGATGAGACGTATGTCAGGATCTCCTACGATCTCGTCAAAATGTGAAGTCATTCGCTCATCCGTACAGCGATCAGGCAATTCGAGAATACGTGTGACATCTACGCCAGCAAGCGTAGAGCAGATTTTGTCGACGCCTCGGCCAACCGTGCCATGACCAAGCAGAGCGATGTCCATCTTGTTCCAATCTTTTGTTGACAGTTATACGATAGGCATAACGAAACACCGTTATGATAGCTTTTAAGCAGCATACAGGCCACGGGACGAGGAGCAACCTTGTCAAATTTGTATCACAGCACGCGTGACGCGTCTCATTCCGTAACAAGTAAGCAAGCAATCTTGGCTGGCTTGGCGCCAGACGGGGGACTGTTCGTCTCAGACGCGCTCACACAAGGCGAATTGTCAGCTGACCTCGCATCCGTGTGCTCGAAAGATTACCTTGGCATTGCCAAGGACATCCTTGCGCTGCTGCTGCCCGACTTCTCCCGCGAAGAGGTCTCCCGCTGCGTCAGCTCTGCCTATGGGCCACGCTTCGACACAGCTGCTATCACGCCGCTTGTCCCCTTCAGAGATGATTGGCTTCTCGAGCTTTGGCACGGCCCTACATGCGCCTTCAAGGACGTCGCCCTTCAAATGCTGCCGCGCCTTATGTCGGTCGCGCGCCAAGACTTGCACAGCGCTAACAACGTGATGATCGTCTGCGCCACCTCCGGCGACACAGGCAAAGCGGCCCTGGAGGGGTTTACCAATGTAGCAGGCACCGGCGTGACGGTCTTTTATCCCGCAGGAGGCGTCTCTGACATACAACATTTGCAAATGGTCACGCAGAGAGGCGACAATGTCGCTGTCTGCGGGATCCATGGCAACTTCGATGATGCTCAGACCCAGGTGAAGCGCATCTTTTCAGACCCTGCTTTGGCAGAAAGGCTGGCTGCGGCCAACACAGTGCTTTCAAGCGCCAACTCAATCAACGTCGGTCGCCTCGTGCCACAGGTAAGCTATTATTTCTCCGCATATGCGCAGCTTGTTCGCAGTGGCGTAATTCATGTGGGCGATGAGGTTGAGTACTGTGTGCCAACGGGCAACTTCGGGGATGTGCTGGCAGGCTACTACGCAAAGCTGCTCGGACTGCCAGTCGCTCGACTGACAGTCGCCTCCAACGAGAACGATGTGCTGACGGAGTTCATATCCACCGGCATCTATAACCGACTTCGACCTTTCAAGCGTACGATTTCCCCTTCCATGGACATTCTCGTCTCCTCAAACCTAGAGCGTCTGCTGTATTACCTCTCAGGCGGAGACTGCGCTTATGTGAGACAACTGATGGAACAGCTTGCCAGTGAAGGACATTACCATGTGTCTAATGCGGTCTTCAATCAGATGAAGAACGTTTTTTCATGCGGAAAGGCCACTGACGAACAAACGCGCGCGACGATTCAACAAACATGGGAAGATGAGGGCTTGCTCATCGATCCACATACGGCCGTGGCCGCTCATGTGTTGTCTGAGACCCCACATACTCCTGGCGTTCCGCGCATTTGCCTATCAACTGCCAATCCCTATAAGTTCTCCTCTGACGTTCTTGCCGCCTTGGGAGCCGACGTGTCAGGGATGGACGGCTTCGCCTGCATGGACAGGCTGCATGACATGACCGGCATGTCAATTCCCCAGCAGCTTTTCGAGCTTCGCTCATTGCCCCAGCTTCATACGGGTACCTGTGAGCAGGGCCAAATGTCAGATTTTGTCGAGCAAGCGGCGGAGAAGGTCTTCTCATGAGCGTCACGATCCGCGTTCCTGCCACCTCGGCTAATGTCGGCGTAGGGTTTGACTGCCTTGGCATCGCTCTTGATCTTGAGGCAAGCTTTCATTTCGAGGCATCTGACGACGGCCAGCTTCATATCGCTGGCTGCCCTCAGCGCTTTCGGGGAGCCGACAACCTCGTTTGGACATCGTATCTGCACGCGTGCAGGGCATGGGGCCTGCCTTCTGGGCTGCTTTCCATAAACATCAACTCGCCCATCCCCCTCGCGGGGGGGCTCGGCTCAAGCTCCGCTTGCATCGTCGCTGGCATTTGTGCTGCGCAGCTGCTTGGTGGCCAAGCTATCGACCGCAAAGCCACACTGCGCCTCGCCACTTCGCTCGAGGGACACCCTGACAACATTGCACCAGCGGTCCTCGGTGGACTCGTTTGCTCATTTGTCGACGCTGGGGAAGTGACGACGATACGCTTTGATGTGGCAGACAAGCTACGCTTCGTTGCCATTGTCCCCCCCTATGAGGTGCGCACCTCCGACGCGCGACGCGTCTTGCCGTCCGAAGTCCCCCTGTCAGTTGCCGTCTGGCAGACGGGACGCTGCGTCGCGATGGTTCACGCCCTTGAAGCCGGCGATGCGCAGCTCATCGCCGCCTGCGCCCATGACAGGCTGCACGAGCCGTATCGTGCCAAGCTCATCCCCGACTATGAGGCGTTTCGCTCCGCCTCACTTGCCGCGGGAGCGTCTGCCTTCGTGATCTCTGGATCTGGAGCCACGATGCTTGCCATCTGTGACGGAGATGCGCATGCAAAATCTGTCATTGACACAATCAGCGCGATGGAGAGCGTGGCCGAAGCTGAGGGAGGCAAGCGAGGAGTCAAGGCCTTCCTTCTCCATCCGTGCAGCACCGGCGCCGTTCGTCTAGACCTATAGAAGCATGTGTTTTTTGCAGAGCACATGCGCTTCTTTGCGCAGCGATAAAATTTTTTAGCCATTCGCAAGGCGACAACAACAGCGTGCTATCGTAGCAGGCCAGCATGAGCGTGCTGTTTCAGCTCAGAGAAAAGGAGTGTTCGGTGGAAAGATGGCAAGCCCTAGGAAGGATCCTGGGATCCCATATTGTGATCATAGTTCCTATTGCTCTTTTAATTGGCATCCTTGCCCCTTCTTCCTTGTCATGGCTCATTCCGGCGGTACCCGTGATGTTTGCGGTGCTGACCTTCCAGGGCTCACTTAACAACACGTTCCATCAGGTGCTGGAGGTTTTTCGCCGGCCCAAGCCCCTGCTTTTGATTCTTGCCACGACGCTCGTGATAATTCCTTTTATTGCCCATCTTCTCGCACTCGTCTTTTTTGGAGGCGACGCAAATCTCGTATGCGGCACAACGCTTGAATACGCTACGCCTATTGCTGTGAGCGCCTTCATGTGGCTTACCATGTATGAGGGCAACATTTCTCTCGGGCTCGCCGCAATACTGCTTTCGACAGTACTAGCCCCATTTACCATACCCTTCACGCTCAAGATACTGATGGGGCAATCTGTTGACGTCGACGTGTTCACCATGATGTTTGACATGATATTCGAGATCGCCCTGCCCGCCTTGGCAGGGACGGCCCTCAACGAGCGCACGCATGGCTGGGGAAAGGAAACTCTCTCCCCTGCGCTGTCTCCTGCCTGCAAGATCTTATTGCCCCTCATCATCGGTACGAACTCCACCGAGATCTCCGATCAGATGCACCATATGACACCCCAAATGTGGGGGGTCATGGCCTTCATCGGACTCTTCGCATTCTCAAGCTACCTACTCGGCATGGCCCTCGCGCGGGCCACCCATCAAACACAGGCTAACTTTGTGACGATGTGCTACACCTGTGGCATGCGCAATATATCCTCTGGCGCTGTCATCGCAGCAGCCTTCTTTCCTGCCGAGGTCTTGTTTCCCGTCATGATGGGAACCCTTTTTCAGCAGATCATTGCCGCATCGTTCGGCTCCATCATCGCCCGCATGTCCAGCCATGGTCAGCACCACCAGAAGAAGGCAGGCGCATTCCTGCCTGCTGAGAACAGCTAGAAGAGCAAGAGGCCACTGCGCGCGAGGCGCAGTGGGGAGCTCCAAGGGCTCCCTACGCAAGATGGTGGCGCAAGGCGGCAACAACCTCATCGCCCATCTTAGAGGTACCAATAACCTGATCTTGGGCAGTAGAGGCATCTGCTATGTCCGCAGTGCGCCAGCCGGCATCTAAGACGTCTTCGACAGAGGCTTCGATCGCCGCAGCTTCGTGAGTCATCCCAAATGCATAGCGCAGCATCAATGCCACGGAACCTATCTGGGCAAGGGGATTGGCGACGCCCCGACCAGCTATGTCAGGAGCTGATCCATGGCTTGGCTCGAACAACGGCGTGCCTGTCCCGATCGATGCGCTTGCAAGCATGCCAAGCGACCCCGTAAGCTGGGCCGCCTCGTCAGAGAGAATATCGCCGAAGGTATTTTCCGTAACGAGGACATCAAATTGAGAGGGGTTAGCAATAAGCTGCATAGCGCAATTATCCACGAGCATGTCGGTTGATTTGACCCGTGGGTATTCAGCTGCCATCTCATGGGCGATAGAGCGCCAAAGTCGGCTTGTGGCAAGGACGTTTGCCTTGTCAACGCTCACAAGGCGATGCCGGGGACGCCTGTTCGCAGCCTCATATGCCCAACGGATCACCCGCTCAATCTCGTACTCGCTGTACTCGCAGGCATCGGAGGCATAGCGACCGATTGAGCCGTCCACGCCAGCTCCAGCCCTTGCAGGGTCAGTGACGCGCTTGCCGAAGTAAAGTCCGCCGGTAAGCTCTCTTACTATAAGGAAGTCAACGTCTTTCATATGGTCTGGCTTAAGCGTTGACGCCTCGGCCAGTGCTTTGAAGGCGTGCACAGGACGAAGGTTCACGTAAAGTCCCAGCGCTTTGCGAATGCCAAGAAGACCTTGTTCCGGGCGAGCCGCCTGCGGATCGGTCGTATCCCACTTCGGGCCTCCGACGGCGGCAAGCAGCACGGCATCAGCGGCCTGCGCAGCAGTGCGTGTTTTTTCGGGAAAGGCAGTGAGGACCTCGCCAGCGTTGCGCGCGGCGTCGATGGCGCAACCGCCCAGAAGCGCATCGTTGCAAACGAAAGAGACATCACCAGCCTCTTCGACGGCAGAGAGCACTTTTTTTCCTTCTTGCATGATTTCGGGTCCAATGCCATCGCCCGGCAGCGTACAGATCGTATAGGTTTTCACAGCTCTCCTCCACTTTTGGCCCTCGGCGCAAGCTTTTCTCTGGTCCTCTTTACGAGGCCGCCGGCCTCAATGATCTCAGCTATGAAAGGCGGAAACGGCTCTGCAGTGAAACGCTGCCCTGTCGTCTCATTGCAAATCGTGCCCGTCTGTGTGTCAACACTTATCTTCTCTCCATTTTTGGTCGCATCACAAGCTGCAGGGCATTCCATGATCGCAAGCCCAGTGTTGATCGCATTGCGATAGAAGATGCGCGCAAAGCTTTTTGCGATTACGCAGCTGATACCTGCTGCCTTGAGGGCGACGGGAGCATGCTCCCGCGATGAGCCGCAGCCGAAGTTCTCGTCAGCGACGATGATGTCCCCCGGCCTGACCTTTTCGGCAAAAGTCTCATCAATATCTTCCATGGCATGCTTTGCCAACTCTTTTGGATCAGAGGTGTTCAAATAGCGCGCGGGGATGATGACATCCGTGTTCACATCTCTTCCGTAGCGAAACGCCATGCCTTCGTAGTACATTTTTTCTCCTTTGCCAATGCTAAGCTGATCAGTCCAAATCTGTTGGAAGCGCTATGTGGCCCGCCACGGCGCTTGCCGCAGCGACGGCAGGGCTTGCGAGGTAGACCTCGCTCGTCTTAGCTCCCATGCGCCCGACGAAGTTGCGGTTCGTCGTCGAGATACAGCGCTCTCCATCAGCGAGGATGCCCATGTAACCGCCCAAACAGGGACCGCAGGTGGGCGTCGAAACGACACAGTGCGCGTCAAGGAAGACGTCCGTGAGCCCCTCATGCATGCACTGCCGATAGACTGCTTGCGTCGCAGGTATCACAATGCAGCGCACGCCATCTGCGATCTGATGGCCGCGCATAACCTCTGCGGCAGCGCGCATGTCTTCAATGCGGCCGTTTGTACAAGAACCAATTACGGCTTGGTCAATCTTGACGCTGCGACTCTCGGCCACCGTTTTTGTGTTTGATGGGAGGTGCGGCCATGCGACGGTCGGCTCAAGCGCGGACAGTTCGATCTCGATCTTGCGAGCATATGCGGCGTCTTGGTCAGAGCGATATGCGGTCCATGGACGCTCCGTTCGACCTTCAAGCCAGCTGCGTGCGATACCGTTCACTTCGAAAATGCCAGCCTTAGCCCCAGCCTCTATCACCATGTTGGAAATCGTCATACGTGCTTCCATGGAAAGCTGCTCCACAGCTGAGCCGCGAAATTCGAGTGCCTGGTACAAGGCTCCGTCGACGCCAATCATGCCAATGAGGTGCAAGATGAGGTCCTTGCCGGTGACGCCAGGGGTCATTTGGCCTGTAAGCTCGACACTAATTGTTGACGGAACCTTGAACCACGCTTGGCCAGTCGCCATGCCAACGCCCGCATCGGTCGAGCCAACGCCTGTTGAAAACGCACCAAGCGCCCCATAGGTACAGGTATGCGAGTCAGCGCCGATTATGAGATCGCCTGGGCCCACAACCCCCTGCTCGGGAAGCAGCGCATGCTCTATGCCCATGCAGCCCACCTCCCAGTAGTGGCTAATATGATGGGAGTGAGCGAAGTCACGAACGATCTTTGTCTGCCGCGCGCTTTTGATGTCCTTGTTAGGAGCATAGTGATCAGGGACAAGGCATATGCGATCCGCGTCGAAAACCTCTGTCGCGCCGAGCTCTCCAAAGGTCTTAATGGCGATCGGCGCTGTGATGTCATTTGCCAATACCATGTCGAGGTCGCATTCGATGAGCTGTCCCGGTCTAACCTCAGGCAGCTGCGCATGGGCGGCCAGGATTTTTTCTGCAATAGTCATTGGCCTGCTCATGCTAGGCCTCCATCCGAGAACGGGCTGTGGATATCATTCGATTGATTGCGTTGACGTAGGCTTTGGCCGAGCTGACAACGATGTCATTGTCAGCGCCACGTCCGGTGTAGATGTGGCCGTCTTGACCTGAGATGCGGACCGTGACCTCGCCGATTGCATCTATGCCACGAGTTACTGCCTTCACAGAAAATTCAGTGAGGTCACCGTGCTTCTCTACGACCTTGTCGACTGCCTTGTAGGCTGCATCGACCGGCCCCGTCCCCGTAGCGCAACTCACCGAGGCTCTTCCTCTCTCGTCGGTCACGGTGGCTGTCGCCGTGGGAATCAAAGGGTCACCGCAGGTCACCTGCAATGCATTAAGCGTGTAGATAGCCTTTATGTCGCGCTGCCGCTCTTGGACGATCGATTCGAGGTCCTCGTCGTAGACCTCTTTCTTCTGATCGGCCACTTCCAAGAAGCGCTCGTAGATATCATCGAATTCTTTGTCAGCAAAGGCATATCCCAACTCACCGAGGCGATGACGGAGGGCGGCGTGGCCGGAGCGCGCAGACAAGATAATCTGAGACGAGCCAGCCCCCACATCTGCTGGATCAATGATCTCATAGGTGTCACGCGCTTTGAGCACGCCGTCTTGATGGATGCCTGACGAGTGGGCAAAGGCATTCGAGCCAACGATGGCTTTGTTTGCCTGCACATTCATACCGGTAATGCGAGAGACGAGATGGCTTGCGCGCGTGAGCTCGCCCGTCACTATGTCAGTGTGGCCATCGAGTTCATCACCATGCATCTTAAGAGCCATGACAACTTCCTCGAGAGCTGTGTTGCCAGCGCGCTCGCCAAGGCCGTTAATGGTGCATTCGATCTGCGTTGCCCCATTTTTCACACCCTCAAGCGCAAGGGCTGTCGCCATGCCGAGGTCGTTATGGGTATGGACGGCTATCGTGACATTTTCGATGCCGCGCACATTCTCTTGAAGGCTCCGGATGCGCACGCCAAAGTCCTCAGGCAGCGAGTATCCTGTGGTGTCTGGTATGTTGACGACAGTGGCTCCTGCATCGACGGCAGCCTGTATCACGCGTATCAAGAAGCTTTGGTCAGAGCGTCCCGCATCCTCCGCATAGAACTCGACGTCATTGACATATTTCTTGGCATATCTGACGCAGTGAGCGGCACGCTCAACACACTCGTCTTCTGTGATGCGCAGCTTTTCCCTCAGGTGAGATGGCGAAACGCCGAGACCTGTGTGTATGCGAGGCCGCTTCGCCGTCTTCAGTGCCTCCACAGCGCGATCAATGTCCTTGTCTACCGCCCGTGTCAAGCCGCACACAACGCAGCTGTCGCCTGCAAGGCGGCCTATCTCTTGCACACTCCTGAAATCCCCAGGGCTTGAGATCGGAAAGCCAGCTTCAATGACGTCAACGCCCATGCGGATCAGCTCTTGGGCAATCACGAGCTTTTCCTCGGTATTCATAGAGGCACCAGGGCTTTGCTCCCCGTCACGCAATGTTGTGTCAAAAATGTCGATCTTACGAGTCATGAAATTCTCCCTTGTGACTTCTGACAAGAAAGGGCCAGCCTGAAGGCCACTTAATATGTTTGGGGGTAATTTGACGGGCGCATGCTACCGTAAGCGCCCTCGACCTTGCACGTCAGTTATAACCACACCAGAAGAAGAAAAGACAAGGAGGAGAGACGGGGCATACGCCCTACGCTAGCAGCTGTGCAGATAGGGATAGGTTGGCAGAGATGACAAGAGCAGAGACCATGTCCTGCCCTTGAAGCATCTTTGCCATAGGAGTCTGCATCTATGCTTTCTCTTCCTTCGCCACGTAGCATCCGCTACTCGATGAGATCACTATAAAGATGTGCCACATGGCTGTCAATAACATCTTGTGCACAAGACAATCTCAGTCTTCGCCCTCGAGAAAGCCGCCAGTCTGACGCTCCCAAAGCCCAGCATACTCCCCGCCTGCCTTGATGAGCTGCTGGTGAGTTCCATCTTCTACGATGCGGCCACCAGCGAGCACGACAATGCGGTCAAGCGCGGCAACCGTCGAAAGGCGATGGGCTACCACAATGGTGGTTCTATTGTGCATGAGGTTTTCAAGGGCGCCTTGCACGAGCGCTTCACTCTCAGAGTCAAGGGCAGATGTCGCCTCATCGAGCACAAGAATGGGCGCATCCACTAAAATCGCCCGTGCGATTGCGATGCGCTGTCGCTGCCCGCCTGATAGCTTGGCGCCCCGCTCTCCCACGATCGTCTTGAGACCTGCGGGCAGGCGCTCAATAAACTCGAGCGCGTTCGCCTCTTGTGCCGCAGTCAGTACCTTCTCGTCACTGGAGCCCGGACGCCCATAGGCGATATTGTCATAGACGGAACGGTGAAAGAGCAAGGGTTCCTGCGGTACATAGGCCACCTGCCGACGCAAGCTTTGCTGTGTGCAATGGGAGATCTCCTGCCCGTCAATGAGTACACGCCCCTCTTGCACATCATCAAGGCGTAGCAGCAATTTGGTGAGCGTCGTCTTGCCTGAACCCGACCTTCCCACCAGGCCGACACGCTGCCCAGCAGGAATGTGAAGCGTCAAATCGGAAAAGACCTTCTGCCCGGCAGGGGCGTCAGGATAGGCAAACCCTATATGCTCGAAGTCGATGACACCCTTGCGGACGGCAAGCTCCACAGCATCGGGGGCGTCCTCCACCAGCAGTGGCTCATCAAGGATGCGCGTCATCTCAGAGGCGTCACCCAAGGCATTGTTGATGCGCTGCATCATAGAGTTGAAGTAGTTGACGCGCATGGTGAGGTTATAGGTGTAGGTGAACATCATCACAAGCGTGCCGGCACTGATGCCAAACCACGCATTGCCACCGGCCGTGAACACCGACGCTATGGCCATAATGCCTGTTATCATCGCGCTGGTGGTAAACCCGCGCGCAAGCATCGCCTTCATCGTGGCTGACTGGGCATGCAAGGACTCGCGATCAGCCTCATCGAAAAGCTTGCGCTCATAGTCTTCGCGGCCTGAGGTCTTTACAGCCAAGATGTTCGTGACAGCATCCGACAACACTCCAGAAAGCCTGTTTTGCGCAGACGCGCTCGCCTCGGACAGCGGCAATATCTTCTTGTAGAGGCGATAGGCGACAAAAACGTACGCAACGAGAGCCACAAACAAGATGATGACATACAGTGGCACGACGGGAGCAAGCATCACGATCGTGCAGATGATCGAAGCGACAGTGGGAATCAGCGAATAGACGACAACGTCGACAAGTGAAGTGTAGCCAGAGGTGAAGCGTCCCGTCTGGCTCACTAAAGCTCCGCCAAAACGACTGGTATGAAATGTCATTGACTGGTTCGAAAGTGTATCAAAGCACAAGCGGGACAAAGTGTAATTGCCATTGATCTCCAGCTTATAGACGCTGTAGTCTTGCAACTTCGAGAGGACTTGCCCCACGGCATTAACAATAATAAGGGCAATGACATAAGGCCCAAATACCTGCCATACATCTTGTGGCGCAACTTGTCCTGCCTGCACCCTGTCAACAATGAGACCCATGACATAGGTATTTACAAACGTAAGGAGAACCACATAGCCCACAGAAGAGATGATGGACAGCGCCGTAATCGCAGGCATGCGGCGAGTCACGTCCCAAAAGCGCTCCAATGTGCGACGGGTTGTCGTAGGATCAAGCTCACTTGTTGCAGAGTGTGCCAAAAAACGTCCTTTCAGAAAGCTACGCAAGCATGTGCAATCCTACCCGTTTGCTGAAACGACTTACCTCTCATGCAAGACGACAACCCATCAAGCCTCCTGTAGTTCATAGAGCAGCCATAAAGCTCGTTTACTAGGGTCACATCGAAGGGATGTTCATAAACACACAAACATCGCGCAGGAGTTAAGCCCAGAAAGGGTCATGACTCCTGCGCGATGCAGATGAGGTTTGCTATGGTAAGAAAGATCGAAGCGACATACGTCTGCTATGCTCTTAACCGCCGAGGTAAGCCTTCCGCACACGGTCGTCTGCGGCAAGATCGACAGCCGAGCCGCTCATCGCGACGTGACCAGTCTCAAGCACGTAAGCTCGATTGGCAATGGAGAGAGCCATCTGAGCATTTTGCTCGACAAGCAAAATAGTGGTGCCTGTATCATGCAAATTTTTGATTATGTCAAAGATCTCTTGCACCAATATTGGTGCCAAGCCCATCGATGGTTCATCGAGCATGATGAGTCGAGGATTGCTCATCAGAGCGCGACCCATCGCGAGCATTTGCTGCTCGCCTCCAGAAAGGGTGCCAGCAGACTGAGTCGTGCGCTCTTTCAGGCGAGGAAAAAGTTCAAAGACTTTTTCCTTACGTTCTGCAGCCTCGCTGTCAGGCCGTGTGTATCCTCCCATGTCAAGATTTTCCTCAACGCTCATATTGAGGAAAATGCGACGGCCTTCGGGGCACATCGCAATGCCCTTGCTGACAATCTGATAGGCAGGAACGCCTATAAGGCTTTCCCCCCCAAACGTAATCGAACCAGAGCGCGGTTTAAGAAGGCCTGCTATGGAGTTAAGCGTCGTCGACTTTCCAGCTCCATTCGCCCCAATCAGGGTGACGATCTCCCCTTCCTCAACATCGAAGGATATGCCCTTGATCGCATGGATGGAACCGTAATAGACATTAAGGTCGGAGACCGAAAGCATTCCCATGGCTACTCCTCCCCTTGTCCATCAGTTGGTGCCACAGCTTCAGCAGCCTCATCAGCTTGCGTTCGCGCGGGTTTTTCAACTTGCTTTCCCAGATAGGCTTCGATGACCTCAGGATTATTTTGTATCTCCTCAGGCGTGCCCTTAGCGATAATCTTGCCATAGTTGAGTACGGCAATACCCTCACAGATACCCATCACAAGATCCATGTCGTGTTCGATCAGCATGACTGCAATTTGGAATTTGTCACGAATTTTGAGGATGTTGTCCATAAGGTCTGAGGTCTCTGATGGGTTCATTCCTGCTGCCGGCTCATCCAACAAGAGGAGCTTGGGATTTGTCGCCAAAGCACGCACGATCTCCAAACGACGCTGCGCGCCATAGGGCAGTGAGCCTGAGACCTCATTTGCCTGATCCGCCATGTCGAAGACATCAAGAAGCGCAAGGGAGCGCTCATGCATTTCTTTCTCGCTCTTAAAATAGCGGGGCGTACGCAAGATACCGTCGAACATCGAGCACTTGATCTGATTATGCAAGCCAATACGAACGTTGTCTTCGACGCTCAACCGCGAGAACAGGCGAATGTTTTGAAACGTACGCGCGATGCCCGCTTGATTGACCTTCGGCACGCTCATGCCAGCAGTATCATTACCATCAAGCATAATGATGCCACGCGTCGGCTGGTAGACCTTCGTCAGCAGGTTAAAGACTGTCGTTTTGCCTGCTCCGTTGGGTCCTATGAGACCTGCAATCTCCGTGTGGCCGACGGTGAGGTTGAAATCCTGTACCGCACGCAAGCCGCCGAAGTCTATGCCGAGATGGCGGCATTCGAGCACGGGCGTCTCGCTAACGTCGCGCTCGGGAACAATGACATCTGAAGGAAGAGGGACCATCTTGGTATCGACGCGTCGCTCTTTGACGCGAGGCTTAAACTCACTCATCGGCACCATCCTCTTCCGCATTGGCTTCGTTCGTAGCATCTGCGACATGTGCGCTTACAACATCTGTGGCAAGCCTTTGGCCACGGCTTCCCTTCAGGCGTAGACGAATGTTGCGCAGCACGTTACGCGCCTGGGGCGTATTGGTAATAAGCATGGCTGCAATTAGCACGATTGAATAGATGAGCATGCGGTAGGTAGACAGGAAACGCAGCGCTTCGGGCAGCACTGTCAGTACCGCTGCAGCAATGATGCCCCCGCGAATAGATCCAATGCCGCCAAGAACAACAAAGACCAAGATCATAATTGAGTTGTTGAAGTCAAATTTGCTTGGGATGAATGAGGAGTAGTTCAGGCCGTACAAAGCACCCGCCATACCTGCAAGCACTGCGGAAACCACGAAAGCCATCATGCGATATTTCGTTGAGTTAATACCACAGGCCTCTGCAGCAATGCGATTATCACGAACTGCCATGATCGCGCGGCCAGAGCGGCTGTGGATCAAGTTGAGCGCAATAATTAGGCAGACACATACGAGCAAAATACCGATTACGAAGCTGGATATCTGATTGACTGACACTGCACCCTTCGGACCAGAAAGCAGCACCTTTCCATTGCTCATGCCAAGTTGCTCAGTGCCAACAACAGAAAAATGCAAGCCAGACGCGTCGAGGCCAACATAGAGGTTGTTCAAGATATTTTTAATGATCTCGCCAAATGCAAGCGTAACAATGGCGAGATAATCGCCGTGAAGACGCATAACAGGAATGCCGATCAGAAAGCCAAAGATCCCTGCCATCATTCCACCGATCACCATGCACACAAGCAGCAACACTACCTCGTTTGAGATTGCATTCGCCAACGCCACTGAAAGAATAGCGCCGGTGAAAGCACCAATGCTCATGAAGCCCGCATGACCAAGCGACAGCTCACCGGATATACCAACGACGAGGTTAAGCGAGATTGCCATGCAAGCATATGCGCAAATGGGGACAAGCTGTCCTCGCAGCGAGTAAGTGAGGACACGGGTGGCTATCAGAATCTCCATAAGGACGAAGAAGCCGATTACAATAGCGAAGGTAATGAGATTGGAGCGCAGCGTGCGCGACATCTTGTGTCGACCACGCTTGCCTGCCGTAGTTTCGTTTGCTGTCATCTTCGCCATGCCCTACACCTTCTCATTGACAGGCTTGCCAAGCAAACCTGCAGGCTTGACGAGCAAAACAACAATGAGCACACCGAAAACAATGGCATCAGAAAATTGGGTCGAAATGTAGCTGCGAGCAAGCATTTCAATTACACCCAAAAGCAGACCGCCAAGGAAAGCGCCAGGTATCGACCCAATGCCACCAAGCACAGCTGCAACAAAGGCTTTGATGCCAGGCATAGAACCGGTCATATTCGTCAAAGTCGGATATGCAGAGCACAGAAGGACACCAGCGATAGCTGCAAGCCCTGAGCCAATAGCAAATGTCAGAGAAATCGTGCGGTTAACATCGATACCCATGAGTTGGGCTGCGCCTCTATCCTCAGAGACTGCCCTCATTGCCTTACCCATTTTGCCACGCTTTGTGTACTGCGTCAAAATGATGGCGATCACGACGCAGGTGATCACAGTGACGAGCGTCGTCGCGGTGATGATGAGCTGCCCATCAAAGAGCTGCAAGGCTGGCAGTTGGACGACTGAAGTAAAGGTCTTCGGGTCTGCTCCCCATAAGAGTAATGCACTGTTCTCAAGAAAATAAGATACTCCAATTGCAGTTATAAGCACATCAAGCGACGGAGCACCACGCAGTGGCTTGTATGCGAAGCGCTCAACGAAGACGCCAAGCACTGTACAGCCGACAACCGATATGGCAACGGCAATGAGCGGCGACAGGCCAAACAGACCCATCATGTAAAAGCAAATATAAGCCCCAACCATGATTATGTCGCCATGGGCGAAATTCAGCATCTTGGCTATGCCGTAGACCATCGTATAGCCCAATGCAATAACAGCATACACACTACCAAGCGACAATCCATTAATTATTGTGCTGAGAAAGCTCATTCGCCCTCCTTTCTGAAAACACCTCAATATATACAGAGCGGAGACGACTCAAAGGTCGCCTCCGCTATTATCTGGGAGTCAAAAGACTCCCTACATCTTTACATACTTGCCATTTTGAATCACGAAACAAACAGGAGTCTTCGAGACCATGCCGGTGTCATCCCATGTCATGTTAGAACCTGTCAGCCCGTCGTAGGAGAAATCACCTCCTGTGAAGACACTAACGAGTGCATCGCAGATATCAGTGAATTCTGCATCTGGCGTCACGCCAGCCTTCTCAATAGCTGCAGTGATGGCCTTTACGCAGTCGTAGGCGTCAGCAGCAAATTGGTTAGGCGCAGTGCCATCGGAAAGTTTTTCGTATGCCTCAGCGAACGACTGAACGGCCTCATCATCTTCGTCAGCAGAAAATGGGGTGATCAGTACGAGACCTTCAGCCAACGAGGAATCGAAGCCCTCTTGCGTCAGGATGCCGTCCATGCCATCGCAGCCGAAGAACGTCGGAGCATAGCCCATGTCTTTGGCCTGCTGCAGGATGAGGCCGGCTTGCTGATAGTAGATCGGCAAGAAAAGCATGTCTGCGCCGGCATCTTTACACGCGGAGAGCTGTGAGGAGAAGTTGGTGTTGTTGTCAGCCGTGAAGGTCATGGTGGACACGATATTGAGGCCCTGCGACTGCGCCTCGTCCTTGAAGCCGTTATACAAGCCGGTCGAATAGGTGTCAGAGTTGTCGTAGATGATGCCTATCGAGCTTCCGAGGCTTTTGTCCTTGACAGTCTGGGCGGCGACTTTACCTTGGTTAGGGTCAGTAAAGCACATCTGGAAGACGTTCTTCTTGCGAGCGATCGAGACGTTGCCGTCAGCGTCTGGCTGACCGCCAATTACATCGGTCGAAGAAGCAGAAGGCGTTATTTCAAACATGCTATCGGTATTGGTCTCAGAAGAGACAGCCACGCACGGAGCTGTCGTTGTCGTACCGACCAAGATCTGCATGCCCCAGTCCTTGAGGTTGTTGTAGGCGTTGACGGCCGTTTCCGCGACGCCGGTGTCATCTTCGGTCTTGAAGTCGAATTGAACATCTCCGCCTGCGGCATTGACCTCGTTGATAGCAACCTGAGTACCATAGCTTGTAGCCGTACCGTAGATGGCAGTAGAGCCCGTCAGTGGCCCGATGTGACCGATCTTGAAGGCGGCACCGCTTGCACTGCTCGCAGAGCCACTTGAAGTCGAGCTAGAGCTGCCGCCACAGCCAGCAAGGGACAAACCTGCCCCAATAATGACGCCCGCACCCCCACATAGCTTGACAAAGTCCCTTCTTGACACGTCGGCGAACTTCATTGCAGTACCTCCTAAAAAAGTCGAGAACCCTTAAGACGGCATTCACTGTAGGCATCAAAGCTTGAATGCTGCAACGCGTTATCAGATCGTTTTCACGGACGTAACACAGTTATGTAAAAAAGGTCTCTCACTAAGAAAATCAGGCGTTTATTCGACGTTTAAGCTCTCAGGCTAACTTAGCATGTTTATGACGAAAATACGCCCATGTGAAAAAGGCGCCTACAGCAAGTCCAACTGTGTCTATCACTACGTCCCTCAAAGAGGATTGACGCCCTGGTATAAAAAGCTGTATTGACTCATCAATAAACGGAACTGCAATCGAGTAAAGATATGCTATGAGCGCTTTGGAATACTTCCATCCATGAACACGACAATTGTTCGCAACAATAATCGACAAGATGAAGTACTCGCTAAAGTGAGCGCATTTCCGTACAACAAATATCATGATTTCGGTATCGAAAACTCCCGCGGCATGGAAAAGCGGTGTCAGTAACTCGACAAAACGTCCGCTTTCCATTGAGGAATCCGGACCTACGACAAAAGAGTGGCCCCAGATGAACATCAACCACACAAAGAGAAAAACCGCCCACCCCCAACGCGGCGGCAGGCGCGTGCTTGCATGCTTGAGCATATGTTTTGTCATTCGCTAGGCCTCGTTAGCCCAGAGCTGCTCTGAGGACTTGGCTGCCTTGGCCATATGCTTGGGATGATAGGACTCGTGCTTGCCGCGAATCGCAAACACTGTGGGTGCCGCCTGGCTCCCACCTTCCATCACATGCAGGTAGTCACGTGATTTCATGCGAACGGCCTGAGAGCTGCTTCGAGAGAATTCTTGCTTTATGAGATAGTCAACATAGCTGTCGGTATCAACAACCTCTGGGTGTCCTGCCGGCGGACGGAATGGCAAAACTGCAGTTGGTGATTCTGCAGCCCTCTTCTCCTCAGCTTCCTGCGCCGCTTCGGCCGACAAAGCGTCTTCACGTTGGGCGTCCATGCGTGCCATCGAAAGTTCCCATGCATCCGTCGAGTCAAAGGCATCTGCTTCGCTCTTTTCAGGAAAGGCAGCCTCATCGATATACGCCAAACGCTGAGAGATCTGATACCTGCCCTTTTGAGCACCTCCATCTGTGCTCTCGCTTGTCACATCCGTGCTCGAAGCCGCCTGAGTAACAGCAGCTGCACCAGTAGAATAAGAAGCCGGGATTTTCTCTGCGGCATAGGCTGGTTGAAAGACATCAAGCGGCCCATGCTCGCCTGTCATGTCGATGTCTTGTAAATCAGACTCGTCTGCCGTGCCATAATCGTGGCGTATGGAATCTTTGAGCGCCGCATTCCACCAACCAGTGCCAACGTCGCCGACACTGCCATCTGCACGCTCGATGACCGGCAGGTCGTCAAACATGTCCTGGCTCATACGCTCGGCAAGTAGCTCTTTCACGCCACGCGCACGAGAGGCCATGCGCTGCTTCCATGTCAATCGCTGCACATAGTTCGAGGCAATGTCAGCATAGTCCGTCGCTTTATGTTCGGCATAGGGGACCTTTGGGTCATCCTTCACTTCTACAGCCGCCTTGCCAGGTTTCCCGTGCTGAGCGTCCTGGTCTTCTGTCAGATCTTGGAAATTTGAGGTCGCCTCATCTTGCAAGTGCAGAGGGCTGCTCGGCGAGAAGTGCACCGCGCTCGTTTTAGATTCCTCGCTTGAGGATGGGATCGCCTGCCTAGAGTCCTCGCTTGGATCGGCCACCCTCTCCTTTTTTGGGGCCATCGCGGTGTTATCTAAATGCTCAGCGGCCTCACGACGAGTCCGGCGCGCTTCAGAAGCGCTCACCAAGGTCGTGACAATGCCGCAAGAAAACGCCCCCACCGCAACGCCAAGCAGAAACTCAGAAGGCGTATTTGACATGTCAATATCTGTAATGCCTGCCGCAAAAGCAGAAGTTGGCATAGTGCCGATGGCCGCACCAAACAATCCGGCAACGACAGCCGGTGTTCTTGATGTCCCGCTCATATGCACCCTCCTGCTCGCTTCCGACGAGAAGGGCAGGGGTACACGAGGGGAAGAAAAGACAAAAGATGCCACAACCTGCATCTTCGTAATCCCAAAGCAACGGTGTGTCATGTTTATGTCTCGTGTACCGTCGCCTGCTGCGTCTGACTAAAACTTTTCTTAGACTGACTTGAACTATACCTATAATCACTATAAATGCAAGAACATGCGAGCAAGTTTCTAAAGTTGCTCGCATGCGCTGCCAAGGAATAGAGGCTTCAATGGAAAGCATCGCAATTATCACCGGAGCGTCATCTGGTGTCGGCCGCGAATTCGTCCATCAGCTTGACCATCATGCAGGCGGGCCGCTTGATCAGCTTTGGCTCATCGCTCGCAGCAAAGACGCACTCGAGCGGGTCGCTGCAGGCTGTACGACAAAGACGCGCATCCTGCCCCTCGATCTGACAGACCCATCCTCATTTGAGGCTCTGAAAAAAGAGATCTCTGACGCTTGTGCAGACGAAAAGACCTACGTGCAATGGCTCATAAACAGCGCTGGATTCGGACGTGCTGGGAAGTTTGTGGAAATCGGTGAGGCCAGCAACGCAGGCATGGTTCGGCTCAATTGCCTTGCCGTCGTGGAGCTGTGCTCCCTTGTACTGCCTTACATGCGCTCTGGCTCGAGGATCATCAACCTGGCCTCCATGGCCGGAACCTTGCCGCTTGAAGGGTTTGCGGTCTATTCGGCTTCCAAGAGCTTCGTGCTCAATTTCTCCCATGCACTTGACGCGGAACTTGCTGCAACTGGCATCCATGTGACAGCAGTTTGCCCAAAATGGATGAAAACGGGTTTTCTCGATCATGCCGGCAGCAAGCAGTCACTCAAAAAAATGATGTTCATTGGCTTTGAAAACCCCACAGATGTCGTGCGAAAAACCATTCGCTCTGCGGTCCTAGGCCGTGGCGTATGCGTCCCATCGTTTGACATGAAGATCGCCTACGGCGCGCTTGCCATCTTGCCCGTCGGCTTTGTGATGGCTGCGATGAGATTTATCGGTGACTGGACTACCGAACATCTCAGCTAGCCGCCACAATCGCCTCTGTCGGCTACCTCCCCGTCGAGATGCATCCCAGGAGATACAACATGCCATCAATCTCTAAGCGATGTAGTCGCTTTGCTGGGCTTTCTTTGCAGAACGAATCAAGAACTCCTTATTGGTATTGGTCTGTTTAAGGCCGCGAACGAGAGCGGTGGCGGCGCGCTCAGTATTGTTCATGTTAGCCAGCACGCGGCGGATGCCCCAAATAAATGGCGTCAGCTCCTCGTCAAGAAGCAGATCCTCGTTTCGCGTGCCTGAGGATACAGGATCAATAGCAGGGAAGATACGACGATCAGCAAGATCGCGATCGAGCTTGAGCTCCATATTGCCCGTCCCCTTGAACTCCTCAAAAATAACCTCATCCATCTTGGAACCGGTATCCACGAGCGCTGATGCGAGGATGGTAAGGGAGCCTCCCCCCTCGATGTTGCGCGCCGCTCCAAGGAACTTCTTAGGAGGGTAAAGTGCTGCGGAGTCTACGCCACCTGACAAAATGCGCCCGGACGCTGGTTGTGCGAGGTTGTAAGCACGGGCGAGACGTGTAATGGAATCAAGCACGACAACTACATCTTCTCCCAGCTCAACGAGCCTCTTTGCGTGTTCGATCACCATTTCGGCAACTGCGGTGTGATTTGATGCTGGCATGTCAAACGTTGAAGCAACAACATCGCCTTTAATCGAGCGCTGCATGTCAGTCACTTCTTCTGGGCGCTCATCAACGAGGAGGCAGAAAAGATGAACCTCAGGGTTGTTGGCTGCAATTGACTGACAGATCTTTTTGAGCACGGTCGTCTTGCCAGCTTTAGGCGGACTCACGATCAGCCCACGCTGACCCTTTCCAATCGGTGCAACAAGGTCGATCGCACGCCCCGTGATTGAGTCCTTCCCATGCTCCATTACGAGGCGTTCGTTAGGATAGATGGGGGTGAGATCACGAAACCGAGGGCGATGGCGAATTTTTTCCGGTGGCTGGTCATTGACGAGCTCAACGCTTTGCAAAGGCGGAAACTTATTACCTGAACGCGCTGGCCCAACTGTTCCCTTAATGCGATCACCAGCCCGCAAACCATATTGGCGTATGATCTGTTGGTGAACGAATGCGTCATGATCCCCCGCCGTGAAGTTTCCGGAACGAAGGAAGGCGTACCCTTCCGGCTGCATCTGCAAGATGCCATCCACGGGCAGAAAGCCCTCTGCCGCAGCAGCCGCGTTATAAATGGCCTCAATGAGGTCTTTTTTTCGCATCCCAACATAATCGACGTCAAGCTCAGCAGCCTTGGACCGCAGGTCAGTAACTTTCATTTCGCTCAGCTCATCACGCGTGAGGCTGGGCTCAGCAATGCGCTCTTGAGCCGCTTTGTGTCGATTATGGCGACTGCGACTTCCGCCACCATTGACCCCGTTTGTAGATGCCGTGCCTGTATACTCACGGCTTACATGGCGTCGGCGATGTGTGCTGTGCTCTCCGTCAAAGGAAGAAGTTGGTTCATGGTGTATGGCATCTCGTTGCGCCGAAGGAGCCTCATGCTGAGTCGAAGGCTGCTCTTGCTGCGTAGCAGGTTCTTTATTATTTTGCGAGGTAGGCACCTCATGGGATGCAACTGCCCTCTTTTGTTGCTTCGCAGACGTCTTGCGGGAGGGGTGGGAGACTTCTTGCGACGTTGGGGGTTCCTTAAGCTTGGTCGCAGCGACCTGCTGTACAGACCCAGAGGACACCTCCTGCGCTGTGGAAGCAGCAGCTTCGTGCTGTGTCAAGCTAACCATACTTTGCGTCGAAGCAGGTACTAGTGCTGCTGCTGTCGTTGTTGTCGTTTTTGCTGCAGCTGGCTGCAGCGGCGCCAGGGAAGGCTTTAGAGAGACTTGCTCAGTTAGCTTCTCGCTTTTCTGATGAGCTTTTGTACTTTCCTCAGATTTAGAGGAACTGGCCTTTTTTGTTGTGCGCCGCTTCTGTGTTCGCTCGTTTTTTACGGCCTTTTTTGCAGTTTTTGCCTTATGACTCGGCTTGGGAGGGGCTGCCTCTTCTGCTTTTGCACTCATATCTGCGCTCTTAACTACTAAAGCGGACACGCTTTCGTGCTCTGCCTCTGACGTCGGCATGTTTTTCTTACGTGGGCGGCCTCTGCGACGACGAGGCTTTGGCGCTTCCTCCATCCCCGTGGACTGTACCTGAATGCTCTTATGTGAGGCTTCAGCATCAGTTTGAGCAGTGAGGATGGTGTCTTCCTCCATGTAATGTCCTCCTTGTCAGCCTAACGAATTGCGTCAGGCAAAATGCGCTGTGCGACAAGATAACCCCCTTGCGAGAGGGACCCGCAAAATGTCATTCAAGTAGCAGCAACGATGATGAACTCGATACGTTATGAATTGAATAGTCAAAACCGTGTAATACGCTCACGGGACGCAATGATAGTAGCACGCCTTCTTGCGATTGCCAATAGGTTAACGTACATATTTTGATACACACAATAGCGGCTATAACATGCTGCAGATCTTTTTTTACTTAAACAAGATTTCGGACATGCTCAAATCCGCCTTTTGCAGCAAAACTGTAGCTTTGTGCCTTTGGATCGTCAAAGACGGCAAAGGAGCCTACGCTTTCCGGCGAGCCCTACTGATACTAATTTGAGACAGACCTGCTTTAAGCCCATCGGCACATTTCTTGCCGCTCTCTGTGATGATGACAAAGGTGCCAAAGGTATCTTTGTCAACTCCGCCACGTATGACAAGCTTCTCATCCTTAAGTGCGGAAACAGACATTGACACAGTAGGCTGTAAAAATCCGAGGCTCTCCACCAATTCTCCAACACTGCTGCGGCCTTGCTCACTCGTAGCAAGCTTCAACAAGATAAGGTCGCGTGCCATATAGTTTATAGTACCTGTAGCATCAATCATGCGACAAATACGCTCAGCAGTGATACGTGAAGAAGGACGTGCAGCCACAATTCGAGCACGTGTCAACTCACAGAGATTATGAACCCGGTCAAGACCAGTTGGAGTAAGAGCGCAAACTACGTTGCGCCGATCCAAGCTGCCCTTTTCACGTTCAATCAAACCCAGCTCAGAGAGGTGCTTTGTACGATGAGTCATTGTTGGCCGCAGGCATCCTTGATAGTCAGCTATCTTTGAAGTTTTGAGAGGCTGCTCCGAAAGACTCAGGCGACAGAGAATGGCAAACTCAGAAAAAGTCAGCCTCTGATCAGTGTCAACTTGTTGACGCACTATATTGTATGCACGACGCATAGACAGATACTCTGGAACTTCCACAGTCGGGCCCTTCCCCTTCGAGTCACCTCAGCCTACGCTAGGCAATCCTGATCAACTTTGATTACGATAAAAACTCTATCTAAAAAAAGTTTCGTCAAGACGTCATCTGCTGGCAATTCACAAAAATGTAAAAGAACCCTTTCTTATACCCTCTGCAATAAAGCAAGGTCGCTAAAACAGGAACTTTTTCATTAAAAGGTGTATCACCTATGAGGCTTCTTTTTTATACTTCTTTTCCAATAAAATTTGATTAGCCTTCCTTTCCCTATAGGAAAAGACGTATTGAAACCTTCTTTTTCGGATTGAGAAAAGATTCTTTTACATTTCATCCGGTGCAGAGACGCCTATGAGACCCAAAGCAACTTCGAGGTTAATGCGCACCGCATCAATCGCCGCCAAGCGAGCGCGAGACAAATCAGAATCAACAGGTCTTCCCTTACTCGAAAGCACCTGGCAGTGTTGATAAAATCCATGGAAGGCTGCTGCGAGCTCCTCACAGAAGTGAGTGATGCGAAAAGGAGCACGATCTCGAGCGCAAGCAGCAACAAGCTCAGGAAACTCGGAAAGCTTGCGAGCCAATGCTGCTTCTGCAGGGTCAGTAAGCAAAGACAGGTCGTAGGACTTGCCGACGGCCTTGTTTGTCACTTCCTCCATACCCATCGAAATTGCCTCTTCTTCGCTAACCCCTGCGGCACGACGTAGGATAGAGCATATGCGTGCATGTGCATACTGCACATAGAAGACAGGGTTACTCGACTCTTGCCTCTTTGCCGCTTCGATATCAAAGTCAATTGTCTGGTTTGACGATTTAGAGACTAACGTGTAGCGCGTAGCATCAACACCGACCTCGTCAAGAAGCTCTTGGAATGAAATCATCATGCCCTTGCGCTTTGACATGCGAACTGGCTCGCCGTTGCGTAGCAAGTTCACGAATTGTCCAAGGTCGACTTCAAATTTCCCCGGATAGCCAAGAGCATCACAGACATTGGTTACTCGTGCGATGTAGCCATGATGATCTGCTCCCCATAAATCAATAGCATAGTCATCACGCTGGAACTTGTTCCAGTGATAGGCGACGTCTGAAGCGAAGTAGGTGTATTCACCGTTGGACTTGATCAGAACGCGATCCTTATCATCGCCGAATGCCGTCGACTTAAACCATAGGGCACCGTCATCTGTTTTGTACAGATATCCCATCTTATCGAGGCGCGCGAAGGCACGTTCCACTTGAGAACTGCCATTTTTGTCCTTAGCATACAGGCTGCGCTCTGAAAACCAAACATCCATGTCACAGCGTGCCTGGTGACAGGTCGCTTTGATGCGGGAGAGCATTACTTTGTATGCCCGCTCACGAAACTCATCATCACGTAGCTGCTGATCAGCGCTGACCCATTTATCGCCATCGCTCGCATAAAAATCGTATGCGATGTCAACAACGTACGCGCCACCATAAGAGTTACCGCCGAGATCAGCATTGAAGGCGTTCATGTAAGGATGCGTCTCTGGATGCTCATCAAGCTCGTCAGCGACGAAAGAATCGCGATCGGTATCAAGACGCTTTCGGGCAGCGTCCAAGTCACAGTTTTCTTTTTTCATAATCTCGTCAAGCTGTAAATAGCGCTTGGCGACTGAACGCCCGAAGACATCCATCTGACTGCCATGGTCGTTAATGTAATACTCACGGTCGACCTGGAAGTTTGTATGCTCCAAGATGTTGCACATTGAGTCTCCCAGGGCCACCCAGCGCCCGTGGCCGACGTGAAGCGGGCCTGTTGGATTGGCTGAGACGAACTCGTAGTTGAGCTTAAGGCCATGGCCTACGTCCGACTTCCCCCAGTTTTTACCTGCCTCACGGACCACGCGAAAGATGTCATTGTTAGCAGCAGCGTTAAGGTAGAAGTTTACAAAACCAGGGCCAGCCACTTGCACCTTTGCCACTTCTGAGCTCTTCGGCATATGAGCAACAATCGCAGCAGCTATCTTTGTTGGAGAAGTACGGGCGAGACGTGCTGAGCGCAATGCAACTGTTGAGGTCCAGTCACCATTGCCGGAATCTGCTGGTCGCTCAACGCCACAGTCCCCTACTTCAAAGACAGGAAGGTCTCCTGCCTTCTGCGCAGCGGCAACTGCCTGCTTTATGAGTTCCTCGATCTTCTCCGGCATTCTCGTTCTCCTTCTTCTTACCTTCACATGCGCATATCGAGGGCCGCTAAGTCTATCAAAACCAAGACTACACAGCTGGCTTAGCTTGCCGATGACATACTAGCTACTTCCAGTCTCATCTCGTCGTGTCGCGGCCTGAGCCTCTCCGTTCGAAGCGCGTAAGATCATAACGCAATTTAGCTAAGCCTGGCTCGAGACCCACGGGATAGAACTGAGGATTTAAGAAACGCTTAATAGCAGGATCAAGATGCATAAGGGCGTCACGACAACGGGACTTGGCAATCTCTATGGAATCAGGTTCCTTTGTGCGCACACCATCACAAACGATCTGTTCAAGCAGCTCCGTTGGTTTCGCAGAGGAAAAATCATACGAAACCATGGAGTCCACCGCATCGATGGCATCTGTGCTGCCTTGGTCGACAGAGTCATCGACAATCTGGTCGCCCATCGGTATGCCACTTGCATCATAGTAGCGGCGAATATGTTGAATGCCAGGGATTGTGCGCTTGTAGGACATCTCAGACAGCTTGATAACCGGACTCCAAGGTTCCCCAGGCGCATCCTGTACGGCGGAAAGCTTGTAGACCCCCCCGAGCGACGGCTGTGGATCACAGGTCGCGAGTTTTGTCCCTACACCAAAGGAGTCTATGGGTGCACCTTGGGCAAACAGCGACTGGATCGTATATTCGTCGAGGTCGTTGGATGCCGATATTTTGACATAGGAAAGGCCCGCCTGATCGAAAGCTGTACGAGCTTCCTTTGTAAGCTTGGCTAGATCGCCGGAGTCAATGCGAATAGCAGCGAGATGCTCCCCTGAGGCCTCCATTTCCTTCGCAACAGTAATTGCGTTTTTGATTCCTTGGTGCACATCATAGGTGTCAAGTAATAGTACGCAGTTCTTGGGCATAGAGCGCGCAAAAGCGCGAAACGCATCCAATTCCGTCGGGAATGCCATGACCCAGCTATGCGCATGCGTACCAAAAACAGGAATGCCGTAGATTTTTCCGGCGAGGACATTAGACGTTGAGGAGGCGCCACCTATGTACGACGCACGCGCCACTGCCAAGCCTCCATCAGGCCCTTGAGCACGGCGAAGCCCGAAGTCGGAGATGGCGTGGCCTTGGGCCGCCGTAACCACGCGCGCTGTCTTGGTGGCGACGAGCGTTTGAAAGTTCATGAGGTTCAAAAGCGCAGTTTCCAGCAGCTGGCAGTCAATGATAGGGCCTTCCACCCTAACCATCGGTTCCCGCGGAAAGAGGAGTTCGCCCTCGGGCGGAGCCCAGATAGAGACATGCATATGAAAATTACGGAGATACTCGAGAAAATCATGCTTAAAAAGGGCGCCCCCTGCAGGCGCCGGGATCGAGGCGAGGTAGTCAATTGTCTGATCCGTAAAGACGAAATTGTCTATCAGATCGGCGATCTGGCCTTGTCCACACGATACCGCATAGCCACCTTCAAAAGGGTTCTCACGGAAAAAGGCATTGAAACATGCCTGGGTGTCAACCAGCCCTGATTCCCAAAATCCTTGAGCCATTGTTAGCTCGTAGAGATCTGTGTTAAGCGCCACGTCGGTTGTCTCAGTATGATCGGTCAAAGCCATGGTTCAATCCCTTCAGAAAAAATGCCTGCAGACGTTTGCTTTTCAACTTGACTTGCTTTTCGAGGAAACTGACAAAGGAAGCTCCAAGTTTTGCAGGGTGAAAAAGCCGCGTACAGCCTCTCACCTACATGAACATGGAAGCGATTACTGCCACGACCAGTACGGCTAGAGCGGCAAGGACGATCTTCTGCCCAACAGGCATCTTGAGATCGTCTTCGTCTGGTTGCATCAATTTTCGGCCACGCTCCCGTTGCTCTTGTTCGTGGGCAATAGCCGCCGCCTCCTGCTTGCTGCGCAGCTTGTTGGCCTTGAGACGTTCAAGTTCAGCACGCTCTTGGGCAGCACGAGCTGTTTTTTGCTGTGCAGCTTTTTCCGCGCGCAAGCGTTCCAGCTCAGCGCGCTCTTCCTCGTTGAGCGGTGCGTCATCTGGTGTCATTGTTGCCCCTCCAAATACGTACGCGCCTCATCGCCCGCGAGCCCCTGCCTCTATACGGCAGATGCTACGTACAATTCGGTAGTAGTCTAGCTCTTTGCTAGGTTCGGTTTTCATCTCGTATCGCGCCGAAGCTGCCTGCGACACTATTGTAAGGGTTATGCCCAGACGCCGTAGAGCAAAGGCTTATAAGTTTGGAGGGCTAGAGGTTAAAGTGCCACGAGCCGTCTTAAGGAGCTATGAACCACGCGGCAAGCCACAGCTTTAGCCGAAAATTGGTGGAGATGAAGGGATTCGAACCCTCGGCCTCTGCCTTGCGAAGGCAGCGCTCTCCCAGCTGAGCTACATCCCCTTGATATTCGGTGGCGCAGCGGTAATTGTGGCTATTTATCAGTCACCTGTCAACCTATGGCGCAACATCCTGCTAGGATAACCAACGATGACAGTGAGGAACAGCATGAAAAAAGACAGCGTCTCTCCAGACACTTTGAATTTCAGCTCCTATGCACATTGCATGCTCTGCCCACGCCGTTGCGGCGCAAGGCGCACGGAGGGCAAACGAGGGATTTGCGGCGCGACAGACGAGCTCCACGTAGCTCGGGCCGCTCTTCATTTTTGGGAGGAGCCACCAATATCAGGTAAGAGGGGATCAGGTGCCATATTTTTTTCCGGCTGCCCTTTACGCTGTGTCTTTTGTCAAAACCATGAGATCTCCCAGGAGGGCTTCGGGCTGGCGATCACCACGAAACGCTTGGCCCAAATAATGCTTGAGCTTCAATCACAAGGAGCACTCAACATCAATCTTGTAACGCCACTGCACTTCGCTCCACATGTTCGCAGGGCGATCCTACTTGCACGAAAAGCAGGCCTTGAACTGCCCATCATTTGCAACACTTCCGGTTATGAGAGCATAGAGACGCTCCAGGCTGTAGAAGATGTCATTGACATCTGGCTCACAGATTTCAAATATGCATCGCAGGAGCTATCCGGCAGGCTCTCAAAAGCTCCTGACTATCCTGAGGTTGCCTTTGCTGCCTTAACAGAGATGCTTCGTCAGTTGCAGAAGGCCGGAGGGCGCTTGCAAGGCACTGATGGAAGATTACTCCGTGGCATCATCGTGCGCCACCTTGTGCTCCCAGGGCACTCCGATGATTCATGCGCTGTTCTCGATCGTATTTGGGAGCTCTGTGGCAATGAAGTTGATGTTTCCGTCATGAACCAATACACGCCTAACGCCGAATGCTTGGCGAGCAACACGGAGCTGGCACATACAGTCTCTAACCAAGAGTACGAACGGGTGCTCGACCATTCTGATGATCTAGGCTTTGAGAGACTGTGGTGGCAGCAGGGGGGCACCGTCTCTGAGAGCTTCATCCCTACGTTCGACGCGACAGGTGTTGCCGGACCAGAGCTCAGACAAACTTAGCCAACAAGCCCTGAACCGCAGAGACAGATCGCCACAGAGAGCCAACCCTTTAATGTGGGCCTAAACCACTTCGTTGACCTTAACTTTTCTTCTTATGACGCTCTTCCAGTTTCTCGAGATGATGCTTCTCCACGAACTTCTCTTTTTCCTTCTCGAAAACAGGGCTGTCTGGCGTTACCAATTCATCTTCGCCTGTTTTTTTATCATAATGGTGCAGCAGAACAGGCTCAAAAAGATGCAGGTGCATCGCAATGAAGGCCGATCCCACCACCAGCACGACAAAAATAGCGACGCGCAGGCCAACTTCAACTTGCGTCATCAAAAGCGTGCCTACGCAAAGCAAAGCTGTCCAACCGTACATAAACAGAACGGCCTGCTTCTGGTCAAATCCCTCGTCCATTAGACGATGGTGGATGTGCCCCCTGTCTGCATGCCCTACGTTTACATGCGCACGAGAGCGCCGTATGATCGCGGAAAACGTATCAATGATGGGAATACCTGCGATAACAAGAGGAACAATGATCGTCGTCAGGCCTGCAATACGCGTAACTGATAGCAATGAGATAGTGCCAAGCGTGAAGCCAATAAGTAGCGATCCGGAATCTCCAAGAAAAATTGAAGCTGGATGGAAATTATATGGAAGAAATCCCAGCGTAGACCCTACGAGCGCTATTGCCAACGTCGCTGCGTCCGCTCGCTTAGCCAGCACCGAAAGAATGAACATAGTAAAGCCAGCGATGCAGGCGATGCCCGACGCAAGCCCATCGAGGCCGTCAATTAAGTTGAAGATGTTTACGTATGCCACAAGATAGATGATGGTGATTGGGTAGGTAAGCCAGCCAAGAGAGACAATCTCACGCGCAAATGGATTCACAACAGAGCCGATCACAAGACCACCAGCCACGGCCACGGAAGCAGCGGCGATTTGACCGATGAGCTTTTTTACGGGGCTGAGGTGATACTTATCATCAAGCAGGCCTGTGAAGAAGATGACGCAAAAGGCGATTACGAGCATGTGATAGTCAATGCCCTCAAGATGTGGTGCTGGAAAGAGCACCGAAGGCCAACCAAAATAGACTGTGCCCAACCACTCTACCGCACAAGAAATCATGATCGCAGCAAAGACAGCGATACCCCCCATGCGCGGAATGGGCTTTTTGTTGATGCGCCGGGGACTTGGATAGTCTATGGCATCTATTTTCCAGGCGATCTTCCGAGCAACAGGAGTGAGAAGCACCGACGCAAGCAGAGCAGAGAGAAAAACAGCGGCGTAGGGTACCCATACGTACTGCATGCATCCTCCCTTGCATTCTAAATTCACTCGCGACACAACCCGACATTGTACAGGATAGACGAGCTTTGCCATGAGATTTAAAAATGAAGGCGGCACAAAATAGGCCCACTTTTTTAATTGTGCCGCTGTGGCTGAGCAAGTCAAGACTGGAAATAGGCCAATTTCACCTTTATATTTGGGATGTCGTCTTCCTGCGGCACAAACTGGGTGAACCGACAAATTTGTTTCAGGGAGTCCAGATAGCGTTTCCAGTACAGGTATCCCCCGTTGTTGGGGAAGCTGGAAAAAGCGCCGAGGACACCCACCTTAGGAAGGTGGGTTCATTAACGTAGCCGCAGGAGTCGACTTTAGCGTTAAAATAGCAGGTAAATAGGCAAAAATAGAGCGCTTGTGAGGGCTGGATTTCAGGCCCAAAAACGCAAATGTATGCCCAAAA
>DHPN01000012.1:69239-97506 GCA_002407925.1 Atopobiaceae bacterium UBA5363
AATCATGGCATAAACGGGGGAGCATGGCTCTGTCAGAGTAAAGACGCCATGGCGGCTTTATACCACTGAGAAAAGTGGTGGGAGCCAACAAAAAGGAGCGCCTCAAGTTTTTATTCAAGACACTCCGCTAGAGCTTATAAGCTTTTTGTCCCTATGAACTTCAAGGAAACTGTACAGAGATTTTTATGCCTGTCTCAATGCCTTTTTTGCTACGTCCGCCAGCGAAGCAAAGCTTGTTTCGTCCTCGTAGGCAACCTGCGCGAGCACTTTGCGATCAAGCTCGACGCCTGCAAGCTTCAACCCATGCATAAACTGACTATATGAAAGATCATTCATACGAGCGGCAGCATTGATTCGCTGAATCCACAGCGCGCGCATGGTGCGCTTCTTGTTGCGACGATCCCGATAGGCGTATTGGCCAGAGTGTTGACTTTGCTCCTTCATCCCACGGAACGTCCTTGAGGAGGTCCCGTAGTAACCCTTTGTACGCTCGACTAGCGTCTGACGCTTTTTACGGCCTGAAACAGCGCGCTTAACACGTGCCATATCTATCACTCCTTGCTATCACAGTGTGACATGCCAATCCATGAGCATGTCACAAGAGGTTGTACGTGTGAGGCGCCTAGTTCTTCGAACCCATACGCTGGGAGACGACTTTGGCATCCCCCGACCCGAGGACTGCTTCCTTACGGAAAGCACGAATGCGCTTTTGGGACTTCTTGGTCAAGATATGGCTCTTAAACGCCTTGGCACGCATGATCTTGCCGGTGCCGGTACGGCGAAAACGCTTTGCGCTACCCTTATGCGTCTTCATCTTAGGCATTTCAATTCTCCTTCTTCTCTTCTGCATCCGCCTCAGCGAGCTCCTTCTCCTTATCAAAGGCACCCTTTATCGGAGCGACGAGCATATGCATGTTGCGCCCCTCCATCTTCGGCTGCTCCTCAACCGTGGCATAGGGCTTAAGCTCATCTGCAAGCTTGTCAAGCACAACAAGACCTTGCTCAGGATGGGCCATCTCGCGCCCACGGTACATAACCGTGATCTTGACGCGCGCGCCACTTTTGAGAAAACGCAGAATGTGCTTCTTTTTGGTCTGGAAGTCGCCCACATCGATCTTGGGGCGAAACTTCATTTCCTTTACCTCGATCTTGACTTGCTTCTTGCGCGCGGCTTTGGCCTTGCGTGCCTGCTCGTATTTGAACTTGCTGTAGTCCATAACGCGGCACACCGGAGGCTGCGCGTCGGGGGCAATCTCTACCAGATCGAGATGCTGCTCGTTTGCAATGCGCAATGCATCACGAACATCAAACAGCCCAAGCTGAGAGCCATCGACACCTATAAGGCGGCAGCTACGGGACGTAATTTCCCCGTTGACCATAAGATCGTCTTTCTTTGCCAGCTTCTACACCTTCCCTTCAAAACAAAAACTCCCGACGCAAACACCCCGGGAGACGAACCCTGCTTCGCCAAGCAGGCAAAAAATCTTCGTCTAACCAGACAGCAGCTTGCGTGCTGTGCGGGTGGGGACAAACGTCCCTCTTTGCGTCATATCCGGTAGCAGTATATCGCCTCGTCTTCGAGGTTACAAGAATCACATATGATCCATCAATGCTACGAAACGAAATGCTTGCTGTTCTGCTATAGTCACAGAGGCAAACAAGCCCGAGTGGCGGAATGGCAGACGCGGCGGACTCAAAATCCGCTTCCCGCAAGGGAATGAGGGTTCGACCCCCTCCTCGGGTACCAGAAATTTTTTTAGATTCTCAATTTAAATTTTCTTGGATTTAGGGTGCCCCTCTAGGCAGACCTGAACATGTACTGGTACACCTACCTTTTTTACATATATGCACGCTATATATGCCATCACGTACGCCTTGATGCATATGTACTGCACATACATACTTGATAGATGCTGAGCATCTAGATGTGCGTAATCTCGTTCTAAACACTTACGCACATCTAAGCTTTAATCTAATAAACAAAATTATACTCGCTGGTAAATTGTTAGTTCATAAACAACCAGAACTAGATGTGCGTAATCCACATGCGCACATCTAGATGTGCGCATGTAACTATACTCACACGCGCGAGGCGACAGGCAAAAAAGCGCAGTGATTACTGCTGCCATGAAACTAGGGAATGCAACGCTATAGTTGGGTTGCTAGCGAGGTTTTCGCTAGCAAGGTTTGAGCCTTGAGGCACCTGCAGGCTGCAATATGGAGATGTCGACAGTGCTGGCCTTGTTACTAGCCAGAAGCACGGCGTTGTTATAGACCTACGGCTAAGACGAGTTTCCAACGTGCGCCACACATATAGGAAGAGGTAGAAGATGCGCATAGCATTGCTTGAACCGCTGGGAGTCCCCGTTGAAACCATAGAAAAGCTCGCAGAGCCCATCCGCCAGGCGGGCCATGAGTTTGTCTACTTTGACACGAAGACGACCGATCCAGACGAGCTTGTTCGTCGCAGTGCGCAAGCCGATGTGGTAATGATCGCCAACAACCCATATCCAACTGAGGTTATCGAACGCCTAAGCAGACTCAAGATGATTGCCGTTGCCTTCACCGGAATCGACCATGTTGGCCTTGAGGCGTGCAAGCGGCGTGGAGTGACGGTTTGCAACTGCGCGGGCTACTCTGACACAAGCGTTGCGGAGCTTGCTGTCGGGCTCACGATTAGCGTCTTGCGAAAAATACAGGAGGGGGATGCCGCGCTGCGCGATGGCGGCACTGCAGCGGGCCTTATGGGCACAGAAATTACTGGCAAGACCGTCGGCATCGTTGGTACCGGCCATATTGGCTCTCGTGCAGGCATTCTTTTCAAGGCATTCGGAGCGCGAGTTCTAGGCTATGCGCGGCATGAGAACAAAGAGGCCACTGCGGCAGGCATTGAGTACGCTTCGCTCGATGAGCTGCTGACAACAAGTGACATCGTCTCTCTTCACCTGCCTCTCAACAATATGACGCGCGGCAGTTTTGATGCTAGCCGAATGGCGCAGATGAAAACCAGCTCGATTCTGATCAACTGCGCACGTGGCCCCATTGTCAACACCGCCGCTCTCGCCAGCGCGCTTAATGAGGGAAGGCTTGCCGGCGCAGGCGTCGACGTCTTCGATTCAGAGCCGCCGCTCGATAAGGCAAATCCGCTTCTCCATGCGAAGAACTGCGTGCTGACGCCACACGTCGGCTTCCTCACCAAGGAGGCTATGCAACGGCGCGCAAAGATCGTCTTTGGCAATGTCACAGCATGGCTTTCCGACTCGCCAACAAACGTTTGCAAACTATAGGCCACAGGCTCATAGCCCAAAGCACGGTGACGATAAGCTGTGGACAGACGCTTGAAGGCGATGCCTGTGAGCCTGCAGCTGTGATCGCAACTGCAGGCCCATGCAACTTTCGCTCTCCACGGCCGGGGCTCCCCATAAGAAAAACATGGGCTAAGGGCTAAAACGTGAGCAACGCAGAGAAGGGCTTTGCGCCTTGAACTTGAGACAGCTCGAATACTTCATGGCAATAGCAGAGGAGCACCAGCTCACAGCAGCTGCAAAGCGTCTTCATATTATGCAGCCACCACTGTCATACGAGCTGTCGTCTCTAGAAAGAGAGCTCGGAGTAAAGCTTGTGAGCCGCTCTTCGCGCTCCGTCGAACTCACGGACGCGGGAAAGCTGCTCTATGTCCGTGCTGCACAAATTGTGGATGCGACAAGCTCAGCAGAGCGCGAGGTGAAAAACTTCGCCGCGGGAGCAAAGCGGCACGCTCGCTATTGGCCTCGTCTCGTCTGCCTGTGGACATATCTCCAACAATGCGATGCGCTCGCTTACCAGCGACTTCCCTGCCGTAAAGCTAGAGTTGCACGAGCGCGACACGACCGGAGTGCTCGACATACTTGAGGTCGGAACAATTGACGTCGGGATCGTGCGCACGCCTTTTATGGTAGGAGAATTTGAGTGCCACTATGCTGCACCGGAGCCAATGATAGCCGTCATGCCAGAGGGCATGCGCTGCGGCAAGGACCCAAGTCGCATATCGCTTGAAGAGCTGTCCACCAAGCCGATTGTTATTGACTGCCACTTCGGCAAGATCATACATGACATATTCGTCTCTCGCGGCCTAAAGCTTTTCATGGCCTGCATGACAGAAGACGTTCGCACGACCAGCATGTGGGCCTCGCGCGGCATGGGCGTTGGCGTAGTCCCACGCTCCTGCCTCACAGAAACTGAGCTGCAAGAGGCCAAGGCCATAAGCTGTGAAAAGCTCACAAGCATTTCTGGTACGCCAAAACCACCGACCATATGCGATGCCTCCAAGATTCGCTGAGCTCTTACAGGAAGATCAAACCCAGATCCAATCTTTCCTTCCTGCATAAGCTCATCGTATTATTCACATGAAGGCATGTTAAATAGGTATTTTATAGCACTGGCATATAGGATTTGAATAGCATGACGTCAGCGTCAATAGCAGCAACCCCATCCTTCTTGCTACTGCAAACAAAGATGGGGTTGCAGTGATAAGAATAGAGTCACTGAGGCAAGAAGACCTACGCTGATGGCTGCACCGCACAGGTGCAAACAGGCCGGCACACAAGTAAACGCGGTCCCTTGAAACAGCTGAGGCTTGGATCCGCCCTTACCAGGCGTGATGCCGAAGGCTAAACCTGTCCGCCTTCCACAACGATGGTATCAGGGTCAACGTCATCGCCAAAGACCGGCTCGAGCGTCTGCTCATAGTCGTTGTGGAAGAAGTTCTCCTCAGCAAGGGGACCCGTGATGAGGTTGTTCACAAACTCGAGCAAGGAGTCGTTGCCCTTGTGGACAGCACCAGCGATGGTGTCAACGTCTCCAAGGTCAGTGACGTTCACCACATAGCCAGGGTTGACCTTAGCCCAAGCAAGAACCTCCGTGTTATCGGTTGACATAGCGTCACCACGACCATCAAGCAGCGCATTGTAGGCGTCGGCATAGGCATCATATTTCTGAAGCGTTATGTCGGGGTACTTGTCCTCAAAATATGTCTCGGCAGTAGTTCCCTTGGCAATGATGAGTGTCTTGCCCGAGAGATCGTCAACCGAGTTGATGGGCGCTGACTCCGGAGAGACGATGCCAAGCTGAACTTTCATATAGGGCTTTGTGAAATCGACTTTCTCCGCACGCTCGTCCGTGACCGTGAAATTGGCGAGCATAAGATCTGCCTGGTTTGACTCGAGGTAGGGCACACGGTTGGCGCCGTCAGTGGAGATGTAGTTGGGAGTGACCCCGAGCTCCTTGGCGATGCGCTCAGCAAAGACGATGTCATAGCCTGCATAGTTGCCTGAGTCATCCACGTAGCCAAACGGGGCTTTGTCCGAAAATACTCCTATGTTGATGGAGCCAGCTGCCTTGATCTCATCAACGCCACGGACCTCAGACGACGATGAGTCACTCGACCCCACATCAGAGCCGCTCGTCGCGTCGCTGAGGGCGTCTTGGACATTCTGGCTTGACCCACAGCCGGCAAGCACAGATGAGGCTGCCAGAAGAATGCTACCCGACAAAAAGAAACGGCGGTCAAAACTGATATTTCCAAAAGATCTGTGCATAATACTACCTTCCCTTCACGTATAACGTCACTATCTAACAAACTCATTATTCAAACGAGCAAATAAGCGAACGGGTAAGACAGGAAAAATTCTCATCTGCCAAGGCAGAAACAGGCAAGCTTGCAAAACTTTGACCTCGCTGCCAAAAAGCTAGGTACACTCAGCCCTTTTCTCACGGCGAAATTCGAAGGTCCCAAGAAAATCTTTTGCCCGCTGCGTAGATGGCATCTCGAAGAAGCTCTCCGGATCATGCGAGCACTCTACGACTCCTCCTCCGTCAAGCAGGACGACCTGGTCAGCAATAGCACGCGCAAAGCCCATCTCGTGGGTCACGATGACCATCGTCATTCCTTGGTCAGAAAGCTCGAGGATGACTTGCAACACCTCATGAACCATCTCTGGGTCAAGGGCAGCAGTCACCTCGTCAAAAAGCATGACCTCGGGATTTGTCATCAGAGCGCGCACGATAGCAATGCGCTGCTTCTGACCGCCTGAGAGTGTGGATGGGTATACATCACGCTTATCCCAAAGTCCTACGCGTTGCAGTAGCTGCTCGGCTTGAGCGTTGACTTCTTCCTTCTCCCTGCCCTGCACGACAAGAGGTGCCAAAGTGACATTGCCCAGCACGGTCTTGTTCGGAAAAAGGTCATAGCTTTGGAAGACCATGCCTATGCGCTGACGCAAGGCCGAAGTGCGCGCGGAGCCAGATATCACTTTGCCGTTCAGCACAACCTCCCCACCTTGGATGTCCTCCAAGCCGACGATGCAACGAAGTAGCGTGGATTTGCCACAGCCAGAAGGACCAAGCACGACCACCGTCTCGCCACGCCGCACGTCAACTGACACACCGTTGAGCACGGGCTGCTCAGAGCCCTTATAGCGCTTCACCAGATCTTTGACAGAAAGGATAATGTCATTATCAGGAGTTTCGCTCACTTTGAAGCTCTTTTCTCGAGGTAGCGAGACAACAACGACAGAGGAAAGCACACAAAGAAGTACATGAAGAAGATCGCCCCATAGATCCACAAGGCGCCATCTGGATGAGCAAAGCGGTTCAGGTCGATAATCTGAGCTCCCACACGTATAAGCTCGACAACCCCGATCAGCATGCAAAGAGACGTCGTTTTCACCATACGGGTGATGAGATTGACGGCAGGCGGCAGGAGGCGACGCACCGCCTGCGGCAAGATAATGCACGTAAAAGTCTGTCGGCGGTCAAAGCCAAGCACGTACGCGCTGTCATATTGCATGCGAGGAATGGATTCAAGGGCACCACGAACAAGATCGCCCATCTCGGCCGCGCCCCACAAGGTGAACACAACAATCGATGATGTGTACCCATCGAAGGACACGCCAAACCATGCTGCCGTGCCGAAGAAGACTATATAAAGCAACACAAGCTGAGGCATGATCCGTATAAAGTCAAGGTAGAACCTCAAGATGAAGCGAACCACGCGCGACCTTGACGTCATGAAGACGCCAACAAGAATTCCTAAGGGTATGGAAAGCAACACTGACACAAGCGCGATCTGTATGCTCACGCCAAGGCCGGCAAACAGACGGGACAAGTTGTTACCCTCAAGCAAGATGTTGCTAGCGCCTTGCATAGTCGAACCTCCTTTCGAGGATGGTTCCGACGATCGAAATCGGCAGCAAAATCAAGGTATAGGCGACCACAAGCATCAGAAGGGACTCTGTGGTGTTGTAGTAAAGGCCAATGAGGTCCTTGGTGAGATACATCAGATCCGCGAGGGCAATCCCCGAGACAACTGATGACTCCTTCACAAGAAAGATGACATTGGCAACAACGCCGGGAAGGGCGGTCGAGAGCGCTTGGGGAATGACGACATGGCGCATGGTCTGGCCCCATGTCATGCCAAGCACGCGGCATGACTCTGTCTGAGTTGGCCCAACCGCCTCAATGCCGCCACGAAAGGCCTCACTCATATAGGATCCGCCAAGGAAGGCCAGGCCGACAATGGCACACGTTTCCGCGGATAGCGTGATGCCAAGCTTGGGAAAGCCAAAGTAAAGAAAAAAGAGTTGAACTAACAATGGGGTGCCACGTGAGAGCTCTATGTACGCAGCAACAATCTGCCGCGCAACGGGCACCTTCAACTCAGTGATCATGCTACAGACAAGCCCTATGACAAGCGAGAGGACAATTCCCCAAAACGAAATGGAGACTGTCACTTGCGCTGCAAGGACATAGTATGGGGCAAATTTTTGTATAAAGCTCCAGTCCATTTGCCTTTGTTCCTCCCCTGCTTCATATGCGCAAACTGCATAACGCTATAAGACCTGATGGGTAAGCTATGCTCATCAAGAAATAGTGACGACAAAAAATTTTTGCAACTTCACAGTGTGGTAAGATCGCGTTTTAAACGATCATTTTTTGCCCGAAGTCTCTTGCCCTCTGCCCTAAAAGGACAGGCATTCAATTGACTCCGGGCTTAAGACATGTGGATGGACAGCGGCACTGAACCATTAATAAATCACATGTAAACGGTATGGACACCGCAGCTTCCCTCCCCGTGAGTTCTTGATGCCGCTATTAATCCTAGCAACGTACTAGACTTTGTCAACCACAATTAGCTCAATAAAAGAATAAAAGAGCTCTCTGTCCTCGACAGCCGCTTATGTGCAGCCTCAGCCAGATGGTAGGTTGCATAATTACAGGCCTTTAGCTATCCTACTTGCCAACAAGCGCAGGTTTTGGGGGATTGAAATGAGCTTAAGAACCGTATCCATGCTGATGATGATGCGAATGCCCAACCCCCGGGCACCTTACGGATGCGGATCTACTTGTTGGTTTGTTTGCTGTGACTAGTGGGTCTGTCTCGTGTCCGGGAGGAATTTCTCAACCTCCATCACGAAAGGAACTACTACCATGGCTAAGCTTGATGCGCCGTTTCGCTATGACATTGTCGGGAGTTTTTTAAGGCCTGCTTCACTTAAAGAGGCACGTGCTGCGCATGCGGCAGGAAAGCTCTCAGATGCTGAGCTCACAGCTGCAGAAGACGCTGCTATAAAAGACCTTATTGCAAAGGAGAAGTCTGCAGGGCTCAAAGCCGTTACTGACGGGGAGTTTCGCAGACGCTATTGGCACCTTGACTTTCTGAGTGATCTCGAAGGTGTTCAAGAGGTCCCCGCTGAGCAGTGGTCAGTCCAGTTTAAGGGTGCACAACCTCGCCCTGCGACTGTACGCATCACAGACAAAATCGGCTTTGGGAACCATCCTTTCCTCAAGCACTTCGACTATCTGAAGTCTGTAGCAGGCGCAACGCCAGCAAAAATGACCATACCTTCCCCCTCCATGCTCCATCTCATCTGCTGTGTCCGTGAAAAGAACTATCAGCCCTGTAAACGCTACGAGGGAAATGAGGAGCTGCTTTTCCATGACCTCGCAGCCGCTTACGCTGATGCGGTGCAGAGCTTCTATGACCATGGCTGTCGCTACCTACAGCTTGACGACACCAGCTGGGGAGAGCTGTGCGACAAGGAGAAGAGGGCTGCTTATGAGGCCCGCGGTTTCGACCTTGACGAGCTTGAGCGCAACTACGTGTCCGTGATCAACGAGGCTTTGGCCAACAAGCCTGACGATCTCGTGGTTACTATCCATATTTGCCGTGGCAACTTCCGCTCTACGTGGTTCAGCTCAGGTGGGTATGAGCCCGTGGCAAAGATACTTTTCCCCAATGCTAAAGTCGATGGCTTCTTTTTGGAATATGACTCAGATCGCGCAGGTGGTTTTGAGCCTTTGTCCTACATTGCTAACCAGCGTGTTGTTCTGGGTCTTGTTACCTCAAAGTCAGGTAAGCTTGAAAACCCAGATGATGTGAAGCGACGCATTGAGGAGGCGAGCAAGTTCGTTCCCTTCGAACAGCTTTGTCTATCCTCACAGTGCGGATTTTCCTCTACCGAAGAAGGCAACATCCTTACTGAGGAAGACCAGTGGGCTAAGATTGCCCTCATCAAACGCATCGCTGAAGATGTCTGGGGGACCAACGCATAGACGTAGGGACTATCTGATAGACAGCATCGTCTAAAGCTACTTTTCTCGCATATTATTAGGTCTTTTGCCATCGGTCGAAGGGATAGCCACCTTCGACCGATCTGATCATCATTACAGCCTCATCTAGGGTATGAAAATTAAAAGTTGTGGGCAACTAGCCTACAAGCTGTTATTTGAGTTTCTCGTTATCCTACATGAGTCCGCACTGATGAGAGGAGACAAAATGGGTCAAAGGCCTATTCGCGTAGTCCAGTACGGGTGTGGGAAGATGGCAAAGTATACAATCAGATACCTGCATGAACATGGTGCTCAACTCGTAGGTGCCATAGACACCAACCCTGCCGTTGTAGGAATGGATGCAGGAGACTATGCCGGCCTTCCAATTAAGTTAGGTGTGAAGATCTCCAGCGATGCCGAACAAGTACTGGATGAAAGCTCCCCAGATATTGTAATAGTCACCCTTTTTAGCCTTCTAAACGATATAGCACCAATGGTAGAGCAGTGTATCTCACGTGGTATTAATGTAATAACTACTTGTGAGGAAGCCACATTTCCATGGACAACCTCCTCAGAGTGGACTAACCGCCTTGATGCTATCGCAAAGGCAAACGGCGCTACTATTGTCGGCAGTGGCATGGAAGATGTCTTCTGGGTAAGAATCGTTGGTCTTTTAGCAGGCGCAGTAAACAAGATCACCAAAATTGAGGGTTCTGTCAGCTATAACGTAGACGAGTATGGCATGGCCCTCGCAAAAGCACATGGCGTGGGTCTTACGACCGAAGCATTCGAAAAAACTCTTGCGCATCCAAGTGATATTGTTCCCTCATATGTATGGAACTCTAACCAAGCCCTAGCACAGCTTTTGGGACTCACGATTAGTGATATCATCCAAGAAAACGTACCTTTTGTAGCTGATGCAGATACGTACTCAGAGACGATGGGAGAACTTGTTGTTGCAGGTAAGGTCCTTGGTATGAACACGCGTGTCACTACAAAAACCTACCAAGGCATCGATATCGTAACCTCACAGATAGGCAAGGTCTATGGACCGCGCGATGGGGACCTTTGCGACTGGAAGATATACGGTGAGCCAGATACAAGTTTTCATGTAGATAAGCCAGCGACGGTCGAGCATACCTGTGCAACTATTGTGAACCGTATTCCCTCCGTGTTATCTGCTGATGCTGGCTACCACACTGTCGATGAGCTTGAGCCATTACGCCACCCCATCCAGCCGATGAGGATCGACGAGTTCTTGTTCTAAGCATTTTATGTTAGTGTAAAAACCATGAGGAAAAGAGGTCTTATGCCAGCATTTGCAAATCCTTTTCAGGGTAATGTCGACAGGAAACTGACGAAGGAGGAGCTCATCCAAGCTGTCCGCCTAGATATTGCAGGAGAGCTGGAAGCTATCTATCTCTATGATGCACACGTTCAAGCAACTGACAACCAAGTAGCAAAAACAGTCCTGGCCGATATTCGCGATGAGGAGAAAGCTCACGTCGGAGAGCTTATGACCCTACTGACAACCCTTGACCCAAAGGAAGCTGAGCAGTTTGCTTCAGGAGAAGGAGAAGTCCATGAGATGTTAGATGATCTCGGAATTTCACATCCTACAGCAGAAAGCCAAACCAACACTCAATCGCCTTCGTCAACCATCGGAAGCCTGCTTGATCAATAGATCTAAGCAAAAAGGAGAGCCCATGAGTTATCTAGCAAGGGAGACGGCATCGCTACCCGCAAAGCTATGGTCACGCATCGATTCTGCCGTCAGCGATGCAGCACGTCAAACACTTATCAGTAGACGTTTTCTCCACCTGTTCGGTCCTTTAGGTGCCGGTACAGACAGCATTGCAATTGATAATGCTGATACCTTGGCCGAAGTGGCTACCGATGGTCTCATTACTACAGCTGGCCGCAAGATCGTAGAGATACCAACAATATATGATGACTTCACATTATTCGCAAAGGATCTAGAAGCCTCGGAGCACAACGGAGTAGCTGTTGATGTGTCGCGGGCCGCAGCTGCTGCTGAAAGGTGTGCCCGCAAGGAAGATAAGCTCATACTTTTGGGAGACGCATCTCTTGGTTATGAGGGCCTTCTCACGGCAAAAGGTATCAATAAAATCAAGCGCAGCGATTGGAGCGCAGGTGAGAATGCTTTCTCAGATATCACATCAGGGTTAGCGCTTTTTGCCAAGGAAGGACTCTATGGCCCCTATGCCCTCCTCTTAAGCCCTGATCTTTTTGCGGGTCTGCACCGTATTCAGCCTGGTACCGGTATACTCGAAATAGATCGTCTGCGTACGCTTGTCAATGGTCATATCTACCAGACTCCCCTTCTTGACGGCGAGATTAAGGCAGCCCTTCTCGACACTTCGGAAAGGAATATGGATCTTGCAGTAGGGCTTGATTTATCTGTTGCCTATCTTGAACAAAGCAACCTCAATCATGTGTTCAGAGTACTCGAAACCGCCATTGCACGCCTTAAGCGTCCTGGTGCTGTAATCGTATTCGAATAGCATAGGCAAATCCGTAACACGTTTTACAAAGATATAAAAGCCAGTGATCTGAATTACAGGTCACTGGCTTTACTCGTATCCAGAGTTATCTACCAATCTTTAAATACTTTTTATGGTAGTAGATGAAGCTCTACTCCCTTTGGCTTTATACCAAGTCGCTCTAGGTTTTTCTGCACGCATGACCTTATAAGCGAGAATAAGCTATATGAAATGAGTTGAATGCAAGAGTAGGTGCCTATTTGAAACTATCGGATAAAACATCGAGGATAGAACTGATGCAAGGATCCTTTGAATGAAATGGGCGCGACTTATCTTCAAATATAAATATATTAAAGGAAGGAGCATTGTCTCCCACGATAGGTATTGACGAAATGCCATCCTCTTTCGTATTGATAAAAAGACTGGTTACAAAACCGATGCCAAGACCAGAGCTAATGAAACTCTTTAGCTCTGAGATTTGATCAGTCTTAGACAGGAGGAAGACTCAGCCGTACGGCATGGCGCTTTTCAAGGCTTTCAATCTCTTGCGCTGCACCGTCTATCTCTTGAAGAGCAATGCCAACGTGTGATACCAAAATCTTTCCTGCATCGGTTAGGGAGATAGCGTTTGGACCAAAAGGCTGACGTTGGAAAAGCTCTGCTCCTAGTTGCCGCTCAAGTCTCTTAACAGCTAGTGATACGGCAGGTTGCGACATCTTGAGGGCGCGAGCAGCCTGTGTAAAGCTGCCCGTGCCGACAACCTCTTTGAAAACTTCCAAATCATGAACGTTTTCAATAGCAGCCATAATGGCTCACCCAACAATCCCCGTCGATAAAGACGGCACTGAAGGATATAATATCAATAGTGTGGATGCCATGCTACAGCTTGCAGAGCTTCAGCAATATCTGGTACGTCGATACGATTTAGACCTTCCGCGATAGCACACTGTGCCACAGCTATAGCTACCTGGCGTGTGATCTCAGGAAGCTCACTCATCGGCGGTAACACTGGAGCACCGAGCGTTGTAACATCGACCATATCAGCTAGAGCCTGTGCTCCTGCCAATAGCATAGTACGGCTCACAACTCGAGCGTTAGGAAGTAGTGCACCAAGGCAGATCCCAGGGTACATAAGGGCGTTGTTACCTTGACCTATATAATGAGTAACACCGTTGTATTCAACTGGCGCTGATGGTGTCCCGGTAACTACTGAAGCACGACCATCCGACCATGCAATTACATCAGCTGCTGTGGCTTCAGCAAGCTTTGTTGGATTTGATATAGGAGCAATAAATGGGTTTTTGACATGTGCTGCCATAGCCCGCACAACATCTTCATTGAAAGCACCGTGCACGGTAGAAGTTCCAATAAGAGCCGTAGGCTCAACAGCATCAACGACTGCAGCAAGCGAGCTATAATCTAGTCCTGCAGCAAATTCTGAGGCATCATGGGCATAGCGCTGCTGACCTTCCGTAAGATCTGGCATACCAGTAAGAATGAGTCCCTGACGATCAACAAGGTAAATTCGCTTTTGAGCCTCTTCAGCTGTCAGATGCCCAATCCGGATAAGCCCATCGACAATCTGGTCAGCTATACCAATGCCTGCGGTTCCTGCACCAAAGGTTAAAACTTTCGTATCGGCAAGGGAAGTTCCCGCTACTTTGGTCGCGGCAATAAGTGCTCCGAGGATTGTTACTCCTGTGCCTTGGATATCATCGTTGAGGGTAAGAATCTTGTCGCGATAGCGATCCAAAATAGGAGCAGCGCAGGGACGTCCAAAATCTTCCCAATGGATCAAGGCATTTGGATAGAGCTTAAGGGAGGCCTCTACAAACTTCTCAATGAAACTATCATAGCGCTCACCGCGAACCCTTTCGAATCTGTTTCCAAGATAGCGTGGATCTTCAAGCAGCTCCTTACGATTGGTACCAACATCGACCATAACAGGCAAAATCTTGGAGGGATCGATTGATGCTGCTGCTGTATAGACTGCAAGCTTACCGGTCAAAATCTCTGCTCCATTAGCTCCCCAGTCACCGATTCCGAGGATACCTTCTGCATCGGTTGCAACCACAAGGCGAATGTCCTCTTGATCTGCAGCAAAGCTCTTAAGAGCTTCCTCAATTTCATCGGGATGCTCAATAGAGATATAAGCAACCTTGCTACCAAAATAATGATCGTTATAGCCCTCAATAGACTGTGCAACGGTTGGCGCATAGACGATAGGCATGTATTCGGTTAGATGTTTTTTCATACTATAGAAAAATAGACGCGCATTCGAATCACGGACACCCATAAGATAAATACGCTTGGCAAGATCAGTCGGTTCTGCATCAAAACGTTCATAGACTTCCTTCTCCTGCTGGTCAATGCTTTGTACCGCAGCAGGAAGCAGCCCCACAAGCCCCAACTGTTGCCTTTCCTCTAGGCTAAAACCAGTTCCCTTGTTTAGAAGTGGATCAGACAGCACTGCAAAACCAGTCTTTTTCATAGCAACCTGTTTCCTTTCATTTTCCTGGTTCCTTATAGTGAACGTACCTTTTTCATCTTTCATAGCATGCAGGGATATTTGGACAGAAAACCCAATGATTACCAAATTCCAATGATGTGCCACCAACCAAGGCCCACCGTAAGCCAAATGGCAACCATAACAATCCCACACACAATACCAACCCGAAAATACTCAGAAGTACTGAGATATCCAGAGCCGTAAATCAGAGCAGCAGGGCCAGAGGCGTAGTGAGTCATTGCACCCATAAGAGCAGACAGAGCACCGAAGAGCAATGCGGCCATTAAAGGCGGAGCACCCACACCTACCGCAACAGTCAAAAACAATGCATACAGAGCACTTATTTGGGAGAGCTCTGAGGCAAACATGTAGTGCAGCAAAAAATAAAGTAAAGTATTGAAAGAACAACTAAAACAACCGACCAAGAAAAACCTGATACTGAACCAGACAGCAAAGAGCCGATCCAATCAATAACACCTAAGGTGTTAAGTTGACTGGCCATGCCTACCAAAATGCCAAAGAAAATCAGAGTCTGCCATGCTAACTTATTCGCAGCCATATCTTTCCATTTGAGCACGCCGCTGACAAGCAAAACAGAGACGCCTAGGAAGGCTACAGCTGTAGCCGATATATTCAAAACCGAGCTCAGGCATCATAGCACGAGCATGAGAATAAACGTTGTAGCCATGATCCTTTCTTGGACGCTCATAGGCCCCATCTCACGACGTTTGGCTCGAGCGTCTTCCCTAGCAGTTGGAGTCTGCTTTAAGGTAGGTGGAAAGATGGCATAGACAACACGGGGAATGAGCAGTAGTGCAACAAGACCTGGAACTATTCCTGCTATAGCCCATTGACCCCAGTTGATCGTAATTCCCTGCTGCTCAGCCAGGTCAGCAACTATTGGCCCTCCTGCCATTGCTGTGAGAAACATTGCAGAGGTTACAGCGTTTATATTATTTGCTGTGGCAGCAAGAAACGCACCAATCCTTTTGCGTGACTCATCTCCACCTTCTGGCGTTGAGTGTTGAAGATCACTTATGGAGGTGATGATCGGGAAGAGAACACCTCCCAGACGCCGTGTTTGAAGGCATAGCAGGGGCTATGAGGAAGTAGGCGCCATAATAGGCCACCTGCAAAAGCGAAGACTCAGTCTGCGTCAGGTTGCCATGAATTGACTTTTCGAACTCACGCCACGATGTGGTCTCAAGGGCCTTGTTGTCATTCTTGCCGGCATTGCTTACAACGCCGTCTCGGTAAAGCCAAGGACCTCAGCCGCGACCTGCCTGCCACTGCATACGTCAAGCAGCTCGTCAAACATCTTGTCACGAAGCTCGCCCATCGACTCAGGGCCATAAATGGCAGCTGTTGCGTCGAAGTCTGTGTTATCAGCCATGTTCTTTGCAGTCTGTGGATTTGCGGTCAGACGAAAGACTGGTGCAAGTGCGTTGCCTGTAGGGGTACCAAGCCCCGTAGAGAAGACTACAATCTGGCAACCTCCTGCAATGATGCCACCAACTGAGGAGGGGCCGTTGCCGGGAGTATCCATGATCACAAGCCCCTCGTGCGGCTTAAGCTGTGCTGCATAGAATCGAGTAGCAGCTCGCCGACGTGCACACAAGGCGCATCGCGTTCGACTGGGGAGAAATCACCACTGCTGTGAATTGCGTGGCGACACCAATCCGACAAGCTGGCAAGATCACCTATACCATTAGCATATCTATCCCTGCCTATCGCTTTGACAGCAAAAAACAGCAGGAGATCATCGCACTGCTTGATGCAAGCCGTATGATGCTGGAACGCTCCCTCAATTAAGTGCTGCGACTGAAGCCTACGACCGGCAGGACATCAACAAGATAAGCCCCCTTGGCGGAGGGACTCCTCCTGCTTGCCGAGGGGACTTTGTATCGTCTTACTTTACCACCGAGGCCTTATAGATCTCCTGTATCGAAGACGCGAGCACACGATCAAATGTCGCGTCATCTTGCTGGGCGGTCAGACCTTGCAGCAAGGCCCGTGAGAAGCTCGCGATGAGGCCAGGATTTTTGGCAAGGCGCGCATTCGCTTCGCTCCTGCTGTAGCCGCCGGAAAGGGCAACCACGCGCACCACCTGCTTGCGCTGCATGACATCAGTGTAAAAGCCATCGACGCTTGGAATGGATACTTTAAGCATGAGCTTAGCGTCTGCAGGCAAGCTATCAAGGTGATCAAGGATCTCCTCTTTGAGCATGGCCTCGGCATCAGCTTTATCCTCACTGAGGATGGAAACCTCTGGCTCCAAGATAGGCACCAGGTCAAAAGCAGATATCTGCTCCGCATAGGCGAACTGTTGGTCAACAATCGCCTGTATGCCTTGGCGATTTGCATGTTTTATGACGGAGCGCATCTTCGTCCCAAAAATATGATGATCGACAGCGCTGCCCAACAGCTTGTCAAATGCAGGGATGTCGTTCATCAGCTGCACGTCATTCGCCTCGGGCGCAAGACCTTTGTCGACTTTCAAGATGGGCACGATGCCCTTCTTATACCAAAGGTAGTCCGCAGTGTAGGCGTCCTCTATTTGCCTGTTCATCGTATCTTCGAATAAAATGGCCGCCAAGATGTGCTCCGCGGTAAACGATGGGCTCGTAACAATACGCGTTCGCATGGCATGCACGAGGTCGAACATCTCTTTGTCAGAGCTGTAGGCATTTCGGCCAATGCCATAAAGCTCGAGGGCCTTCGGTGTGCTTCCGCCGCTTTGATCAAGCGCAGCAATGAAACCTTTTCCTTTTTGCATGCGCGCAAGCTGCTCCATGTTCATGACGGTCTCCTTTTTTTATTCCAAGTTCTCCACAACTCAACTGTTCTTATACCCGCATAGGGCAACCCGTCACGCTGTCTACGACCAGAGGCGGAGCTGCTTGCACAAGCGGCGCTCCCATATCTCAATCGGCTTCCCTCCCATGCAAATAGGCAATGTAGGTGTTACCCCATATTTCAATGCTGTCGAGCACCGGCTGAAATCCTTTACCAATATTTGTCAACGAGTACTCCACATGAGGGGGAACTTCAGGAAACACTTCCCTTTTCACCAATCCCTCTCTTTCAAGCTGCTTGAGCTGCAAAGAAAGCGTCGAATGCGTGAGGTCTGGCATGCGCTTTTGAAGCTCGCCGAAGCGCAGCTTCCCTCCGCTCAAGTGATGCATAATCACAATCGACCATTTCCCTTGCAGCAGCTTTTGCACAGTCACAAAAGGACATATACCGAAATTCTTTGGCATTTGACTTGGCATTGCCTACTCCCCTGTCCAGCTCAACATAGGTACTAGATAAAATACTAAGTACAGGTAAAAAACAGTATTTTTAATCTAGGTCTTCTCAGTACAATAAGTATAGTATATATTTAAGACTAAGTATAACAAAGGAACTTAAATGGAGACTCAAACGCAAGCAGCTCTTTTCGTAGGGCATGGCGACCCCATGATGGCACTGCGCAACGATGATGTCGCACGGGCCCTTCACAGTATTGGCGAGCGCATCCATGCAAGTGCGCCTAAGGCGATCTTGGCGATATCTGCGCACTGGTTCACCCGCGGAACGTTCGTACAAAGCAGCCCAGAACCTAAGCAAATCTATGATATGTATGGCTTCCCGCCCGAGTTGTATGCGATCGCCTATCATCCTTCTGGTTGCAAAGAGCTTACACGACGTGTGCAAGATCTTCTCGGCTCTGACGTCTCAGTAGATGATAGCTGGGGAATCGACCACGGCGTTTGGACACCTTTGCATCACATGTTGCCAAAGGCGGACATACCAGTGGTAGAGCTTTCTGTCAACGGGCTTCGGGATGCTCGCTATGCCTATGAGATCGGCAGACGCCTAGCCCCACTGCGAAAGGAAGGGTTTTTGCTCATGGGCTCTGGCAACATCGTGCACAATTTACGCGCCCTTGAGCCAGACAGCCCTCATGGCACTGCGAAGGCGACTGCATTTAGCGCATCTATACGCGATGCGGTGACAGCACACGATTACGAGAGGGTGCTCAGCTATCGAAGCCTGCCCCATGCATTATGGGCTGTCCCGACACCTGATCACTTCCTGCCGCTTCCTACGATATTAGGCGCGACGCAGCAAGAGGATGCAGAGGTCTACAACGACCTGCAAAACTTTGGCTCCATCTCAATGACGAGTTTTGCGTTTGGCTTGCAAAAGAAATGAGGTTTATCCGCGGCAAGACAAGGATTGCCGCTTGAGCGGGTATGTCTAGAAGGTGCCCTCGAGGCAAAACGAAAAGGAGAACATAGATGTCAGACAAGCACGTACTTCTCGCCGTGGGAACGCTTCGCAAGAATGGTTTCAACGAGCAGCTCGCACAAAAAGTCGAGGCGCTGTTGGAAGGACGCGCCGAGGTCAGCCGCCTCGAATACAAGGACCTGCCCTTTATGAACCAAGACCTCGAGAACCCCGAACTCGAGAGCGTGGCGCGCGTCCGTGACGAGGTTCGCAACGCCGACGGCCTATGGTTTGTGACCCCTCAGTACAACAACTCGTTTCCTGGCCACATCAAAAATCTTGTTGACTGGCTCAGCAGGCCGCTACCGGGCAAGGGCCGCGACTCTGTTGTGATCAGCGGGACCAAGACGACCGTATCCGGCGCAGGCGGCCGTACTGCAACCGCAGGAATGCGTGCGTCCCTCGACGCGCTGCTAGAGTTCGTCGGCGCTGACGTCATGCGTGATCATGAAACAGGCATAGCTCTTTCAGGTGAGTCTTGGGCTTCAGGCAAGCTTATTCTCTCTTCTGAAGATGAGTCGTCGCTTAAGGCTCAAGTTGATGCATTCCTTGATTTCATTTCATGAAGAAGTGTTCCGTCCTAGGATATCGGGACGCCAGCTGACCTACCCGCCTCGGCAAACACTTGTTTAGCCGACGTGCCTTTCAAGGAATCTCAAAACTTGCGCATAGGATTCCTGTGCCGCAGTAGTAGTCATATCAAATTGATACTCATGTGCAGTAGTTCCCTCAGAAATAGGAGTGAAGTACGGTGAAACCTCAACACCTAGGCTCTTCAGCTTACGTGCCAGTTCTTTCCCATCTTTCTCAAAAGATCCTGTATTGCCGTCCGTAATGAAGGCAGGCGGGAAAGAGGAGGTAACATTGTCAGTTATAATTATTTGCTGCCCATAACGACCAAACCAATCGCGCGTACCAAAATATGCCCAACCCGCTCGGGATAAGAAGTAGTTCACAAGAGGGCTTTGTGAGACTCCAAGTGTTGACATATCATAGGGACCACAAAAGAGCAAAACTGCCTTAAGCGAATCAGGTGAAGCCATCTGTGCGATATTGACTTTGGCAGCATAGCTAGCTGATGTTTGTATGAGTGCATATTGGGCAGCAAGGTGTGCGCCAGCCGAATCACCTGCAATCACAAGGAGGTTCGCATCGAATATTCTTTTGCTGCCTGCAGAAGCTATCCAATTGCACGCATCTCCCATTTGGATCAGAGGACCAGGGTAGGTTCCTTCAGGTGCAAGCTCGTAGTTTATACAGACAACAGCATAACCGTCGGCTGCGAGGCAGGATGCGTATTGTCTGATATCAGATTTATCACCGCCAACATATGCACCGCCATGCGCCCAAAGGATAACAGGCGTCGATGCACTATGCTCTGCTGGCAAATAAAGATCAAGTGTATTTTGTGCCAGAGATGACGGATACGTAATATCACGCTCCACCATGATATCGTCAGTATCATAGGTAGGCAGCTTAGATACTGTTGGATTTTCAAACTGAGAGCGAAGGAACAAGGCCGCAGGCACGGGAGTAATGTACAAAATAACAACAGCTGCAGCAACAAGCACTGCAAGACAGATGCCTACGGCGCAAACAACTGATTTTATGCAAATTTTCTTCTTTTTGAGTCCTTTATCGCTAGGACCTGTCACGTTATGTTCCTTTCTTGCCAGCTATATAGCTGCAGCTATACTAAAGCAGAAGGAGTCATTTACAGAGCAAACGAGAAGAAGGATCTTATAAATCGTTTCGAAGTTTAATCTGAACGCCCTGATATGAGATTACAAAACATTAACGTCATCCTTTAGCGAACTAACTGTTTTATTCTGACGAAAGAGAGCTCTTTTATGGAACTCGACCAAACAAGCCATTTTACTAATCTCTACACACTAGTTGGCTGCCTCACGAAAGCTATTGATCTTGTAAGTCCAGAGATGTCAGGTCATCACCGGCAGGTAGCATATCTTTCACACAAGATTGCTGAAGCTTTAGATGTAAGCTTTGAAACGGACCGCTCCCTTATAGTAGCTGCGCTTATTCACGACGTCGGAGCTATCGATAGCGATGAGTCTGAGCCGTTCAGGCGCCTAGAACAGGGCAATAATCTAGATCAGCATGCAAGACTTGACGGCAAAGGTTATCCTTTCAAGCTTGATGCCCGAAATCTTTCCATGGGCTCACGCATTATGGCTGTTGCAGATATTTTTTCGGCTATTACTGAGGATCGCCCTTATCGCAAGGGCATGCCAAAACAAAAGGCTATAGCAGTCCTTAACGACCTAGCAAAAAATGATGGTATATCTCCTTATATTTGTTTGATTCTTTTTAAAAATTACGATGACGTTGCCTGCAAGCGGAAAAATGCCTCCGAAAAAGCTGTATCTAACTTTGAGACATGGCAATGCCATTAGATAAAAAGAGTTAAGAACAACAGGAAGGCAAGCGATATGAGCACAACCATATCGACACTATTGCACTACCTCTCGATAGCTGGCAGCACAGCGACAGTGTATCTTTTCATCGTTGCTTGCATACATGTTTTCGGCAAAACAGAGGTAGCGCAGCTTTCAATCACTGATTTTGTCTTCATTATGCTTATCTCAAACGCCGTGCAAAATGCCATGGTAGGCCCTGACGCGAGTTTAGGAGGCGGCCTTGTAGCCGCAACGACACTTTTTGTCATGGATTCGCTTTTCAAACATTGGCTTTACCGTTTTCCACGCTTTGCAAAAACACTACAAGGTTCCCCGCTCACGCTTGTACGGCACGGAAGGCTTCAAAAAAATGCCCTGAAAGAGGCTATGCTTACGCAAGATGAGCTCATGGAGGCTCTGCGTGAACATGGTGCTGACAAACTCAGCGATATCGACATGGCCATACTTGAATCCGACGGCACAATCTCTGTTTTATCAGATCAGTTCAAGACACAAAGCACCCGCAAAAAACAGCCAAGAAGGCCAGCAAAAAAGCACTGACGGACGATCGAGGCCTACTTAATTCCTTTAACCTGCTTATCCAGCGTTTGCTTAAAATAGCCAAAGTCTCAATAGCTAAAGACTTTGATTACCTAGCGTTTACAGTTATTTTGCAGTTTGCAGGAAATTATTTTTTCACACTCATGGTTTGCCCAGTGTAATTGTTAGTAAATTACTAGCAATTAATGTTCGCTTTAGGGAAAGATAAAAGTATGAGAACGTTTACTTGAAAACAAGGGCAGCATCATTTGACTCCAGAAAGGAGGGCAACATGGGTATTATTTCATGGATCGTCGTAGGAGGGCTCGCTGGATGGATTGCCGCCATGGTTATGAAAACAGACCACGGGCTTGTGCAAAACATCGTAACTGGCATCATAGGAGCACTCATTGGCGGGTTTGTCATGGAATTGCTTGGCTCTCATGGTGTCACGGGATTTAATTTGTGGTCCATTTTCGTATCTTTAATTGGCTCGATCATTTTAATAGCGCTCATCAACCTCGTAAAAGGCCGCGCATAGGTTCTTATCTTGCGCTTTGGCGCAGGGTTTGTATTATAAAAACTCCCCGGAAGCCCCGGGGAGTTTTTATTTGTTATATACATATACTAGATATGCAGATAGACAATCAGCGTTAACCAAAGACTTTCTTATACAGCTCGTCCTGCTCAGGTAGCTGCGTGACATATCCTACAGGTCAACCGAAGCGTAGTCACCGTCAATGCCGAAGTCTCCCATGATAATAAAAGCAAACTTCATAGGGCTATCGTTCTTCTTCACACTCATGATGCACGAGGCGTTGCTTGAATTCTTGACGCTCGCATCGATTATCCCAAAGCTTAACAAACTCTGCAATGATAGTTGGGATAATACTAAGCCCACCAACAAGCACCCAGTCCGATAGCCCAAGCGGAACAAGACCAAAGATAGCCCCCACGGGCTCAATGATAACCATGATCGCAAAGAGCGCCATCATAGCGAGGGCTACATAGAGCAAAAGCATGTTATCTTGTATTGTACGCTTAAAAATAGAAACCCTGCTCCTCACCGTAAAGATGTGCAAGATGCTCGTGAAAGATACAACAAGAAAAGCCATTGTGCTGCCAAGCTCTTGGGATGGAGCAACGCCGCTGTTGAAGTGAACAAACACTCCATTGTAATAGGCAATAAGTCCGACCACAGTGAAGGTAAACGCTTGTATAGCAATGACGCGCAGGATACCACCTCCAAAGAAGCTCTCCTGCCGGCCAATAGGTTTACGCCCCATAATGCGCTCATCACTTGTTTCTTGTGCAAGACGTAGGCCAGGCACGCCATCTCCCAAGACATTAATAAGTAGCAGCATCACGGGAGACAAAGGAATGCCCCAGCCCATCAACTGGGCCCCAAGCATAAGAACAACTTCTGAAAGGTTGCACACCAACAAGAAATAGATCACTTTGCGGATATTCGAAAAGACATTACGGCCTTCACGTACGGCAGATATGATGGTGGCAAAATTATCATCGGTTAAGACCATATCTGCTGCACTCTTGGCTACTTCAGTACCAGCTTGTCCCATCGCAACACCCACATCGGCAGCCTTCAGCGCAGGAGCATCATTAACGCCGTCACCCGTCATGGCAACGACCTCTCCGTTTTCCTGCCAAGCCTCAACAATGCGGATCTTGTCCTCCGGTGACACACGCGCATAGACAGAATAAGACCGTACATTCTCTACGAGATCTTCATCACTCATCCGAGAGAGCTCTTGTCCGGTGATAACAATCTCATCTTTTTGCATAATGCCAGTCTGACGTGCAATAGCTGTGGCTGTTGCAGCATGATCACCTGTAATCATAACCGTGCGGATACCCGCATTGCGTGCAGTTGTAACTGCTTTAGTCGCCTCAGGACGGGGAGGATCAAGCAAACCGATAATGCCCTCGAAGTCAAGATCGCACTCTAGCTCTTCAAACTTACCATCAGCAGGTAAGCTATCTACCTTTTTGCTGCCAAGAGCTATCACGCGCAATGCATCATCGGCAAAAGAATCATGCATGCGCTGACGTTCTTCATAAGCAATCTCTGTTGTCTTCACAAAAGGGACCCTGTCAAAGGCACCTTTTGTGAGCACGATATAGCCGCCTTCGGGGCAGCGATGTATACTTGTCATCATCTTACGTGTTGAGGAAAATGGTACTTCACCCACACGTGGCCACTGCGAGGCAAGTTCCTCTTGACTTTGCCCTTCGCTTTTTAACAAACGTATGATGGCGCTTTCTGTGGCATCTCCCACAACATGTTCGTTACCATCTTCATCACGCTCAATGCTTGCATTGCTCGCAAGGGCAAGAAAACGTAACAGTTGTGCTGGACCTTCAGGCACAGGTCCGTCGCTTGTCTTGGCAACCTTATATCCAGGGGCCCACAGCCTCTGGATTGACATACGATTTTGAGTGAGAGTCCCGGTCTTATCTGAACAGATGATGGAAACGTTTCCTAAGGTTTCAACAGCTGGCAACTTTCTGATTAACGCATGATGGGCAACCATGTTCTGAATACCATGTGTTAGCGTCAGTGTCACTATAAGCTGTAAGGTTTCTGGCACAGCAGCCACAGCAAGCGAGACAGCAGCAAGCGCCATCGCCCATGGATCCTCTCCTTGCCCTAAACCCACCGCCAGCAAGATAACCGCGGCAACAATAGCAACAAAGCTCACAGCACGACTAACACGATCTAGACGAACCTGCAGAGGCGTCTTTATCTTCTGCTCGTCATTAAGGTATCCTGCGATTTTCCCCATCTCAGTAGCCATGCCCGTAGCTACTACCACCGCTGTCGCATTACCAGCCGTTACAAGACAACCTGAAAATACCATTGTGAAACGGTCCCCCAAAGGAGCATCGTCTTCAACTAAGGCTTCGGCATCTTTTTCGACAGGCTCGCTTTCCCCTGTTAGAGATGATTCATCTACTTGCAAGGAGGCGCTCTCCACCAAACGTGCATCAGCAGGGATAAGATCTCCGGTCTTAAGGTAAATAATATCTCCTGGCACAACCTGATCCGTCCCTATATGCTGACGAGAGCCAGCGCGCAAGGCAAGGCAAGAGGGGCTATTTAAGTTCTGGAGTGCTTCGAGCGCCCGCTCAGCACCACGCTCTTGCGTCACAGCAAGAGTGACATTCATAACAATAATGGCAAAAACAACCAAAGGCTCTATGAAGCCGTGACCCTCACGTATTGCCAATCCTAATGAAAGAAGAGCCGCTATAAGTAAGATGACGTTAGCTACATCCTTGAACTGACGCAGTACCATCGAAAAAATACTGCTGCCTTCTGCAACTTGATAGGCATTGGGACCATACTTCTCAAGGCGACGCCGCACTTCGGCGCCATCAAGGCCAGCAGAAGTGTCAGCGTGCATCTTCTCTAAAACATCGTTGCTCTTCATTACATGCCATATGGACATCATCTACCGCCTGAATATCAAAAATCCGAAACAATGTCGTACTTAAGACCTGTCTCATGTAAAACCATACTCATCTTGCAAAACCAGTCACGCCACAATATGGATAACTAGTCCTATTATTTTCTATTACTCGCCACATCTGTCAACGACTCTGGGTATAAATACCCTCGATATCTAATGATATCGCACGTCATCAGTAAATTCGTACATCCTTTGGAGGTAATATGAGCGTAATATACGATTTCACCGTGAAGGATCGTGACGGCAACGATGTATCTCTTTCAAAATACAAGGGTAAAGTACTGCTTGTAGTAAACACTGCAACAGAGTGTGGCTTTACTCCTACGTATGCAGACCTGCAAAAGCTCTATACTGAACTCTCTGGTAAAGGCCTTGAGATTCTCGATTTCCCGTGCAATCAGTTTGGTAGTCAAGCTCCGGGCACCGCGGAAGAGATTCATACCTTCTGCACTGGCCGTTTTGGCGTTACGTTCCCACAGTTTGGCAAGCTTGAGGTAAATGGTTCTGGTGAGGATCCTCTCTACACATGGCTCAAGAGCAAAAAGAGCTATGCGGGCTTCGATCCCAACCATCCCATCACTCCGGTTCTCGTTAAAATTCTTAAGGAAAAGGATCCAAACTGGGAGAAGTCTTCTGATATTAAGTGGAACTTCACAAAGTTTCTAATCGACCGGAATGGCAATGTCATCAAACGTTTTGAGCCAACGGCAAATGTCGAAAAAGTTGTTAAGCCGGCAGTAGAGGCTTTGCTTTAAAGCACCATCACGTTCTTATACACCAGCACCTGCGCCTTTCAGGCTATAACAGCCTGAAAGGCGCATCTTTTAATACAAACTCACATGATATGTTCTTAGCGCAAGAACAATAGCCAAATCGAATTTTTCAGGCTACCTTGAGAGGAAGCAAATTTGTTCTTGCTTAGTTTCATGCTAGGCTGAGCTGACGGCAGCTTTATCTTCTTAACTCATTTAACAAGAGAGGATCTCCATGGCAGGAGAGCAGATCATTATCCTCGCTGCGATTCTCATCACCCTAGCGGCTATTATATGGTTTTCGTACCGCTGGCACAGGGAACGCCGCAGCTTGTGGTTAGGGGTTTCTTTTTTGGCTGCCGCAGGGTCTGTACTTGGGACCGTCGAAGCAATACTGCTGTACTTCGGAGTCGAACGTGGTATCACTGCTGCCAGCGCTGTCGCGGTGGTACGTGATGCCATTGTCTTTGTTGTAGCGCTGTTATTTCCCATCGTAGTGGTGCTCGCATTTTTCCTAACAGGAATACGTCTAATCAAACGCGAGGTCTTTCCCCTCACCGATGCCCTATCCCTCGGGGCAGGCGCTCTTTGCGTGTTTTACCTTGTTGCCTGGCCGTTAGAGCGCGACATCTGGCAGGATAGATGGTCAGGAGCCTTGTATGTCTACCTTTCGTTCGTCATGATATTCACCGCGATAACACCTATGGTCTACACCATAACCAATGCGCTCAACTTCATACCTCATCGCAAACAAACATCATCTACCAGAAAACTTAAATCTATGGGTATACAGCACTCATAAGGCTTGTTAAGAACATATCTACGAGAAAGGCTGATCAATGGAAATAAAATCAAATAAATTATATATGCTAGCTGATGGGACAAGACTTCCTGTCATTGGGTTTGGTACGTATCGGTTAAATGGAGTAAAGGGTGTCCAGGCAATACGCTCCGCCCTTGATTGCGGCTATCGCCTTCTTGACACTGCCTTTAGCTATCAAAATGAAGGTGTGGTAGGACAGGCAATTAAGCGTTCTGGTCTCAAAAGGTCAGAGCTTCTCATCACCTCAAAGCTGCCAGGCCGCTACTATGCCCGCAAGGATGCGTTTGCGGCACTTCAAGAATCTCTTTTTCGCACCGGCTTAGATTATTTTGACCTTTATCTACTTCATTGGCCAAACCCCAGGCTTGATCAGTATGTAGAAGCATGGCAAGCGCTCATTGACGCAAGGGACATGGGGCTGGTTCGATCCATTGGTGTATGCAACTTTTTACCAGAGCACCTTGAACGTCTTGGACAACAAACCGGCGTCTTGCCAGTTGTCAATCAAATCGAGTTACATCCCTACTTTAACCAATCAGAACAGAGGGCTTTTAACAAGTCTCATAATATTTTGACAGAGGCGTGGAGCCCCCTGGGTAGGGCAACTGCTGTATTGCATGACCCGCTTCTTGGTACCATTGCCAAAAAGCATGATAAAGATGTGGGCCAGATTGTCTTGAGATGGGAGTTGCAGCTGGGCGTACTTCCCATTCCCAAGTCCTCTACACCATCTCGGCAAGCGTCAAATCTTGAGGTATTCGACTTTGAGCTCTCCGAGGAGGAAATGTCTTCTATCAACGAACTATCGAGGCCAAACGGACGCTACAAAGGACAAGATCCTGCTACCTACGAGGAGCTCTAGGTTTGGCTCAGAGTTTTCCACTCTGGAGTGAATTGAGCAAAGAGCAGCAGGATGCGTTACTACGATCCGTGACATTGCATACGGTACCTACACGAATAGTCCTTCATACTGGTTTAATTGACTGTCCTGGTGTCTTTATCATCGCAGTCGAACAGCTTAGAGCTTACATACATTCTGAACAAGGAAAGGAGGTTACTGTATGGCGCCTGCTTGATGGTGATGTGTGTGTCATGTTAGCACTGTGTATGATTAAAGACGTACAGTTCGATATAGTAGTGGAAAAGGAGTGCGACACGAGCCTTTGGGTCATATCAGCAGCAGCAGCATGGCAAAAGCTCATGTATAGCTCCACAGCAGTAGCAAGCTATACCACTCGCCTTATGGCATCACGTCTTTCTGAGGCAATGTGGCTTATGGAGCAGGTTATGTGGGATGGCTTTGACAAGCGCCTTGTCACATTCCTCATCCAAGAGCATCTCTTCGAGGAAAGTAATGAACTTTCCATTACC
>DHPN01000032.1 GCA_002407925.1 Atopobiaceae bacterium UBA5363
CTCGAAAAGGGCACCTAAAGGAAGACGGAGGGTAGGCTAGCCAGAGCACCTAAGAGGTGTGAGATCCTGCAAAAAGCCCTAAGCTAGGCAGAAGGAAGATAGGGAAGGAAAAAAAGGGGAAGAAAAAGGCGGGCGCACGTACCAGAGCTCTTTTGCCAGTTAGAACGTAGGAAAAAAACCAGCTAGAACACGGAGAAGACGCAAGCAAAACATGGGAAAACGCAAGAAGGAGCGAAAGAAGCAGCTATGAAAGGCCCTATCAAGTTCACGACGCTACCGGCAGCTCTTGTGATCCCCAGTCTCATGGCGATTCTTCTCTTGTCTCTAGTCGCATGTGGCAGTAGCAGCTCGGATACATATGGCAGCGCTGACGAAGAAGAAGGGACAGCTATTGTGAGCGATACTGTTGCGCAGGACGAGGAAAACGTCGAGGCGCCTGAGAAGATAGCTTGCGTCGGGGATTCGATCACCTGGGGATATGGAGTCTATGACACGCGCGATACGGATTCTTATCCTGCTCAGCTCCAAGCGCTCATAAGCGGCGGAGGCTTTAGCAGCACGGTTGAAAACTACGGGTACAACGGTGCCTGCGCGCTTTCTGATGGCAAGAATCCCTATGTTGACACCCAAGAATACGCAGACTCGCTTGCAAGTGGTGCGAACATGGTTATCTTGATGCTCGGTACGGACGACGCCGCCTCGGTATATTGGGATCAGACCACATATGAAGAGGCGCTGAGCACATTTGTGGAAAGCTATCAATCGATGACCTCCGCGCCTACCGTGGTGCTTATGGTTCCGCCGTCAATCTACTCAGACACGTGGGCAGGCGGTGTATCGGCCGCGGCTGTTTCGCAGATGCAGCAAGGCGTTCGTGACGTTGCAGAGAAATATGGCCTCACCTGCATCGATCTGGACGCTTTGACCTCAGGGCGCACCGAATGGTTTGCCGATGGCGTCCATCCTAACAAAGAGGGAAATGCGCAGATAGCACAGTATGTCTACGACACGATTTTGTAGCAGCACAATTTTGTGCTGGCACACGCTGGTAGCCTTCCAACCCTGTAATGACATGATCTTGTAACAAATGTAATGCCTCGGTAAAGCAGTTTTATCTGCTCGTAAGGGCTTGGCGATGAAGACAATCCTCCCTAAAGATGCCCATAGAATGCGTTTAGAAAGCGGACGACCAATACCGAAAGCCAAAGCCGCCAAGACATGGCAGCCGCAGTCGAAAAATCGGGTCCGCCAGCATCGATCGTCCACGTCCCTTTGGAGGAAGAAGCAATGATCAAACAGAATGTATCTCGTCGACAGTTTTTAAACCTTATGGGAGCGACATCGGTTGTTGCAGCTGGCCTTGGCCTTGCGGCGTGCGGATCTGGCTCGGCAAGCAGCTCCTCTGCGGAAGGATCATCCTCGAGCGCATCGACGCTTTCAGGCTCGATTAACTGCACAGGCGCCACATCGTTCCAAACTCTCGTCGAAGACGCCGCGAACGCATTCATGGACTCTCACGAGGATGTGACAATTACGATCGGTGCAGGCGGCTCCGGTCAAGGTCTCTCCGACGTGAAGGACGGCACCGCTCAAATAGGCCGCTCCGACATCTTCGCCGAGCAGAAGCTTGAGGCTTCTGACGCAGCAGCGCTGACCGACAACCAGGTGGCTGTCGTCGGGATGGGCCCGATTGTCAACAGCGGTGTTGACATCGATGATATCTCAACGGCTGACCTCAAGGGCATCTTTACGGGTGCCATCACTGATTGGAGCCAAGTCTCCGGCTCCAAGACCTCAGGGGCCATCCAAGTCATCAACCGTAAGGCTGGATCTGGCACGCGGGCCACGTTTGAGCAGGCAGTGCTTCAAGGTGCTACCGTGCCTGACGATTTCAAGCCGGTCGCCGAGGAGGACTCCTCCGGCACTGTCGTCGAGAAGGTTAACCAGACGGAGAATTCGATTTCTTACCTTGCATTCTCTTATTACGATGACAGCAAGTTCAAGGCGCTTCCCGTCGACGGTGTCGCTGCCACTAATGAAAACGTTGAGTCTGGAGACTTCAATATTTGGGCTTATGAGCACATGTACACCAAAGATGCTAACGATGTGACACAGGCCTTCATTGATTATATGCTTTCTGATGACGTGCAAGGTTCTCTCGTCGAAAAGGATGGCTTTATCTCCGTTTCGAAGATGAAAGTCTCCAAGGACATGGACGGCAACATTACGAAGAGCTAATCCTTCTCTTATCCGGCGGGGTGCCCTATTTTGGGCGCCTCGTCATGGCTTTGCTAAGGCAAGGCCTTTGCAAAGGCAGACAGCATGCTGGGCTCAAACGTCGAAACGCAGTTGGTCGTGCAAGAAGAATGCAGCCAGCAGACAGACGGCAGCACACAGCCAGATAGATATAGCCAGTTGGGCGCAGCTGATGAGCACAGGGGGCTTTCGCGCACAAGAGGTACCTGAATGGTCAAAAAAGGTTTGCGATGACACAAAAAAACGATGAAGAGGCAACTCAAGTGCCTGCAGAGCAGAGTGAGGCCCCGCAATATGAGAATGTGCTGCCAGACCGCATGCCACGACTCTCTATAAAAGGGGAGGGTAAAGCCGAGGGCGGAGCCGTTTCCAAGGCACGCCTTTCCAAGACGCACGAGAGCCGCAAAACGCACAAGACGCTTCCTAAGCAGCAGCTGGAGCATGTAGGTCTTGGACTCACAGGTACATGCGTCGCCCTTGTCGCCCTTATTGTGGTAGCGCTTGTCTTTATGGTGTTTCAGCAGGGGCTTACAACCTTTTTTTCTGATGGTGTCGATTTTGGGGCATTCATCACAGGTCCGCATTGGATCATCGAAGAAGGCCAGTTTGGTGCCCTCCCCTTGATTGTCGGCTCTTTCTCAGTGACCTTGCTCTCCACGCTGTTCGCGTTGCCCATTGCTCTGGGGTCGGCGATCTATGTAGTTGAGGTCCAACCTGGCTTCGGCAGGCACGTCTTTCAGCCTCTCGTTGAGCTCCTTGTGGGCATTCCGTCTGTCGTGTACGGCCTGATCGGTCTTTATGTCGTCAACTCGAGCATGCGCGCCCTCTTCGGGTCGGCGGCTGGCACGGGCGCCGGCATCTTGTCAGGCGCCATAGTACTTGCCGTGATGATTTTGCCCACTGTCACAACGCTGTCCATTGATGCGTTGGCGGCTGTGCCGAATGATTACCGCGAGGGATCCTATGCGCTGGGCTGTACTCGTTGGCAGACCGTGTGGCATGTGGTATTGAAGAGCGCGCGTCCATCGATAATGACGGCGGTCATCCTCGGCATGACGCGTGCCTTTGGCGAGACGCTGGCAGTGCAGTTCGTGATCGGCAACGTGGAGAAGTCGATGCCGACGTCACTTCTCGACCCAGCGGCGACACTGACGACAGCCTTGACCTCGGGACTTGCCAATGCGACGACGGGCTCTGTGCAATACCACGCCCTCTGGTCGCTCGGCATGCTCTTGCTTGGCATGTCGCTCCTCTTCATTCTCATCATCCACTTGATCGGCAGAAAGGGGGCTAAGGGCAATGACTGATACCTCAGCTGCTGCTGCCAGCACGTCTGCAAAGCCGAGCGTCGCGATCCTTGACGTCGACCTCGATGAGCACGCGCGGCGCATTCGCAAACAAGACCGCATCGCTACCATCTTCCTGACGGTGATAGTCGGCTTCGTCTTGGCTCTGTTGGCGGCACTTGTCATCTACATTCTCGCGCAGGGTCTCCCGGAGGTGCTCACTCCTGGGTTTTTGACCAACTCGCCGCTTGACCGTGATAACCCTGGCATCTCCTACGAGCTCTTCGATTCGTTCTATATGCTGTTCGTTACCCTGGTGATCTCAGTTCCCATCTCGTTGGGCGCAGCCATCTTCCTAGTGGAATATGCGCCAGAGAATTGGGTGACCTCGGCAGCCTCGACAGCGATTGAGACGCTGTCCAGCCTACCCTCGATTGTGGTCGGCATGTTCGGGTCGCTCTTTTTTGTCGTGTACTGCGGCTGGGGCGTCTCGATCCTTTCCGGCGCCATGGCGCTCACGATGTTCAATATCCCCATCTTAGTCAGGGTCATCCAGCAGGCTCTACAAGACGTCCCGCGCGTGCAGCGCGACGCCAGCCTTGCGATGGGACTTACGCGCTGGGAGACAACGCGCTCCGTCTTGCTGCCCGCTGCTATGCCGGCCATCGTGACGGGCATCGTCATTTCAGCTGGCCGCGTCTTTGGCGAAGCCGCGGCGCTTCTGTTCACCTCTGGAGCGGCGCCAGCGCGCCTCAATTTCGGCAGCCTTGACATTACGAGCCTGCGCAACCCATGGAACATCTTTCGGCAGGCAGAGACGCTTGCCGTGCACATCTACAAGCTCCGCATGGAGCCCACGCCAGGCAATGACGCCATCGCTTGGGGCACGGCGGCGGTGCTGATCATCTGCGTGCTGCTGTTCAATGTGGGCGCTCGCATGCTTGGCAAGCACCTTGCGAAGAAGATGACGAGCGAATGAGCGAGGCGAGAGGGGAGAGAAACTTGTCAGATGTGGCTTTGATGCAGAAGCACTGGCCGCATGCGGAGGGCGCTGCGACTAAGGCGTCAGCAACGACAAAGTTGCCAGCAACGTTGGAGGCTCCAGCAACGACAAAGGCTCCGGCAACAACGGGAGCCCATCTCTTATCGACCCGCGACGTTACGGTGCGCTACGACCTGACAAAGTGTGCTCTTCAGCCAACGAGCCTTGATTTTGACAAAGACCAGGTGACGGCCTTGATAGGTCCGTCCGGCTGTGGCAAGTCAACTTTTCTGCGCTGCCTCAACCTCATGAACCGGGAGATCCCGAGATGTTGCGTCGATGGGCAAATCTACTACCACGGCCATAACATCAACACGAAAGAGGAAAACCTCTTTGACCTTCGTGCATCCATCGGCATGGTGTTCCAACAGCCAGCGCCTTTTCGCAAGTCGATTAGAGAGAACATTATATTTGCCCCAAAGCGACACGGGCGCATCTCCAGTCGCTCTGCTGCCGACGAGCTTGTTGAGACTTCGCTGCGGCAGGCGGCCCTATGGGATGAGGTCAAAGACAAGCTCGACCACAG
>DHPN01000034.1:0-1584 GCA_002407925.1 Atopobiaceae bacterium UBA5363
GTTTGCACGGCGCGACGCAGGTGTCGTGACAAGCCATTTCCAAAGAAAATGTTATCTCCTAAAACTAAAGCACATGAATCTCCCGCAATAAAATCCTCACCTATGATGAATGCTTGGGCAAGTCCATCTGGGCTTGGCTGTTCAGCATAGGAGAGCCGTACCCCATAATCAGAACCATCACGCAAAAGCCGTTTGAAATTCGGAAGGTCCGTCGGTGTCGAAATAATCAAGATGTCACGAATGCCTGCAAGCATAAGCACTGACAGAGGATAGTAGATCATCGGCTTGTCATACACTGGCAACAGCTGCTTAGATGTGACCATTGTAAGCGGATAGAGGCGTGTGCCAGACCCACCCGCAAGTATAATACCCTTCACTCCCACATCCTCCTTCTCGGCTGAAGCTTGCCTGCGCACTCTGAGACCAGAGTAGTCCACTAAACAATCATCCTGCGCCTCACTCGCTAAGTGGCATGCTAAAATCGCAAACAAAGCTTTGCCAGCAGGCACATTCGCACTAGCTGGCTATTTTAACGATAGGGGCAAAGCCCTTCATAAGCTTCTTCGTTTTGCCGGTGCGCGAAAAGTAGACGGTAATCGTATCCCCTTCAGCTGCCTTCACAACGCCAGGACCGAAAGTTTTATGAGAGATGTGGTCTCCCACCTGAAAGGTCTCGGCAGCTTTTTCAGCATTGCGGCGCATTGCGGCAGGCTCATTGAGAGTCCCCTTCAACCTGCCGGTCGAGCGGGTGCGCGAACCAAAGATACTGCCTCCATAGACTTCAGATCCACGCCCGGAGCCATATGTACCATGGCGGTCGCCCCTCTTCTCCCAACCCACGCCCGAGAAGCCAGAAGAGCCAACGCCTATGTTCTCAATGTCATCTGGGGGAAGCTCGTCAAGGAAGCGGCTCCGCGGGTTGGCCATAGTTGTTCCGTACATGCGGCGTGTCGCGGCATAGGTGAGGTATAGTCTGCGCTCAGCGCGCGTAATTGCCACGTAGGCAAGACGCCGCTCCTCTTCTGTGGCATCTCCCTCCCCCTCCTTGGCGCGATGGGGGAATATGCCCTCTTCCATGCCCGCGACGAAGACGACCGGAAACTCGAGCCCTTTGGCTGAGTGTATCGTCATCAGCGTGACGGCCGTAGAGGACCCATCAAGTGTGTCGAGATCCGAGCGCAAGGCAAGCCACTCCATAAAAGCCGGAAGCTTCTGAGCTGCTATGGGAGTCATGTTCTCTTGCGCAGTAGTGGGTACAGGGGATTCCAATTCCTCAGTTGATGCCTGGGGCGAAGAATGCTCCACGTCAAGCGCACCAGCGACGCGCAGCTGCTCGAGGCTCTCAAGCGTTTCAACCGCATCGTCATGCGTCTCATCGAACTCCGCTGCGACGCCGTAGAACTCGCGGATATTCTCAAGCCTGCTGTCTGCCTCGACCGAATGCTCTGCCTCTAGAGCCGACACTAGCCCCGACTTATCCACAATTGCCTCAACCACGTCGGACAGCTCCCCTGACATGTGGCGCCCGGCCTCGATGGCAGCTGTAAACTCCCCAAGGCCCTTGCGCACGCGCGGGGAGAACAG
>DHPN01000034.1:1780-7172 GCA_002407925.1 Atopobiaceae bacterium UBA5363
GTGTTGATGACTCGCAAAGCGCTCACATCGTCATCAGGGTTCACAACCAGCTTGAGATACGCCATCACGTCGCGAATCTCAGCACGGTCGAAAAAGCGCGTGCCCCCGACAATTTTATAGGGCACGCCTGCACGCAAGAGCATGTCCTCAAGCACCCGCGACTGTGCGTTAGTGCGATAGAACAGAGCAACGTCGTTGTAACTCATGCCGCGATCATGGAGCTTCTCAATCTCAGCTCCGATCCAACGACCCTCATCGCGCTCGTCGTCCGCCTGATAAACACGAACCTTCTCCCCGTCGCCAGCCTTGGTGAACAAGCGCTTAGGCGTTCGTCTCGAATTGTGAGCGACAACAGCGTTTGCTGCGTTTAGGATGTGGCCAGTCGAGCGGTAGTTCTGCTCAAGCTTCACCACATGGGCGTCTGGGTAGTCCTTCTCGAAGGCCAAGATGTTTTTGATGTCAGCACCACGCCAGCTGTAGATGGACTGGTCATCATCGCCCACAACCATCAGATTGCGATACTTGGCGGCAAGCAGATTCGTAATCTCATATTGAACGTGGTTGGTATCCTGATATTCGTCCACTGAAATCTGACGAAATCGCTCTTGGTACTTTTCCAAAATTTCTGGGTGCGCGGCAAGCAGCTCGTGTGCTTTCAGCAGCAGATCATCGAAGTCCATGGCGTTGGCATGGGAGAGGCGCCTCTCGAGCTCAACATAGACGCGTGCAGTCTTGCGCAGCAGAGGATTAGGATCACCGGCCGCCCTATCTGACAGCTCTTCAGGGCCTACCATGGCATTTTTAGCATGGGAGATACGCGCGCGAATAGCTTGCAGAGGATACTGCTTTGGATCGATGTCCTGCTCTTCCATGATGGTCTTTACAAGACGCTTCGAGTCGTCGTCATCGTAAATCGAGAAGTTTGGCTTGTAGCCGAGCAACTCGGCATCTTCTCTGAGCATGCGAACGCACATCGCATGGAAGGTGCAAACCCACATGCCACGCATGTTTCCGTACAGCAGCCTTCCAAGGCGCTCACGCATCTCCGCAGCTGCCTTATTGGTGAAAGTTATTGCCAATATCTGCCAAGGCCGCACTCCTTCATCTGCAACCATATGGGCAATACGCATCGTCAAGACGCGCGTCTTGCCAGAGCCAGCGCCTGCGAGCACCAAAAGCGGGCCCGAAGTGCATAAGGTGGCCTTTCTTTGGGCGGGGTTGAGAGAGTCAACGTCAACAGCAAGGTGATCTCTCCGAGAAGAAACACCTTGCATAGGCTCTACTTGCCGCCTTTCTAAACTTTGTGATGTGAGTTGCACTTGTCGAGACTCTCTGAAGCCATTGAAGGATTGCGGCACAAACACTCCGATCTTTAGGAACCGTCCTCGTTAGTTTAACGGGTGAGAGTAAAGATGGTCGCCAATCTTTTATAAATCGATCCTAAGCAACTTAGCTACAGGAGCTTATATAAAGAGCAATGATTTACCGGTGTCTCTTCGAAATATTTTTAGTGCCGCCAAAATGTGGCGTTGAAGTGCTCTGCCTATGTAGCTGCGTGCCACTTTAAGCTAAGCTTCTTTTATTGATATAGAGCATTTCGTCTGCTTTTTCTACAGCATCTAGGAAAGATTCATCCTTTGATGAACACTGATACCAGCCACCACTGATGGTAAGGTCATAGCAAGTTTGCGAATCGCGACATTCATCAGCTAAAAACACATTAAGCTTCTGGAGCACCATCTTGGGATCTACGATATGTAGCGCTCGAATTATCAGCATAAACTCATCCCCACCGTAACGAGCGGCAAACCCCCTATATTGAGCTGTGATTTTTTTCAAACTAGATGCCACAATACCAAGGGCGACATCACCTTCTATATGCCCCCATGAGTCATTGACACTTTTAAAGTGATCCACGTCTAACATATAGAGATAGAATACGTTATACCCACTTGCCTGAGAAACCAGAGAAGAAAAATAACGCTCAGCTTGGCGTCGGTTATTAAGACCTGTCAAGGCATCCGTAAATATTTGCCCCTCCATTAGATTAATAAAAATGAAAAGAATAGCCGCAAATATGCTCAAACAGAGGATAGGCGTCATTTGTATAAATAACTGAACTATACTTGCAACAAGTGGAAATGAGGCAAATAAGATGATGCTGCGGCAAGTATTCTTATCTCTATTAGTCTTTACGCCTTTGTATTTAACAAGAGCCTGAATGGTCACAGTAAGGACATAGAAATAGATGATAGCATGCTGCATAAGAAAGAACGGTCCCCTTGTATATGATCCATCATCATTGATCGTATAGGTCCACCCCGTAAAGATCGATAGAAGGGCTAGTAAACACAGAATTAAAAAGGGAATGGCAAAAAGAGCACTATGTTTCTTATCCTTGAGAAGTCTCGATCTAAGGCGATGCTCCGCATAAATAAACCACACATATCCAACTAAGCCAAGAGCGATTTCGCTAATTGAACAGAGGACCCTAAGAATCCACACGGGAATAATTGCTGTTTGCAGCCTAATAAAAGGCCATACCATATCAGTCAGCGCAAAAAAGATAAACGAACTGATGAGATAGCGAAGCCAATCAACCTCAAAGGTATCACCTAAGTTCAACGTCACCTTACGCAAAAGAATCGACGCAAAAATGACGCAGCTTATGTCACATATAATATAAAGGAGCAGATAGTAGCTCATGGATGACGTTTGCTCCCGAGGCTGCTTGTATGTCGATGCTAGACTTGCAGCATATAGATCGCATCTGTTTTATAAACAAGAGCACTGAGCAGTAGTTATTAGTATCCTATATTATAGTAAACAGGAGACTTATAGTAAATAGGAGCCCTCTTATATGCTTGATTTTTATCATAAAGCAGCTATATATAAAATCCCACCAGTATATTTGTAGTCTCTGTATACTTACTAAATGAAATTCCAGATTTCAGCACAGAAAATGGAATGCATGCAAAATTTTATGGAGCTAGGTTTTAGAAAATCAGAAAGTACTTTGGATAGGTAATGCTTTTCATAATAAGGCGATATGGCGATCTTCAAACAATTTTCCCTAACTCAAGTTTTATTCAGACCTCGCATCTCCACCAATGCCAAGAATATCATCAGCTTCTTCTAATGAGCTTGCTGCTGTGACATTCTTTAACGTTCGCTCCATAGCTCTCGTGCGAGTTCCTACAAGACCATCAATAGTTTTTGAGGCAGTCTTAAGCTGTTTCTGTGCGCGCTCAAGCTCTAAGCGATATTTTGGCAGCTCAGACTTGACAGCAGCAAGCACCCTTTGAATCTCATCAGCCCGCTTTTGAATCGCCACCGTTTGAAAGCCCATCTGTAGCGCATTGAGAAGGGCAGCCATTGTGGAAGGCCCTGCGACGTTAACATGCCAATCACGTTGTATCTTTTCAAGCAGGCCCGGTCTGTTCACAACTTCAGCGTAAAGGCCCTCAAACGGAAGAAAGAGAACTGCAAACGAGGTAGTCGCAGGTGGTGCAACATATTTGTCATGGATGTCTTTCGCCTCGTCTCTCAGACGGCCTTCAAGCTCCTTCCACGCAGCATCGATTGCGACGGCGTCAGCTGACTCCTTCGCATCTTCCAAATGCTCATATGTCTCGGCTGGAAATTTTGAGTCGATGGGGAGGTAGGAAAACTCGCCATCTTTGCCCGGTATCTTGACGGCGAATTCGACACGGTTTGAGCTGTCTGGAACAGTGGCTATATTGGTTGCATATTGCTCAGGAGACAGGATCTCTTCAAGTATGGCACCAAGCTGCACCTCGCCAACGATTCCACGAGTCTTGACATTGGAAAGCACCTTCTTCAAGTCACCGACATTCTGGGCCATGCCGCGCATCTCGCCGAGACCCTTAGAGACAGAGTCAAGCTGATCGTTGACCAGCTGAAAAGACTGGGTGATGCGCTCGTCAAGCGTCTTTTGGAGCTTCTCGTCGACGGTCGCACGCATTTTCTCCAAGCTCTTATTGTTGTCGTCACGAATGGCAATGAGCTGCTGCGACACGCTGTCCTGCACGCCCCTTAACGAGGTAACCAAGCGAGATTGCATCTCCGAAAAGCTCTTCTCCTCCGCAACTCGTGTGTTGCCGAGCGTCTCCATCGTCTTGCTCTCAAGATGCGCCATGGCCTCTTTCACGCCGCCTATTTGTCCTGACATGTCAACCAGCCGCCTGTCAAGCCCCTCAATGCTTGCCCCGACCTGCTCACGAGTATGCCGCATCTCGGAATTAATCTTGTCTTCGACAGCGGCTTGCCCAGAGGTGAGATCATGTTGGCTCGTGTTCATCTGCTCGAGTCGCCTCTCGCTAGCGCGCACATGCAAAAGGGCCACAAGAGAGCAGACAGCAGCAGCTAGTGATGCCACTACTACAATAAGGAGAACCACCATATCTGTTTGCATGCTGCTGAGTGCCTCCTTCGCACCTACGCTTTCGAATTTCCTACTTGTCGTACTCTTCGCGAAGCCGCTCAGTTAAGGCCATATTCTCGGAATAGTCAACACGCACGCTTACAACGCTTGGAGCATCCGTATGGGAGAAGGCATCCTCAAGCGTAGGGATGAGACCGGCTGCCTCAGTTACTTTGTAGCCATGGCAATGCATAGCCTCCGCATAGGCCTTAAAATCAGGATTCGTAAAACTCACACCAAAGGTATCGCCGAACTGCTCCTCCTCTTTCCAGCGAATTAGTCCATAGTGCTCATCTTCCCAGATAAGTACAACGATCGGGGCCCCCTCGCGTACGGCCGTCTCGAGTTCTTGGCTATTCATCATAAAGCCACCGTCGCCCGTGACAGCGAGCACACGCCGATCTGGGTGGACGAGCTTTGCGGCAATAGCGCCTGGTACAGAAAATCCCATAGACGCAAAGCCGTTCGAGATGAGGCAGGTACGCGGCTCATAGCAAGGATAATCACGACCGATCCATATCTTGTGGGCGCCCACATCAGACACGAGAATATCGGAGTGCCCAAGCACCTTGCGCACATCAGTGAGAATACGTGCAGGCTTCATAGGATAAGCATCACTTGCGGAGAGCTTCTCAAAATCTCTGCGCAGGCGTTGGCCAACCTCAAGCAAAGCTTTTGGTTCAGGCATATCTTTGCGATTAGACATGCGTATCACCTGATAAATGCTGTCGGAAATATCACCTGTAACCTCTACATCAGGCTCATAGAGCTGGTTTACATCAGCAGGTAGACCTGATATATTTACGATCTTCATCGGATGTGTATGCCATTTCTTGGGCGCACATTCAATAAGGTCATAGCCTATGCCAATAACAAGATCTGCTTTATCAAATGCGTCAATGATGTAGTCATGCTGGGGAATACCCACCACGCCCAAACGCCAAGGCA
>DHPN01000034.1:7383-7854 GCA_002407925.1 Atopobiaceae bacterium UBA5363
GCGCTCTGCCATCGATCTTACTGCTTCCCCAGCGTTGCTGCGAACAGCGCCAGCACCAGCGAGGATAAGGGGGTTCTTTGCCAACGAAATGAGCTTTGCTGCCTCGATGACACTCGTTGGGTCTGCGTAGAGCTCAGGCACCTGTTGACGATGTAAAGGCTTTGCTGAGCTGGGCATATGTGCAATGTTTTTCGGAAGGTCTATATGCGTTGCGCCAGATTTAGGCGATTCGGCATATTTGAAGGCTAAACGTACAATTTCGGCGACAGTGTCCGGGCGCATGATGACTTTACTGCGCTTCGTTATAGGGTTAAACATGGCAGAAAGATCGAGGTACTGATGGCTTGTAAGCTGCATAAGCTCGCTGGAGACTTGACCGGTAATCGCAACTAGAGGTGCCCCGTCAAGAAACGCGTCAGCTACACCTGTCACAAGGTTCGTAGCGCCTGGGCCCAAGGTGGCAAGACATAC
>DHPN01000034.1:8128-9005 GCA_002407925.1 Atopobiaceae bacterium UBA5363
CCCTCGGCTTTTAAACAATCAACGAGTACTTCAGCTGTAGTTTTCTGGTGCTTCGCAAGTTCCGTGCCCTTTACCATGTGTCTCCCCGTAATTGAAAATATCTCATCAGACAACATGCAATACCGACGCACAGTCTAATGCACTGCACATAACACTGCCTTTTCTCTGTCCCTAAGTATGAAATGCACATACGAAACATCTGTACAAACAGAATAAGGTTAGCTGCTCTTCCTAACACAGGGTTTAAAAGAGCCAGCTCGCAGCATACATGCCCACTAAAAATTTGGCACAAAGACCGCTATGACATGAGAACTTTCAAAGTTTAGTTTTGGTGATCAACAGAAAAAACTACAGCACACCCGTTTGGGAACAGCAAGCAGCTTAAGAATCACAAATATCACTTGAACAGATAAGACCCCATGAGCGTGGCTGCCAACCAAATTACAAAGATAAACACTATAGCTTTGATCCCTGAAATGGTCTCTCGCCGGACTGTAAGGTTTGCCAAGGCGGGAATCCATTGCCTCAGCGGTCTGCGATCAAGAATCAGGTAACTTGTTATGACAATCAGGGGAATCATACAGAAGAAATACGAAAAAGCCATATACCATGCAGGTTTGCTTGCATTCTGAGGCGTGGGCACAAGGTACGCCGCGACGCATCCGAGAACAAAGAGCACGCAAGCAGCCGCAACAAGAACATCCCAGACAAGACCGAGCGATCTAGGGATACGTGAGAGGATCGATCTTTGCGGAGAAGAGCTTGAGGCAGGCTTAATCCTCTTCAAATCAGTGCTATGAGACTCTGATGCAAAGCTCGGGGAGGTAGCTATCCCCTTTTGCTTTTTATCAGCCTCAAGTGCCAAGATGAGCGCACG
>DHPN01000034.1:9210-9757 GCA_002407925.1 Atopobiaceae bacterium UBA5363
CATCGGTAAAGCTCGACGCACGATCCTGCGAGGAGGCTTCTCGCCCTGTGAGACAGAAGAACAACAACATGCCAAGAGAGTACACATCACTGCGGACGTCGGTTTGGCCAAAGCCGAACTGCTCCGGTGACGCGTAGGCACGAGTACCGAAATGAGTTGTGTCCTGCTCTGCCCCCGTTTTGAATATGCGAGATATGCCCAGGTCAATGAGCATGACACCACCTTGCGTAACCATGATGTTGCTTGGCTTCAGATCGCGATGGATGATGGGCTGACCACAGCACTCATGCAACTCACTCACTGCATCGCACAGATCGCCGAACTCCTTTTGCACAAAGGCAAGGCGATCATCTGCCCCACTTAATTGGCGTATGCAAGCATCAAGCGTGGAGCCATGCACATATTCCATGATGACCGTGAGGTGACCTTCAGCATGAGTGCATTTATAAATGCGCGGAAGGTGCACAAGGCGCAGGCCACGTTGCTGCGCAGCGTACACCGCTTCATACGCACAGCCCCGATCCCTTTGATCATGCATGATCAAAGG
>DHPN01000007.1:0-1740 GCA_002407925.1 Atopobiaceae bacterium UBA5363
CAACATCATCGCCTGCCGTGACGGTGACCAAGACTCCGACAAGATCACCGCGCTGGTGAACGCCCTTGAGACACAGGAGGTCAAGGACTACATCAACGACACCTATAAAGGCACGGTCATTGCCGTGTTCTAGGCCTAGTTATCGGACGTCTGCTCTTAGCTGCCCACTATCAGCCCTTCGCGTCGCTCGACGATCTGCGAGGGACTGGGGGGGCTGCGAGGGCCGTTTGTGCAGTACAAGAACAAGGGCGTGTCATCCTGCAGCTTCTTCTCAAAGTCTCCGCCGAACACCTGTGAGAAAAGTCCTATCATCTGCTCACTTGTCTGCTAGCTGGCTCTGCGGCTGGCTTTTTGCAGGACCTTGATCACGCGTTTTCGTACATACTCTAATCTCCTGTGCACAGCTCTACCGTGACGAAGTCACCATGGCCGTGAGCGGGCGTGGATTGAAGCTAGCCTGCATCAAGGGGCTTCGCAATCTCAAACAGGAGAATCTCGATGAACGCGAAGATCACAATCTGGTCTTCAAAGAGCTCCGTCGCGCTGTCGTGGTTGATCCATGGCAGCACGACGGTGACGCTTGCATGGCGTGCGAGGTCGATCTTCCGGTCCATCGTGACCAGAAAGACGTGCCCTCCATGTCGGGTGATCGTGTCGATGTCTGTGGCGTCGCTGCCTCGGTCGTGGTGTCGGTGCTAGCGCTTGCGCGCCACGACGACCTCATGTCTGTGGCCTCCATCGTTATCGTCTTTTTGATGGGTGCGATTCCTGTCGCCCTGCCTGCGGTCATGACGATTGTCCAGGCCGTTGGCGCGACGGGTCTCTCCAAGAGGGGCGTGCTGGTCACGCGCCTCGATTCCGTTGAGGACGCCTCGTCGATCGACATGTTCTGCTTCGACAAGACGGGTACGATCACTCAAAATCGCCTGTCGGTGACGGGCTGCGTGCCATGCGGGCCCTACAGCGAGGCTGACGTGGCGCGCATGGCTGCCCTCGCCTCGAGACGTGAGGAAAACGATGCGATTGACGAGGCGATCATCGAGTACGCTGACAAGGGGGCTGTGAGCCTGCAGGGCTACGAGCAGCTCTCATACCTCCCCTTTGACCCGGCCAACAAGCGAACTGAGGCCGTCGCGAAGCACGCGGGGGCCTGCTGGCGCATAGCCAAGGGCTCCCCCAAACCATCGTCTCCCTGTGCCTTGGGCCAGCTGGGGGCATCGACGAGCTTCCTGCTGCTATTGGCGCTTATTCTGTGAAGGGCTGGCGGTCGATCGCCGTTGCGGTGCGCCGAGAGCCACAGGGCGTACAGATGCAAGGAAAAGAGCTGCTGGCAGATGTGGAGTGAGGACAGGAGGCTCCGCGCTATGAGCTTCTCGGCGTGCTCGCGCTGTCTGACCCGGCTCGGCCTGACTCGGCGGAGATAATTGCGCACATCCGCTCCCTGGGGATACGGCCGCTGATGCTTACCGGTGACAACCAAGCGATTGCAGCTGAGATCGCATGCGAGGTGGGAATCGGCAAAGATATCCGCCGCGCAGGCGAGCTTAGGGGCCTCGATGAGAGGGAACGCTTGAAGGCCATAGGCGGCTGCGACGGCTTTGCCGAGGTGTACCCGCAGGACAAGTACGAGATCGTGAAGCTACTGCAAGACGCTGGCCACATGGTCGGCATGACAGGAGACGGCGTCAACGATGCACCGGCGCTTAAGCAGGCTGAGCTGGGCACGGCTGTCAGCGGGGC
>DHPN01000007.1:1955-10997 GCA_002407925.1 Atopobiaceae bacterium UBA5363
GTGGCGAGCCGCCAGACGTATCAGCGCATGCTGACGTGGGTCATCAACTTTGCAACAATGACCATCGCTACCGACAATGCCGTGTCGACAAAGTCTCCCAATTCTTGGAACATCCGCTCCATCATTTCGGCATCGGCGATGCTTGGGATCTTGTTTGGCGCCGAAGACCTCCTCGTTGCCTTGTGGGGTCGCAGCTCCTTGGGGCTTCCCTATGAACAGCTATGTACCCTCATCTTGCTGAGTCTTGTTTTCAATACACAGTTCAGAATTTTGATGGTACGCGAGCGGAGGCATCTGTGGGCTTCTGTTCCTGGTACTCAGATGTTGGTCGTTAGCTTAATTACGATAGTTGCTTTTGCTTGCCTTGGTGTCTTCGGTTCCCTTATTCCTACACTTAAGATCTCACAAGTTATGTGCCTGCTTTTGATTGGGGTTGGATCAGCGCTTGTGATCGACCTCGCTAAGTGTCAGTTGTTCAAGAGGTTCGGCCTGTAGCATGTCTGCGAGTGGCGAGGGTCTTTTGCATAGGTGCACTGCACGTTTGCGGCATAGTTCAGCTGAAGATGGAAAGACCTAGGAGGCCTGCGAGGATGCCGAGCACCAGCATCGCATGTCGGTTTGGGCAAATTGCCGAGGCGGGTACCATCGCTGGGCAGACATGCTAGAAGTTGCGAGAGAGGTCACCTGTAAAGCGAAACAACTTCATAACTTTGGCGTGAGCTCAAGAAAGGCGCACCAAGTTGCTGCCATGGTCGTGCTCATGTCTGCCTTTTTGATGCGAACAGTGCCGACGAAGAGGCTCTTTCTGGGGGGCGATGGGGGCATTTTTTGCCGGGACGGTAGTGGCAGTGTGCGCGATCTTCACGCCGCTTGCTGGCCGTGTGTTTGATCGCCAGGGGGCCGCTCGCTTGTGAGAGTGATGAGCAGACTCAGCAACCGCAGAGGGCCAAAGCGTGCAAGCCGCCTGCGCTGTCTGGTCTCTTGCTTACCTGTGTTACCGCCACTATCGTGGTCGTCGTAGCCCTTCTTATCTTTCTTGTGGCGATGAGGCCCAAGGCAGCGCAAAGTTAGGTCCAAAGGAGGGCCCGAACTGGGACCGCACCGCCCCAAGAAGGGCGTGGACGAGTGTCCTACAAGTCGTCTATGAGGGCGGTCGACTTGGCATAGGCCGTTGAGCGCGCCTCAAAAAAGTCTGTCTTGACGAGGTTAGCGTTAGAGTATTGGGAAACCCATGCCATGTCAGCCGGCTCCATGCGGCTGTCCTCGAACAGAGGACCGTACCCGAGGCCGGCCCAGCGCAGATTGCCGAGGTAGCGCACATAGTCGCGGATCATCTCGCTGTTAAGTCCGGCGCAATCATTCCCAATGGCGTAGGCACCCCATTCGATCTCTTGCTCTACGCCTTCGACGAGCATGTCTCGCAGGCCATCCACAGTCTTTTGGTCGAAAAGGGCTGGCTCTTCCTTTTGAAGCTCTGTGATGATGTTCCTGAAGAGCCACAGGTGGGTGTTCTCGTCACGGTTGATATAGCGTATCTCTTGGGCCGATCCGGGCATCTTTCCATTGCGGGCGAGGTTGTAGAAGAACATGAAGCCAGAGTAGAAGTAGATGCCCTCAAGGATGTAGTTGGCCATGAGCACCCGCAAGAACATGCGCGGCCTGCGGTCGGCGAGGAACTCGTTATAGCGATCTCCGATGAAGGTGTTGCGCTTGAGCAAATGGTCGTCGTCGCGCCACTGGTACAGGATCGCGTTGCGCTGCTCGGGCGAGCAGATCGTGTCGAGCATGTAGCTGTAGCTCTGCGAGTGGACGCACTCTTGGAACGTCTGGATGTTGATGCAGAGGTTGACCTCGTTTGCTGTGATGTAGGCGCCGATGTTGGGGAGGTTCGCGGTCTGCAGGGAGTCCAAAAATATCAGAAAAGAGAGCGTCTTGTCATAAGCCGTGCGCTCGGACGCGTCGAGATGCGGGTAGTCCTTCACGTCTTGGGAGAGGTTGATCTCTTCAGGGATCCAGAAGTCGTTCATTGCCTGGCGATACCAGTCGCTCACCCATCCGTACCTCATGTTGTTGAAGTCATTAAGGTTGGTGGTGTTGCCGCCAATCATGCGGCGGTCGCGCACGTCGGCATCCCCGTGGGGGTTGAAGAGCGGCTTGCGCTTTAACGGTTGGTCTAAGTCGATGAGCATGGGTTTCTCCTTTCCCTGCGCTATGAGGCGCAGCTCTCGCATTCTTCCACCTCAAGGGATTTGCTACGCACATAGTAGATGGTTTTCACGCCTTTCTCCCAAGCGAGCACATAAAGGTCAAGGACCTGGCGCAGCGTGAAGTCGTTGGTGATGTAGAGGTTTATGGACTGCGCCTGGTCGATGTGACGCTGCCGGATGCCTGCGGCGCGGATGCTCCACGCCTGGTCGATGAGGTGAGCCGGCTTGTAGTACCAATACGTCTGCTGCGAGAGCTCGGGCGCCACGCGCGGCAGCATCATGCCCTTCTTCTCTTCGAGAAAGAAGCGCCGCATGATGGGATCGAGTCCTGCCGTGGTGCCGGCGATAATTGAGGTCGAAGACGTTGGGGCGATCGCGAGGAGGTAAGCGTTGCGCATGCCCTGGCGTGTGACCTTTGCGCGGAGGGCCTCCCATGCGGGACCCTTGTAGTCACGCTTATCAAAATAGGCGCCCGTCTGCCAGTCCGATCCCTCGAAGCCCTCGTAGCGGCCCTTCTCTGCTGCGAGGTCTGCGGAGGCCTCAATAGCGTAGCGGTTGATGCGCTCGAAAAGCTTGTCGGCGAACGCAAGATGCTCCTCGCTTTCCCAGCGCAGGTTGCGCTTGGCGAGCATGTGGTGATAGCCGGAGATGCCTAAGCCGATCGAGCGATAGCGGCGATTAGTGATTTGGGCGTAGGGTAGGGCGTAGAAGTTGAGGTCGATGACATTGTCGAGCGCGCGCACTGCGCTGCGTATGAGCCCGCGGAGGTGATCGTCATCTTCGAGCGGGATGCGTCCCAAGGTGAGACTTGCGAGGTTGCATACGACAAAGTCGCCAGGCCGCACCGTGGTGACGACGACGGTGTCCCCGTCGTCGGTCTTGATCTCGCGGGAGACGCTCTGCATAGCGCTGGTGTTCTGGGCGATCTCTGTGCAGAGGTTTGAGCAGTAGATGATCCCGGACTGTGGGTTGGGATTGGCGCGATTGACCGTGTCGCGCATGAAGGCGAAGGGGGTCCCTGTCTCCACGGCGCTCTTGAGTATCAGGCGCACTATGTCGCGTATGAGCATTGTGCGCTTCGGGATGCGCGGATCGGCGACGCATTCCCGGTAGCGCTTCTCCCATTCCTTGCCGAAGTAGTCCTCGAGTGCGTAGCCCCTTGTTACGAGGATGTCATGGGGATCCATCAGATACCAGGTCTGTCCCATGTCCTTGCGGGCCATGCGCCAGAATAGGTCGGGGTAGCACACCGCCGGGAAGACGTCATGAGCCTTCATGCGCTCGTCACCGTTGTTGGTGCGCAGCTGGAGGAACTCCGGCAGGTCACGATGCCATACGTCGAGGTAGACGGCTACGGCGCCGGCGCGCATGCCGAGCTGGTCTACCGCCACGGCCGTGTCGTTGATGACGCGGATCCAGCGAACCACGCCTCCCGCAGCCCCTTTGAACCCTCTGATGGAGCCCCCTGCCGCACGCACCTTGCCGAGGTACATGCCCATGCCGCCACCATACTTCGATACCTGCGCGAAGTTGTCTATACTGCGGTAGATGCCCTCGAGCGAGTCGGGAACGGTGTCTATGAAGCAGCTCGAGAGCTGGTGGCTGGGCGTGCGTGCGTTGGCTAGGGTCGGCGTCGCCATCGTCACCTCGAGGGTGGAGAGCATGTCATAGAAGCGCTTGACCCAGCCCATGCGATCGTCCTTCTCAAGCATTGCGAGGTGCAGGGCCACGCCGAGGAACATCTCCTGCGGGCTTTCCAAAGGCGTGCCGTCGAAGGAGCGGATGACATAGCGCTTGATAAGAAGGTCGAGGCCAGCATAGTCAAACAGCTCGTCGCGCTCGGGCTTGATGTATGTCTCGGCGAGGTCGATGTCCTCGCGCGAGTAGTGCTCGAGGATATAGGAGCCGTACAAGCCCCTTTCAGTCAGTGTGCGGACTTTCTCATAAAAACAGTTGATGCCGCGTGCAGACATCGTCTTCGCAAGCTCGCGGCTGTACGAAAAGGATAGGAAGCGCGCGGCGATGTTGGTCCAACGGGGCGCTTCCTGGCTGGTGAGCTCCACCGCGGCACGAATCAGGGCGCCAAGGCGCTCGCGCGAGTCCATGGCAGGCTTGGAGAAGGCGCTATAGCGCGAGAGCAACGCGGAGATGGGGTAGTCATTGTCAGGGAAGTCGCGCTGCACGGCCAAAATGACGCTGTCGAGCTCGGGGATGCCGACGGTCTCTGCGAGCTTGTGGCGCATGTGGCGCAACTCGCTGCGTCGGTTGCGATACAGGATGTAAGAGCGTGCCTCATCGAAAAAGCCTCCTTCCATGAGAGCTTCCTCGACGAGGTTTTGGATGGACTCGACGTCAGAGGCCCCTGTTACGGCCATCTTCTTTTCAACTGAGGCAAGGAGCCTATCCAAAACCTCAGCTTCTGCAGCATTGCCGGTGCTCGCGAAAGCCTTTGACATGGCGCGTGTTATCTTTTTTCCGTTGTAAGGCTCGACTAAGCCGTTGCGCTTGGTAATGTTCATTGGTGCCTCCAGTAGATCCATAGCGAACAAACAAAAGGTAAGCGCAGGCATGGATGGCGCTTGCCTGACCTTTTGAGGAATGATGCCCGGCAATCTCAGGGCAGTGGCCTCAAAAGGCGCATCTCATAAGCAAATCTCCGTCATTAATACTATTCATAATTCATTCGTAAACAGTATCTACATATAGTTATAAATACGTTTTCTAACCACTACCTATAGTGGTGACTTGCCGTGATATTGCAGCTATAGCTAAAAAAATGCAGAGGCCGGTCCTATAGTGAGTTGGCAAGATGGGAGCCGGCTGGCATTATTGAGGGGCGCCTCATGCACACGAGGTGCTGGGCGCACGTCAAGGGAGCATGTTATGGACGTTGAAGGGTTTTTTGACAAAGTGAGCACCGTGCGCATGACCGCAGACCGCAGCGCGCTGGACATCATTGATCAGACGCTCCTTCCTAGCACCGTCAAACGTATCAAGCTTCGCACAAAGGAAGAGATATGGGACGCGATAAAGAGGCTCCGCGTGCGGGGTGCGCCTGCGATTGGCGTCACAGCGGCCTATGGCATCGCCCTGCTCGCCTCGGGCATCAAAGAGAACAGCTTCGACGCCTTCTCTGCAGAATTTGCCTCGCTCAAGGATTATCTTGCCTCCTCACGCCCGACAGCTGTCAACCTCTTTTGGGCTCTTAACAGGATGGATGGTGTCGTGCAGAGCAGCCATGCCCTGCCTGTCTCCCAGATAAAGGAAAAGCTCTTTTCCGAGGCCGAAAAGATTCGGGATGAGGACGTGCGCATTAGCCGCTCCATCGGAGAGATTGGCTTTGATCTCCTTGCACATCTCAAAAAGCCGAACGAGGCGATCGGCATCATGACACACTGCAATGCCGGCACCTTGGCGGCAGCCAAATATGGCACTGCCACGGCGCCTATGTACATTGCCCTTGAGAGGGGTTGGGCTGGCACTGACATGCATGTCTTCTGCGATGAGACTCGTCCGCTGCTCCAAGGTGCTCGGCTGACGGCGTTTGAGCTGCATAATGCCGGGATTACGACGACCTTGCAGTGCGATAACATGGCTTCGCTTCTTATGAAGTCCGGCAAGATTGCCGTGGTATTCGTTGGGTGCGATCGTGTGGCGAAAAACGGAGATGCCGCGAACAAGATCGGCACGTCTGGCGTGGCAATCCTCGCCAAGCATTATGGCATCCCATTTTATGTGTGTGCCCCGAGCTCGACCATTGACCTTGCCACCCCCACGGGCGATCAGATCCCCATCGAGATGCGTGATCCGGACGAAGTCACGGAAATGTGGTACAGGCAGCGCATGGCACCGGAGGGCATCGATGTCTTCAACCCAGCCTTCGACGTCACCAACCACGAGCTGATCACCGGCATCATCACGGAGCGAGGCCTGTGCCACGCTCCGTATGACCAAGCCTTCAAAGAGCTGGGCATAGGAGAATAAGACAGAAAAAAAGCGCACTCCTCAAAACGCATATAAGTTTTAGGAGAGCAGCACAGCATGGTCCATGTCACAAATTTATAAATTTATGTATCTTTGGCGCGACCATTCACCGAATGACTGTGCTGTTGTCATGAAGGGTCATTTGAGCTGCGGTGGCGCACCTATAGTTATATATAGGTAAACTTAAGTAGGCATTATTAATCTTATGTCATGCGCGCAGCTGTGCGTATGGGGAGGAGGCACCTATGAGGGGCTTCGGCATGCATTCGGTGGAAAACCTTGGCTGGATCGAGAAGGAGGCGCCCAAAGCTGGTCCCAATGACGCGATACTTGAGCCGGTCGCTGTGGCCATTTGCAGTTCTGACACCCATATGGGCCATGGCTTCGCTGGGGATTTGAAAGAGCGCATCCTCGGCCATGAGTCTGTCGGCCGCGTGGTGGAAGTCGGCTCAAACGTCAAGAGGTTCAAGCCCGGAGACGTGTGCGTGGTAAACTGCTGCACCCCTGATTGGGAAGCGCCAATGCTGCAGGATCGCAATATCAACAACGCACATGACTACGGCATGATGAAGAGCTTCAAGTTCTGCTTTGAGAAAGACGGCGTGTTTGCAGAGCGCTACCACGTGAACAACGCAGACGCTAACCTTGTGCTCAAGCCCGACGATGTTAGCCTTGAGGATGCTCTGATGACTACTGACATGATGTCGACAGGCTTTCATGGCGTGGAAAATGCCGAGGTCGAGTTTGGCGACAACGTCGTCGTCTTCGGCATTGGCCCAGTCGGCCTGATGGCAATCGCAGGGTCTGCTCTGTCTGGCGCGGCGCGCGTCATCGGCATAGGGACCCGACCCAACTGCGCGAAGCTCGCCCGTGAGTTTGGCGCGACCGACATCGTCTCCTACAAAGACGGGGACCTCGTCGAGCAGATACATGACCTCATCGGCCAAGCCGACAAGGTCATTCTCGCCGGCGGCAACTGCGATTCCCTCGATCAGGCACTAAAGATGACCCGTCCGAACGGCATCGTCTCCAACATCAACTTCGTTGGCATCAATGACATTTACAAGTTCCCTGCGGCTGACTGGGGCCTCGGCATGTCCAACATTACGCTGCGCTGCGGCTTCTGCCCGGGCGGTGGCCGTCGCATCGAGCGACTGTTGCGCCTCATACAAGCAGGCCGCATCCATCCCGGCAAAATGCTCAACTACAAGTTCGAGGGCTTCGACAAGATCCCCGATGCGTTTGACATCATGGACAAGAAGCCGCGCGACCTCATCAAGTCCTATGTCGTGATGTAGGAGGATATGTTTGCTCGGCCATTCACGGTAGAGTCTCGTCTGCATCTATACTGTGTTTCATGTAAATCCCGTTGTACAGGGGCAAATCCTTGGTACAACGGGATTTTTTGGGTGCTAGCGGTAGTTTGACTTCTTTGGATGATTTCTGTCCGATTCTCTAAAAAACTCGTGTAGAAAAAGGATAGGCCCTTCTGGGGATCGATATCCATGAGACTATTTTGGAAATACTATTAAAAATATAGGATTTAGAAAAGAACAGGTCATAAACACACTTACTAGTAAGTCAGGAATCAGGAGGCCTAGATGGAAAGGCATGTCAAAAAAATAATAAAGGGTTTTAAGGCAATTGACGGTGCAGGAGTGCATCTTGTCCGCGTCTTGAGCAACGAGACTGTCAAAGAGTTTGATCCGTTTCTCATGCTTGACTCTTTTGACAGCACAAATCCTGATGATTACACAGCGGGATTTCCACTTCACCCACATCGCGGCATCGAGACGATTACCTATGTACGTCTAGGTATGATGCACCATCGCGATAGTATGGGTTTTGAGGACACAGTCAGCGATGGCGAGTTGCAATGGATGTGTGCTGGATCGGGTGTCTTGCATGAAGAAACTATACCGGCAGCTAAGCGTATGCTTGGTGTGCAGCTTTGGCTTAACCTCCCGCGTGCACAGAAGATGGCAACGCCGCACTATCACGCAGTTTCCCGTGACAATATACAAAATATTCCTGTCGAAGGTGGAACCATTCGTTTGCTTGCCGGTGATTTTGCTGACCATAAAGGATATCAGGCCTCGCATCTACCCCTTGATTACTACGATGTAGGAGTCAATTCCAACTCTACGGTGAAGATTCCCGTGGGCAGCGAGCGTGCCGTCATGGTATTTACGCTTGTTGGCGACGCTAGTATATGTGGGACTCATCTAAAAGAGAAATCAGCAGCTAGTCTTGTTGATGGCGATATGGTGAATATCTCAGCGGGTTTTCAACCTGCTCAAGTACTCCTGATGAGTTCAAAGGCGCTCAATGAGCCTGTTGCATGGGGAGGGCCTATAGTAATGAATACTGAAGAGGAGCTGGACAGGGCTTTCGATGAACTAAGTAAGGGAACCTTTTTGAAAGAACAAACCATAGACGATTAAGCTGCAGCTGTAGAAGATCAACCACTTTTTGGCGTCTGTATCATCGGTAAACGTTCGTGACAAAGTCACGGACGTTTTTTATGTCTCGTTATATGCTTCTAAGCGACGCTCGCGCAGCGTTTTGGAGTAATGGGCATACCTACGCTTATAGTCTTCAAAGAGGGCAAAGTTACCAATCAAAGCACTGGCGCTCGACCGAAATCTAGTGTTTTGTCATTGCTTGGCTAGATTACCTATGACAAGGAAATTTTTTTCAGTCCATCTATATCAAGTAGACGAACAGTGCCTCGTGAAAGCTCTACTAAGCCTTCTTGTTGGAAGTGTCTAAGCATTCGTGTTACAACCTCACGCGCTGTGCCTAAATGCATAGCTATACGCTCATGGGTAATGGAAAGTTCATTACTTTC
>DHPN01000002.1:0-7237 GCA_002407925.1 Atopobiaceae bacterium UBA5363
TTGCGCACCTGTGCTGCATCGGCTATCTCTGTTCCCAAGGTCTTTTCCACTGTCACGAGCCTATGGTTGTCACTCAATACATCTATGCCAGATACATCCCATCATAGACTGCGCAGCACCCTCAAGGGCAAAGCAACGGCGCGGTTGATCAGAGCTCCACAAAAGCTTCCCAAGCTGCTTTCCTTATCGTCACTGAGCGTGCAGCAGCCTCCAGGCCACGGTCGGCATTACGACATCGACGACGAGAGCTAAAGCGAAAACTGGCTCGAAGCTCGCTGCAAGAACCCATTTGATGATGGTCATCACGACAGCGGCGGCACTTGCAACTGACCAGAGCACAAAGCCTGAGAGCCTACGGGCAAAAAGGACCACCGCCAGGCCGATAACCATGCATGCCTTGACCGCGACGAAGATGACGTTAAGAGGCGTCGTGCCGATCGGAAAGAGCATGAAAGCGCCGACTACGGCTGCGGCGACACTGATCCAAAGCCACACGCTCGCAGGAGCGCTCAATCTCATTTCATTGTCTTTGCTCATCGCTCGATCCTAACGACCAGTAGCTTGCAGCAGTTCATGCGCATGATCAAGGTCTTTCTCAATCTCGGCAAAGTCCCCTTTGGCAAGAAGCTGCGGCTTTACCATCCAATCAGTTACACCGATAGCTTCAATGTAAGGGGAAGCAAGGTAGCGTGTGACATCTTGTGGGCTTACACCACCCATCGGCATGTACGTGCTGCCCTTGAATGCTGCGCCAAACAGCTCAGCGGAGGGCAATGTTGGCGCATCTCCTGCTGGCATGATACCCGTGAGCGTCAAGCCAAGCTTGTTGGAGTGGAAGATGCCCCCTTCGTCCACCGTGACAGAGATCACCGGGACGCCCACGGCCAGCCCGTGCTCGCAGATGGCCTGCGTATAATTGGGGACCGTGACAAAAGAGGCCCCCGCATCCTTCGCGGCGTCAAGTTGCGAGGTAGTGACGATTTCAGAAATGCCGACAAGCATTTCTGGATGCAGCGTAGCAAGCGCTTTGACTATCGACAACGTCTTTTCGCCCTCATAGCATACGATCAGCGCATCGAAGCCGCGCTTTTCCAGAGCGTCCGCCAGCTTATAGGCATCGTCTTCCGAAGAGATTCTCACAATAGGGACGAGTGCGGCATGATGAAGCTGTGCATAGAAACTTGAAAATCCCTCAGACATCTTGACACCTCTCCTTAGTCTCATAAAAAATAGACACTTTCATGACGGCTTGTATGACTTTAAAAGAGCATTTACGCCGTTCATGTACCCCAAAGCGATTGTCTTAACACATTCAAGCAGACTAGATCATACTGCTGAAGGAAGTTCGGTATGCATTAAGGGGAAAAGAGTCTCGATGTCCGAGCTAATCACGTTGTCAAGCGGTAGATTTCAAGCTCAGGTCTCCACGCTGGGGGCGGAGCTTCATAGTTTGAAGCGAGATGACGATGAATACCTTTGGCAAGGCGACCCGAGATTTTGGGGACGTCACGCCCCAGTCCTCTTTCCAATTGTCGGCACGCTGAGAAACGACAAGGCTAGCTGCTCGGCCGGCATCTGCCACATGAGCAGGCATGGTTTTGCTCGTGAAAGGGAATTCGTAAGGGAACGGACCAGCCCTGAAAGTGTGACGCTGCGACTCGATGCAGACAAAGAGACGTTGCGCGCCTACCCATACGCATTCGATCTTGCCGTTACCTATACGCTTAAGGCTGCAGAGGACAAGGCGACCGGCACGCTTTGCCAACGCTTCGACGTAACCAACACGGGCGACGTTGACCTGCCTTTTTCACTAGGAGGTCATCCTGCGTTTAATGTGCCTTTCCGCAGCGAGGGCCGATGGGAGGACTACGAGCTCGTCTTTTCGCGTCCATGGACATGCAAATCAGCTGCCGTCACAGCAGAGGGCCTTTGGGACTATTCGACTAAAGTCCACGTTCTTGCGGATGCGGATCGTCTTCCCTTGCGACGCACGCTCTTTGCCCACGACACGCTGGTACTCAAGGATACGCCGGACGCAACTGTCGTCCTTGCGCACAACGACGGCCGCCCGCTCCTTCGAGTCGACTTCGGTGGCTTCCCCTATCTCGGCATATGGTCAGCCGGTGGAAAGGCAGGCAACGCCCCATTCCTCGCAATCGAGCCTTGGTGCGGCACGGCAACACGCACCGACGAAGACGATGTCTTCGAACGCAAGCAAGGAATGCTGTTCGCCTCGCCCCAGCAATACGTCACACACTCGTTTAGCATAACGATCCTGTAGCAAAAATGTCAGCGAAGATCGGCAAGCTGCTCATTAAGCTGTTGGATGACTTGCTCGAGCTCGACAGAGCGCTCACGCTTCTTTTGCACGATCTCAGGCGATGCTTTGGACATGAAGCCCGCGTTCGCAAGGGTTTTCTTCGTAGAGAGAAGCTCCTTGTTCGCCTTTTGAAGCTCCTTGCTGAGATGGGCGGCTTCTGCCTCAAAATCGATGAGGCCCCCAAGAGCAACAAAGATCTCTAGGTCGCCGTCAACAACAGAGACGGAGCCGGATGGCTTAGTGGTCTTTTCCCCGACCGTAAGATGGCTGATCTTGCCTACGCTCGAGATGAAGTCACGCTGGTCCTCCAAAATAGCGACATTTTGGCTTGACGTGCGCACCGCCACGCCAAGATTGGTGCGCGGAGACAGGCGGTAGCGCGCACGCGTGGAGCGCACCACTGAAACAAGCCTTTTTGCGAGTTCAAAGTTATGCTCAGCCCTGTCGTTTATAAAGCCAGAGAGCAGCTTGGGTTCGGGCCAAGAAGAGCTCATCAAGAGACGATTCTCATGGGACTGGTAGCCGCCATCGCAAGAGCGATCAAGCTCGCTTGCCGGCAGGAGGTCCCAGATCTTCTCTGTCACAAAAGGCATAGCCGGATGCAACAAGCGCAAGCTTGCATCAAGAACAAAGACGAGGTTGCGCTGCACTTGCAGGCGCTCGGCTGGCGTACCGTCAAGCAAGCGGCTCTTACAGAGCTCGATGTACCAGTCGCAAACTTCATTCCAGAAGAAAGACTGCAGGTCGCGAGCATAATCACCAAAGTTATATACTTCAAGCTGGGAAGTGGCCAAAGAGACTTCCCGCGCAAGTCGGGAAAGCATCCAAGCATCCTCTGCGGTTTTGGCCACTGGCTCGCCAGGCTGATAGTCCTTGAGATTCATCTGCACGAAGCGGCTGGCGTTCCAGATCTTCGTCACAAACGAGCGTGAGGCATCTGTGCGCGGGGAGCTGATCAGCTTCTTGGTCCTCTTGTCAATCTCGGCATCGAATTTCACGTCTTGGTTAGTTGTGATCAATGTGAGCAGGTTATGGCGCATTGCATCAGCGCCGTACTTCTCAATGAGGTCCATCGGGTCAACCCCGTTACCCTTGGACTTGGACATACGGCTACCGTCTTTTGCAAGAATCGTCGCATAGATGTACACATCATGAAAGGGGACCTCATCAGTGAAGTACAACGAACTCATAATCATGCGCGCGACCCAAAGGGCGATGATGTCACGAGCCGTAACGAGCACTTTTGTCGGGTAGTGGTCCTTCAGCTGCTCAGGATGGTCAGGCCATCCTTGCGTCGCAAATGGCCAAAGCTGCGAGGAAAACCATGTGTCAAGGACGTCCTCGTCCTGGCGAATATGATGCCCATGGCATTTCGGGCACTCTACAGGATCGTTCATACAAGCGTCTTCCCAACCACAGTCATCGCAATAAAACACCGGAATGCGATGGCCCCACCAAAGCTGTCTGCTGATGCACCAATCCTTCAGATTTTCCATCCATGTCAGGTACGTCTGCGTCCAGCGCGCAGGATGGAACGTGACCTCACCATCAGCGACGGCCTTCGTCGCTCGCTCCTTGAGCTTGTCGACAGCAACGAACCACTGCTCAGAAAGCCATGGCTCCAATGCCGAATCACAGCGATAGCAATGCATTACTGAGTGGTCAAGATCCTCGACATGGTCTAGGAGCCCGTGCTCATCGAACCATGCGACAATGGCCTCACGCGCTTGGTCACGGTCCATGCCAGAAAACTCGCCATAGCCCGGCACCACCACGGCATGCTCATCAAAGATGTTGATCTGAGGCAGGTCGTGGCTCTGGCCCATGGCATAGTCGTTAGGATCATGAGCAGGCGTAACCTTCACAAATCCAGTGCCGAAGTTTTGGTCGACGTGCCAATCGGAAAAAATCGGAATTTTGCGATTGACGATCGGCAAAAGCACCGTGTGCCCCACAAACTTCGCCTTATCCGGGTCTGATGGGCTCACTGCCACGCCAGTGTCCCCAAGCATCGTCTCGGGCCGAGTGGTTGCCACTGTGACATAGCTAACACCATCCACGGGCTCGGCAAGCGGATAGCGCAAAAACCAGAGGTGGCCGTGCTCGTCATGGTACTCCGCCTCATCATCGGAGATGGCCGTGCAACAGCTCGGACACCAATTTACAATACGCTTGCCACGATAGATGAGACCAGCATGGTACCAATCGCAGAACACCTTGCGCACGGCTTTGGCGTACTCCGGGCTCATGGTGAACTTTTCGTCTTCAAAGTCAATTGAGCAGCCCATGCGTCGTATCTGATCGACGATCACGCCGCCGTATTCGCGACGCCAGTCCCAGCAGGCATCAACGAACTTGTCACGCCCCAGCTCGAGACGAGATATGCCTTCGCTTTTGAGCTTCTTGTCAACTTTTGTCTGAGTTGCGATGCCGGCGTGGTCCGTGCCCAAAATCCACCGCGTCGAACGTCCGCGCATACGGTTGTAGCGAATGAAGGTGTCTTGGATCGTATCGTCCATCGCATGGCCCATGTGCAAAATGCCAGTCACGTTTGGCGGCGGGATCACGACCGTGCAATCGCCCACGCCCTTGTTGCGCCGATAACAACCTGCTTCCATCCAGCGCTTGATTTGCTCAGGCTCATTTGCTGCAGGGTCATACGTTTTCGGCATTTCTTCCACGATCTTCGCCTTTCGCTAAGCACAGCTACAAGGTAGGCACTCATGTCTGGGAGCGCGCGGCGCAGCTAAGCCACCTGTACGTCACGGTCAGTTAGTCTAGCACGCTTTCCTTGTCCTCATATGGGAGCCACGCAACAAGATCTTGACTTATCTCACGCAAGCAAGCGGTTCTTTCCGGCATCAGTCCGAACGAGCTCAGGAAGCTGGGCTCCGCCTACGCTCTCGGGAGTAACGACGACCTTTGTGATGTCTAAATCGCTCGGCACGTCAAACATAGTCTTTTGCAACGTAGCCTCGCAGATTGCCCTGAGCCCTCTGGCGCCGGTGCCACGATCGATAGCCTGCTTCGCGATCTCTTTCAAAGCCCCATCGGTGAACTCGAGATCGACGCCCTCTAAGTCGAACATCTTCTTGTACTGCTTGACGATTGCGTTGCGCGGCTTGGTGAGGATCTCAACCAAGTCATTGGCCTTCAGCTCATGTGTGGAGCAGATGACAGGAATGCGCCCCACGAACTCGGGTATCATGCCGAACTTGTGCAGATCTTGGGGCATGACAGCAGCCATGAGCTCGTCTTCGTCCTTATCTGCACGCTTCGAAAGCTCTGCGTTGAAGCCGACGCCCTTTTTGCCTATGCGATCGGCGACGATCTTGTCAAGGCCGACAAAGGCGCCCCCGCAAATAAACAAGATGTTCGTTGTGTCAATATGGATGAGCTCTTGCTGGGGATGCTTGCGACCACCTTGGGGAGGAACGCTGGCCTCCGTACCTTCGAGGATTTTGAGCAGGGCCTGTTGCACCCCTTCTCCAGAGACATCGCGCGTTATGGAAAGGTTTTCTGCCTTGCGGGCGATCTTGTCTATTTCATCGATATAGACGATGCCGACCTGCGCGCGCTCGACATCTCCGTCAGCAGCCGTAATGAGCTTGAGCAGAATGTTTTCGACATCTTCTCCCACATAGCCTGCTTCTGTGAGGGTCGTGGCGTCAGCAATAGCAAAGGGCACTTCAAGAAAGCGAGCGAGCGTCTGCGCAAGCAGCGTCTTTCCCGTGCCCGTAGGACCAAGCAGCAAAATATTTGACTTGGCAAGCTCAACGGCGTTGCTGTCTTCAGACACTTCGTCAGCGCCCGCAATGATGCGCCGATAATGGTTGTAGACCGCAACGCTCATGGCACGCTTGGCATCCTCTTGGCCAACCACATATTGTGACAGCTCGTTGTATATCTCATGCGGAGTGGGCAAATTGCGCAAGACCCCATTGCCTTGAAGCGCCTCTTGACCCTCATCGGCAAGGTCTACAGCACTTATGCGCGCCTCTTCCGCATCGGAGTCTGCAATGATGTCTTGGCAGGCTGAGACGCACTCGTCACAGATAAAGACGCCGCCAGGCCCTTGGATCAGCTTGCGCACCTGGCTGCGCGTCTTTCCGCAAAAAGAGCAGCGCACTTCCGAAGTGGCATCTCTTGTATCAGTCGTATCAGTGTGAGTCGCCATACGATTCCCCTACTCGGACTTTTCAGTTTGCTCAGCTCGAGAGGTGATCACGCGATCAACGAGGCCATATTCAAGTGCCTCCTGTGCACGCATATAGTTATCCCTCTCGGTGTCCTTGTTGATCTTCTCGACTGGCTGCCCCGTATAGCTTGCAAGAAGCTCGTTCATATGGTTACGTATCCACTTTGTCTCGTCTGCGACAATCTGGATGTCAGTCTGCTGGCCTTGCGCACCCGAGCTCGGCTGATGGATAAGGATCATGGAGTTTGGCAACGCAAGGCGCTTGCCCTTGGCCCCAGCGGCCAGCAACACTGATGCCATAGAGGCAGCCTCACCAACACAGATCGTCGACACTTCAGGCTTGATGAAGTTCATAGTGTCGAGAATGCCAAGTCCGGCATAGACCTCACCTCCGGGCGAGTCAATATAAAGCGAAATGTCCTTGTCAGGATCTTGGCTCTCAAGATGCAAAAGTTGGGCTATCACGAGGTTTGCAGAATCTCGGGTGATCTCTTCGCCAAGGAAGACGATCCGGTCGTTCAGCAGGCGGGAATAGATATCATAGCTACGTTCCCCCCGTGGGGTTTGCTCGACTACGTAGGGAATGAGGGGGATGTTCGTCGGGTTGTGCATGGAGTACTTCCTTTCTTCACGTGTGGTGACATCCTACCCCATGGCGAAGGCATCAAACACACGTTCTAGAAAAGCGTGCCCCCGACCAAACTGTCCAAGGCACGCCA
>DHPN01000002.1:7488-12819 GCA_002407925.1 Atopobiaceae bacterium UBA5363
TCAACGAGCCAATCAACTGCCTTGCTGCGGCGAATCGACTGCCGCACTGCTGGCAGGCGGCCATCTTGCTTGAACTCTGCAATGGAAGCATCAATGTTTTTCACTTGAGAGTTCTTGAACTCTTTGCAAACATCTTCGTCTGTGCACTCAATCCCCAGCTTTTCGACCAAGGCATCCAAAGCCAGTGACTGACGCGCACGATCTTCAGCCTGCTCGTGAAGGTCGGCAAGGAAATCATCGCTTTTTATTTGTCGTGCGTTGAGGTACATATCCAAGTTCATGCCCCGACGGCTGAGCTGTCCCAAAAACTCATTGGCCAGCTCAGAGAAGACCTGATTTTGATAGTCCTCAGGGACTTTCTCAAGATCAAGCTGCTCCCCAATCGCAGCTACTGCGCGATCCTCCTTGAGGCCAGGCAAGCGCTGCTTCTTATCCTGCTCGATCTCCTCTTTGACAGCGTCGCGAAACTTCTCCACGGTGTCAAAACCAAAGCTTGACTTTGCAAACTCATCTGTCAGCTCGGGAGTCACAGGCTTTTTGATGGAGGTAACGGTCACAACAGCCTCAAAGTTACGATTGCCTTTCTCGTCTGCCGGTTCCGGATCTTCCATGCGATGCTCGCGTGACCAGGTGATGTCCTTCGTCTCCCCGACTTTCATGCCGACGACCGCGTCAACGAATGCCTTCGGCAGATTAGGGTTCGCCAGGCCCAAGGTGCGCGCTTCCCCTGCGAGCTCAGGGACGTTAAGCTTGTTCTCCACCTTGGCAACTATCATGTCGCCCGCCTTGACAACAGCGGCGTCGGGATCATCCTCGTAGGTGGTGTGATAGCTCATGAGCTGCTCGACTTGTGCGTCGATCTCGGCTTCCGTGGCAGTCGCAGGCGGCATCTTGATCGCTGGCGCGTCATAGCTCTTAAGCGCACAAGAAGGGGGCACGACGACGGTGCATGAGGTGTGATACTCCTCATGTTCGACCACGGGCTCCACATCCTTGCCCCAGTCAGGCCGCTTCACCGGAACAATGTCAAGCTCTTCGATCATATACGGCTGAACGTGCTGCATGAGGTCATCAGTCGCCTGGGCAAGTACGCCCTTGCGCCCCACAATGCTGTCAATAACAGGCCGAGGGGCGTGGCCTCGACGAAATCCTTGGAAGTTGTATTTGTACGCGATGTCCTTATATGCCTGCTTGACAGCCGCATCTACGTCCTCCGCAGCTACGGTGACCTTTACTGCCACCTTGTCATCAGCGGCCTTCTCAGAAGTGACGGTGATCTTCAACATTCCTCCAGTGTCTCATGCTGGCTACCGCGAGGCGGAAGCCTTAGCTGTATCTCGTGAGTGCCTGGTGCGGGCGAAAGGACTCGAACCTTCATGGGAGATAGTCCCACTGGAACCTAAATCCAGCGCGTCTACCAGTTCCGCCACGCCCGCACATTCGCACACAAGAGTAGATAATAGCAAACGTATCACGTTTTAAGATGCAAAACTCATTACATGTGTGTAGGCGGCGCGCGCAAAGGCATAACTTACGATCTCTGCACACACCTCCGCACCACGCAATCAGCCGATCATCAATGGAAGGTCTTGTAACGCATACACATCGAGCGTGCGCCCGCGCACAGCGGCAAGAGCCTGCACGAGTGCCGTCGCGCCCGACAGCGCCGTCACAAGCGTCACACCGCGATTGACCGCTTCAGAGCGCATGCGCTCGGTATCGCCGCGAGAGTCGTGCCCGTGAGGGGTGTTGATGATAAAGCCCACCTCCCCTGAGGCAATTTCGTCGAGTACGTTCGGGTGGCCCTCCGAAATGCGGCACAAGACGCGACAGCCGATGCCGGCTGCGCGCAGCGTCTTGGCCGTTCCCGCAGTGGCCATGATGGCATAGCCGAGATTTGCCAGCGCAAGCGCGACAGGCGCGATCGCGCGCTTGTCGCGGTCACAGACTGAGATGAATGCGGTGCCCTTCTCCGGCATCTCATAGTCAATGGCCTGGCGCGTCTTGGCATACGCCTCCGGGAACGTGCGTCCCACTCCCATAACCTCGCCTGTCGAACGCATCTCTGGGCCAAGTGAGATCTCAGCTCCGGGAAAACGGCTCCAGGGCATTACCGCCTCCTTGACGGCAAAATAGCCACGAGGCGCAGCCTCATCTGGCAGCTCACCTGCCGCACGTAGCCCAGCTATGCTCTCTCCTGCCATTATGCGAGCAGCAAGACGTGCCAGCGGCATACATGTCGCCTTCGAAGAAAATGGTACGGTGCGACTCGCCCGCGGGTTGAGCTCAATGACGAAAACTTGCTCATCTTTGATGGCGAACTGAATGTTCAGCAGGCCTTTAATCCCCACTGCCAATGCGAGGCGCGATGTGATGTCACGTACGTGGGCGACGAGGGCATCAGATAGCGAAAACGGCGGGAAGCAGCATGCCGAGTCGCCGGAGTGTATGCCACACTCCTCAATGTGCTCAAGCACTGATCCCACATAGCACTCACGTGTGTCACACAGTGCGTCCACATCAAGCTCGATGGCATCCTCAAGAAAAGCATCGAGGTAGACGGGATGGTCGGGGGTGACACGCATAGCAGTGGACATGTAGGTGGCAAGTTCCGCGTCATCGTAGACGATGGCCATCCCACGACCGCCAAGCACGTAGCTCGGCCGCACAATAAGCGGATAGCCGATACGCCGCGCCGCGGCACGGGCCTCTTCATCTGTTTGTGCCACACATGAGGGGGGATAGGCGATACCAAGGTTTTCGAGAAGCGAAGAGAACCTTTCACGATCCTCCGCAAGGTCGATCGCGTCCGATTGCGTACCCAATATGGGCACGTTAGCCTCAGCAAGGCGGCGAGCCAGATTGATAGGCGTCTGGCCACCAAGGGTCACGATCACGCCCTTTGGATGTACCACCTCAACGACATCCATCACATCCTCGAAGGTTAACGGCGCAAAGTAAAGACGATCGGACGTGTCGTAGTCAGTTGAGACCGTTTCGGGATTGCAGTTGACCATGACAGTCTCAAAGCCCTGTTCATGGAGGGCATAGCTCGCATGGACACAGCAATAGTCGAACTCTATTCCCTGGCCAATGCGGTTCGGGCCTGCTGATAAGATCATCACCCGTGGCCTCACAGGCTCACGGGGATCGGCAGGCGCAGCACTTCCTGCCATTTCGCCGTCGGCCTCGTAGCTAAGATAGTGATAGCTTGTGTGCGCTTCGAATTCACCTGCGCAGGTATCAACGGTGCCGACCTTGGGCCGCACCCCCTCTACCTCCCTGAGCGCACGCACCACCCGTTCGTCGGTCTTTGTAAGATGGGCAAGCTGCGCGTCAGAGAAGCCAAGCTGCTTTGCAGCAAGCATGCGCTTTCTGTCAAGCCCCGAAAGGCCCACCTCTGCAAGGTGGCGAGCGACGCAAACAATATCTGACATGCGCAATAGGTACCACTTGTCTATTCCTGAGAGCTCATGAAGGCGCTCACAGGTCCAGCCACGACGAAGGGCTTCGACGATATAGAAAATGCGCTCGGGCGTCGGCGTGCTTACACGTTGGACAAGCTCTGCTGCCACTACGTCAGCCAGCCTGTCCGTCTTGTCATTGGCAAGAAGGCCGGTATAGCCTTGCTCAAGCGATCGAAGCGCCTTTTGAAGCGCTTCCTCGAAGCAACGGCCTATTGCCATGACCTCTCCTACCGATTTCATGCGCGTGGTGAGCGTCTCAGAGGTGCCCTTGAACTTCTCAAAAGCGAACCTCGGAACCTTGACAACGCAGTAATCAAGCGCTGGCTCAAAGCAGGCAGGAGTCTTCAACGTGATGTCATTGGTGATCTCGTCAAGGGTGTAGCCCACAGCAAGCAGCGCTGCAGCCTTGGCTATAGGAAAGCCCGTCGCCTTGGAGGCCAGCGCCGACGAGCGGCTCACGCGAGGGTTCATCTCGATTACGAGCACGCGGCCGTCATGAGGGTTCACGGCAAACTGCACGTTCGATCCTCCCGTCGCAACTCCTACGCGCTCCAAGATCGCAATTGAGTAGTCGCGCAGGTGCTGAAGCTCCTGGTCGGTCAAGGTCTGAGCTGGCGCCACGGTGATGGAGTCACCTGTATGAACGCCCATGGGGTCAAGGTTTTCAATGGAGCAAATCACGATGCCATTTCCAGTCGCATCGCGCATGACCTCCATCTCAATTTCCTTCCAACCTTCCACTGACTCCTCGACGAGCACTTCATGCTCCGGTGAGAGAGATAGGCCCTGGGAGGCGATACGCGTGAGGTCAGCTTCGTTGCGGGCGATGCCACCCCCTGCGCCACCAAGCGTAAAGCTTGGTCGTATGACAACGGGATATCCGAGCTTTTGAGCCTCTGAGTAGGCTTGTTGCATGTTGTGAGCAAATCCGGAGCGCGCAACCTCAAGGCCAATGTCGCGCATTGCAGCTGCGAAAAGCTCTCGGTCTTCGCCGCATTTGATCGAATCGAGGTCACAGCCAATGACCTCGACGTGCTCACGAGCGAGCACGCCTGTCTCGCCAAGAGCAACCGCACAGTTAAGCGCCGTCTGGCCGCCCATATTCGGAAGCAGGGCATCAGGATGCTCGCGCTCTATGACCTTTGACACAGAATCGACGGTAATGGGCTCGACATAGGTCCGATCCGCAGTATTGGGATCAGTCATGATCGTTGCGGGATTCGAGTTCACGAGAACGACCTCGTACCCCTCACGTCGCAACGCCCTGCAGGCCTGCGTGCCGGAATAGTCAAACTCACACGCTTGGCCTATAACGATGGGACCACTTCCGATGACGAGAATTTTGTGAATGTCAGTCCGTTTTGGCATTTAGAAGCGCCTTCCCTTAGCAAAATCGATAGCCAGATAGTTGTTGCTTCCTCTTTTCGACATAAGGCGCATAAATGCTTTGAAAAGATAGCGAGAGTCATGTGGTCCCGGGCAGGCTTCAGGGTGATACTGCACAGCAAACGCGGGCTCATCGAGCAGCTGAAACCCCTCAGGCGTACCATCGTTCAGATTGACATGGGTCAGGCGCACACGCCCGTGATGAGCGCTTTGGATCACAGGAGCGATGTGATGCTGAGACCAAAATCTCAGGTCATCGCTATGATATGCCGTCTCCCCACCTGACTGTGAGGAGATCAGCGGACCGATTGCGTCATCCCAGACAAGGCCATAGTTGTGGTTTTGCGCCGTAATTTCAACGCGACCTGTTAGCAGGTTCATCACAGGCTCGTTTCCCCCATGATGACCAAATGGCAGCTTTTCAAGCGAGGCCCCTATGGCATGCGCAAGGATCTGGTTGCCTAAGCAGATCCCAAAG
>DHPN01000002.1:13019-28562 GCA_002407925.1 Atopobiaceae bacterium UBA5363
TGGCCAGCATGCAAGATCTCATCCGCTGTCGCATTCCAAGGGACAGTGGTAACTTCGCAGCCGACGCGCGCAAGCTCGCGGGCAATGCCTCGCTTCTCACCACAATCGACTGCGACGACATGAAAGTGCATCTTCGATGGAGCTGAGATTGAGGACATCTGCTTGCAACTTACATCAGCTACAAAATTATGCTGTGAGATGCTCTCTGAGCAGCGCACCCTTCGCAGCAGATGCTTGATATCAAGATCAGTGGTAGAGATCGCTGCTCGCATTGCGCCGGCACTACGAATTCGCAAGGTAAGCGCACGCGTATCAATACCTTCGATAGCGACAACGCGTTGCGAGACAAGCAGGTCGTATAGGCTTTCTTTGCTTGTCCAATGGGAAGGGGTCCGACACAGGTCATGCACGACAAGACCGCGCAGGGGCAGGCCTGCTGATTGCGCAACTGAAGGCGCTATGCCATAGTTGCCGATCTGAGGATATGTAAGACACACAATTTGTCCTGCATAGCTGGGATCAGAGACTATCTCTTGGTATCCGGCCATAGAGGTATTGAAAACGATCTCACCGAACGCCTCGCCGGATACGCCAGCTGATCTCCCGCGAAACGCCGTACCATCTTCAAGCACTAGAAGCGCTTCTTGGGAGTCCAACCCCTGTGCTTCGCCAACGAGCAGATTCATAGGCCTAGCCTCTCTTTCCTTGTCGGTATCTCTGTACCGCCTTTTAAAGGTCATTTGGTATTTTGAGGTATTGGTATTCACTTTTTTGATAGTTTTCCATTTTGTTACACAAAATGGAAAACAAGAGCCAAAGGTGGTCCGCAGTTTTGGCGACTTGCGTAAAAAGTCAGGACCTTGCCTTTACAGGCAAGGTCCCGATCGTTACAGAAGAGCCCCGTGCATGTTCCCTAGCAGATGCCTTGAGCCATCATCGCGTCGGCAAGCTTCAAGAACCCCGCGATATTAGCACCGAAGACAAGGTTGCCAGCGTGGCCATATTCTTTTGCCGCGCTGCTTGAGGCCTCATAGATATCGGCCATGATCTCTTTCAGTCGCCGGTCAACCTCTTTGAAGCTCCATGACAGATGCTCGGCATTTTGGCTCATTTCCAATCCTGAGACCGCAACGCCACCAGCGTTGGAAGCTTTTCCTGGAGAGAAGAAGACCCCCTTGTGTATCACATAGTCAGTTGCGTCTGCCGTTGTCGGCATGTTAGCTCCTTCGACAAGGTACGCGCAGCCATTGGCAACGAGCCTCTTTGCATCATCGAGATCAAGCTCGTTTTGCGTTGCGCAAGGCATGGCAATGTCGCAGGTCTCGCCCCAAGGGCGCTCGTTTGCGTGGTAGACAGAGCCGGGACGTGTCGAAGCGTACTCAGTCAAGCGAGCCCGATGAACTTCCTTAACCTTTTTGAGCGTCGCGAGGTCAATGCCATCGGGATCGAAGACATAGCCGTTAGAGTCTGATACGGTAAGGACCTTAGCTCCCAACTCCTCTGCTTTTTGGACAACATATATTGCAACGTTGCCAGCTCCTGAGATGCATATCGTTTTCGACTCCAGCGGATGTGCGGCGTCTGCTGGGGCTCCCTCCCTCTCAGCAACCATATGAGTCAAGAAGTATACGACGCCAAAGCCTGTGGCCTCAGTGCGCCCCAGAGAGCCTCCGAATGACAGCCCCTTGCCAGTCAGCGCGCCTGACCACTCATTTCGCAAGCGCTTATATTGGCCGAACATGAAGCCGATCTCTCGAGCACCTGTGCCAATATCGCCGGCAGGCACGTCTGTGTTGGGCCCTATGACACGAACGAGCTCAGTCATGAAGGATTGGCAGAAAGCCATGACCTCGCGATCAGACTTGGCCTTGGGATCGAAGTCAGAGCCTCCTTTAGCCCCTCCCATGGGCAGCGTGGTGAGACTGTTTTTGAAGGTCTGCTCAAAGCCAAGGAACTTCAGTATTGAAAGGTTGACGGAGGGATGCAGACGTATGCCACCCTTATATGGGCCTAAAGCAGAGTTGAACTGCACGCGATAGCCCTTATTGACCCTAACCTTGCCGTTGTCGTCAATCCAAGGAACGCGAAAGATTACGATGCGCTCTGGTTCGACGAGGCGTTCAAGCAGGGAAGCTTGCTCAAATTCCGGATGCGCCTTTAGCGCAGGCTGTAGGCTGAACAATACCTCACTGACTGCTTGGATGAACTCAGGCTCGTACGGATAGCTCGTCTGCAGATGCTTTATAACCCTTTGCGGATAGTCCACGTCTAACCTTCTCTTGTAGATTTACAGATTTTAATGACTGCATATATGTTTCAGATTAGTTACGATAACAGCAGAGAGTAGCCTGTTTATCCTGTATTTTCTCTTATTTTCAAATATTAGAAATATATTAGAAATCTTTTCCTTAGCTTCTTTGGGATTGTTGTTGGAGCCCAAGTCCCCTATAATCCCTATGTTCGACGGGGCGTAGCGCAGCTTGGTAGCGCATCTGCTTTGGGAGCAGAGGGTCGCCGGTTCGAATCCGGCCGCCCCGACCAACCGTAAGATCTGTACTCCGCACAAAGTGAGTGGTCTCCACAAGCAAGTTGAGCTATCCTATGGGGGCTGTGCGGCGGTAGTTCAATTGGTAGAGCGGCAGCCTTCCAAGCTGCTTGTTGCGGGTTCGAGTCCCGTCCGCCGCTCCAAATGCAAAAAAACCGGGCTCATAAGAGCCCGGTCTATGTACTTCCTCTATACACCTGCGCCTTATTTCTTAACGGCGTTTTGCAGTGCAGCTTTAACCTCTGCAGCAGTGTCAAGCTTCATAACTTTATCTGTAAGCTCATCTGCCTCGGCCTTCGACCATTGCGAGATGATGTGACGAGTCCTCAGTATTGAAGGGGCGGATACAGAAAACTCACTAAGGCCAAATGAGATCAATATGGGAATCAGCAGCGGATCGGCGGCAGCCTCTCCACACATACCTACCATGATGCCAGCCTTGCGCCCCTCGCCTATGATGCGCTGAAGCGAACGCAAGACGGACGGCTGGTACACTTGGTACAGATACGCTACGCGGTCATTGCCTCTATCAGCACACATCGTGTAGCCAATCAGATCATTGGTCCCAATGGAGAAAAACGAGCATTCTTGGGCAAGCAGGTCGGCGATCAACGACGCAGAAGGCGTCTCGATCATCGTACCCACCTCAATGTTCTTGTCATATGCAATGCCTTCCGCGTCAAGCTCGGCCATGCACTCCTTGATCAAGGCTTTCGCCTGTCGCACCTCGTCAAGCGTCGTAACGAGCGGCAACATAATCTTCACGTCGCCATAGGCGCTCGCGCGAAGCAGAGCTCTCAGCTGAACTTTGTACTGGTCAGGATTGCTGAGGCAGTAGCGCACTGCACGAAAGCCCATAAATGGGTTGTCCTCATGCTTGAGATTGAGATACGGGATCTCTTTGTCGCCACCCACGTCAAGCGTACGAATGATGACCGGTTTGTCCTTCATGCGCAGCGCCACCTTTTGATAGGCAGCAAACTGCTGGTCCTCCGACGGCAGCTCGGTGGCGTCCATGAACAAAAACTCCGAACGGAAAAGACCGACTCCCTCAGCATCATGCTCGATAGCAATATTTGCATCATCGGGATTGCCGATATTTGCAACAAGAAGGACTTTCTCGCCATCGGCAGTGCGCGTTTTCTTGCCACGATATGCCTCTAGCTTCTTCTTCTCGTCAGCGAGGATCTCAGCCTTGAAATTATAAGAATCCAGCTCTTTGATCGAGGGATCGGTGATGACCTGACCGTTAGTCCCGTCAACGATAAGCATGTCCCCTGTCTTAACCTCAGCGGTCACGTCAGGAGCGGAAAGCACTGCGGGTATCTCCAATGCACGGGCAATGATCGCGGAGTGGGACGTGCGCCCACCGGTCTCTGTGACAATGCCGACGATGTTGTTCTTGTCAATATCAGCTGTCATGGACGGAGTGAGCTCATGGACGACCACAACGGAGTTCTCGGGCAAATGGGAGAGATTGACCACTTCCTTGCCCAACAGATTAGCTAGAAGGCCTGTCTTGACGTCAAGCACGTCAGCCGTGCGTTCGCGGATCACTTCGTTGTCAGATGCCGCAAAGACGTTGTAAAACATATCGCAGGTGTCTGAGACCGCCTGCTCAGCACACATCCCCCCCGCAATGGAATCGTTGATCATGGAGCTCATGCCCTCATCTGTGGCGATGTCAACATGGGTTGCCATGATGCCGGCTTCCTTTTCACCCACTGACACCTTCATCCGCTCAACCTGAGCTTCAGTCTGTTCGACGAACTTATCAAGTGCGGCCTGATACCGCGCCTTTTCAGCGCTGGGATCGGCCGGCGTAGTAGGCGTAAAAGAAAGGTCCGGCTCGACGGCAACGCGCGCCACACCGATGCCAATCCCTTCTGATGCGCTTATCCCCTCGATCATGCGAGCTCCTCCTGTTGCAGCCTATATATCACGTCACTCGGGCGTGCTTTGCCTGATGACAATGCCATAGCTCACAATGGTACGTTCAGATCATACGTGAGTGGGAACCTTCTTTATGGTCTACCCACCAATCATGTCATTGAGACGGGCATAGACACGATCGATGGTAGCCCGCTTTGCGATGCCCTTGCTGGCCGCTGTAGCCGTGCCGCATGCGGAAGCGAAGCGCAACGCAGTCTCATAGTCAGCACCGGCATTTACTTTCGCAATAAATCCAGCGACCATAGAATCGCCCGCGCCGGTGGCGTTGACAAGGCGAATCTTAGCTGTCGGAACAATATGCTCTAAACCGTTCTCGTCAAGCAGCAGCGACCCGTGAGCTCCGCACGAGACGATGACGTTTTGCGCCCCCATCTCATGGAGCTGATGCGCATATGGCACGCAGTCCTGTGGCGTTTCAGGATGGGATTTGAAGATCCGCCCAACTTCATGATTGTTCGGCTTGATAAGAAACGGCTTGGCATCGAGGGCCTGAAGGAGAAGCGTGCCCGGTGCGTCCACAACAAAGCAGATGCCTTGACCCTCTAGGCGCTTCATGATTATCTCGTACATATTTTCAGGGAGTGACTTGGGAATGGAGCCGGTAAGCACCAAAGTGTCCCCGCTGCCAATGCCATCGATCCTCTCGAGCAGCTCGTCGACCTTTTTCTCGGATATCTTAGGACCCATGCCGTTGACCATCGTCATCGTGATGCCAATAAGTTTGACGTTGATGCGCGTGAATCCCTTATCAAGACGCACAAAATTGCAGGTGAGACCAGTATCCTGCAACATCTGCAACATATAGTCCCCTGTGAAGCCAGCCAAAAGGCCAAGGGCTACGTTAGTCACCTTGAGCTCGTTGAGGAGCGTTGAAACATTGATGCCGTTGCCGCCACAGTAAATCTCTTCACTAGAGGATCGGTTTGTATAGCCCATATCGAGAGTGAGGGGATGCATAACGTAGTCAATGGCGGGATTTAAGGTCATCGTGTATATCAACGCGATCTCCTTTCTAAAAACCTATGGGTCTATTTTTACACATTGCAGTAAGCCTTGATACGAAAAAATCGGCCGAAGTTGAAATGAGCAAATCGGCCGATTTCAAAGATGACATAAAAGACTCTGAAACCTATGATACCTAAAAAGTCGTTCCACTTTACCGAGAGTGATACCCATGAATGCAGACTCATCAAATCCCGCGCACAAAAAGCGGGAGAGAGAGGAGGGGCATCCCGGAGACCAAAGATCTCAAAGGATCGAAGGACTCAGCGGCAGGCGCGCGTTCAATAAGAACATGGCGCGGCGGTATGAAGGCCGCGCAACCATCCCTCATAGCTGCAATGAGGGCGCAACTGATCGAGCAGGGCTGAGTGCTGCGCAAGGCAATAGGATAGCGCAAGGCAGGGCACACCCCAGCCTACGCCAAGGATCTCAGCAAGTTGAGATGATAGATCACGCAGACAGCCACCAGTACGATGCCAACAAGCAAACGGGCAAATGGCACATCTGCAAGATGTACAAGGTGCGGCAAACACAGAAAAAGAAAGCTCCCGTGCACATTGTTAGGCGTATTATTTTCTTCAGCATGGCTGTGGTACTGCTTGCCACGCTTTTCGTTGACCACACCGGCACAGCAGACATCGAATTTGTCCGTGCACATACAGAAGGCGCCCTCGAGAGCTTCTCTGCGCTCAAAGACCAGCTGAAGCAGCAAGACATCCAAGGTGCACGGCAAAGTGCCAATGCGATTGCCCAACATGCAGCTAACATCGAGAGCACAACGAACAACCCTACCTGGAAGCTATTGGTACGTTTTCCCAACCTCAACTCAGACATAACATGCGCGACGCAGCTCGCCTATGCGACAGAGGAGCTGTCCGAGCAGGTTGTTGGCCCCTTTATCAATGCGCAAGACCAACAAGGGGACTTTGACCTCCTCAAGGAGGGCCCCACACTAGATCTGGATTTGCTCATACCAGCAGCTACTGCCCTTTCAGCGTCAGATTCTGCCGTCAAAGAAATCTCAGCTCGCCTTGACACCCTTCCAGCTGCAAGATCAACGCAACTCTCGCAGACCATCAACGAGATGCAGGATTGTCTATCAACGCTTAAGGCCTCTACCGCTGCCGCAGCCCTTTATGCGCCGCACCTGTCCTCGCTGCTTGGCGGCCAAAGCCCCCATGCATACTTGCTCGTTATACAAGACGGCACACAAGCTCGCTCACTCGGTGGGGCTGCTATCAGCGTAGCTGTTCTTAAGGTAAGCAAGGGACAGCTCCTTTTGGCAGACTTCGCCTCGGTTAAGTCCCTTGGCTCCCTCACACAAGCAGTTTCAGCAACCGAGGAGGAAAAGGATCTTTTCGGCAAGGACGTCACAACGGATATGTCAGCCATGACAGCTGTACCTGACTATACGCGGGCTGCAGCGATGCTATCTGAGGCCTACAGCAAGCTCACCGGCACATCTGTTGATGGCGTCATCATGATCGACGCCGTTGTTCTGCAGCGCCTCATGACTTTTACGGGCACTGTCACGCTTTCGGACGGCAGCGTCGTTGACAAGGACAATGCCGCATCATACCTACTGCATGACATCGCAACAAGCCAACCTTATGCCGCCCAATCATCCCTTTTCACCTCTGTCGCAAAAGAGATACTTCAGAGCGCCCTCTCGAAGATGGATACAATGAGCGTTTTTGATCTAGCATCTGATTTTCAGCGTTCCATGAGCGAGGGGCGTTTGCTCTTATGGACGAGCTCCCAAGAAGATGAGGCGATGCTCGAACAGCTGGACATCACAGCGTCTGCAGCGACGGACTCCAACCAGCCCGAGCTTGGTGTTTATGTCAACGACCAAACGCAAGGAAGGATCGATTGGTATCTCGAGGCCACAACCTCAATAGGGGATGCCGCAATAGACCAAGATGGAGCCATCGTCTATAACGTAACCACAACGTTGCACAATAGCCTCTCCGAGGACGAGGCTTCCGAGCTACGTGACAGTAGCAGCGGCTTTTCAATCACAGGCGCTCTCGCATACAAGCATAGCTGGGCAGAGATGCTGACAAAGCTTTACTTCATAGCTCCGGAAGGAGGCAGCATTTCTGATCTGCATATTTCAAGTGATGGAGAAATTACTTCCTTTTCACAGCAAGGTGAGACTAGCTATGAGGGCCGAAGCGTGGCTTTTGGTCTCGCCCAAATCGCAGGAAGCGATACGCTAACCCTGAGCTACCAGGTTCGATGCGCCGCAGACTCACAGCCATTGAGACTTCGCAGCACACCTTCGTGCCTGACTGCGAGCTAAGAGACTCTAAAAAAAATTAAAAAAGCTAAAAATTGCTCAGAACTCCAAGTAGACTGGTGCGCCCTGGGAGATTCGAACTCCCAACCGACGGTTTAGAAGACCGGTGCTCTATCCATTGAGCTAAGGGCGCGCGTGAACAGCAAGATAGTAGCACGAGAGCATCTCATAAATCTTCAGAGCTGGCAAGTACTTCATGAGCCATCGTAGCAGCAATAATAGTTTTCGAATCGCAAATTTTGCCTTGGCGCACGCCCGCAAGCACGACATCAAGGGGAACCCAGCGAAAATCGACGAGCTCTCCCCTGTCAGGATGGGCCCTCCCCACCGACACGTCGCGAGCCAGAAAGATGTATGTGCATTCATCAGAAAAGCCTACCGAACCATACGATGTGGCGAGCGGCTCAAGCGTGCGAGCAACAAGACCAGTTTCTTCCTTAAGCTCACGGACAGCACAAGCTGCCGGATTCTCTCCCGGGTCGAGCTTGCCTGCCGGAATCTCCCATGTTAGGCGCCCGACTGCTATGCGCCACTGCCTAATGAGGCATATCGACCCCTTGCATACCACGCAAACGCCTGCGCCGCCATGGTGGCGTGCTATCTCGCGTCGTCCCCTTGTTCCGTCGGGAAGAGCAACCTCTGAAACTTCGACGCCAAAGATGCGACCTTGCCAGGGCTGCTCAGTCGCGATAACTTTTTCGACAAGCGAGGAATCTGATGTTATACCTGAAGGGGACAGCCAGTCCGCCGCTTGCTGGTTGATATTATTAGACATACTCACGACTTCCCCTTTCCCATTTCTCTTCTTGATACTACGGCCGCGCGAGGTAAGCAAGCACAACTACCGCAGGAATGCCCAATTGCAAAGTGAGGCATATGATGTTCAATCCTTTCAGGGACAGACAAGGATCGCCTAAGCCACTGTCAGCGATCACCTATAGCGACCTCGCTCAGCTTGCTGACTATGACGAAGGCTTCGTACTCGAGTTCAAGCAAAGCTTCTCCCCCACTGTACGCCGCAAAATACCAAAGATTGTGGCTTCGTTTTCCAACTCTCGCGGTGGCTGGCTGATTATCGGAGTCGCCGACGAAGATAAGAGTTTGACACCTATCCCACGTGAGAAATTCGACTATAGCCAAGCGGTGGGAGAACTTTGTCGCAGTCACATATCCCCAACTCCGCGCTTTGACATGAGGTTCCTCAGTAATCCGGCAAAAGCAGATGAGGGCGTCCTCGTCATACAGATATCAGAAGGAGACTTTCCTCCTTACGTCGCCGACGGAATTGTAGAGGTGCGAGAGGGGTCCACATCAGGGCCAGCAACAAGCGCATCGCTTGTCCAACTTTATGATAAGGCGATAGCACGTGAGCGACGCATCTTGGAATTTTGCCATCGCACCGTCTACTTCGCCGGCGGCCTTGCGCTCTTCAACCTTTATCTCTACCGCGGTGGTCCTAATCATCCGGACGCAATCCGCCGGGATGAAATCGCCGCCCATGCCTCGGTGTTGCAATCGGCTTTTACGCAGATGGGGATGGACTGCCATATCCAGCACGCCCATGATTCACTTATTTTTCGCACGTCAAAGCCTCGCGGGCCTGAGGATGCCCACTCAACCATCGAGCTGTTCGGCGATGAGTCAATGAAGCTCACGGTACCCGCAGTGCTCCTTGAGAAGCAGCAAAAAGAACAGGCGCTTGAGGCAGCGGGACTCAAGGATGGGCAGTTCATGAGCGCCTCAGCGACTCTTAGACGCGTGACACGAATGGCAGCGCTGCTTGACCGCTACGTAGGACAACGCAGCCTCTCGTGGCAGGACTTTGACGTCGCTTATGAGCTCGAAGGCATGGCTGGGGTCATCCTCTGGTCGGATGAGCCCCTTTATCAAGAGTACATAAGGACCAAGGGCATTCTCTTTTGTGGCACAACCGATTGCCGCAGTACGCTCCGCCATCTCAACGACGGGGAGCATGAATCTTTTCGAGCACGGCAGTTTGCCGGCAGTCACTTCTTTGAGGCCTGCGGGCTTCCCTTAGGATCGACAGACGCGCAAGATGCGGCACTTGTTGCCGCTCTTTTGCACGACTAAATCTGATCCCAAGCATAAAAGTACACAAGGCATGCTCAAACGCTAAACTAGATCCTAAATTCAAGCGTCAACGTGATCCTGAACAAGGTTACAGGTACTCGCGCATCTCAAATCCTACCTGTGATGCCTTAGAACAAAAGATTTCTGCTCTCGAAGGCGGAGCTGCGGCAATGCTGACCACCTCTGGTCAAATGGCAACATTTTTGTCTGTAATGAATCTTTGTAAAGCAGGAGACCACTGTGTCGTATCTGCAGCCATCCAGCCTAATACGAAGCTTGTTTTTGGAGAAACCGTCGCAAACCCAGCACTTGCTGTTTTAGACATAGAAACATTTGCTGCTGTAGCGCACGAGACTGGGCTGCCTTTAATTGTAGACAAAATTGTAGACAACACCTTTCCCACACCAATTCTTTGTCAGCCATTTTCATGGGAGGCTGACATCATTGTGCATATGCCTTCTTCTAGCTAAGTTTTCGAATGGTGTCCAGAAAAGGGTATAAGAGAGCGCTTATGCTTGTCGAAATTCAAAGTGCTCAACGCACGTCTTTGCTTCTTCAGGCACATCTGCCGAAATCACGCTCACTTCAGGAAGCACTCCTATTGTTCCCTGATGGCGATATGCCTGTATCACCCAGTGCTTGACGCCGAGCATGCGAAGACTCCAACCGATGCGCACAATATCTGCCGATGACAACAATGCTGGATGCCATGTAGTGCGTACTTCTAGCTCGATTTTGCTCCTCAAAAGCAAACATAAGCTCTTTTGAGCATAAGCACCACTACCCACTACATGAGTGATTTTCTCATACAACTCCCATGGAGCCTTTACATCAAAGCCTACCCACGAAAGATAAGGCAAAACTTCTTCAAGCCGCTCGGGGATGGCTCCTCCAGTGTGCAAGCCGACGGCATAGCCCAACTCACGCACTCTCTTGATGGCGGCAGGCAGTGCAGTTTGCATAAGAGGCTCTCCGCCCGAAAAGACAACGCCGTCAAGAAGTCCCTTGCGATGTTTGAGCAATTCTTCAAGCTCAGTCCAACTTGAATGTGCAGCAGATGCATCCCACAGGATATGGTTTTGGCAATAGGCACATCGCCAACAGCAGCCAGCAAGGAAACAAACGCATGATAGCTTCCCCGGCCAATCAATGGTAGAAAAGGCGGTAATACCACCTACCGCGAGATCTGTAAGGCCAGCGTCCTGCTGCCTTGTTGTGACAGCCGTCACTTGCTTTTCCTTATGTCTGACGAATAGGTAGACAGCGACGGTTCGATGAACTCTACACGCTCGTGAAATTCTCCTTTTTTCCCCGTGTTAAAAAATGAAACCGGACGATAGTAGCCCATCACACGCGTCCAAACCTCGCATGGTTGACGCTCATCATTTGAGAGATGCACACCATCGATATCTATGCCTGTGCTTGTGAGCTCGTCTTTATTTACCATTTCAGATCCTCCTCATGCAGTCATATCCCTTAGAGCATAGGTACCCAAAGGACCTAAACCTCAATTGGCAGCAATAGTTGTCTCACCTCTTTTCTTCTGCGCAAGCTCACGATCACATAGGGGGCAAAACTCATGCTCCCCTGCAATATATCCATGCCGGGGACAGATCGAAAACGTAGGCGTAATGGTAATATAGGGCTCCTCAAAATTCTCAAGAGCACGATGTACAAGCTGTTTGCACGCTTGCGCACTGGATATTTTCTCACCCATATAAAGATGCAGTACTGTACCACCTGTATATCTTTTCTGCAGGTCTTCTTGCGCTGCCAGGGCCTCAAAAGGATCAGTGGTATAGCCCACTGGCAGTTGAGAGCTATTGGTGTAGTAAGGCTCATTGTCGGTTCCTGCATGGATAATGTTGGGATAGCGTTTAATGTCCTCTCGTGCAAAGCGATAGGTAGCTCCTTCTGCCGGTGTTGCTTCAAGGTTGTACATATGACCAGTCTCAGACTGAAATTCCACAAGCAAGCTACGCGCCACATCCAACGTCCGCGCCACGAGTGCATGGCCCCTTGGATCCACGATGTCATACTGATCTCCTGTATAATTGCGCACCATCTCGTTCATGCCGTTGACGCCAATTGTCGAGAAATGGTTACGCAAAGTACCCAGATACCGCTTGGTGTAGGGAAAGAGTCCAGCATCAATAAGGCTTTGAATTTCTTTGCGCTTGAGCTCGAGGGATACCTTGGCAAGCCTCATAAGATGGGAAAGCTCCTCATCCAGTGCCGTCTCATCGCCACGATGCTTATAGCCGAGACGAGCCATATTGATAGTGACAACACCGATAGAACCAGTCTGTTCCGCCGAGCCAAAAAGACCGTTGCCACGCTTAAGAAGTTCACGAAGATCGAGACGTAGGCGGCAGCACATAGACCGTATCATGTGAGGATCAAGGTCAGAGTTAATGAAGTTCTGGAAATAGGGCAAGCCATACTTTGCCGTCATGGCGAAAAGCAAATCGGCGTTTGGGCTATTCCAATCAAAATCACGCGTGATATTGTACGTGGGAATGGGAAAAGTAAACACTCTTCCCTTTGCATCCCCTGTACACATAACCTCCATGAATGCTCTATTGATCATATCCATCTCTGGTTGAAGGTCACCATAGTGAAAGTCCACTTGCTTTCCTGCTATGAGCGGCACGTCTTCTGCAATGTCATCTGGGCAGACAAAATCAAAGGTAAGGTTGGTGAAAGGAGTTTGGGTTCCCCAACGTGAAGGCACGTTCATGTTGTAGACAAAACTCTGAAATTCTTGTTTAACTTGGTTATAGTTCAGCCGATCGGCATGCACAAATGGCGCTAAATACGTATCAACCGAAGAAAAGGCTTGCGCACCCGCCCATTCGTTTTGCATGGTACCGAGAAAGTTGACCATCTGGCTCATAGCTACAGAAAGATGTTTGGGAGGTGCAGATTCAATCTTGTTGGGAACACCATTAAAACCTTCATTGAGCAGTGTCCTTAAGCTCCAGCCAGCACAGTAACCCGAAAGCATATCAAGGTCGTGAATATGGAAGGATCCGTCACGATGCGCATTGCCAACCTCAGGTGGATATACGTGAGAAAGCCAGTAGTTGGCGATTACCTTTCCTGAAATGTTTAAGATAAGCCCACCCAGCGAATAACCTTGGTTGGCATTGGCATTGACACGCCAATCTACTCTTGAAAGGTACTCATTGACTGAACTTGTGACATCAACATATGTTTCACGATCTCGACGTACTTGACGACGCTTTTCGCGATAGACAATGTAGGCACGAGCAGTCTCAAAGTGATTTGCCATTACAAGCGTTTGCTCAACGATATCTTGTACTTCTTCGACTGACGGGGCTGCCCCATCAAAGCGGTGTGCAACGACGGTGCAAACTTGCTCAGAGAGCCTTACTGCCTCTTTAACACCGAACTCAGCGGTAGCAACACCGGCCTTTTCGATGGCGGCAGTTATCTTATTTTGATCGAAGTCAGCGAGTGCACCGTTGCGTTTGATGATGCTCGCCGGCATTTTATATACCCTCGCTGTCCTAGTTTCCATTTTTAGTCCTTTTTAGAAAAAATACTTATATACACAATATATTGTAGTATATTCTATTATTCTATCATATAACTAGTAGCTATAACTATAAACTCTTTTATCAGAAAAGGAATAGTGATCTCCGAGAAGCCATACTTACGTTGTGCCTATATACTAAATGTAGATAGAAAGCTCCATGAGGAGAGATGTATGGCAACATTTCATATCAAACGCATCTATGAGACTCCAGAGCCACAAGATGGCAAGCGCATACTTGTTGATCGCCTATGGCCGCGCGGCATGAAAAAGGAGCGTGCCAAGCTCGATGCTTGGGAAAAAGAGCTGGCGCCCAGCAGTGACCTTCGAAAAAGCTGGGGGCATGACTCCTCTCGCTTCAAAGATTTCGCCTGCGCCTATCGCGCTGAACTTGACAGCCGGCCAGAAGTTGAGACATTCCTGTCCTCTTTGCATCCAGACGACACCATCACGCTGCTCTACGCCGCTAAGGACCCTCAAGTCAATCATGCGGTTGTGCTACGTGACTACCTTGCCCTGCGACAAGAGGGCCTTTGATGAGGAGAAGCAGGCTAACAAAGATCCTGTTCGTCTGCCATGGCAACATCTGCCGGTCTTACATGGCGCAATGCATTTTATCCGAACTCGTTAGGAGGGCCGGACAGGAAGGGCACTACCTGATCGACTCGGCGGCGACAAGTTCTGAGGAAATCGGCAACACGGCACACCCCGGGGCGCTGCGAAAGCTCAAGGAGATGGGCATCACGTGCCTTAGCCATCGCGCAAGGCGCTTCCAAGCGCAGGAATACAAGAGCTGGGACTATATCGTTTATATGGACGAGGAGAACTATTGGGGGTTACAGCAAATTCACCCGCAAGATCCCAACCACGCATACCACAAGCTCCTTGCCTTTGCAGATGGGCATACAGAAGCTACGGCGCCAGACGTGGCTGATCCTTGGTACACAGGCGACTTCGATGCCGCATGGGATGACATCTATGCTGGCTGCGTCGGCCTATTCGAAAGGCTCGAACCATGAAGAAAAATACGAACCCTTTCATAAAGAAAGCGGAGAACGCTCACGTTGACATGCGCTGCGAGGCGTCAGCGCTGCGTTGGCTCGCAGAGGCTGAGCGCGAAGGTGGAATGAGTGTTGTGCGCGTTCTTTCCGCCGATAAGAAGGCCCTTTCTGAAGAGCGCATAATCCCGGGCAGGCCAAGCGCCCCTGCAGCGCGAAAGATAGGCAGGGCACTTGCAATCACGCATGCCAAGGGAGCTGCGTGGTATGGTTGCCCGCCTGACGGCTGGGACTTTGGCTGGGGTGCCGGCTATGTAATAGCGGACTCTCTTACGCCCGTTGTTCCGCATAAAGATGCTGCTGAGAATTGGGGTGCCTACTACGCGGAGTCTCTTGTCATGGGCTATGCCAAGCAGGCCTTTGACCTTGGGGTGATTGACGAAACTGGCAGCAGGCTCGTGCAACGGGTGGCATCGAGGCTCCAAGATGGGGTCTATGATGCGCCTCAGCCAGCCCTTGTCGAGCAGGCTATCGCCGCATCAAGCGGCTCAATTGCATGCGCGCGCCTGCATGGGGACCTGTGGGCAGGAAACATCCTGTGGGACGCCTCCGACTCTTCTGCCACCGGCGGTATCCTCATCGATCCGATGGCACATGGCGGTCATGCAGAAACCGACTTGGCCATGCTTAGCCTCTTTGGCTTCCCCTATCTTGATGAGGTCCTACGAAGCTACAATGAGACGTCTTCCCTTGCTGAGGGCTGGCGCGAGCGTATGCAGCTTCACCAACTTGCGCCGCTTTTGCATCACTGCGTACTTTTCGGGAAAAGCTACGTTCCTGCCGCCCTCACGGTAGCGAAAGCATATGCCTAACCGAAAACGCCACAGGGAGTGCCCCGCAACCTCCTCAGCAAAGGACAGGGATGAGAGCTTTCATCGCATTGCAGCTGCCGCAGGTCTTCATCCGCGCAAGCTCTGAGATAGCCCATAAGCTCAGCGGCACCCTGAGGAGACGCTACCTCGCCATGCGCGGCATCTCTTTTGACGGACGCCCTTTCAAGGCGCATTGTCGCTCTTTTGAAACTTGATGATCT
>DHPN01000002.1:28674-45181 GCA_002407925.1 Atopobiaceae bacterium UBA5363
TCAGCTGCGAGTGGTAAAACGGCATCCTATGGGTACGATAGCTATTGTTTTACCCGCATTCAGCTAAACGGCCGCAATCCTAAGGAGGCGCAACCATGAAAAAGGGCGTTCGATTACGCATAGCCCAGCATGCTGCTTGTCGCTTGCGAGCATCAGCTGCGTTTTTGCGTGACACCAACCAGGGCTTGCGCCATGACCATCGCATACAAAGGCAAAGCCTAAGAGCGTAAAGCACACATCCCATTGCAGCATGAAGGGCCTTCGCATATCAGAAGAAGGCAGGCAGTCACGTGCCTTCTATCGTTTACGACGCGAAGGAGTTATCCATGTCACTTGCCACGATCAAAATCTCCACCCCTACAGCAGCGCCAAAAAGAACTTCGATGCACCGACCGACCAAGGTGCATTCTGACCTAGGGCCCACCATTACCTACGCCGTGCGCCATAGCGCCGCGCGAATGATGGGGCGGCTGTCAACGAGCCCGGACGGTCTGCCCGTCGACATAGCAAAGGCCAAGCTTGACCTCTATGGGCCGAATNNCATTACCTACGCCGTGCGCCATAGCGCCGCGCGAATGATGGGGCGGCTGTCAACGAGCCCGGACGGTCTGCCCGTCGACATAGCAAAGGCTAAGCTTGACCTCTATGGGCCGAATGCCCTTTCCCAATCTCACAAAAAGTCACTCGCAGCACGCTTGGTGTCTGCGTTCATTAGCCCTTTCACGCTCATCCTTATTGCCTTGGCTGTAATTTCCTTCTACACAGACGTTGTTTTCGCAGCGCCAGGCCAACAAGACCCCTCAACTGTCATCATCATCGCGATAATGGTGACGATATCCGGCTCTCTTTCCTTCGTCCAAGAGACTAAAAGCACGCGCGCCGCCGAAGGGTTGCAGGAGAGAGTGAAAAGCAGCTGCATCGTGCTGCGCCGAGAGCTTGCCACAGGGAACTCCCATGAGTTCAAGGTACCGACGACCGACGTGGTTACGGGTGATGTCGTACGCTTGGCCGCAGGTGACATGGTTTGTGCCGACATGCGCATAATCAGCTCGAAAGACCTGTTCGTGGCACAGGCTGCTCTAACCGGGGAATCCGAGCCCGCCGAAAAGACGCCGGATGCCGTGCGCAGCACGCCAGTGCTTGGCGAAGGAACCCGCCCTCTCGGCTTGGGCGACTGCACAAATATCGTCTTCTCCGGCACAACCGTCCAAAGCGGTAGCGCTTTGGCGGTCGTTTTTGCCACAGGAGATACAACCTACCTTGGAGCCATATCAAAAAAGATCCAAGCCAAACCAGAAAAGACAGCTTTTGACGTCGGCATAGACGACGTTTCTCGCCTGCTCGTCTCGATTATGGTGATCATGTGCCCTCTCGTCTTTTTCGTCAACGGCTTCATGAAGGGGCAGTGGCTTGACGCCTTTCTTTTTGCAGCTTCAGTTGCGGTAGGCATTACACCGCAGATGCTGCCGGTAATTGTCACCACCTGTCTTGCTCGAGGAGCCACTGAGATGAGCAGGCATGACGTCATTGTCAAGAAAATGAGCGCCATACAAAACCTCGGGGCGATGGACATCTTGTGCACGGACAAGACGGGCACGCTCACCGAGGATAAGGTAGTCCTAGAACGTCACCTTAATGTGGCTGGGCAGACCGACAACCGTGTGCTGAGGTATGCTTTTCTGAACAGCCACTTCCAAACGGGCCTCACCAATCTCATCGATCAGGCGATCATCGACGCCACCAAGCAAGAAGAGCCATTCGACCCGCAGCTTTCGGTCCTCAAGGGACGCTATGAGAAAATAGATGAGATACCTTTCGACTTCGAGCGCCGTCGCATGAGCGTCGTCGTGCGCGCGAAGGCGACAGCACAAACGCAGATCGTGACCAAAGGGGCAGTCGAGGAGGTCCTTACCATATGCAGCTCAGTGGATTACAAGGGCAAAATTCAGCCGTTGACAGCCGACCTTCGCACAAAGGTCAACACAGAGGTCTCTCGTCTTGGTGATGAGGGCTTGCGTGTCATCGCGGTGGCGCACAAACTGCAGCAAATGCCAGAGGGCTCCTTTTCGGTCGCCGACGAGACTGACATGACCTTGATAGGCTATCTTGCTTTTCTTGATCCGCCCAAGGCAAGCGCTCCTGATGCAATCGCGAGCCTATCTGCAGATGGAGTGTCTGTCAAAGTACTGACGGGGGATTCAGAGAAGGTCGCTGTCGCCGTTTGCAAAAAGGTCGGTATCGATGTGGGGCAGATATTGACCGGCAGTGAGATAGACATGCTCACAGATGAAGAGCTGGAGAAGCACTCTGAGGCATGCTGTCTCTTCGCCAAGCTCTCCCCGCTGCAGAAATCTCGTGTGGTAGCCGCACTGCGCAAAGCAGGGCATGTCGTCGGCTTTATGGGCGACGGCATTAACGATGCGGCAGCAATGCGCGCAAGTGACGTGGGCATCTCAGTTGACACGGCCGTAGATGTCGCAAAAAAGACAGCAGACATCATTTTGCTCAAGAAGGATCTCATGGTGCTCGATCATGGTATTGAAGAGGGCAGGCGCACATATGGTAATACGATCAAATATGTGAAAACGACCGCTGCATCGAACTTTGGCAATGTCTTGTCGGTGACTGTCGCAAGCGTGACATTGCCATTTTTGCCCATGAGCTCTTTGCAAATCCTTTTGCTCGGGCTGGCTTATACCATTGCTGCCGCTGCGATTCCATGGGACAACGTGGATGCTGAGATGTTGCGAACGCCCCAGCGCTGGGATGCGAGCTCTATCAAACGCTTCATGGCGTGGATGGGGCCGATCAGTTCAATTTTCGATATTTTGACTTACCTTGGCCTATACTTCATGCTTTGTCCGGCCATGCTCGGCAGCAACTACGCCCAGCTTGACCCAGCGGACGCGACACTGTTCATAGCGCTTTTTCAGACAGGCTGGTTTGTCGAGTCAATGTGGACACAAAGCCTCGTTGTTCTTTCCCTGCGCACCGAGCATCTATCAATTCTGCGGTCCTCCCCTGCGCCCCAGCTCATTGTCCTCACCTTGATCGGCATTGGCCTCGTTACGCTGCTGCCTTACGTGCCCGACGTTTCAGACGCCTTAGGCCTCACCGCCTTGCCTGCTCCCTACTATCCCCTGCTTTTCGCAGCGGTTGCCGGGTACCTCGTTGCGGTCACGCTGGCAAAGCTGCTCTACAAGCGTCGCTATGGGTCATTGTTGTAGGAGGAGCCGGCGTAAAGCACTCTTTCTCTCCTATGGCTTTCCTAAAAGCTGACGCGTGCATTCGAGCAAATCGACCTTTTGCTTGTCAGAGAGCTCTGGGTAGCGCGGATCAATTTCTTGCAGGGTCTTGACGATGGCTTCGCTTACAAGCCAGCGCGCATACCATTTTTGATCTGCCGGGATGGCATACCATGGAGCGTGCTTGGTCGCGGTGGCGTTGATCGCCTTCTCATAGGCATCCATATAAACAGGCCACAAAGCACGTTCCTTGAGATCGGCTGCCGAAAACTTCCAATTCTTCGCAGGGTTCTCAATGCGATCGAGAAAGCGCTTCTTCTGTTCTTCTAAGCTCTCGTTCAAGAAGATCTTGATAACTCTGTAGCCATTTTCCCAGAGATATTCCTCGAAATTGGCGATTTGCTTGTAGCGCCTAGCGAAGAACTCGTCTTTGCCCATGTCAACGCAGCGCTTCGGCATGCGATAGCCCTTTTGCAGCTCATGCACGCGAACAATGAGCACGTCCTCGTAATAGGAGCGATTGAAGATGCCAATGCGGCCGCGCTCGGGCAAGGCCAAGACGGCTCGCCACAGATAGTCATGGGAAAGTTCGAGGGAGCTCGGCTGCTTGAAGCTCGTCACCTCCACGCCTTGCGGATTAACGCCGCTCATGACATGCTTGACCGTGGAGTCCTTTCCGGCCGCATCCATAGCTTGGATCAGGACAACCACGCCCTCACGGCCTTCGGCGTACAGCTTGTCCTGCAAATCCGCCATCAGCTGCGTGTTAGCCTCAGTGGCAGCCTCGACCTCCGCACGAATATCCTTGTCGACATGGGCTGATGTCGGCGCTTCTGCGACAGAAAAGCGCTGAGAGCCGTCGATGCAACAGTCGTCCAATTCTACACGCTGCATTTTACGCGCCCCATCTCATCCGTCTGACCTCCGCAAAGACTGTGCGGCTACGAACAACCTGCAAACGCTCGAGTACTCGGGCAGTTACATCAGACGAGTAGCAATCGCATGGATGAATTGCTCGGTGGTCAGCTTGGTGGGATGCGGATGCGTCGTGATACGCACAAGATCCCCTGTCATCTGCCCATCGGCAATGGTCTCAAGGGTGCTTTTCTCAAGGCGACCAGCAAAATCTATGAGCTCTGGGAGGTCATCGAGCTCCCCACGTTTGCGGAGCGCCCCCGTCCATGCAAAAATTGTGGCTACAGAATTGGTCGATGTTGGCTCTCCGCGCAGAAACTTGTAATAGTGCTTCTGCACTGTCCCGTGGGCAGCCTCATATTCCCAACACTTCTTTGGGGAGACAAGCACTGAGGTCATCATCGCGAGAGAGCCAAACGCCGATGAGACCATGTCACTCATAACATCACCGTCATAATTCTTGCATGCCCAGATGAAGCCGCCTTCGCTTCTCATAACCCGCGCAACGGCATCGTCGATAAGCATATAAAAGTAGTGAATTTGGCTCTTTTCAAAGCGGCTTTTATATTCGGCATCAAAAATTTGTTGGAAGAGCGCCTTGAAGCGCTCGTCATAGGTCTTTGAGATCGTGTCCTTTGCCGCGAACCACACATCTTGGCGCGTCTCAAGGGCGTAGTCAAAACACATATGAGCAAAGTCGGAAATCGATGAGTCAGTGTTATGTATTCCCTGCACAATGCCTGGGGCATCGAAGTCATGGACGAGCTTGCTCACTTGCTTGCCGTCAGCAGCTGTATATACGAGCTCTACCTTGCCAGGTGCCGGTATTTGCATCTCAACGTTGCGATAGATATCACCATAGGCATGACGAGCCAAGGTGATGGGTTTCTTCCAGCATGAAACGATTGGTTTGATGCCAGAAACGAGGATCGGAGCACGAAAAACCGTCCCGTTGAGCATCGAGCGTATCGTCCCATTAGGACTTTTATACATGTGCTTGAGGTGATACTCACTCATGCGCGCCGTATTAGGCGTAATCGTCGCACACTTGACAGCCACCCCATAGCGCTCAGTGGCCTGTGTCGCCTCAACGGTCACCTGGTCGTCCGTCTCATCACGATGCTTCAGGCCCAGGTCATAATACTCACTCTTCAGATCGACAAAAGGGCAGATAAGCTCATCTTTAATCATGCGCCAAATTACGCGTGTCATCTCGTCTCCATCCATCTCGACAAGCGGTACGCGCATTTGAATCTTTGCCATGTTCCATCCCACTTTCATCTAAAGACCAGTCTGTACACTCTCACTGATTTCACTGCCAGCAACAAGTAAGCATAAGCTATGTTATCTCCTCCACCGTCTCCCCATTTTGAAGCTCACTCACAAGAACCGAAATGAAGACGGATGCAAAGCCTCCACACATAGCCAAACTCACGACCTCATGGTAAAGGAGCACTGAAAAGAGCGCCCCGAACACGCTCTCAAATGACATGAGGAGCGCAGCGCGGGAGGGACTCACATGCTTTTGTGCAAAATTCTGTGCAATGATCGCAAATACCGTGCACGCCAGCACGAGATAGGCAAGTTGAAGCCAAAAATCAACCGTGAAGGCGGAGCTCGGCGGAAGCTCCTGTGTCAGAAGTCCTGCCGCGGAACAGACAATTGCAAACACATAGAGTTGCACGACTGTAAGCGTACCCATGTCGTGTGCAGGCGCAAAGACGGCAATAAGCACGATATTGACCGCAAAAAGAAAAGCTGAAACAAGGGTCAGCATATCTCCTATGTTCAGCGATCCCCAGCCGCCAGCAACGCCACTGCTTCCCTGTCCTCCGACAGATATGAGCATGACGCCCACGACGCAAAACAATGACGCCACTATGTCACGAACCGTCGGCTGGCGGCGCCCGATCGCCCAATACAAAAACGGGACCATAACACAGTAGGTAGCCGTGAGGAAAGCGTTCTTGCTCGGTGTCGTCGTTTCAAGCCCAATGTTTTGTACGAGATAGGCAGCACCGCCGGAAAGCCCGATCAGCGTGCCTGCAAGCAGATGAGAGCCATCGAGGTTGTTACGCAAGCGTCGCCGAAAAAGAAACGTGCATATAAGAGCTGCTAGGCCAAAACGCATTGCAAGCAGCCATGGGGCGGCAACGGCATCCAGCGCCTTCTTCAAGACGACAAACGAGCTGCCCCAGATGACCGTTGTAAGCAACAACGCAAATTCGTAGAACCAAGCTGGAATGTCATGTTTAATAATCATAGACAGAAGTATAATCACGCGTCTTGGTATCAGGCACGCCATGCTGTATCAAGATACACAATGGAGATGAGAGGGGCTGTAGGACATGGATCAGACCTTCGAACAAGAGCAGCGCCATTTGAGCGAAACATATGCGGCTCTCGTTGGCCTCCGCAACGAGCTCATCGATGAGATAGAGACAAACCATCATGGTGCACGCCAAGACTTGATCGACCTTTCAGAAGAAGTGCGCCTCAATTTCGGAAGCGACGACGAAACAATGGAAACTCTCGCCGCTATCGAAACGCTTAATTCCGTCATTGACACCTACAACGAATATCATGATGCTAGCGTAAAGAAGCTTGGGCGCGTATCACTGCTGCTCGAGCAGCCATACTTTGCCAAGGTCACCTTGAAGATGAGGCCAAGCCGACCAGCGCAAGACGTCTACATCGGCACGCAGGGCATGACTGATAAAGACATGAGCCCTCTTGTGGTCGACTGGAGAAGCCCAATTGCAGAGACTTACTACAGCCAAAAGATGGGGGCAGTCTCCTATGAGGTCAACGGTCACACACGCACGGTCGAGCTGAGGGTTCGGCGGCAATTTGACATCGTGCGTGATGAGCTACGCTCGTACTTTGACACGACGGTTGCCATCGAAGACTCGCTGCTGCTCGAAGCCCTGCGCCGCCGTCACAGCGAGAAGCTGCGCGCCATCACCGCAACAATACAAAGGGAGCAAAACAACATCATCCGTCACGAGGATGTGCCGGTCCTGCTCGTCAGCGGCATCGCCGGCTCTGGCAAGACCTCCGTCATGCTACAACGCATCGCCTATGTGCTCTACCGACAGCGCAAGACGCTTGATGCGCAGCAAATATGCCTTTTTACACCAAACGCGATATTCTCCCACTACATAAACGCAGTCCTTCCCCAACTCGGGGAGTCAAATCCCTACATCTATACGTGGCAGGGCTTTCTTGCGCATCTTGGGCTCAGTGAACGAAACAGCGGTGAAGAGGGCGACCTTGCGCGCCTTGCTCTTTTGAGCGAAGCGATGGATGATCTCACGCTTGAGCCAGAGGATTTCCGTGCCATTGCCTTTGACGGTACAACCTTGCTCAAGCCCAGCCAAATAGAGGCGGCCTTCAACAAATACCAGCAGTTCCCTATAGGCGCCAGACGCTGTGCCCTCACCGCGGAGAAGCTCCACAAATCCTTCGAGCGCAAGATTTCGCGCATGGCGCACGAGGACTTCTGGCAAGAGGAGATGCTTTCTCTCGATGTAGACGAGCAGGTGAGCATCTTTGGGCAGCTCGTTGACCCCCAAGACGAAGCAGAGACGGTCGAGCTCACCAAAGACTATCTCTCTCATCATTTCAAGAACACCTACGAGCAGATAGAGTCGCTAAGTTGGTTGCGCATTGATCGCATAGGCATGCGCATGCTTCATGCCCCGGCACTTTCGGCTGCCGAGCATCTCTGGCTGAAGATGCTGATTTCAGGCCATGGCGCAAAGGGCGTTCGCTATGTCGTCATCGACGAAATACAGGACTACACCCCCGTCCAGATCAACGTGCTTGCCCGCTATTTCCATGGGGCACATTTCCTTTTGCTAGGAGATCCAAACCAAGCCATACATAAGGAAAGCGCTAGTTGGCGTGAAATTCGCCAGACCTTCTCGGCGGCCGGACAGCTTGACGAGTGCCGCCTTCTCACCAGCTACCGCTCGTCCCCTGAAATCACCTCACTGTTCGCAAGCTTGCTGACAAGGCAGGAACGCTCAAGCCTGACGTCTGTGCAGCAACCAGGCATTGCTCCAGACATTCATGAGTGCGGGAGCGACTATTTGGAAACGCTCGGCAAAATCGTATCTGAGGCTAAGGGGGGCGGAGGTCTCATTGCCATAATCGTTGCAGACAGAGCACGAGTCCACTGGCTTGGCAGGCAGCTGCCTGATGACGTTAAAATGCTGAGCGCCGATGACTCACTTCCTAGGCAAGGGATTGTGCTTCTTGACCTCGCTCTTGCAAAGGGCCTTGAATTTGACCACGTAATTGTCGCTGACGCGCAAGAAGAGGTGTATCCCAACACGGAACTCTGCCGGCGCCGTCTCTATACGGCCATTTCACGAGCAACCCATCGTGTGACCATCATCTCTCAGGGCAGGCTCACGCCGCTGCTGAGAAAATGAGAAATCGCCTACGTGAATGACACGTAGGCGCAGCGAGCGCCGCTAGGTCTGACGTGACGCCCATCCGCCGGCCTAATGTGTGCCTGTTCACAAAGAAGAGGTTCCGCACTGCCACGGCAATGCGGAACCTCAATAGGGCAGGGCATGCTGACCTAGTGAAAACTACTTGTTCATTGCCTCTTCAACAGCCACGGCGCAGGCGACGGTAGCACCGACCATGGGGTTGTTGCCCATGCCAATAAGGCCCATCATATCTACGTGCGCAGGCACTGATGAAGAGCCGGCAAACTGAGCATCAGAGTGCATACGGCCCATGGTGTCGGTCATGCCATAGGAAGCAGGGCCTGCTGCCATGTTGTCTGGGTGCAGAGTGCGTCCGGTACCGCCACCAGAAGCAACTGAGAAGTACTTCTTGCCCGCGGCCAAACGCTCCTTCTTGTACGTGCCGGCAACAGGATGCTGAAAGCGCGTGGGGTTAGTCGAGTTGCCCGTGATGGAGATGTCCACGTTCTCATGCCACATGATGGCAACGCCCTCGCGAACGTCGTCGGCGCCATAGCAACGGATAGAAGCACGCGGGCCATTGGAGTATGGAATGGTCTCAGTCACGTTGAGCTTACCCGTATAGTAGTCAAACTGCGTCTTTACATAGGTAAATCCGTTGATGCGCGAAATGATCTGGGCAGCGTCTTTGCCAAGTCCGTTCAAGATGACGCGTAGGGGCTTCTTGCGAGCTTTATTTGCGTTATTGGCTATGCCGATGGCTCCCTCTGCGGCAGCAAAGGACTCGTGACCTGCCAAGAAACAGAAGCACTCGGTGTCCTCCCCGAGAAGCATCGCGCCAAGGTTGCCGTGGCCAAGGCCGACCTTGCGCTCATCAGCAACCGAGCCAGGAACACAAAATGCCTGTAGGCCCTCTCCTATGGCACTTGCAGCCTCAGGGGCAGTCTTAACGCCCTTCTTGATGGCGATGGCGCAGCCTACTGTGTAAGCCCAGCCAGCGTTTTCGAAAGCAATTGACTGGACGCTCATCACGATCTGACGGGGATTGATCCCTTTGTCAAGGCAGATCTTCTCGGCGTCTTCAAGGCCATTGATGCCATAGCTATCGAGCACCTTGTTGATCTTGTCAATACGGCGCTCGTAACCTTCAAACGTAACTGCCATGTATGCTCAGCCTCCCTCTTTCTACTCAGCCGCAGGGAACGTGGACACGGAGCTATGCGTTTCCTTGTCCGTGCGTGGATCGATGTACTTAACGGCAGCGTCCCACTGGCCAAAGTGGCCCATGGCCTTCTCGACTGCCTCTTTGGGGTCCGTGCCATCTTTCAAAGCGTCCGTGAGCTTGCCAAGGTTCAAGAATTCGAAGCCGATGATCTCGTCTTTGTCATTGAGGGCCATGCGTGTCACATAGCCTTGGGTGAGCTCTAGATAGCGCGCGCCCTTGGCGGCGGTGCCATACATAGTGCCGACCATGGAGCGCATGCCCTTGCCAAGGTCGTCAAGGCCGGTGCCGATGGGCAGCCCGTTTTCTGAGAAAGCAGTCTGGCTGCGTCCGTAGACAATCTGCAAGAACAGCTCGCGCATTGCGACGTTGATGGCATCGCAGACGAGGTCAGTGTTCAATGCCTCGAGGATCGTCTTCTTCGGAAGGATCTCAGCTGCCATAGCCGCAGAGTGCGTCATACCTGAGCAGCCTATGGTCTCAATCAGGCATTCCTCGATTACGCCATTTTTGATATTGAGGCTGAGCTTGCAGGCGCCCTGTTGCGGCGCACACCAACCAACGCCGTGCGTGTAGCCGGAGATATCAGAGATCTCCTTTGCCTGCACCCATTTACCCTCTTCGGGAATGGGGGCAGGGCCATGGTATGCGCCCTTGGCGACAGTGCACATGTCCTGCACTTCTTTCGAATATTGCATGTACTGCTCCTCTCCACCACTGAGCGTCGGAAACCTTTTCGCGCCGACGCAAAAAAGCCATCTTCTTCGAGGGAAGCCCTCTCAGCAGTAACGCTGGCAACGCAATTGACACCTCTTGTCAATCTCTCTTAGTTTATACCAGTGGCGCACTTGATGCTGATCGGATGCAAACAAGCGCCTGCGATGACTACCTTGATCGCAACAACAGAAGCGCTAAGATGCCGAAACTGTGCCGACGCCCTTGTTTTGTGCCAACCAAGTCGCGAGCCAAGTCGAAACCTTCGTCGCACCTGCGACGTTCAGGTGCTCACCTCCGTCACGCGTGTCACTTGCCCAGTCGATGCCTGCGTCGCACTCGGCCGTGTTGAAGTCCAGATAGGTAAGGCCGTTCTCCTGTGCATAATCCGCTATGACATCATGCCTCGCGTCGTTCCACTCCTTGGCGTTAGGCGAGCTTATGAGAATGAGCGTTGCCCCATGCTCTGCGCACACCCGTTGCATCCATTTGAGATAAACCCTCGCCCAGAAGGAAAGAAAGGCACCGGAGGTGGTCTTGGACATGTAGTCCCCACCTGTATAGGGCACAACATCGGTCTTTCGGTGAAAGCCTAGATCGCTTGTCAGCGCGTTGCCACCCGTTTCCACCGTGCCTGCGAGGATTCTCTTCCAGTTGTCATGGTAGCGGAGCACGGGCACGACCTGCTGGGCGATTGTCTCGACTGCCGTGGTGGCACTCGTATCCCGGAAGATGTTGTTCACGTCATAGATGACGACCTTTGGATTTTGGTAGGAAAACATCTCCGTGGTGACCTCCGCCGACACAGCAGCAGTCTGCAAAGGACTGGAGGAGTTATAAGAGCTTATGCCAGAGACACTTTGCATGACCTGCGGCGCGACTGTACACTGCGCGCTTGAGTCACCGATGATGAACACATCGAGAGAATCCTCAGACATTAGCCTATACCCATAGATGTATGGAGCGTACAGGCCATTTGTCGTTGTCGGAAGAAGTGGATAAGTGATGGCCGAAAGCGCCGCGAGAACTGCGACGACCAGCCCGGCGAAGGCAAACCCGCGCAAGATCCGATGCCTTCCGTGACTTGGAACTTTGCTCCCTTGCGCCATGGCACTGCCTTTTCTTTCTTGTTGCGTACCCCTGCTTCTCATTGCATTCCCCGCCTAAAAGCCTGCATAGATTGATGGGACGACCGTATAGCCTGCGCCGTACGCGCCAAACACGATGGTTGCAGACAGCAGGCAGAGCCCCACAGTCCACTCGAAAGCAACGCCATGGCCAAAAACCAGCTGACGAAAAGAGACGCCCCGCTCATGCGCAAGGTCGACGGCAAATATTAGCGCTGTCGCAATACAAACGATCAGCATGTCAAACTTGTCAGTTCCATGTGTCAGCCACGAGCCGTCTGTGAGCGGCGAGATACCGACTCCACTAAAAAGAGAGCCCATCATAGCCACAAAGTCGCTCAAGTCGTTTGCACGAAACATGACCATGCCAATGCATACGAGCACAAAGGTGCGGGCAACCGCAAGCCGACGGGCGACTGCACCATCACGGCGCAAGCCTATCTTTTTATAAAACGCCTGGAACATCGGCTCAAAGATTAAGCCGAGCATCACGATCGTAAAGTAGTAAAGGCCATAGGCAAGATATTTCACCGCAGCCCCATGCCATATCCCCGTCGCTGACCATACGGCAAGCAACGCCAACGTCGCAGGTACCAGCTTCATTGCTTGACCTGACAGATGTTTGCGCGCCCAAAAGGTAAGCTTACGAGTAGGAGATGAGAGTGAGACGGGATAGAAAACATAGTCACGCAACCAACTGCCAAGCGTCATATGCCACCTACGCCAAAACTCATTCACATCATGAGAAAAGAAGGGCTGGCGAAAGTTCGGCGAAAGCGTTATGCCAAAAAGCTCTGCGCTGCCTCGAGCGATATCGATCACGCCAGAGAAATCTGCATAGAGCTGCAACGTGTACAACAGCCCCGCCAGCACGACCATCACGCCTTGATAATTAGCATGATTGGAAAACAACTCCCCCACCAAAGGATTGAGACGATCAGCGACAACCAGCTTCTTGAACAGCCCCCAACACGCAAGCTGCGCCCCATATGCTCGGCGGCTTCCGCGCGCAACCTCCCCTGACCGCAACTGCTTCGACAGGAGGTCGAAGCGGCCGATAGGCCCCTCTTCCATTTGGGGAAAGAACGCCAAGAACAGCGCCACGGTGCCGAGGCTTCTGCATGCCTCGTACTTGCCACGGTAGACATCTGTGAGATAGCTGAGTGCCTGCAGCGTATAAAACGAAATCCCTAGGGGCAGCGCGACAGTAGCTGTCGACACGGCAAAAAGCGCAGGAAGCCCGAGAAGGTTCCTCAGCGCATCGAGGCCTTCCAGGATGAGGCCGCCGTACTTTAGCACAACGAGCGTGCCCATATCGGCTACCGCACCAAGGGCCAAAAGGGCGCGCATGCGCTTCTTTGTGTGCGCATTGCAGCTCTTGCGCTCCTCACGGCTTTTGCAGGCCGAGGCGCGCAGCTTGCCCTTGTGGCGGACTTGACCAATCCCAAGGGCGCATGCCCATGTCACAAATGTTGCTGCTAACAGGTACGCGATGAGCTCCCCGCTACAAAGCCACAGGAAGACGTAGCTCATTCCCAGCAAAAAGGCCCACCGTGAACGCCGAGGGACAAGCATATAGAGCAGATATGTCACCGGGAGGAAGACAAGCAGGAACTTCCATGACGACAGAGTCACGACTTAAACTCCCCTAATCTTGTTCCAGTCGATCCACCAGCGCTGCTATCGTCGTAGCTGAGGCAAAATTCTCAGGTGTCATATCCAACGGGGAGATGGAGATACCGAACTCGTCTTCGAGCTCACCTACAAGCATAATCGCCGACATTGAATCTATCTCGCCTGAGGTGACGAGGTTGTCTTCGGAGCTGAGGTCTTTATCGGGAAATGTCTTAGCCAAGATCTCTCGTACATTGTCTTCAGTAGTGCTCATTGTCAGAACCTCCACGTTTTCTTTTTTGCAAATAGCCGCAGCTTCAAAACCCTGTTTTTTGCTATGCCTTCACACTGCAGACTGCAAGCAGGGCGCGACGGTCTGTCTTGCCGTTGCGGTTGACGGGCAACGAGCGCAGCGTCTCAATGCGGTCAGGCATCATATATTTCGGCAGGCGCGCACGAAGCGCTGAAGTCAGAGCCTCCGAGTCAAACCCACGCCCTGTACAAAAAAGCACGATCTGGTTCTTCGTCGCCTCAAAGACGGCTGCGCATGACGCCACGCCCGCACAGGCAGTAGCTGCCGCCTCGACTTCACCGAGCTCGATGCGATAGCCGCTGCGCTTGATCTGCGTATCTTTTCGGCTGACATACCTCATTTCATGATCCTCGCCAAGGCGCACGATGTCGCCAGTACGATAGACCGGGCGGGGATCTGAGGCATCAAAGGGATCTTGTACGAAAGAGGCTCGCGTGCGCGCGGCGTCATTCAGATAGCCGGCTGCCACGAAAGGACCCGCCACATAAAGCTCTCCTTCTTCGCCCGGCGCAGCGAGGCTTCCATCTTCGCGCACAATGGCAGTGCGACAGCCTTCGCAGGCATGACCGATTGGCAGTGGCTCCCCATCGGCAAGACGGTGCGTCACTTTGTAATATGCGCAGATGTCTGTCGTCTCGGTTGGGCCGAAGAGATTCGCAAAGTGCGCAGCAGGCAGATGGTCCATCCAATAGTTGAGCGTTGGCGTCGGCATGACTTCGCCAGCAAACATGACATTCGCGATGCTCTTGAGTGGGGCGACGGACAGCACATCCCACCGTGAGATGATGCCTAAAGCTGTCGGTACCCAATACAACGTGTTGACCTTGCGCTCATTGAGCCAGGAGATGAGGCGAACGGGGAATGCGAACAACATGCGAGGGATCAGGAAAAGCGTTGCGCCACAGCAGATCGTAGAAAAGACGTCTGAAACCGACATGCTGAAATACAAAGGGGTCTGGCTGCCGAAGACAGTGTCAGGACCGATGGCGAAGCAGGTGGAAAACCAGCCCACATAGGCCAGGACGTTGGCATGCGTCACCATTACGCCCTTGGGCGTGCCTGTCGAGCCAGAGGTGAATAAGACATACAAAAGGTCACTCGGTTTGGCTGCGAGATGAATATCCGCGAGGAGGGAGTCATTCGGCGCTTCGTTGCATGCGTCTTTGAGACGTATGCAACGACCAGGCAAGAGCGTCTCGCCCATCTCCGCGGTACGATCGCACGTGATGAGCACAGCAGGCTTGAATGTCTTTATGATCGACACGAGGCGGTCGGCAGGCGAGCCATCATCGAGCACCACATAGCAGCCACCAGCGCAGGCAACCCCCATCATCGAGATGACTTGGCCCACACTGCGAGGCAACAAAATCGCTACGTGCTCCCGCACAGCACCTTCTCGAGCCAAACGGGTAGCAACAGCACAGGACTGCTTGTAGAGCTGCGCAAACGTTACAGACCTTGTACCATCATCGAAAGCGACCTTGTCCGGATACAGGTTTGCAGATCGCTGCAGCCAATCGACTACGTTGGACGCTTTCGATTTCATTTCCCGCATGTCATAGTCTCCCTCCATTATGCGCACCACACTTTTATGCTCTGCGTGGAAATTTCAAGCGCGTAGTGTACGTGCTATTTGACTCCTGATAGGAAAACATGCCTCCAAGCTCCCCCATCAAGCGCTTGATATTGCCAATTCCAATGCCTGTGCTCTCTGAAGAGCGAGGTGTGCGGGCAATGGCATTAGAAATCGTGATCATGCACTGGGTATCGCCCTTCACTGCAGTAATTTGTATCGGCGTGGCAGCGTCAGCATATTTGAGCGCATTAGAGAGCAGGTTGTCGATGACGCGGGAGAGCTTTTCCACATCGACGGGAAAACCCTCACCGTTAAGCGTTCCTGCTACATCAGCGGTGAACCCAGCGGCCTCAAGAGATGCAACGAAGCCAGATAGCAAATCTTCCATAACTGTCCCTAAAGGGCCCTCTTCATGCTCCTGTTCCTCTTTGACATTGTCTCCTACCAAGAAATGACGAAAAAGTGAGTCAGAAAGGGATTTGATCTGCATCGACCTGTCATAAATCTTGTCAAGATAACCTTGCATTTGCTGCTCACCGCTAAACCTACCGTCCTTCAATATTTGTACATAGAGCAAAAGAGATGTAAGCGGCGTCCTAAGATCGTGAGACATCGTCGTCACTAAGTCGCGGTTGGCCTGTGTGGCACGCTGCTCCGTCGCCATCTGTTCAGCAAACGACACGCGCATTTCATCCATCTCGTGCGCGAGGCTGCCAAGCTCATCATCACCGACGACAGTTACCGCTTGGTCGAGGTCACCGCTGCCCATTGCGACCACGTCAGCCTCGAGTTCCCTGATATAAGAGATACGCCGATGAATACCCAGTACAAACAGCACGAAGAATCCAACAACCGCAATGGCTATCGCACTATTGTTCAGAAGTATGAAGAAAACATGATCGTAGTCGGCATAGATATAGATGTTAGCCTTCTCCCCATCAGAAAGTGTGAGCTCAGTACGATAGAAGTCGTCATACTCCTCTTGGTCTTCAGTCTCGTCGTCATTCTCATCAAGCGTGTAAATCGTGTTGGCATCGTCTGCGGAGCTTGCCGTCAAGCTCGTAGGATAGATAACCCTGCCGTCAACGGAAACAGCAAGCAATACGTTGCCGTTAGATTTGTCCCAGTCATTGATAGCCTTTACGTCATTAACAAGGCCTGTCTGTTCATCGACATATTTCTGCAGGCTATCTGCATCGCTTACAAGCCGACTTTGCACGAAGGAAGACTTCAGCTCAGAAGTCTCAACGATATTCACGAAAAACATCGAAAGCACAGCGTACAACAACAGCGCAGCGGCACCGCAGACAAGAACCCATTTGACCAGACGCTGCTCAAG
>DHPN01000002.1:45391-47669 GCA_002407925.1 Atopobiaceae bacterium UBA5363
CGAACAAGCTGGGGGTTTTTCGGATCGCGCTCAATTTTGTTACGCAGGCGGCTGATATGAACCATCAAGGTCCCGTTCACTGAGTGATCGTAGGGCTCCCCCCAGACGCGCTCGTAGATCTGCCGTGCAGAGTGCACTGTTCCCGGATACTCAGCAAGCAGGCGGAGAATACCGTATTCTGTATCAGTGAGATCGACTCGATGACCAGCGACGGTCACCGTTCCGGCAGTGAGGTCCAGCTTAAAGTCTCCACGCACAACGCAGTTATTCTCCGAGGTGAAGTCATCACCGCCTCGGCCCTGATACTGTCGATAGCGTCGCAAAAGCGCCTTTACGCGAGCAGTCAGCTCCCCATAGGAAAAAGGCTTCGCAAGATAGTCATCTCCACCTGAGAGTAGGCCGAGCGTCTTGTCAGCCTCTTGTGACTTGGCAGAAAGGAAGAGAATCGGTACGACCGAATGGCGCCGACGAATCTCCCGACAAGTGTCAATACCCGATATGCCCGGCATCATCACGTCAAGAATTACCAGATCACAGCTATCATCAAGTAAGGTAAGCCCCTGACGTCCATCAGCCGCCTCTAAAACGTCATAGTCCTCGCTCTCAAGCAGGACCTTGACACCTTCCCGTATATCTTCGTCATCCTCAATTATGAGAATACGCGCTTTTGACATGAGTTACCTCCGCGTCGAAGCAAGTGTTTTTCCATCCATGCTCGAAATTTCCGTCCCGCTTCTCCGGCGTCTTTTTTTATGGTACGAGACGGACCTTAGCAATTCCTTGCGGTAAATCTTAATAATCCTTACGACAGCTCGCTCTCACATTGTTCCCTAGGGTCATCTACTATCACATGCGCAGGACATCCTGCCAAAGGAAACATGGTACGAACACGTCAGGAGACAGATCATGAAAGCAGTTATCCTAGAGGGCAGAGCGGCTAACCCTGGCGACATCAGCTGGGATCCTGTTATCTCGCTTGCCGACACAACCATCTATGACACAACAACTGAAGAACAGCTGGTAGACCGTATCGCACAGACAGATGCAATTCTCGTCAACAAGCTAGCAGTCACTGAAAGTGTCTTCGAACAGTTCCCGCAGATTCGCTATGTGGGAGAATGCGCAACCGGCTATAACAACATAGATCTCAAGGCTGCAAGGTCTCATCACGTTACGGTCACCAATGTCCCCGCCTATGGCACAGCTTCTGTCGTGCAGCACACTTTTGCCTTGCTGCTCGATCTAACGAATAAGGTGAGTCTGCATAATGCCAGCGTGAAGGCAGGGGACTGGACGCGCAGCGAAAACTTCTGCTACTGGAAGGCGCCTATTGTTGAGCTTGATGGCAAGACGATGGGCATCATGGGGTTCGGCCACATCGGTCAAGGCGTCGCACGCATCGCCGCGGCCTTCGGCATGCGGCGCCTCATCTATACGGCCCATCCCGACAAATATCGCGCCTATGAAGATAAAACACTCTCATTCGTTAGTTTAGACCAGCTTTTGCGGAACTCTGATGTGATCACGCTCCACTGCCCGCTCACCGACGAAAACCGTGGGCTCATATGTGCTGACACGATCGCACGCATGCGTGACGGAGCGTTTCTTCTCAACCTCTCCCGGGGCCCACTCGTAGTGGAACAAGACCTGGCTGCAGCTCTCACCTCAGGAAAGATAGCAGCCGCAGGCGTCGATGTCATAGAGAAGGAGCCCATGAGGGCTGACAATCCCTTGCTCACAGCTCCCCACATCGTCATCACGCCTCACATAGCCTGGGCTAGCATCGAAGCGCGCAAGCGCCTCGTGTCAACAGCCGCTGCAAACCTCGCGGCGTGGATGGATGGCAAGCCACAAAATGTCGTCTCTTAAGGCAAATTGCACATAGCTCATTGCCAGGCCGCACCTTGCAAGGGATAAACTTGCTACGGAGTCTCATTTAGCGGCAAATTCAAAGGAGTCCTGCTCATGAGTGACAAAAAAGTCAACGAAAAAGATAAGAAGAAGCACGAGGAAAAGAAGAGGGGCAAGAAAGAAAAGCATAGCAAGAAAGCCGACAAGAAGGCCAAAAAAGCTGCAAAGAAAGCCAAGGAGAAGGCAACAGAGCCGTTTGAGGCCGATATGAAGGCCATGCTGAAAGGCAAACACTGCGACGGCTGCCACAATCACTGCAAGCTCAGCAAGCCGAAGTGCGCTAAGGGAAGAAAGGCACGCGACAAGATCCTCGCGTCGCTGTAGGGCATTGATGCAAAGAAGAGACGAGGCAGCTCAGGATGGGTAA
>DHPN01000005.1 GCA_002407925.1 Atopobiaceae bacterium UBA5363
CCAATGGCGATTCTCATATGGGTGATCGAGCTCTTCTCCACTTTGCTTCGCCCAATAACATTGGCCATTCGTCTTTTTTGTAATATGTATGCTGGGCATATTGTTATGGGTACATTTGCAATATTGGCTAGCCTGTTCTTTGAGCCGCTTCTGCAGCAGGTGACCGCAGCGGCATTTGGTGGCGCGGTTGTTTCGGCTGCTTGGATAGCAGTTCTGATCATTATCTACCTTGTTGAAATCTTAGTAGCGGTTATCCAGGCTTACGTCTTTGCGCTATTATCAGCAGTCTATGTCAGCTCGGCAGAAGACGTTGAAGAGTCATAAGAGGCCATGAGTGGGGCTAAACCCGCTTGTAATAGGCATGCGCCACTAAATATGTGGTATGAAGCTAGTCGCTCATGAAGGTGGGCGAATGTCAAAGGAGGAATCGTGGGAGTTATCGGTTATGGTCTTGCTGTAATAGGGGCAGGCCTCGGTATCGGTCTTGCAGCTTACGGCGCAACAACTTCCATGGCGCGTCAGCCAGAGGTTCAAAATCGTCTCTTTACCGTCTTCATCCTGGGCTCTGCCTTCGTTGAGGCGCTTGCTCTCATCGGCTTCGTCGCAACGCTCATTTCTTAGGGCAGCTACGATAAAGACGCTGAGTTGGAGGCATCAATGAAGAACAATACGCAGAGGGGCACGCGCCGTTGGCTCGCAGCAGGTGGATTGGCTGTGGTCGCAACTTCGCTGTCCGGCTGCTCGGTTCCTGACAGTGCAGGGATCTTGATCCCCAAGCCTGCGGAGTTTTTCCCGGCGCTTATTGCGTTTCTCATCATTTGGGCAATCTTCGCTAAGTTTGTTTGGCCTCAGATCTTAAGCAGGCTTGACGAGAGACAGAAGAAGATCCAGGACGATCTTGATGCTGCCCAAAGTGCACGACAGAAGTCGGTAGAAGCTCAAAAAAACTATGAGCAGCAAATTGCAGAGGCAAACACTAAGGCTGAGGAGATCGTTTCTCAAGCCAAGAAGGAAGCCGAGGAAGAGCGCTCTCAGATACTTGCTAAAGCTCAGCGTGAGGCTGCTGCTACGATTGCCAAGGGTCGTGGTGCTGTTGAGTCTGAGCGCCGTAAGGCCATGATTGAACTTTCAGGTTCAGTTGTTGATCTTTCAGTTCAAATTGCAAGTAAGATTATTGGCAATGAGTTAACGGAAGAACAGCAGCGTAAGCTTGCCGAAAAGTATCTTTCAGAGGTTGGGAAGTCGGATGAGCACTAAGCGCAACGACGAGAAAAAGGTTGAGGCTTACACCCGCGCGCTCCTAGATGCAGCGCGAAAAGAGGGCAGGACTAATAGCGATCTTATACAGTGGCAACATGCGCGTAAGTTCTCGCCCGAAGTTCTCGAAACCTTGACGACGATGTGTGGTCAAGATGATCTTACTTTGGTCGAGAAGGTTGCTCGACAGTATAAGGAGCTCGTAGATGCAGGTGATGATACCGTTTTGGTTAGTGTCACGACAGCGGTACCCCTTGATGAAAGGCTTCGTGCAAAAGTTAGGGATCAGGCTGAAGCTGAATTGGGTAAGCCTGTTTATCTGGTAGAACATGTTTCTACAGACATCTTAGGAGGGATTGTCCTCGAGGCGCGTGGTAAGCGCTATGACGCTTCAGTACGGGCGCAGCTTGCGAATATACGTAAAACACTCACGTCGACCTTCATCGGAGGTGGCAAAAATGAGTGACAGCATTAGTTCTGCTTCGATTATGAGCGCTCTGCGTAAGCAACTCTCTCAAGTCAGCGCTACTGTTGATACGCAAGAGGCCTCGGTAGTTACAGAGGTGGGCGATGGCATCGCTCGCATTTCAGGGCTTAAGACAGCCATGGCCGGAGAGCTTCTTGAATTCACTAGCTCTCGAACAGGCCGTAGTGTTTACGGACTTGCACAGAACCTTGATGAAAATGAAGTCGGCGCCGTGATTTTCGGTGACGTAGACTCTATCAAGGAGGGCGACGAGTGCCGTACCACAGGGCGCGTGATGGACATACCAGTCGGCCATGCCATGCTCGGCCGTGTTGTCAACCCACTAGGTCAGCCCATTGACGGTAAGGGTGCGATCGACACAACCCATCGCCGTCCGATCGAATTCAAGGCTCCTGGAATCATGGAACGCCAGCCCGTGTGTGAGCCTGTGCAAACAGGCCTGCTGGCTATCGATGCCATGGTTCCGATAGGCCGTGGGCAGCGAGAGCTCATCATCGGCGACCGGAAGACCGGCAAGACGTCGATAGCCATTGATGCAATAGTTAACCAACGTGACACGGATATGATCTGCATCTATGTCGCCATAGGGCAGAAGGCCTCCACAGTTGCCGTGATTAAGGAGAACCTTGCAAAGCATGGGGTCCTTGATAAGACGATCATAATCGCTGCCACTGCGGCTGACTCTGCTCCGCTTCAATACATTGCGCCGATGGCAGGCGCGGCGATTGGCGAATACTTCATGTACAATGACGCGCATGGAAATCCCGCTGACGCCACCCATCCCGGCGGTCATGTGCTCGTAGTCTACGATGATCTTTCTAAGCAGGCCGTGGCCTATCGTCAGATGTCTCTTACCTTGCATCGCCCACCTGGACGCGAGGCGTATCCAGGTGACATTTTCTACTTGCACTCTCGCCTTTTGGAGAGGGCTTGCAAACTCTCCGATGCGAACGGAGCCGGTTCTCTGACAGCTCTGCCAATAATCGAAACACAGGAAGGCGACGTCTCTGCCTATATTCCGACCAACGTCATATCTATTACGGATGGCCAGATATACTTGCAGTCCAGTCTTTTCTTCCAAGGGCAGCGTCCGGCAGTTGACGTGGGCATTTCGGTGTCTCGCGTCGGTGGTGCCGCTCAAATAAAATCGATGAAGCAAGTCGCAGGTAACTTGCGCCTCGATTTGGCAAGCTA
>DHPN01000004.1:0-2451 GCA_002407925.1 Atopobiaceae bacterium UBA5363
GGCCAGATGGTAGTCCCTGAGGGCGTCGATCAGCTCGTCCGTCTGCCCTCCCATCAGCGCGCGTACCTCGATAACGTCCCGCTTCTGCAGCTTCTCCTCGACCTGGCTGCGCAAAAATATGATGTCCTGCTCGCAGAACTGCTTGATGTCAAGCGTCTTCATGTGGGCGTTGCGCATATACACGACATTGTCCAAGTTGAGCTTATAGTCCTTGAGGATATCATTGAGCGTCTGCAGGTTGCCGCGCAGGCGGGCCTTGTCCCATATCTGCATATAGGACAGTATCTGCTTGACCGACTTTTGAATGGCATCGAGCTTCACATTTATCTGCGCAAGCGCCATTCCGAAGAAGAGCAGCGCCGGATTGAAGGGCATAACCGTCGTGCTGGTGATGGTGCCCGGCTTTATCGGCTGCAGGCGCGCCTGCTCAAAGCCATGCGTGGTGGAGCGCATGGAGGCCAGATACCCTGTGTGGTCATTGGAGACCATCAGCCTGGAGGAGTCGACGATGTTGCCGAATTTGTCGGTCACCTGCCAAAGCATCGGGGAGCTCACGGTCCCCTGCACCGTGCGGAACATCTTCGACAGCGACGAGAAGGCGACCCCAAGCGCAGGAATCTGGTCGAAGGGCAGCTTATAGGCGCCGCCCACGTCTACCGCGCTGTCGGCCGAAACGAGGCAAAGCTCCCCGTCGGCCATCTGGCGGCGTATCTCTTGTAGTTTCGTACTGTCATCTGTCAGCGTGCTGCCTGATGACGCAATAGCTCTCGCCGACGCCGTGCTGTCGTTTGCCGTCGATGTATTGTCTGCTGTCGCAATATCCTCTTCCCCATCATGTATGGCTTCATCAGTCGCTGGCAGATTGTCATGGGTGTCGCTTTCGTGCATGGGAGGCTCCTAATGTAGAGGGTGAAGTCTTCTGTGCCTGTACCGTATTGCGCGCGGTCGCATCGCCCGCTCGTAGGCGAAGCTCGCACGTAGCGTCTGTGCTGCATTTTACAGCTGCTTGAAGCTTCCTGAATATCCACATATTGCCAGTGGCGCTAGCAGACTGACGAGAAGGCGGCGTCAAAAAATTTCCCCCGCCAAAGAAATTTTTCGGCCGTATCCTCATATCTCCGAAAGGAATCAGCAAATCTTCAGTAATATAGGTCAAACCTGCAAACTAGGGATCGGGGCACACCGTGAGCAGAACAGGCCGCAGGAAGGCGCTTGGAGTCAAAACCATACTTATAATCGTGGGAGTCATTGCTTTGGCTTTTGCCGCAGGGGCAGGCGGATGGTTTTTGTACCAGCAACTTCACAAAGACAGCAAGATCATAAGCTCCACGAGCATCAGAGAGAGTATCGTGCCCGTGGTGCAGCTCACCACCTATGACTACAACTTCACCCAGATCCTGTACCTATCCGACTCGAACCAGTTCCTCGGGGTCAACATCCCGTTCACGGACAAGACCTATATTGCCACCGTGGATGGCAACACCACAATCGGGCTTGACGCCTCTCAGATCAGCTGCACCACGCAGGCTGATGATAAGGGCAACGTCACCGAAGTCGCGGTCAGCATGCCGCATTCCACCGTCCAAGACGTCACCATCGACAACAACAGCCTGAAGAAGTACGAGGAACGCACCGGCAGCTTCCTTGTCCAAGTGACCACAGATGACCTGAACCAGCTCTTGGCGCAGACGCAAGACGAGCAGCGCCAGAAGGTGGAAGACAGCGACCTCCTGATCCAATCGGACACGCGCGCACAGCAGCTCATCGAAAACCAGGTCAAGGCCCTTTGCGGTGACAACGTCCAGGTGGACTTCACGTATCTGGATTCGTGATTTTCATAGCGGTCAAGCCGCGCGAAGGCCTCCTGCACGCGCCGGATGAGCGCGTCGATCACGCTGGGAGCCGTCGGGAAGTTCATGCCTGCCACCCACATCGGAATGGGATCGAAGCCTGCGTCCGGCTTGTTCGGGGCCATATGCCCCGTGCCCAAGGCGTCAACGGCTATCGCGTCTTTCCCCGCGCGGTCCATGATGGAAGTGAAGTCATATCTCATCGTGCTCCCCTTTTAGCCGAAAGCAAAGAGCCCGCAGCGGCTCTTTGCTTTCGCTGTGGGCTCTTATGATAGGCCATTGGCTTTGGCGCCCTGCCTCAGGCTCCAGCGCCAATCACCACTTCCCTACTTCTTGCTCTGCTTATGGCGCACAAGACCCGCTGCGCCAAACGCGAGAGCTGCTGCTAAGACAAGCCAGCCAATGCTGCTGTAACCTATGTCACCGGTTTGAGGAAGGGCAGCGGCGATGACACCAAGGGGGGTATTCGGCGCGTCGCCTACTTTCCCAAGATCAAGAGCGCCATCAACGACAGCAGCATTGTCCTCATGGAGGGAGACTTTAATCGCCTTCGTTGCCAGATAGCCGTCGGGCGTAGTCGTCTCTTTGAGCACGTAGTCGC
>DHPN01000004.1:2605-2784 GCA_002407925.1 Atopobiaceae bacterium UBA5363
CTTGCCCGAGCTGTCAGAGGTGGCGGTTATTGCGTTGCCGTCCTCACCCACTACCTTATTGGTACCCGTGGAGTCATAGAGCGTGAACTCTGCTCCCTCAAGGGGATCTCCTGTGGCAGAGTCGACCTTGGCGAGGCTTATCGTGCCGGCCTTCTTGAGATCTATCACGATTATGGACA
>DHPN01000018.1 GCA_002407925.1 Atopobiaceae bacterium UBA5363
GCTGCGTTGCGTTCTAGTGGCAGCTATTTTGCATGGGATCTCTACAACGCTGATCGTGCGCGCCTTGGGCGTATCGTAGACCAACTTACCGACGGTACTCTTGCACGTCTTTCGGGCAATTTTGAATCAATTCATGATTATCTCATGTCAAGCAACGATCCTGATCTTGTGATGAAGGATTTTTATGCGTACGTGCAGGCGTGGGAGGAACTGACGGCTGCCTACAGCGACAAGCCCAGTTGGTGCAAAACATGCGTTCACAATACCGCTGAATCAGGCTATTTTTCCTCCGACCGAACCATTCGCGAGTATGCCAATGAAATTTGGCATGTATAGAAAGTGGGGGCCGCGATTACTAAGCGGCTACTAAGCGGTGCCCTTCGGGAGAATGAGGGACGAAAGGGGAAATGGGCCATGAGCAAAACCGAATGCATTGCGATGTTGCTCGCGGGCGGACGAGGCAGTAGGTTGGGTGTACTTACCAGTAAGATCGCCAAACCAGCAGTCTCATTTGGAGCGAAGTATCGCATTATTGATTTCGTGCTTTCCAATTGTGCAAACTCAGGGATCGATACGGTAGGGGTGCTCACGCAATATCGTCCATATCTCCTTCACTCATATGTAGGAAACGGGAGCGCTTGGGATCTCGACAACATCAATGGAGGAGGCATTTCCATCCTGCCTCCGTATGAAACTCAAACGAGTAGCGCTTGGTATGCAGGTACTGCTGATGCAATCACACAAAATATAGGCTTTATAGAGCAAAATGATCCAGACTATGTTCTGATCCTTTCAGGAGATCAGCTCTATCGCATGGACTATCAAAAGATGCTTGATGTCCATAAAAAGCATAACGCAGACCTTACCATTGCGGTTATGCCCGTCGCATGGGAGGAAGCCTCGCGCTTCGGCATCATGACCCAAGACGAAGACGGAAAAATACTCAATTTTTCGGAGAAACCTGAAAAGCCAGAGAGCAACCTTGCATCGATGGGAATCTATATCTTCAATACAAAGCTCTTAGTTGAGACATTGAAAGCTGATGCTATCGACCAGACTTCAGAGCATGATTTCGGCAAGAACATTATTCCAAAGCTGCTTGCTGACGGCAAACAGCTCTACACGTATCAATTTAATGGCTTTTGGCGCGATGTGGGCACTATTTCTAGCTATCACGAAACAAGTATGGACCTGCTTGGGTCTCACCCGGCGCTTGACCTTTTCACACCAGATTTTCCCATTCTTTCCAACTCGTCCACGCGTCCGCCAGCATATGTCGGCTCCAATGCCCATATCGATGACTGCTTTGTCGGTAACGGTGCACAGGTCCTGGGTACGATTCGTCATTCGATCGTCTCGACAGACACCTTCATAGGCGAGAGAGCCGTTATTGAAGACTCCGTCCTTCTTCCCGGTTGTACCGTTAAAGCTGGAGCTCATATTGTAAGGGCGATACTCGGTGAGCATTCAGTTGTTGAAGAGGATGTTGCTCTCGGCAGCATTGACATGACCAGAGACACTGCGGTAATTGGCGACGATGTTGTGGTCGGGAAAGGAGAGGAGTAGAGATGCAAAACGCCATTGGACTCATCACGGCTAACTACTCTACAAAAGAACCAAGTGTCCTTACCGAGAGCCGACCCATAGCTTCGTTGCCCTTTCTTGGCCGTTATCGTCTTGTTGACTTCGCTTTGTCAAACATGGTTAACGCCGGCATCACTACGGTAGGTCTTGTCATGCCATATAATTACCGCTCATTGACAGACCATGTTGGTGCAGGTAAAGATTGGGGCTTGTCACGCAAAAAAGGAGGTTTATTCAACCTGCCAGGTTCTGCCTTTGGTACTTCGCGTACAGGTTCACGCTTCCTTGTGCGAGATCTCGTTCATAACAAAATATTTTTTGAGCGCTCCCATGAAGACTACGTAATTTTATCTTCATGCAATTTTGTTTACAACATGGATTATCGAAATCTCATATCAGCTCATGCGAGTTCTGGTGCCGACATTACTGTGCTGACCCAAACCGCCAAGGGCAAGGATGAGGACGTTATTGGCTTTGATGTTGAGGGCAACCGTGTCAAGGGACTCAAGCATGGCGTAGTTTTTGGTGATACAGCCTTCCTTGACTGCTTTGTAATTGGTCGCAAAGCACTGCTGCAGATGCTTGAATGGTATGAGGCCACTGATTATCTTGACATTTTTGAAGCTCTTTCAAGCGACTATGAGCGCGTCAATGTCCAATCCTTCAACTATGAGGGCTATATGGTGCCTGTCTTCAATACACGAGCGTATTTCAAAGCAAATATGGATTTGCTGCGTCCTGAAGTCTCTGATGAGCTATTTCCTGTTGAGCGGCCGATCAGGACCAAAGCTCACGATAATGCACCCGCCAAATTCGAAAGTGGCTCTCATGTCACAAATGCCCATATATCAGGAAGCTGCCGCATTTACGGTTCAGTTGCCGATTCGATTCTAGGTCGAAGTGTCGTTGTCGAGAGCGGAGCAGCCGTACGTAATTCTATAGTTATGCAGAACTGCATTATCAAAAGTGGGGCACACGTTGAAAATGCAATTGTTGATCGCAACAATATTGTGCCTGCGGGTACAGAACTGCGTGGCACACCTGACGCGCTCTTCATAAAAGGAAAGGCACGCGAGTAGAGGAACTGAAATGGCTGATAGAGTTAGAAGAAAAATCCGGATACTTTTTGCTGCTTCTGAGGCGGTCCCCTTTGCTAAAACGGGGGGCCTAGGCGATGTGGCAGGCTCTCTTCCCCGAGCTCTCAAGCGTGCGGGTGCAAAAGTGGCGGTCATTTTACCTAAATACGGCACCATACCTGAAAGCTTTCGCGGCACCATGAAGCATGTGGCTGACTTTTATGTGCCATTGGCATGGCGCAACGTCTATTGCGGCATTGAAAGGCTCACATTCCAAGGTTTGGATTTTTACTTCATTGATAATGAGGACTACTTCAAGAGGGATTCTCTCTATGGATACTTTGACGATGGAGAGCGTTTTGCATTTTTCTCCAAGGCCATTTGTGAGGCTATCGAAAAAGTTCCTGAGCTTGAGTGTGATGTGCTGCATTGCAATGACTGGCAGACAGCTCTCGCTCCAGTTTTTTTGCGTGAGTTCTACCAGAAATCCCCTGTCTGCTCTCGTGTGAAGACGATCTTTACCGTACATAACGTTAAGTTTCAAGGGCAGTATTCAGATAAGATGCTTGCAGACGTCCTTGGACTTGATGGCATACCCGCTGCCGCCAGCCAGCTTCGTTGTGACATCTCATCGATCAACTACATGAAGGCTGCGCTTCTGTATGCTGACATGATATCTACGGTAAGTCCCACCTATGCCCGTGAGCTACAGATGCCGTTTTATGGCGAGGGCCTTGATGATATCTTCCGGGAGCGTTCATGGTGTTTGCATGGGATACTCAACGGCATTGATACGATTAAGTGGAATCCGGTAAGCGATACAAACATTCCAGTGAATTTTTCAAAAAAAGATCTAGCAGGAAAGGCAGAGGATAAAGCCGCGCTACAAAAAGAGCTTGGGCTGCGTGTCGATGCCAGTTGCCCTCTTGTCGTTATGGTGGGTCGCCTCACCAATCAGAAGGGCCTAGGGTTGGTGCGCTTCGCGATGGATCGCATAGTGAGCCGTGGCATACAAATAGCGATACTTGGTACTGGGGATGCAGATCAAGAAGATGCGTTTCGCTATTTCGACAAGAAGTATGGGGACATGATGTGCGCTCGCATCTCCTTTGATGACGGACTCGCCCATCGTATGTATGCGGCTGGAGACATGCTGCTCATGCCGTCCGAGTTTGAACCATGCGGGCTTGCCCAAATGTTTGCCATGCGGTACGGCACTCTTCCTGTGGTACGTGAAACGGGAGGCCTTGCTGATAGCGTGGAACCCTACAACCAGTTTACTGGGGAGGGCACCGGCTTTAGCTTCACCAATATGAACGCTGATGAGATGTCTGACTGCTTGTTCAGGGCCTGTGAGGTGTTCTGGACAAAAAAAGAGGTCTGGGAGAAATTACGTCACCAAGCGATGAACGCTGACTTCAGTTGGCATCGTGCAGCAAATGAATATATGGATATGTATCATGACTTGCATCCCGAAATCATTCGGTATAACAAGAGGAGATAGTTTGTGAGAGCTCGTCATGTCACCTCCGACAGATCCTACCGCAAGCCTTTTGGTGCCGCCCCAACAGGCGGCACCATCGTATTGGCCATAGATGTCTGGGATGAACCAGACGCTTCTGCTCAGCTTAGGCTATGGACAGACGATAAAGGCGAGCAACTCATTGGTATGCAATGTAGCCACAGGGAAGATTGCCTTCGCTTCACGGCAAGCATTTCTTTTGAACAGCCAGATATTGTCTGGTACAGTTTTAACATACGCGCCGGCAATGGAGACATATGGCGCTATGGGGCACGTGAAGGCTGCCCTGTTGGAGAAGGTGCTTTTGCGTATGCTAATCCGCCATCATTCCAGCTGACAATTTACTCAAGTGATCGTGCTGTAGCTCCTGAGTGGTATAGGCATGCAGTCGTATATCAAATATTCCCCGACCGTTTTCATAGGGGAGCAGATTGGAAACGTCGCGTAGAATCACTAAAAAAACCTCGCAAGGGTGCCAAGCGCGACCTCGTAGAAAATTGGGACAGCACTCCTTATTACAAACGCAACAGAGATGGCAGCATTGCAGTTTGGGACTTTTACGGTGGCACCCTGGAAGGAATACAAGAAAAGCTCGGCTACCTGCATGATCTTGGTATCACTTGTATCTACCTTAACCCCATCTTTGAGGCAGCGTCAAACCATCGCTACGATACCGGCGACTACCTTGTAATCGACCCCATACTAGGCGATGAAACAAGTTTTCGCCGTCTTTGTTGCGCTGCTGCTAAACGTGGCATCTCAGTGATACTTGATGGTGTTTTCAACCATACAGGTGATGACTCGCGCTATTTCAATCGCTATGGTAACTATCCTGATGTTGGTGCTTGGCAGTCTGTTCATTCAACATACAGGAGCTGGTATAAGATCAAACCCGACGGCACCTATACCAGTTGGTGGGGCGTCGCCAACATGCCGGATCTCAATGAGCAAAATCCTGACTATCGTCAATATATTTGTGGCAGAGATGGCGTTGTGCGCCACTGGCTGCGTGCTGGTGCGCGTGGGTGGCGCCTTGACGTGGCCGATGAACTTCCGGACGATTTTATTGCCGACATAAAGCAGGCTTCGCTAGCTGAGAAAAACGATGCCGTGCTTCTTGGGGAAGTTTGGGAGGATGCAACCACAAAGAGAGCCTATGGACAGCTTCGACGCTATTTTTGGGGAAATGAGCTTGATGGCACCATGAACTATCCCCTGCGTCATGTGCTGCTGCATTTTTTAACAGGAAAAGAGAATGCACCTGAGGCAGCCATAGAGCTTGAGACGCTGCGCGAGAACTACCCAAGGGATATTTTCTATTCAGAACTTAATATGCTTGGCAGCCATGACCGTGTAAGGCTGCTTACAATCCTTGGCAACACGCCTAAGCCAGACACTCTTGGTGAAGAGCAGAAAGCTCACTTTCATCTTGATCGTGACCATCGTAGTCTCGCTGTGAGCAGGCTATGGATAGCAGCTTTGCTCCAAATGACTCTTCCGGGCGTTCCCTGCATTTATTATGGTGACGAGGCTGGCTGTGAGGGCTATGCCGATCCATACAATCGAGGCCCATTCCCCTGGGGTCATGAGGACTCAAATTGCACGGCCATTTTTCGCAATGCAATCGCTTTGCGAAAAACTATGCCTGTGCTTGTGAACGGTGAGTTCAAGCCATTTGCTGAGGGCGAAGATGTGCTTGGGTTTTGGAGATGGGACAAGGGCGTAGCGGTTTGCGTCTTGGTAAATCGTAGTACTACGCTGGCCCATCGTGTATCTGTTGCTATGCATGGTGAACAGGTCGATGAGGTTATAAGTGGCAATTCACCTGAAGTTTCAGGCAATAGTGTCTCTGTGCAGCTTTGGCCGCTGGGGACTGCGGTGCTCTATTTTCATCCCGCCCAGCGCCTTCAAAAGCCCATGCCGGCGGGGATGGGCGTACTTGCCCACATCACTTCGCTGCCAAATCAGGCACATCCCGGCATGTCAGGTACGCTCGGTGAGCCTGCGAGACACTTTGTCGACTGGCTGGCGCAGGCAGGACAGAAATATTGGCAAGTGCTTCCGATAAACCCCACAGATGAATTTGGGTCGCCCTATGCAGGTCTATCTGCCTTTGCAGGCAATCCTGCCCTTCTTGAGGGATACAGAGAGGGACCGACAGCGTTTGATACAAGTTTTGAGTCTCAGCCGGTTTATCGACGCTTTTGTGAGGCGAATGAAGAGTGGCTGCTTCCCTATGCCACATTTCGTGCAATAAAAGCACGCCTCGGTGAGGCTCTTCCATGGACAGAGTGGCCAGAGAAATACCGCCGATGGGATCCAGAGCTGGCTGAGAGCCATGAGCTTAAGGGCAACGTCGAGCGCTGTTGTCGTATCCAGTATGAGTTTATGCGCCAGTGGGACGACTTGCATAACTATGCTCATAGTCAAGGCGTTTTGATCATCGGCGACATGCCAATGTACATATCCGCCGATTCTGCTGATGTTTGGAGTGAGCCTGAGCTGTTTGAGCTTGATGGGTCTGGTCGACCAGTTGGGGTTGCTGGCGTGCCGCCTGACTATTTCAACGATAAGGGGCAGCTGTGGGGTAATCCAACATATGACTGGGATGCGATGCGCCAAACGCATTACTCATGGTGGATGCGCCGCTTTCGTAGGATGCTTGAGCTCTACGACTATGTGAGGCTTGACCACTTTTTGGGCTTTTCCTCCTATTACCGTATCCCCGAGGATCACACGCCAAAAGAGGGAAGTTGGTGCTATGGGCCAGGACTTGAGCTTTTTTCTCAGGTGTTTTCTCGGCTTGGTACCATGCCATTCATTGCGGAGGATTTAGGGATCGTCACTCCTGCCGTGCGTGCTCTAGTTGCGGAAATAGGCATCCCCGGGATGGATGTTGTACAGTTTGCTGATGAGGACGTGCATAAAACCTATCATCCCAAGCCAAATAAAGTTGTCTACACTTCTACGCATGATACATCCACCCTGCTTGGCTGGTGTATGCATAGCTTTGGGCCTGAGTCTGCTTCCCAGAGCTGTTCTCATATCTGCACTGAGGCCCTTTGTTCTTCTGCGCCTGTGGTGATGGTCTCTTTACAAGACGTGCTTGGGCTTGACGATAAGGCCCGTATGAACACGCCTGGGGTAGCCGAGGGAAACTGGAAATGGAGTGCTACCGAAGAACAGCTCTCTGGCTCCTTCGAGAAGCTTAAGAATCTCGCCAAACGTTGCGGGCGTTTTTCACCGGCCTCTCCTCTGAAAGATAGCTAATTTTATTGTCAAGACAGTCTGTGTTGATGCAAGATATAGAATTTGCGTGTATCCTAAGGGCGGCGAAGAGGGGGCGTGGCGCAATTGGCAGACGCAGGGGACTTAAAATCCTCCAGCTTCGGCTTTGTGGGTTCAAGTCCCACCGCCCCCACCAGATGCTTCATTTCCCCTTATTTTTCTATTCATACTTATAGCAAAGCTCTAGCTTGCATATTGCCCCAAGCGAAAAAATGGTGCCCCCAACCAGATTCGAACTGGTGTTGCCGCCTTGAAAGGGCGATGTCCTAACCGTTAGACGATGGGGACGCATTCCGCAGTATAGCAAACCTACCATGCAAAGCCACGCGCGTTAGCAAATTGCTTAGCATCCCGCGCGACTTCTGGTTGGCTTTCGGCCCAAGCTATGAGGTCAGGGGTGTCAACGATGATTGGGTCGGCCTCATGTACTGCTAGTGTTGCCTCACCAAAACTGCATGGGTGCTCTTCAGGTCTATCAGGGATGTAGCTATCGACCCATATGGGCCTCAGAAGCGCATATGCACCCCCTTCGACAAGGTGGGAAAATCCGCAGAGTGCCCGTTTTGCCGAGCTCATCCGGTCGAGCTTATATAGGAGAATGACTCGGCTGAGATGAAGCCATGAGTTTCCCCTTCTGCCACCTCTGGCATCAAGCTCATCAAAGCCAGCCTCATCTTCAAGTCGGGCAAGTGCGAGCGCGTAGGTATATCGCGCACCAACTTCGTCTTGGGGAGACGTTGCCAAGAGCTCTTTGCAGACTTTTTCAGCCATGCGATAGCGCGATGTGTTTATGCATGCGCGCGCAATTGCTGCACGGATTCGTAGATAGCCATGAGCAAAAACATCGGCCCATGCGTCCTTGCCGACAGAAGAGTACAGATGCTGATTGTGCGCCTTTGCTGCGGCTTCGAGTTTAAACAGTGATGCTAGCAGTTCGTCGGCAAAGGGGTTGCGCGCAAGTGTCTGGCATAGGGCCGCATCAGAACAGGCTGGGTCGATTGCGAGGGCATTTTCACATTCTGACGCCAGACAAGAGAGACGCTCTTTTCGCGCCTTCCGCCACTGGTTATCATCGAGTGCCTCTTCGTTTGACATACGTTTGCCATAGCGGTCAAGAGCATCAACAAGTACAGAAAAAGCCACATCGGAAGGATCGTCAAGAAAGGAGCTGGGATCTTTACGCACAGCCGCGACAAGCTCCCTATAGGCACTTTCAGAAAGGGGCCCCAGCTTTTCACGCCTGTGGAGAGCAATTCTCTCTGTGAGCTCATCACGAGGCCTCATCTCCGAGACCCTCCCTCGTCATTGCCAGACTGATCTTCCTCGCGCTCATGGGCCAGAAACTCGTCAACTTGCCTTTGTGCTTCCTTAACTTCGTCTAGTTCCCAGGGGGAAGCGAGCTTGGCAGCCTGGTCTGCGACCCACAAGCCAAAAGGACCACGGCCGTTCTCCTCTTCGCCTTCTTGAAGAAGTACAGTGCACTCCGATACGGCGACAATGAGCTCATCTTCGCTCATGGACGGTGTAGCAAGGCGCGAGAATACGCCATCGGGCAGCTCTCGTTGACGAATGAGTGCAGCGCATGCATGGGGATAGTTGGAAATGAGAACCTTCAAAGCCGCGGTGGCTGCGCTTAAGTCATAGCGCTTGTAAGCTAGTGCCGCTCGGCATAGCAAAGTCCAAGGATCGAGTCCATCCCGGCTTGTAGGCAGCGGACGACAGTCATGTACAAGCTTATCTAAGCCCTGCTCATCTTCAAGTTTTGTGAGTGCCAAAGCTACTGTGAAACGGACTCCTGCCTCATCAGCAGGGTCTGCTCTTATAGCTTTTGCCCAAAGCCTTAATGCCTCACGATTGCGCCCACAGATTACGGCATTCGAAGCCATGCTGGCTATCCAGCGCATATAGGGGCGCATAGTTATATTCATGGCCAAAGACGTCCGCTGGCTGTTTTCGTCTTGAACCATCAAAGAACGCTGCTTTTCGCAGTATGAGCGAACTTCATCGACCCGCACTTTAAGATATGAATAAAAGGCATCAAAGCTTGGCTGCTCAGAAGCTGCAAGCATCCGATTCGCATCAGGAGAGTTGGGGTCAAGTGACAAAGCCTCACTGAGCAGTTTTTGCCCACGAACTGCAATATCATCAGCCTGCTCTGGGGGAGTGAATGGCAGCTTATAGTCAATGAGCACGGCGGCATCAGCAACGAGACGAAAGGCACGGTCACTGTCGGTTTGAGGAAGGGAGTCGCGCTCGCGGGCAAAGCGACGTCCAAAATTTGCAAATGCATGCTCAGCCGCATCGGGTGTCTGGTTATCTAAGGTATGAGCAAAGCGCAAGCTCAAACGCAAATAATCTTCGCGATGCGGATCATAAGGCATTTGACCTCCTCCTTCCAAGCTCTGGCCCTTAGCATTTATTAGATCATTTCTTGCTGTAAAAACATCTTATACGGTACCCACTTAGGGCATCTCAGACGTCATATAAAGTTTTAGGTTCAAGGCAATACGAAGAAACATGAACAACAAGTTTCATAGGCTGGCATCTTTGTTCATGGAGTGTAGTGTAGGGGCACGATGCGCACTCGACAGGACGTCGTGCCTGAAGGCCTGCCGGCCGCACCGGAAAAGTTCCTACATGAGAGGGGTGAAATTGTGAGTGGCGTTACAATCATAGTGGTGAGTGCGGTGATTCTAATCGTAGGCTATGTCGTATACGGAGGCTGGCTAGCCAAGACCTGGGGCATTAATTCTGAGAAGTTGACTCCAGCTGTACGCATGGAAGACGGGAAGAATTTCGTACCAGCATCGCGCTTTACAGTCTTTGCGCATCAATTTTCCTCGATCTGTGGTGCAGGTCCTGTTACAGGCACAATTATTGCAATGATGTTTGGGTGGGTTCCGGTCCTACTTTGGGTCCTCATCGGAGGCATCTTCTTTGGCGCCGTGCATGATTTCGGCGCTCTATACGCCTCTGTCAAAAATAATGGAAAGTCGCTCGGCCAACTTATTGAAAAATATATTGGCAAGACGGGAAGACGTCTGTTCTTGCTGTTTAGCTGGGTATTCTGCTGCATCGTAGTCGCTGCGTTTACTGCCATGGTGGCAGGAACGTTCCAAATGACGTTGGACTCCGCAGGCGCTGTTGATACCGGCGCGTCCTATGCAGCGGGAGCTGCGGGGACCATTTCGATCCTCTTTACATTTGCGGCGATTATCTTCGGTAAACTGTCAAAGCAGTTCAGCCTTACTGGGCTTAAGCAGCTTTTGCTTGCCATTGCGTTGATCGTCATAATGTTTGCCCTCGGCATGGCGTTTCCTATCTACCTGAGCTATTACGGCTGGGTAGCCGTCGTGATGGTCTACTTGATTTTTGCTTCGGGTGTTTCCATCCAAACACTCAAGCAGCCCCGTGATTACATCACTGCCATCATGATGATCGCGATGATAGCGTGCGCGGTCATTGGCATATTTATATTGAGCGTAAATGGGCAAGGGGACGTCAGCGCGCCGGCATTTAACGGGTTTGTGCTTGTGAATGCGAAAACTGGTGCGAAAAGCTATTTGTTCCCTCTGTTGTTCGTTTCAGTTGCCTGTGGTGCTCTGTCAGGCTTCCACAGCCTTGTGTCGTCCGGCACATCTTCTAAGCAGGTTTCCGATGAGGCGGATATGCAGCCTGTGGGCTATGGTGCAATGGTAATTGAGTCATTCGTCGGAGTGGTTGCTATCGTTTGTGCGGCCATTGTCTACAAGGACATGAACGTCAATATGGTCGACGCGAACGGGACCGCGCTTTACACTCCGTTCAAGATCTTTGCGACAGGCATCGCTAATAGCATGACGCTTTTTGGGGTAAACAAAAATGTCGCTACAGTTTTTATGACAATGAACGTTTCTGCCTTAGCTTTGACCTCGCTTGATGCGGTTGCGCGCATAGCTCGCAGCTCTTTTCAAGAGTTCTTTGCGCCGACAAATGATGTACTGGATGTCGAGAGCGCAGAAGGTCGCACGGGCTTTGCAAAGCTTGCGGCCAACCGTTGGTTTGCCACAGGGATCACCTTGCTTGGCGGTTTAGCCCTGACATTTGGCGGATATCTTAATGTGTGGCCTTTGTTTGGCGCTTCAAACCAGCTGCTTGGTGGCATGTGCATGATCACATTAGCGGTATTTTGCAAGTGCACTGGACGAAAGGGCGGCATGCTCTACGTTCCCGTGGCATTTTTGCTCGTCTGCACGTTCACTTCTCTCGTGCAGTCAATTCTGTCTTGCGCCTCAGCTTTATCGGCAGGTGGCGTCGCGGTGATTGCCACCTCCGGCCTGCAGCTGGTAGTTGCCGTTCTTCTTGTGGTGCTTGGACTTATCGTGAGCTATAACTGCTTGAAAGAGCTCTTTGTCAAAAAGCCCGGCTCAATTCCTGACGAGGAGCCTGAATGGAGCGAACAGGGGCGTGCTGACTACCTTCGTCGTTCTAAGGAGCATCTCGACTCTGTTGTCACCAAACACAAGGAGCACTCTGAGGCTCTCGGCTAGCGCTGAGCGAAATTAAACTTTCGTATGGACAACTGGGGCTGGTATATTCATACCGCCTCAGTTGTCCATCCTCTTCTGGGCATTTAACAAAGTAAAGTTTTTTTCTGTGAACACGCAGTTATTTAGGTAGAAAGCTAAAGTTACGCCAAAGCTTCTTAATTGAGGCGCATAAGCCTATCCTAGAGGCAAGAAGTTGTTCTAGTAGCACACATACTTGGAGAAACAGGGACATACGGGTCCCTGTATATATTGCTGCCATAGCTAGGCAGCCAGAAGGAGTGGTGCTTCATGGGTAGGTTTACGAATCCGCGTAACCTGTACTTCGGCGAGGGTTCTCGTCATGAGATTAAAAATCTCAAGGGTCACAAGGCAATTGTTGTCTCTGGCGGTCATAGCATGCGTCGTGGCGGCTTCCTCCAAGATGTGCAGAAGGATTTGGAGAGCGCTGGTTTCGAGGTAAAGCTCTTTGAGGGCGTTGAGTCTGATCCGTCTGTCGAGACGGTCATGAGGGGCGCAAAGGCGATGGAGGAATTCGGTCCTGACTGGATCGTTGCCATCGGCGGAGGCAGCCCGATTGATGCTGCAAAGGCCATGTGGGTGTTCTATGAGTATCCTGAGACCAAGTTTGAGGATATCATTCAACCGTTCAGCTTCCCCGAGCTGCGCAAGAAGGCACACTTCTGCGCCATTAGCTCAACCTCAGGCACTGCTACCGAGGTTACAGCCTTCTCAGTCATAACTGACTACCACAAGGGCATCAAGTATCCTCTGGCAGACTTCAACATTACGCCTGATGTCGCAATTGTTGACCCGGAACTCACCTATTCGATGCCGGCAAAGCTTTGCGCCCATACCGGCATGGATGCCCTTACGCACTGCATGGAGGCCTATGTCTCTACAGCGGCCTCAATGTTTACTGACGCCAATGCCCTTCATGGCATTCGCGAAGTCCATCAGTGGCTGCCGAAGTCTTATCAGGGTGATCATGAGGCGCGCGCTCATATGCATGAGGCGCAGTGCATTGCTGGCCTTGCGTTTTCATCAGGTCTTCTGGGCATAGTTCACTCGATGGCCCACAAGACAGGGGCGGCTTTTGAGGGCGGGCACCTCATTCACGGATGTGCCAATGCCATGTACCTTGGCAAGGTGATTCAGTGGAACTCTAAGGACAGCCGCGCCAAGGAGCGCTATGCGTTCGTGGCCAAGGACATCCTTCATCTGCCAGGTGAGACAGACCAGCAGCTCATTGATAACTTGGTACAAGAGATCCGCAACATGAACGACAACCTTAACATTCCTCAGGGCATTAACAACTATGCTAATGGCGGCATTAAGGCTGATGACAACAATTTGCCTGTGATGGTTAGCGAGAAGGAATTCCTTGAGAAGCTTCCGACTGTCGCTGCAAACGCTGTTCAGGATGCCTGCACGCCCGAGAACCCGCGCAAGACTGAAGCCGCGGACTTCGAGCGCCTCCTCAAGTGCTGCTATTACGATCAGCCCGTTGATTTTTAAGGGTACCTTTTGTAGAAGCTCTGGTCGGCTAAGCAAAAGCCTGGTTCAAAAGATTTTTGAACCAGGCTTTTTTTGGGAAAGTATCCACTCCACCATAGTGCTTGACGGGCTCATGCCCGTATAATCTACACGTCAGTTGTCATGGGCGGAGGGGCGCACATGAGAAAAGCAGTAGACTGTTTTAGCGGCATCAAGCTTTGCGTCTTGGCGGCATTTGCCTGCATTGCCTTATGTGTCGGCCCTCTTGTTTCTCAGGCCTGGGCCGTCACCTATTCTTTCGCGTCAGACGAAAGTGTGTATCTGCTTGACGCCGACACGGGCCAAACTCTCTACGAGCAGAATGCAGATGAGCGCGTTTATCCTGCAAGTACAACAAAATTGATGACTGTTTTGGTTGCACTAGACTATATAGACGAGTCAGAGCTTGACCAAACTGTTTCTATAGGCGATGAGGTCGACCTTACGCCAGCAAACAGCTCGATGGCATATCTTTCGTCAGGTGATAGCTATACGTGGCGGGACCTGTTTTACGGCTTGCTGCTTCCCTCAGGCAATGATGCGGCTATCGTGGTAGCGACTCATGTAGCGCGTCTTGAGACAGGCGATGAAAGCCTCTCTGCCTCAGATGCCGTTGCGGAATTCGTTCGCCTGATGAATGAAAAAGCGGTCCAGCTTGGCTGCACCGGCAGCCACTTTGTCAACCCCCACGGAATTCACGATGACAACCACTACACAACAGCGCGCGATATGGTGACAATCGCGCGTCAGGTGCTTCAAAATGACTTCATACGTAGCGTCGTCAAGACTACGCACTATAGCTGTACCAGCGGAAATGGATCTGTACTCGAGTGGTATAACACCAACCTCTTGTTGCAGCAGACCATGCAGGGGATATACGATGGAGACGTATATGGCGAAGGAAACGGAAGTTTAGCCTGTCCCTACTATGATGAGCTTTGTACGGGAGTCAAGACAGGAAGTACTGACGAGGCAGGCAAATGTCTTGTCTTCTCAGGGTCAAATGAAAGCATTTCGGTGCTTGGTGCAGTGATGCACTCAGCTAACCAGGCAACTCTTTATCCAGAGGTCTCAGCGGCCCTCGATGGAACTTTGTCTGACTGTGAGCATCATACTTGGAGCGACGGAACTTCGACAGTAGCGGATGCGAAACTCGTCCATGCATCCGTTGGCACTCTTCTCTCTGGCGGCTCGGATTTGGCAGTAAAGACAGATGAAGCTGTATCTTCGATCATTGACACTACCAAGCAATACGAAACTCAGATCAATTGGGATGCTAACAAAGTGTCTGAAGAAGGAGACGCTTATCAGCTTGTGGTTTCTTCCATATCAGCGGGTGAGCAGGTGGCGACGCTGGACGTGCTGCTAGAAGGGCAGGTTGTTGCCAGCTATCCTCTCTATGCAACGCGTACGGTTGTTGCCTTTGGAAAAATCGATCTCGTTGTGATAGCCTTGGCGATTCTAGCCTTGGGCTGCATTGTTGTGGCTTTTATCATGCACAGATCGACTAGGAAGAAGCAGCAGCCCCATGCGCGTCATGCGCGTGGCTAGCCTCGGACATGAGGCGTCTAGCCCAGATGTATCATGTTGCTTTTTATGCATGTAAGGCAATAAGCAATTGCATCGCATCACACCATCCGTCGGTAGCGGCTTGCGTTGATACGAACGTATTTGCTGCCGTGGCAAGCGCGGCTTGCGTCTTAGGGTTGCTGATGCCGTTGCGCATCAGCAAGAAGGTACCGACGTGTGCAGCCATCTCGCAGTCTGCAGGTGAGTCCCCACAGGCCATAACCTCATCAGGATCCCAGCCACGAAGTTCGAGGTAGCGTGCCGTTGCGGAGCCCTTATCCAGTCCTCGTGGCGTGATGTGATAGGTATGAACATCTTCGGCCTTGCCGTTTTCAAATATAGGCAAGATCGTCTTACCGGTAATGCGCGTTACAAACCCATTGTCGGCAAGGTAGATGGGCAAACCCGTTTCGTTGAGCATTGTTTGTGCCTCGTCTTCGAGAACTGTGCCACGCAGCGCGATGGAGACCTCACGGTACTGATACCCGATGCCGTTGTCGTTGTACAGCTCAAGAGAATCGTACCAGCGCGTAAGCAAGCGCTTCACAACACCGGTCTCGCATATCACATCATGAGGAGTTTTCCCACATGTAGGGTCGTATGGCATGTCGGCTGTGAAATAGCGCCAGTCGTTTTTTGCTCCCTCATGCAGGCAGAGTATCCCGCCCATTTCGCCGATCCAACCCGTTAGCCCCAGCAAGCGAACATCTTCTCGAATCATTGCCCTGTTACGCCCCGTGCAAGGGATGACATCGATGCTGCATCTCTTTAAGTCGACCAAGGTTTGACTCAGCCTAGCAGAAGGTCTGCCCTTAGAGTCATTGAGAGCAGAGCCCCCTGTAACCATAGTGCCATCAGTATCGGAAACTACATGCTTAATGCGCGAAAAGCGCACAGCCATATCTTCGGGTAGGCGCGATGGGTCGGCAGGGAAGGTGGGCAAAGAGAGTGCAGGCATAAAATCTCCTCTTTGATCTCAGACGTTACTATATATCAGGTGAGCAATGACTGTGGGAGTCCATGGCCTTCAGAAAGAGACTGCCATCGGTTTCGCAGGGAACAAAAACGTCCCCTTCATGTTGGTCAGTTTCGTCTCCTTTAGCAAGGAGGCAGATGAGAGCTGGCCTACTCTGCTCATAGGCGATGTCTACAGCTCGTGAGATTGCGCTCGGACGGTCGCATACGATCTCTGCTCGTTGGCCGACTGGGGTCGCAGCAAGCATTTCGGCGCAAATATCCTCAACGCGCTCATGTCCGGGGTCCTCCTCGGTATATATGAGCGCATCAGCCCATTTTGAGGCTTCTTCGGGGAGCTCGTGGCGTCTCTCTTGGGCCTTGTCACCAGGCGCGCCGAGCACGGCGATGATTCTTCTGCCGGGGAACTCCCTTTTGATAGAGGAGAAGAAACGCTGGTATGAGAGCTTATTGTGAGCATAATCAACTATTGCGAGCACCTGTGGATCCGGCGAGTTGATAAGTTCCATACGACCAGGCACGCGGCAGCGAACGAGGCCGGTGCGAATTTGTTGAGGATCAATGCCAAGCAGCCAAGCAACTGTGATTGCACAAAGCGCGTTCTCGACATTGAAAAGGCCCGGCATGCATAAGAGAAAGCGTCCCGTCCACGTGGGGGTGTGAGCAATAAAGCTTACAGTCCCCTCGTCTGAAGTCGTGTGGTCAGCCCAAATCACGGCATTGTGGCCTTGGGAATGAGGTCCATCTGCCGAAAAGCCTATGAGCCGACAGCAGCGCGACGCCGCTGAGATTACATCTGCCACATGGGACGTTCCCAGATTTATAACAGCCGTGTCGGTGTGAGAAAAAATGCGTAGCTTGCTTGCAAAATAGTCTTCGAAGGTCGGGTGCTCCCGGGGCGATATGTGGTCATGCCCGATATTAAGAAAGCAGCCTGCGCTGAGGCAAAGGCCGTCTACACGTTCATATTTAAGTGCCTGGCTGGATATTTCCATGACAACCGGATTGTGCCGAGAGGTGCGCGCATGGGCTAGGTGTCGCCAGAGGTCAGGGGATTCAGGCGTAGTATTGTGGCTTTCAAGGCATTCGATGCCATCATAGGTTTTGATTGATCCAATTACAGAAGCTACTGAGCCTTCTTCGCCTCTGCCGTCAGGGCCAACATCGAAAATGGAACGCAGCATATACGATGCCGTAGATTTGCCCTTGGTGCCTGTAATGCCAATGATGGTGAGATCATGGTCGGGGTGTCCCCACGCCTCGGCTGAAATAAGCGCCATGGCATGGCGAAGCTTATCGTCTGGAACTACGAGCGCAGGAGTGTTAGGCGCAACTGATGCTAGCTCGGCAGCGTGGCTTTCATCACACATGTAGGCAGCAGCTCCAGCGTCGACGGCCGCAGTGAGATAGGCAGACTTAAAGGCGTTTCCCTTACATATAAAGAGGTGATTGTGATCGGCTACACGAGAGTCACAGTCAGC
>DHPN01000015.1:0-16928 GCA_002407925.1 Atopobiaceae bacterium UBA5363
GTGCGTCAGCTCGTCGTAGCTAATGGGCCTAGGGCCAATGACGCTCATCTGTCCCAGCAGCACGTTCAGAAACTGCGGAAGCTCGTCGATGAAGGTGGCTCTCAGCACCCTGCCAAGCGGCGTGATTCTGGGATCGTCGTTCACCCTATGCTCGGTCTGCCACTGGCGCAGCTGCTCCGAGCTCAAGTACTTCTCGACGTTGTCAGCATCGGCAACCATGGTCCTAAACTTGAAGATGCTGAATGGCTTGCCGCACTTGCCTACGCGTGTCTGCACGTAGATGGGCGAATCCTTGGTGTCTGCGGCAATGGAAACCGAGAGCACGGCGCAAGGAATGGCTCCCACCGCAATGATGCAACCGGAGATCGCTATATCAAACGCACGCTTTGCCATGCGATAGCTAAATGCCCTGACATCGAGCGACCTACTAGCACGGGCTAACCACCGAAAGCCCGGCCAAGGAGCTTCATTATGTGCTCTTAAGGGGATTATGCCTAGTGCGGTGCCCAAATCTGGGCGCACCAGCCCGTCTGAAAAGACGAGGACGTTTACGCCCTCGTCTTGTAATGCGGTCTGTTCCACGACCCCTCCGGAGGTATTTCTCACTACAGGCTAACCCTGATGTGTTGTTAATGATATAGCAAAGCAACCTCATACATGCCAAGGCGTCTACAGGTGCACCGTTCGTTCAGATGTCTGGCAGCATTGTGGATGCGTTGGCTCTAGTGCAAGCGCAGCATCCTCGAGCTCGAGAATGCACTGCTGCTCGGGTATGCGATTGTCGGCCGTGCGGGTCGACCCTTTTCGAGTATCTCAGTCCCTCATGATAATTGAAATGCACGCGTGCATCGAGACGATAACCTCAGCGACTCCTATATCAACCGCTTTGTAGCCTAAAGTTAAATGAGGGCGATCTTGGTTGTAATAGCATTCAATGAAGTCACTGGCACACTGTGCTCCTTTATCACTAGACAAAATTTCGACACGTCGCTCAAACCCCAAGGGGCTAACTTTGTCGTGCATCGATTTCAACAATGGCAACCCAGAAGGAAATGATCAACATGGACAATAAAGAGTAGAGCTACGTCAAAAAGATAATCATCAACCTTGTCGATTACTCCTGAAGCGCCGTAGTGGTCGTATGTCTTGGAGAGTTTCTCTCTTTCAGCTACTGAGACTGAAATATGTTCGATATCACGATTAATAAGTTCATCCGACACCTTATCTACTCCCAGTGTTCTGGTGCCTCATACGGCACCTCGTTGGCAATGCAGAACGGCTCGCTCTCGCGCCTCTTCTTGTCCACCCGCTTCTCATAGGGAAGCCCATCGAAACCCAAATGCTGCTAGTCCCAAGGAGATAGCAATCGAGGAAGTAGCTCATATGTAACCTTATACTCATCGCACCTTTCCGAGAAAAAAGAAGCAGGCCAGATTCAGAAACTCATAGTCTGACCTGCCATTACATTTGGTCGCGGGGGCTGGATTTGAACCAACAACCTCCGGGTTATGAGCGAGTCAAGACGATTTGTCAAGGCTTTCCACGTAATCTACGTTTCAAAAAACACCTGGTCAGGCGTGGTTGGAGCATGTTTTTCCAAACCACCCTTTCCAACGACTTTCCCCTGTTTCCAACCTTTCCGGCGTCGTGTTGGTGGCAATTTGGTGGCAACCGGATCGCCTAAGGACGCGCGAAGGAAGGCAAGGACGATATCATGGCAGAGCTGAGCTACACCACCCGAAGCATCAGGCAGCACGGGGCGAAGGACAACTGGGAGGTGACACTCTCCCACCGCAACCCTATGACCGGCGAGGTGTGCGCACTTCGGTGAAGACGGCACCATAAGCGTGACCCACGCCCTGGGCAACGGCGAAGGCGGCTCCTACCTGAAGGCGCCCGAGCCCGCCTCTTGTTCATGGTCGAGCAGTTCTAGGCCATACACGCGCCGCGAAGGCAAAATAGGCCGGTTATGGGCGTCTTTAGGCTCATCTATCGCTTCGAGCGCTGGCTCTTCCACGCCGTCTCACATTGGGTATGAATGGATGGAATACTTTAATCTACAGTGCATATCATATGGAAATAGTTACAATTTGTACCTGTTTCTACTATACTTCGTCTGTATGAAGTTCAAGGAATACATAACATCGCACCAAGCGTTCACGACGAACGACCTCTACGCCATCGCGGCGAAGGAGACCGTGCGGACGCAACTGCGGCGCGCCCTCAAGGCAGGAGAGGTCGAGCGCGTGCGTCGCGGCACCTACGTGTCCAAGGTTGGCAAGTTTCTCGGCGAGTCCCCCGACCCGTTTCTCGTAACCAGAACCGTCGATTCCGAGGCCATCATCTCGTACCACTCGGCGCTCGTAGCCCACGGCGTCGCGCACAACGTCGGCTTCGAGTGCTCCTTCAGGTCCACGAAGGTGCGCTCGCCGTTCGAGTACGGAGGCGTTCGCTACGCCCCCTTCGATTTCGGCGACGACCCGCAGACGCAAACCATGCGCTCAAAGTCCTACGGCGCGGCCAGCATTACCACGCGCGAGCAGACGCTCGTCGACTGTCTGTCACACCCCGGAAGGGCCGGCGGTGTGGAGGAGGCTGTGCGCTCCTGTTCTGCCTTTCCCTACCTCAACGTGGAGGATCTACTCGAAATCATCGGTCGCGCACCTGCCGCCGTCGTCGCCCGGACAGGCTGGCTCCTCGAGACGAAGCGGGACGACTGGAGCATAGCCGACGAGGCGCTCGCGGCGCTCGAGGGGAGGCTCGGTCACGGTCCATCCAAGTTGGATCCGAAATCACGGGAAAACAGGGGCTGGAGCCGCCGCTGGAAGTTGTACCTGCCAGAAAGCGAGGAGGAGGTTCTGTCATGGACGTCATGAGCACTAGCGAATTCGAGCCGAGAACCGTGGACAAGGTCGATCGCCTGCTCGACCTCCTAGACGAGATGGAGCGCCACCCTGCCCTCAAGGGCAAGCTGGCGCTCCACGGCGGCACCGCCATCAACCTCTTCATGCTCGTCGTTCCAAGACTCTCGGTCGACATCGACGTCTCTTACATCGGGAGCGTCTCGCGCGAGGGGATGCTCGCCGACAGACCGCGCGTCGAGGCGGGCATAGAGGCCGTCGCCCGAGCCCTGGGCTATACGGTGGAGAAACATCCTGGCGGCCATGCCGGGCGTACCTTCCTCCTTCGCTACCGCGGCGACTGGGGCGTCGACCACGTCAAGGTCGACTGCATCTACATGAACCGCTCCCCCATCATGCCGCCCGTGGTTCGCAAGACGCCGGTGAGGCCAGGCGCCAAGGTGCGTACGTTCGCGGACGCCGAGCTCGCTGCAGGCAAGGTGAAGGCGTTCTTCGACCGCGTGAAGGTCCGCGACCTCTACGACGTCTCAAACCTGAGGGGCGTCTACGAAGCGCTAGGACCCAACGAGCGGGAGAAGGCCCACCAGCTTGTCCTGTACTATGCCTCGCTCTCCGCATGCTTTCCAAAGCCGTTCGAGGGCAGGGAACGGCGCTTCTCAGACAGGAAGGCCGAACTGGAGGACCAGCTATACCCCATGCTTCGCTCGTCAACCGAGCGTCCGACGCTCGCTGCCCTCATGCAGGACGCCGAGCGCTTCATAACAGACTGGGTCCTTCCCAAGACGGACGGAGAGCGCGAGTACCTTGAACGACTGGCGGACGGGGACTACAGACCGGAGCTCGTCTTCCAGAACGAGTCAATGGTCAATGCCGCGGCCGTCAACCCCGAAGCGCTCTGGAAGCTCGAGAACCTCAGGAAGATGCACCGATAGAACGTTCTGCTCTGAGAGACCTCCGGTCGACGCATTGGGGCCGTATCAGAAGGTACCTAGCAAATACGAGCGGGGCCAAAAGGCTCCGCTCGTATTTTGATGGCGAGAGCGGTTTCCCGAAAGCCCGCTGGAAGAACCAGATATGGCACTCTACCTGCTGATATATGGTCAATATGGTATAATTGGCCCATCCGACGGAGAGGTGGAGCCCACGCCCGATCCCCAGTTCAGAGAGTGTAAATAGGACCAGTTCATGCTGCTCCCTCCCGACATCTCGGAGTTCATGTACGAGAACTCCCTCGCCTGCGTCAGTGAGTGTCCTGCATCGTTTTTTCGGACACAACCTTCAGAGAACATGTTCTTGTATCGTGTTTTGCAACCGCGACCGAGGAGACGATGCGTTATGGATTGCCCCAGCCCCAATCCCCAACTCGGAGACTATCAAAAACAGCCCCTCGACGCCGTCTGCCAGGCGACCGGTCCGCTGGCCTCCAGCGTCCACTCTGTCACAGAGTCGCGGCTCCTCTTCCTCTAGGGGCTGCGATGCCGATCCTGAAGCCGATATCCGGGCACACATCCTGCACCGAAGTCTACAAATACCTCACCAAGAACGGCAGGGTGTTGGCGCGCGACTTCCTCAACATCGACGCGCCGGAGGAGGAAAGCTTCGACTGAGTGGCCGTCATGGACGAGACCCGCCGCGCCTACCGGAACGACACGCCCTGTGGCGACAGGCCCGCACGGACCTACAAGCACTACGTGATCTCACCCGACCCCGGCGACGCCGTCTCCCTCGACGGGCTGCGCGACCTCGCCGTCGCGTGGGCCAGGGATAACTTCCCCGACTACGAGGTGGCCATCGTCTACCACGACGACAACGCGAGCCGTATCCCACACGCGCACGTCATCGTCAACAACACCAACCTCGCGACCGAGCGGAGGCTGCAGAACCCGGATCCGAGGGCGCTGAAGCACAACCTGCAGACGCTCGCGAAGGGCCGCGGCCTCAGCGATCTCGACACCCGGGAGAGGGAGCGGTTCGGCGGCCGCGCGTCCCACCGAGGGCGATGCAGCGTGTATCGTGCACAACCGACGGCTACAGAAGGGTGACACTTGGCGGGAGATATCGCCACCTGGCGTCCCCCGACCTTGCCAACGCCGCGCTCACCGTCGCCACCAGCCGCTTCCACGCCCGCACACCAAACCCCGTCAAATGCAGCAGCGGGGGCGGCTCCGTCGCCCCCGCCAAACGCAAAGCGGCCAGGCCGGCATTGCACCACACTCATACACGAGCCCCATAGCAAGCGGGGAAGAGCGCCGGTCTATGTGTCGAGAACTTCGGAGACAGATTCCGAAGTTTCTTCCGTAGTTACCTCCGAAGTTCCGAAGTTACTAGGATGAGTCCAGCCATGATTGGGGACCAAATGGAAGAGAGGCACTGGAAGCCGCCCTGAGGGCAGGTGAGGGCGCGCAGGTGGAATTCAAGCGCTGCGGCTCACTGCCGGGCAACGACGTGTTCGAGACCATATGCTCGTTCGCCAACCACTTTGGCGGAAGCCTCTACCTGGGCGTAACGAACGAGGGCGAGCTGGAGGCGCAGGGATCGACAAACCGCCGTCGGTACGTCCGCGCAACGGGCAAATAGAGAGTGAGCATCATAGGATGGAAGATGCGAGCTTCGAAGTGGAGATATCGTGCGATGATGACGGCTACGTGCTTCTCCAATGTCCTCATGCGGCCTCACGGCCGATAGTTTCTTGACAGATGACATTGTCGATCTCGCCATGGCCAAGACGAAGAACTGGGCTATGAGCCAGATAGACGCCGAGCTGAAGGAGCTGAGCAGAAAGTCCAAACACTCAGGCGGTCTCATCTCGTTCGATTACAAGTCTAGCCACATGGATGAGCTAGAACTTCCCATCATGCCAACGATAGACTCCTTGGCCCCTGCGACATGCCATGACTGCGGCCGGACCGCAAAAGTCTCTCCCCTGCTAACCATGTCGGTATATATCTGCCCCTTCTGCGGAATAGGACAATTCAATGGACAATGACAATACGACGCTGAAAATGCTGCTATATGAGTTCAACGATGAGGCAAGCATGTTCTTACACACCAACATATCTGGATCTCAACGATGCGTCAGCAAGATTCTTGGCGTACATTAAGGGCAAAGAGGTCATTAAGTCGTTTCTGGCAGATTGCGTGCAAAACCATCTACCAGCAGACTTCGATACAGAAGCCGAAATCGATGAAGTTACCAAAGATATAGGCACGATCTTTGGCAACTTCGCGCACGACTACAAAGGCGAGACGGCAGAGGTCTATCTAATCATCAAGAACATTACCGACCGCAGTATGTGGTCGAGTGGAACGACTCCGGATTCACTGCAAACGTGGCAACATGTGAGATAGGGAAATAAACAAACAGAAGAAGAGATATACGCTCGCGGGGTGGCGATACCAACTTTCGTTTTCACGCGGTTTTTGACTTGCCAGAAAAATTTTTGGTGGTCAAATGGTGATCGCGATGGTGGCCAAGTGGTGGCAGAAAAAATCCCCGACCCGTTTCTGCAGGTCAGGGATTGTGTTTTTGGTCGCGGGGGCTGGATTTGAACCAGCGACCTCCGGGTTATGAGCCCGGCGAGCTACCAAACTGCTCCACCCCGCACTATATAGTGCTCCATAACGCAAGGTATAAAGATACGCACGTGCTACGTACTTGTCAAGGCATACCTTAGCTGTATGAAGCATTTTCACACAAAACTACATTCTTTAACTTTTTTAATTAACTGTGTACAACAATTTCATTTTCTTGAAGGCCTACTGCTACTTACTGATTTTCTCTATAACAGTTGAGGTATACAAACGATATAGCGTGATCCACAAAATGATCGAAAGGGATTCATATGGCAGATGACCGTTGGCGGATGGGATTTCATATCACTCCTCGCTCAGGAATGATTGCTCCTCCGCTGTCAATTACCCAAGATAAGGGTCAGTATCATCTTTTCTACCAGTGGATCGCTGCACAATCGTCAGCAGATGATCACCATCAACTTCACCTCAGTTCTCCTAACCTCATCTATTGGCACTTTGAAGACGAGAATATTGAGGGGAAAACCCAACCTCCTGCGCCAACTTCTCTTACACAATCAGCTGCCCATCTAATCCATCCAGATAAACAGGCAGCTGCACTATCCTTTGCAAAGGGGCCTGCCCTCGCAGAGATGAGGGAGGCAGATCATGGATTTGACTTCTCTGAGCCCTTCGGATCCACGGATGAAAAGGGGCGTTTCATCGCGCTCGCATTGATGAATGATCTAAATGCGCCTTACTCAACTGCGCCAAGCGGCCTCGATTGGACGAATTGCCTCACGGTACCTCGTGAGCTCACGCGAAATGACAAAGGCAAGCTTCTTCAATATCCCGTAACGGAACTCGAAGCACTCAGAATGCATACCAACCGGATAGATCCCCTCACCGGCTCACTTTTCCCCGCGCACCGCGCAGATATTATCTTCTCCAACATCGAGAGCACTTCGGATGTGGAGATTGACCTTGACGAAGGCTGCAAGGTCATCTTTACAAATGGCATACTCTCTCTTCAGTTCACGGACATGCGCATCGGCGCGGGACGCAATGCGTGCGAAGCCACCATCGGCATGCTCCATGATCTGCGCCTGTTGATTGACTGCTCCTCGATTGAGATCTTCGCAAATAAAGGTGAGGCGGTGCTCAGCTCGCGCTGGTTCCCCCGGTCTGAGTCGTTTCTCGCGCGCTGCCATGTAAACTGCGAGAAATCTGCCGCATGGACAATGGATGATGTGCTTTATCTCACATACGAATGATCACTCATCTGCCTCGCAAAGAGAGAAGGAGCCATGCTCGCACGCATCGCAAGCCTAGGCCTTGGCTATGTTTTTGGCAGCTTTCTTACTGCCGAGGTCGTCGCACGGCGCTTAGCACATAAAAGCTCTTTCGATATGGGCGTCGGCAACCCTGGCATGGCCAATATCGGCCATGAGCTAGGCCAAGGCGCAGCTGTTGTCGTGCTTGCCGGAGACATCACCAAGACTCTCGCGGCATGGCTGATAGCGCGCGCTCTTTTCCCAGCCGAAGCTGACGCAGCTGGTGTATGGTCAGGGTTAGGAGCCACCCTCGGACACAACTATCCGGCTTGGCATGGCTTCCGTGGTGGCAAGGGAGTGACAACGACTTGCTCCGCAATCATATTGGCCAATCCTATCCTCGGCGGCGCTGCCTCTTTGGTCGGTGTGGCAACAGTTGTACTTAGTGGCTACCTCTGCGTTGGCGCAGTCACAATCACGGGAGCCTATCTGTCGCTCATCTGCCTTTTTGACCGTTCGACCGATAGGGTCGCCCTCTCCTCTGCCCTCCTCGCACTCATGATAGTCGCCCACCAGGACGCAATCAGAGGCATCAGGACGGGGAACACACCTCGTGCCGCAATTGCCGACAAACTTCGGGCTGCTGTGCGCAAGCGTAATAACTAGCACATAAACGCAGGCATCTCACTTTTTTTCGACGCCTGTGCTATGTCAATCAAAGCTTGAGCGACGGCATCATCTGCTGATGCACCAATAGTCCATCCTGCTGCTGCAAGAACCTCGGGGCAGGCGTTGGCCACGGCCACGGAATTGGGATATGAGGCGATCATCTCTAGGTCATTGCGAGAATCCCCAAACGTCGCAACCTCCTCCGCCCGCACGCCAAGCTCACGGCGGAGCACCTCGATGCCCTTGTGTTTGTTCCATCCATGGGGAAGGATGTCAAAAAGTCCCGGCCCAGCCATGGGATACACAAAGTCCAGCTCAGGGCAGAGCCTCTCTACTTCTTGACGGATCCGTTCGGTATAGCTCCTATCGTCGCTATCCACACGTACGTTTGCCTTCACCCAGGCATGGTCTGGCACATGCGGCACCACCCGATCGATCCCATGGGAGATACCTCGGTGAGCATGCAGCATCTCAATCGTGATACCCACGGCCAAGGTATGTCCTGGCTCATAGAGCGTGAGCACAGCACCAGGGTAGGTCGAGACACACTCGGCCACCTGCTCAAGCGCTTCCGTCGACAGCAACATCTCAAAGACAAGTTCACCGTCAAGGAAGACTTGCTGACCATTAACCAAGACCCCTGTCGCATAGCAAGCAGCATCGCCACAAAACATCCATCCGATATCCCACGGCATCCTCCCGCTAGCTGGTCCAAAGTGGACATCTGCATCGAGCAAGGTGTGTATTGCAGCTATGGCTTGGTCGCTCGCATGCGGCAAGCCATGGAAGATCAACGTGTCATCGAGATCACTAAGGACAAGCTTTATCATGAACGCCCTCCTACGCTGTTGCTAGGATATCCGAATAAGTCACTTTGTTGGCTCTCAACTTCAGCGCTTGTGCGCACTGTGACGCTCAAGAATGTCATATCGGTCAATGCGAGCGAGTATCTGCTCGAGGTCAACGACTCCCCAGAGAAAAACTGATCTGCCGTACGCATAAAGACGCAAATTCTGATACGAGGGACTCAACAGGGCATGTCTCCATCGAAGGCAGTCAATGTCGACATAGCGAATCGTACGTTTTGGTCCAAAAAAGGGCGTAATGGACAGGCGATCTCCAAACGTTACAATACGATACCTCTTAATACCAAGCCATAGGGCAAAAACTACTGTGAGAAAAACGGCAAAGAAGGCATCGAGAATCATCGTGTCTACTAAAAAAACGCCGATGTAACAGAGCCAGCCAAGCACAAGGCCAAATATGCCGACGAAAACCATCATGAGGGCTAGGGCTATGCAAAGCTGCTGTGGTACGAGATAGGTGTCGTGGTGGCTGTGATGACGCTCAGATATGTCAGCATCGTCAAGCCTTTCGATCAAAATTGCGAGCAACGGAATAGCTGCTATGACACATACGAGCTGTCCGATGCCCACTGCTTCTTCTTCCTCTTGATCTTCAAGATACGTCTTTGTCCTCGTTATATCTTAGATGCATGTGAATCCCGAACCACCAGTCTAATCTTTGGCCTTTTGCATAAACGCGGCCTTTCTCCTACCGGCCAAATATTCACTGTCACAGAGGTTTTGCCGCAAACTTTGCGACAAGCTTTTCGAGAATGTCAACGGTCTTCTCTAAGCTTGTAACCGGAATGAACTCCCGCACAGAGTGAAAGTTATACCCTCCGGTTGCGATATTTGGGCATGGAAGGCCGCGAAAAGAGAGTACAGAGCCGTCCGTGCCTCCCCTGACAGGCCGCACAACAGGCTCAACGCCGGCTTCCCGATGGGCCTCTAAGGCATAGTCCACGAGAAAGGGCTTCGTTTTGATCACCTCAGCCATGTTGCGATAGCCCTCCTTAATCGTCACCTGGACCGTGTTTGCCCCATGGCGCTCATTAAGAAAAGCAGCAATGGAGCGCAGCTGCCCTTCACGACGGGCGAGAAGTGCTTCGTCATGGTCTCGCAGGATGTAGTTAAGCTGCACATGGGAGACATCGCCCCTAATCTGCATGGGGTGAAAGAAGCCCTCACGGCCCTCGGTGTTTTCAGGGCGCTCCGCTGCTGGCACCAACGCTTGGAATTGTGCCGCAACGGTTATGGCGTTTACCATTGTGCCTTTCGCGGATCCAGGGTGTGTCGCTATGCCGCGAATGCAGACAGACGCCGTCGAGGCGTTGAACGTCTCCCAATTGAACTCACCAAGAGCCTCGCCGTCAACGGTATAGGCCCATGCGGCGCCGAACCTCTCAAGATCAAGCAAGGCGGCGCCATGGCCTATCTCCTCATCTGGCACGAAGGCAATCTTCAAGGCAGGGTGTGCGAGCTGAGGCTGGGCCTTGAGCCGAGCTGCAAGCGAGCATATCTCAGCAACGCCTGCCTTGTCATCTGCAGAGAGCAGGGTTGACCCATCTGAGCAGATGATGTCCTGGCCGACGAGCTTCTTGAGCGCAGGCAGCTGACTTGGGCTTACGCTGACTCTTTTGCCATCATGCATGCCACAGACAAGATCTCCGCCTTCGTAGTGCACGATGTGCGGCCGGACGCTTGTCGCCGGAGCATCTGAAGAGCTGTCAAGGTGGGCGATTAAGCCAAGCGCAGGAAGGCCCCCTGCTCCAGCAGAGGCGGAAAGCCCGGCGGTCACATAGGCGTGTTCATCGACGACAACATCGTCACAGCCAATAGAGCGCAGATCATCGCCCAAGGCGCTGGCCATGTGCAGCTCTTGTGGGTTTGAGGGCACATGATCGGCGTTTTGCGGGTTCGAAGGTGAATCTATCTGAACATAACGCAGGAATCGCTCCACTACATCGCTCACGCTTGCTTCCTTCCGCTTAGTATCTATTATTTCTTCGCTCAGTTGTCTCTTCGCTCTTTTCTCCTAGATACTAAACGTCAGTGGCATATAAAAGCTGTTTCAACGTCATGTCAAGACGAAGGCTACAAACAGCTCACGCGCTATCATGTGTCAGTTTGTATAAGGCAGAAATATCTGTCGACGACTATGCGTTGGAGGAAGGCAGGTCCACTGATGGTCTCTCGTGTGTATGTAGAGAAAAAACCCGGTTTTGACGTCAAGGCAAAAAGTCTTGCCCGGGAACTTGTGAATATTCTCGGTATCTCTCACCTATCAGATCTGCGACTCATCAATCGCTATGACGTCGAGGGGATCGATGAGGTCCTCTTTCGGAAGTGCGTGACAAGCGTGTTTTCGGAACCGCAAACGGACATTGCCACCACCTCTATGCCCTTGACTCCAAAAGACGCCCACATCTTTGGCGTCGAATATCTCCCTGGTCAGTTTGACATGCGCGCTACCTCGGCAAGCGAGTGCATCCAACTGATTAGCCAAGGTGAGCGTCCCGAGGTCCGCTCAGCCAAGATCTATGTGCTGCTCGGAGACCTTTCCTCCGCTGATATCGAGGCGGTCAAACGGTATGTAATAAACCCCGTTGAGGCACGCGAGGCCTCCCTGCAGCCTCGCAAGACGCTAAGGATGAACCTCGCGCGCCCTGAGACCGTCGAAACTCTTCACGGCTTTCGCGAGCTCAACAATGAGCAGCTTGCCAGTTTCATGACCAAGCGCGGATTGGCAATGGACCAAGCCGACATTGAGTTTTTCCAGAGCTACTTCAAAGAGGAGGGGCGCGACCCGACGATTACTGAGGTCAAGGTCATTGACACCTATTGGTCAGATCATTGCCGCCACACGACATTCGGCACGCAGCTCCATGACGTGGAGATAGACGACGCCGTCGTGAAGAAGGCCTTCGCACGCTACCTCGACATACGCCATGAGCTTGATCGTGACAAAAAGCCTGTCACGCTCATGGACATGGCAACAATTGGCGCGAAATGCCTGAAGACACGCGGGATCCTCAAAAACCTCGATGAGTCCGAGGAGATCAACGCCTGCACAGTCAACGTGAAGGTAGATGTCAACGGCACGGACGAGGACTGGCTTTTCCTCTTTAAAAATGAGACCCACAACCATCCGACCGAAATTGAGCCCTTTGGTGGCGCGGCTACCTGCATCGGCGGGGCCATTCGCGACCCCCTTTCTGGTCGCAGCTATGTCTACCAGGCTATGCGCGTCACGGGCGCAAGTGATCCTCTGACGCCGATCGCCGAGACACTCCCAGGCAAGCTTCCCCAGCGCAAGCTCGTAACCACGGCCGCCCAAGGCTATTCTTCCTATGGCAACCAGGTCGGCCTGGCCACAGGCCAGGTCACCGAGCTCTATCATCCGGGCTATGTCGCCAAGCGCATGGAGATTGGCGCCGTGGTAGGTGCCACGCCTGCCGATCACGTGCGGCGCGAGACTCCCGCCCCCGGCGACGTAATCGTGCTGCTTGGCGGGCGCACGGGTCGTGACGGCATTGGCGGCGCGACAGGATCGTCGAAAGCCCATACGGCAGAGAGCCTCGAGGAGTGCGGCGCAGAGGTCCAGAAGGGTAACGCGCCCGTCGAGCGCAGGCTCCAGCGCCTGTTCCGCCGCAAGGATGCCTGTCAGCTTATCAAGCGCTGCAACGACTTCGGCGCAGGCGGCGTGTCAGTCGCCATCGGCGAGCTTGCGGACGGCCTTCATATCTATCTTGACAACGTGCCCAAGAAGTACGAGGGTCTCGATGGGACCGAGCTGGCGATCTCTGAGAGCCAGGAGCGTATGGCGGTAGCGCTTGCTCCCAATGATGTTGAGAAATTCCTGAAAATCTCCCACGAGGAAAACTTGGAAGCTACGGCCGTGGCGCGCGTCACTGCCGAGCCTCGCCTCATCATGGAATGGAAGGGCCAGACCATCGTCAATGTCAGCCGCGCCTTCCTTGCCTCCAACGGTGCGCCAAAGCATCAAAGCGTGCATGTGGAGAAGCAAGGCACGTGGAAGCCGCAGTGGCCTGGCGCAACGCTCGGCCAGCAAATGGCCTCTTTGGTTTCTGATGAGAATGTCGCTTGCAACAAAGGCCTTTCTGAGCGTTTCGACTCCACGATCGGCGCCGCAACGGTGCTCATGCCCTTTGGTGGGAGATGGCAGCTCACCCCCAGCCAGGCGATGGTCGCAAAGCTGCCAGTCGATGGCGAGACTACGACAGTCTCGGGCATGGCGTGGGGGTTCAACCCTTACTTGACAAGCGCCAACCAATATGTGGGAGCCTATCTCGCCGTTGTCGAGTCGGTCTCGCGCATGGTCGCAACAGGGTTTGACCGCCACTGCCTCTACCTCACGTTCCAAGAGTACTTTGAGCGCCTGCGCCAGGCGCCCGAGCGCTGGGGAAAGCCTGTAGCCACCCTATTGGGCGCCCTTGACGCGCAGCTTGACCTAGGCATAGCCTCAATCGGTGGCAAGGACTCCATGTCTGGAAGCTTTGAGGATCTTGACGTGCCCCCCACGCTCGTCTCGTTTGCCACAGGTCTCGGCAATCTAGACCACATCATTTCTCCTGAGTTTAAGCGCAGCGGCAGCGAGCTTGCCCTCATCACGCCAACCTATCGCGATGATCACACAACGCCGGATGTGAGCTCTCTTTTGGCGGTATATGACTTTGTGAGGTCTTGCATGGACGATGGCAAGGTCCTCGCGGCGTCCACCCCCGGATACGGCTGTCTCGCGGAGTCGCTTTTCAAGATGGCCGTAGGCAATCGCATAGGCTTTTCCCTTGACGAAAAGATGCGACCGGACGACCTTTTCACGCCCCTGTACGGCAGCTTTGTGCTTGAGCTTGCCGAACATGACTTGCAGCCTGAGCACGCCGACCTATTCAAGGTCACGCGCTTGGGGATGACTACCGACGCCTATGCCATAGGCACAAAGGACGAGCAAATAGATCTCATGCCGCTGCAGGAGCTATGGGAGTCCAGCATGGAGCCCGTCTTCCCCTATCGGCGCAAAGGGGCAACAGTGAGCCCCTTGAGCTTCGACGCCACATCCCAAGGCATTGTTCGCCATGCGCCTGCTGTGAAAGTGGCAAAACCAAGGGTCGTCATACCAGTCTTTCCTGGCACAAACTGCGAATTCGACTCTGCGCGGGCCTTCGAGCGAGCCGGTGCCCTTGTTTCCACATTCGTCGTCAACAACCTCACGCCCCACGCCGTGGCCGAAAGCGCCGGACAGCTAGCAAAAGAGATCCGCTCCAGCCAGATCCTCATGATCCCCGGAGGATTTTCTGGAGGCGACGAACCTGATGGCTCCGCAAAGTTCATCGCAGCGTTCTTCCGTTCGCCAGAGGTCACCGAAGCTGTCAACATCCTTCTCCACGAGCACGACGGCCTCATCTTGGGCATCTGCAACGGCTTCCAAGCTCTCGTGAAGCTGGGACTTCTCCCCTACGGTGACATCCGCCCGATGGACAGGGGCTGCCCGACGCTCACGTTTAACACCATCGGCCGCCATCAAAGCAAAATCGTGCGCACGCGCGTCGCCTCGAACCTTTCTCCTTGGCTCTCAGAGTGCTCCGTCGGTGACATACACAATATGGCAATCAGCCACGGAGAAGGCCGCTTTGTAGCAAGTGATGAGATTATCAAGCATATGACCGGCACTGGACAGATCGCCACGCAGTATGTAGATGAGAAGGGCACGCCAAGCATGGACATGAGCGTCAATCCCAATGGCTCGGTGCTTGCCATCGAGGGGGTCACTAGCCCAGACGGACGCGTCTTTGGCAAGATGGGCCATACCGAACGCTCAACGACGGGAACATTTCAAAATGTGCCTGGCAATTACCACCAACCATTGTTTGAAAGCGGCGTGAGATATTTCGCATAGCCAATACGGTAGATACATAGATGGGAAAACTAAGAAATGAAGGAAGGAGAAGCATATGCCCAAGAGCGTGCTTATCAAGGACACAACACGAGAAGAGCGGATGCGCATCGTCAACCGCGGCCTCTCTTTTTGTGACAGCAGCTCATGCGAAAATTGCGGTGGCTGCAGTATGGGCGTTGGAAGCATCGAGCAGATGTATAAGCCCTACATAGATGGCAAGCTTGAGCTCTCTGAAATCAATATGCTGCACGCCGCAAAGTCCTATGTTATTGGTGGCTGAGAAACAAGGGCTACTGAGGATGGCGACAGCGTCTTTTTATGAGCCTTGCGTGTTTATGGCAGCGCTGATAAGAGCGGCATATGCTTGGGCGCCTGTCGTGCTTAAGTTGGTACCGTCACCGCTAAAGTAGTCATTGTGGCCTTGGCTCGAAGCGTGCCAATCAATGAGATGTACGTTGTCATGCTCATCAGCGACGTGTGCGAGAATTTCGTTGTTGTCATCTTGCCACTGCGCGTTCGCGCGGTCGTTTACCAACCAGAGGGTGCGCCCGTCTCCAACGCTTGAAACAAATGACTCAAGCTCGTCTTGGCTGAGCGGGCTTTCATTGCCAACAGCCAGTACAGCGTTGGTTCCAACCACGCCTTGCGCGACATATGTCGCAAATTTCTTGCTGGCGGAGGTTACCCCGCGGCCTTCTGCGCAATCCACAGCACCGCTTGGAAAGGCGGAAGCAAGTTCATCGCAGGCGCCAAGTGCAACGGTATCTCCTAAAATAAGTGTCGAGTACGTCGTATTCTCAGTGGTTGGGGCTTCGTAGCCCATGGCATCTTTGATCGTCTGGGCGTAGGCGACGGCACCCGCAGGAGTCACATGCACGCCATCATGCCAAAACCAATCGTCATGGCCTTCGCTCGCCCCATACCAGTCAACGACATGCACGCTTTCATATGAGGCTGCAAAGTCTGCAAGGAGTGTATTGTTGCTATCTTGCCAGTCATCTCCTACACGATTGTTCACAAACCATATGGTTTTGCCCTCGCCTGCTGCCGCTACAAAGTCTTTGATCTGCCCTTCGGTGAGTGCCCCATTGCTTCCAAGGCAGCATATGACCTCATCTCCGACGATGCCCTGCGAGACATAGTCTTCCAATACGTCGATGCCTGCACTCATCTGGCGGCCTATCTTGCAATCTATCAGTCCGTAAGGAAACGCGGAACTGAGATCGTCATAGGCGTCAAGCGGCACTGAGTCGCCGATAAGCACTACGTCGTAGACGCCTTCAACAAGCGGCTTTCGCAAAGACGCTGCCTGAAGTCGCTCTCCTTCAGACGCTCCTCCGACAGCCTGCTCCGGCGGCACGAACAGCAGGCCGATAAAGGCTGTCGCAAGCATTACGACAACTAGCCCGAAGGCCAGCGTGTGGCCCCTCACCCAAGACATCATGCTTCGAGAGCGAAGCCTCTGCCAAAACGACTGAAACAGCCCCAGGCAAAAGCCTCTCTGCCCACAGGGCACCTCAATAAGACGATAGCTGAGGTCCGCCGCGCCAAGGGAGAGTGCAAGCTGCAACGCATAAGTCCACCACGGGGTGGCAACTGTTGAGTTGCTGTTGGTCAGAAGCAGCACAATCGGATAATGCCACAGGTAAAGCGCATAGGACCTCCTGCCAATCCATGTCAGTGGCGGTGCTGAGAGCACACGCGAGATGATCGTGCTGGTCGGAAGAAGAGCAGCAATTGCCACGACAGCCAGCAGTGAGACCAAAGCCACGCCACCGTAATAGGAGAACGCTGTGTACCCTTTGGTCGTCACCATCAAGAGCAGCAACAGGCCTATGGACGCAAGGCCAGC
>DHPN01000015.1:17150-52871 GCA_002407925.1 Atopobiaceae bacterium UBA5363
GTCCCAAAGTACGCCCGAGAGGGGTCTGCCCCTGGCGTGTAAAGATATGCCATGAGGGCAACTGACGCTGCAGCTGCGACGATTAGGCCGACCCTCACTTTCTTTTTAGGCACTACATGCCTCATCAGCAACGCAAGGATGGGTGGCCAGATAAGATAAAACTGCCACTCTATAGCAAGCGACCAATAATGGGTCAGCGGCGACGCCAAGCCAGCCGCGGCAAAATAGGATACGTTCGTTGCGATTTTAGACCAGTTGAGATACATAAGCAGCGCAGGAAGTATGTCTGGACGCATCTTGGTCAGCAGGACATGGTTGAAGAGGGTGCACAGGACTAGTGTGACGACGATGCAGGCTATAGCCTGTGGCGCCAGTCGACGCAAGCGCCTCTCATAATACGATTTGAGGTCAACGGTGCCTCTGCGACGGGTGAATTCAGCTGCAAGGCTATCTGTCGCAAGGTAGCCAGACAGCACGAAAAAAACCGTTACCCCGAGCAAGCCGCCTGAAAGCCACGGTAAGCCCATGTGATATCCAACGACGGCGAGAGCGCAAAGCGCACGGAGACCGTCGAGCGCACCCACACGCCTATGTGAGGGCTTTTCCACTGGCGCATTTAGCGTTGCTGGCTTTTCCGACAACAGTTTGCTGGTGTCCATATCAGCATCACACTGTCTGTCCGCTGGAAACTTCACCAGACGCTCCTTTGTCACCTTGCTGACCAAATGGTAACAGCACGGCAAAGTGATGGCAGCCTTCTTTCAGCAAATTAGTAAAATGCTCGGGAAACGTTGGAGAGCTGCCGTTGCATGCCCAAGGGGAAAGGACGGACATGTCTCACAGAAAGACAAGGCTTTCCCCCCCCTGCAGATGCCCCTTGCACTGTCCCCTTGCAGCTAAGCAAGAAGCTCATGCTGCTGAAGGTGCGCGTAACAACTTCCCTAAGATTTCTTTACGATTGACGGGCCTTCCGAAGCGTTAGCTCAAAAATGGCATATTCTCNNCCCTCAAGCGGCTGCGTTCCCATAGGGTCTGGAATGAAGCCAAAGTTGCTGCCGAAAGCCAAATTATACGGGATGATTGCACAGCCATAGGCCACCACCGTGACAAGCGGCATCCATATCCGCTGCCAACGAGGTTTGACCTCCCCGGACGCAAGGCGCATAAGCGGAAAGGCCACAAGGCAACTGTGCTCGGCAAACCCCGTCACACTCATTATGTTCCAAGCAGGGCATTGGTGCCATCCAGGGAAAAGCAAGGCTGCAGCGCCGCAGGCAATCGAAAGGGCGAACGCGCACTCTCCGCAAAAAATGTTGGGGTGCAGCGTGTCTATGAGAATCAGCAGCTCACAAACATTGCAAAGATAAAGGGGTAACCTCGTGGAGTCGTAAAGGCCTTGAGACGCGCACAAGAAATTGGTCAGGGCAAGAGAGCACTGCGGAAATATGCCCACGACAAGCAGCATCCGCCGACGTCGCGGATCTCCCTTTGGCATCTTCGCATATCTTTTCACAAGAAGAGTGATCAATATTGCGCACAATGCAAGCCAAAGCAGATGCTGCGCTCCGAAGAGGCGAAACCCCCAGCCAGGCCAGTTCCACCAAGGCTGACCCGTAAGCAAAAAAGCCTCCCACCAAGTCATGCCATTGGGAAACATTCAGCGCCTCCATAGTGCTCGTTATCACATTCTATCCCCGTTCAGCAACGGCGGCCCAACCGATCCGAGGGCTTCTTTTTGCCTTCTATCTGCATGGTGGCCATTCTCCCCGTACAACACACATCAAACCCGTATACTAGCGGAGTTTCCTCACAGCAAACGTATTCACGGAGGCCCCATGAGCGAGAAAAAATTCCCCGAGCAGACATGCGTGCTTGTAACCGGGGGTGCCGGATTTATTGGCAGCCACACAGTTGTTGAGCTGCTCAAACAGGGATATAATGTCGTAATTGTGGACAACCTGTCTAACGCTTCGATCAAGGTTCTCGATCGCATCGCCCAGATCGTAGGGGAAAAAGCTGCCCAACGCCTTGCTTTCTATCAGGCAGACGTCAGCGATCGAGACGCATTGGAACGTGTTTTCCACGAGCATCCCATTGATCGTGTCATTCACTTTGCGGGCTTCAAGGCTGTGGGCGAATCCGTGAAAAAGCCCATAGAGTACTATGCGAACAACCTTGGCACGACACTTGCGCTCGTTGACGTCATGCGCAAGCACGGCTGCAAGTCAATTATTTTCTCGAGCAGCTCCACCGTCTACGGCGACCCTGACGAGCTGCCTCTCACTGAGAAAAGCCCCAAGAAGCCTGCGACCAACCCCTATGGTTGGACCAAGTGGATGATCGAGCAGATACTCAGTGACCTCTGGACTGCCGATCCTGAGTGGGATGTTGTGCTGCTGCGCTACTTCAATCCGATCGGAGCTCATCCGTCCGGGCTGATGGGAGAAGATCCCAAGGGAATTCCAAACAACCTCGTTCCCTATGTGGCCCAAGTTGCAATCGGCAAACGAGCACTTGTGCATGTATACGGCAATGACTACCCCACGCATGACGGTACTGGCGTACGTGACTACATTCACGTGATGGACCTGGCGTCTGGACATGTCGCCGCACTCGCTTGGATGAACGGCCGCACGGGCGTCGAGATCTTCAACCTCGGCACAGGAAAGGGCTCTTCGGTACTCGATGTGATCAAAGCCTTCTCCAAGGCTTGCGGAAGGGACATTCCCTACAAAATAGAGGCACGTCGGAGCGGCGATATTGCTGAAAACTATGCAAACTGCGACAAAGCCGCACGTGAGATGGGCTGGAAGGCAAAATACACCATAGAAGACATGTGCCGTGACTCTTGGAATTGGCAATCCCATAACCCCAACGGCTACGAAGACGAGGCATAGGCTCCATGACAGACCCTAGGCGCACGGGCTCACGCTTCGTCAGCTACCTCGAGAAAAATCGGTCCGTCATAGATGTGTATCTGCAAGAGCATTCTCCCCGCGTTGCCGAAGGAGACGTGCAGGCAGAAGGCCTCACACACTATCTCTATGCCCCTCTCGAGCGCTTTGTCACGGCAGGAGGCAAAAGAACCCGTCCGGCACTGGTCCTGCTCGGATGCGAAGCCGTCGGCGGCAAGAAGAGACAGGCTCTCTCGACAGCGGCGGCGATAGAAAACTTCCAAAGTGCAGCGCTCATCCATGATGACATCGCTGATAGAAGCGAGCTACGCCGTGGACAGCCCTGCGTCTACCGCACTGAAGGCACTGGTGTAGCCATAAACGTCGGCGACCTTGCGCTTACGACGGTTTTTTCTGTCGTTTTAGACGACCAGGAGTTACCTGCACCCACCAAGCTGCAGATCTTGTCCGAGCTTATTCAAATGGAAAACATGACACTCGAAGGCCAGGCGCTTGACCTCGGCTGGGTGCGTGACGAGCGCTGGGACATCACTCCCGAGGACTACCTCTACATGGCCTTGCATAAAACAGCCTACTATTCTGGCTCGGTGCCTTTAGCAACAGGGGCTATCTGCGGCGGCGGGACACAAGGGCAAATCAATGCCCTTCGCGCATTCGGCCTGCAAGCAGGCCTCGCGTTTCAGCTGCAAGATGACTTGCTTAACCTTATTGGAGATGCTCATAAGCAGGGCAAGGATTTTCGAAGTGATATAACTGAGGGCAAAAGGACACTGATCGCCGTCTGGTCACTGTCTCATCTTGACACCAACGAACGCAAGGAGCTGTTAAGCATCTTGCAAGCCCATACCGGGAATGCCCAGCAGCTGGAGCGGGCAGTTACTCTCATGGAGAAGTCGGGCTCGATCGAGTACGTACAGCGAGAGGCAGACCGGCTGGCATCTGAGGCCAAAGAGAAGCTATCCCAGGCAGAATTTAACCCTGCCGCTTACGAGGTCTTGCTCTCCATGGCGGATTTTTTCGTGGGCCGCGAGGATTAAAGCACACCTCGTTTGCTTTTACACAGACAGGAGTGATGATGGATCCAATTCGAGAAGGTGCAAGCGGCGCTGTCGCAGAAGATATCCAAGAGCGCCTCTCCTCCCTTGGATATGCAATTAATGCATCTGAGACTGATGTGGATGTATATGGTCCGTCAACTGCGGCGGCGGTGGCAAAATTTCGTTTAGATATGCAACTACCTCTCGGTAAGGACGTTGATGCACCCACTTGGTCGGCACTCGTCGACGAATGCTATCACATGGGAGATCGAACGCTGTATCTGCGCCTTCCCAACTTCCACGGGGCCGATGTACGCCAGCTGCAAACTTGCCTCAACATTCTCGGCTTTTCTTGTGGGGAAGCAGACGGCTATTATGGCGCATATACCGAGTCGGCCGTCAAGCAGTTCCAAGAAAGCCAGGGGGCCCTGGCCGACGGTATGTGCTTTCAGGACACTTTTGACGCTATAGAGCGCCTGCATCATGTCTGGGCTGGAAAGCCCGCGGCGGGCCCTCATCCCATGGGGGGCATGGGCTTTGCCCGCGCAGCCAACGTCTTGGAGTCGACACGCCTCTCGATTACCGGGGAGGATCCTATCTCGCGCAATGTCGCTGGACGCATCTGGAACTTAGCATCCGCAACCACGGAGCAAAGCGGCATGGAGCTCGTTGGCTCTCCTCAAGAGTGCAGGCTAGACGATGAGGCTCTCTTTGTTCTTGCCACAAGCCCGTTGCCGGAAAACTCAACAATGCAAAACCTCATGATGGATGACCTTGACACGCTGCCCATGCGCATTCGCGCAGCGCTGGCGCTCTCACGCGAAAAGGTTCCCGTGCTTCGCATAGAGCTTCCTTGCAATGTCGGCTATGATGGCACCTTTACAACAGGTGACTCTCAGACGTTTGCTGTCATGCTACTTGATGCCATTTGCGCGGCCTTCGACGTGCAACAGGGAGGCTTTCCTCCAGCTCATGTCAAAGCGCCACAGCATTGATGCCGCTTGCGGCAGCGTAGCTTTGGCCTTGAGCGGACTAAGAAAGATCGTCAAGCCAGCAAGAACTCTCGGAAAGCGCACGAGAAAACAACCTTCCAACACGTGTCGGATCTTTTGCCTGCTTATACTGGAAGCACATTCTATTGCTCTTATCACGACCAAGTATGCGAATCTTGCCTGTGATATGCGACATTGTGTAATCGGCTGCCTTTCCGAAGCCATTTTGGCGCGCGTTGGCCTCGTTTACTATCTCACTTCCTCGCATGATCGGCACTTGAAAACGGGAAAGCACCCCAAGTACCGGGCGACATTGAAATATGTAATGCTGGACTATCCCCCAACGGGTGCAGCTGCGTAGCACCTCAGCGAGCGTCCCTGGGTTATCGTTTACGCCACGCAGCAGCACTGTCTGGTTCTTGACTGTAAGCCCTGCTTGCTGCAGGGCTTGTATAGCCTCGTATGACTCATCCGTGAACTCACGTGGATGGTTGAAGTGGGTGACGACGTAGAGCTGCTTGCGCTGTTGGTAGCACCTGAGCATGGCGAGTAGGTCTGGGTCGTGGGTAATGCGATGCGGGAAGCTGACAGGGGCACGAGAACCCAGACGAATAAAGTCAAGCTGGGGCATGTCGCAGAAGGCAGAGAGATAGCGCTCTATCGTGCTGTTTGTATTGATAAGAGCATCTCCGCCGGAAAGTAGTACGTCGGTGATTTCGGGGTGGATGGCTATGTAATCAACCATCTCGTCAAGATGCTTGGCAACCTCGTCGCTTGAAAGGCCTACGAGCCGACGACGAAAGCAATATCGACAGTACATGCCGCAGTGGTTGGATGTGAGGATAAGAACGGTTTGCCTATATTTGTGCTGCATGCCGGGCAAAACCGTATTCGACGCCTCCCCACTTTGGTCAAGCAGCCCTTTGCGATCTAAACCGCTGGCAGCAGGCACACACATCTTGCGGATAGGATCATCGGGATCCCCCAGGTCGACAAGCCCAAGATAATATTTCGGAATCGACATCGGGAAGTATGCCGTTACCTCACGCATGCCTGCTTTTTCTTTTTCTGTCAGCGGAATAATCTTTGAAAGCTCATCCACACTTGTCACATTTTGGGCAAGCTCCTCTTGCCAGGTCTGCTCCATCAAACGCCTCCGCTCTCTGTCCTATTCGACTTGATTGCATGCATGCAGATGGCCATACTATTCCCATTTTTCAATATTAATTTCATAAATTTTATTTAATATTTTATTTATTGCAGATAAATACCAACAAAAACATTAATATAAGTATAAATATAATCAATAATGATAATAATTATTATTGATATGAAAATTTCTGGCGCACGATCGACTGCGGCAAGGATTTCCTAGAAAAGCCTTTTGGAGAGTGCACAGACCTTGAAATTTTCAACGCACTCGTACGCTATACGAACCAAGCTGCCATAAACCGTGGCTACAACCAAGGCAAGAAGAAGCTCTATTACCTCTCGGCTGAGTTCCTCATTGGCAAGCTTCTTTCTAATAACCTGATTAATCTTGGCATATATGATCAGATCAATAACGAGTTGGAGACCGTTGGAAAGAGCCTCTCATCATTCGAGGAGATGGAATACGAGCCTTCCAATTGCGAAAGCTTTATGCGCCCCACAGGACGACATTTCACCGTTAATTTTGGCGACTTCTCATTGACCTCAACCTTGTATGAGATCACCATCACTGGCTATCGTTCCAAGTGCGGAAAGTTATGACTGTTCGACGTAGACTCCACTGACGAGAGAATAGTCAGCAAAGACATAGAGTTCAACAAATCACGAATCGACAAGGCGCTGATGCTGTTCCTTTATCCTGACGATTCCGACGATAAGGGCTGCATCCTGCGTGTTTATCAAGAGTATTTCATGGTCGCAAATGCCGCGCAGCTTCTTGTACAAGAAGCGGAGCAACGCGGCAGCAACTTGTATGACTTGGCTGAATACGCTGCCGTCCAAATAAACGACACGCATCCCCTGTACTTCCCCTTACTCACCAACGAGAGACAAGCCGATAATAAAGGGCCAAGATCAAGGTATATCATGTCTTCGCCAGCTGCCAGACCACTCGAACTCCCTTGCCATGCAAAGGCTGCACATACGCGTCATCGGCCAGCATCTGCGGGGCACGCCTAACCGTATTACGCGAGCATGAATAAACTTGAATAAGCTCAGCCTCTGCTGGAAGAAATGTCTGATAAGGATAGACACCGTTTTATATCTTGTCCTTCAGGTCTCGATAGATATCCTGAAATACCGCCTTTGGCATTGCCGCCTCGGTACTTGCAAGAAACTGCATAAAACACTAAAACCAACCGCATAACCAATTCCATGCATCAAGAATACCCTTATCCGACTATACTTCACCCCTAACAGACATAGAGACAGCTGATGCTAAGCCTGCGTCAGATACCCATGCTATACCGCCTTGGATGATCGGCTTTTCAATGCCCACAACATCGCAGATTGAGGTATGAAGCATGGCTATTTCTCCGCTAGTAGGCCATCAACCAAGGTAACAAACTCCCCAACGGTTTGAGGGTTGGACTCAGCATCGATCTCGATGTCGAATTCATCTTCGCACGCCATAACTGCCTCAACAGTAGCCAAGCTGTCGAGACCCACATCAGCAAGTCTTGTCTCTGGTGTCAGCTCCACTCCCTCCAATCCGTCTTGCTCTCGCAAGATGGCAACGATACGGTCGGACGTGCTTCCTTCTGCCATTGGAATTCCTCTCTTTGGCTTTCTACTGACTGAGCTAGGGGCAGGGCTTCCCCTCCCCTTAACAGCAAAACATTACCTACTCACCAGCACAGCAGGCAACAGCCCGTATCAAGGCCAAAAACAAAGCCTGCATACGCAGCGGATATGTCAAAAGACGGGCAGCGAGCCCTCAGCGCTTCTGCCACAGCGCACGCTTCAGCAGGCATGATATGATCTCCGCTCGTAGTCGAACAGATGATCAAATCTAAGCCTTCTCAATGGCGTCAGCGTAGAAACAATCCAGCCGACTAAGACCAGCAAGCAGTACTTGCCGCTCCTCTTCGCTCATGTCAGCTGCGATGTTATCTGCCATCTTCTGATGAAAGATGACATGAAGGCGATAGATGGCCTCACCCTGATGAGTTAGTGTCACATCGACACGGCGGCCATCACGCGAGCTTCGGCTTTTTTTAAGCAAGCCCTTTCCTACCATGCGATTGACCGCCGAAGTTGCAGAAGGCACTTTGATGTTGAGCTTCAAGGCAATTTCGGAGACGCTGATAGAGTTCCCCGTATGGAGCGTCGCTCGCCCCACAGTTTCAAGAAGGTGGCTCTCGCTGACCGAAAGATCCAGCCCATGCCCGCGCTTAAGCAGCTTGCCCTCCAGGACATCAATTGAACCATATGTCGACGTAAGCAGTTCGACAAGCTTCTCGGCATATTCTATGTCGCAACCTACGCTCCCGCCGTCTGTTTCCTTCATGGTCCCTTCCTTGTGCCACAGCTTCTTATCTATTTAGTTAGTCTAACTAAATAGATAAGAAGCACAAGTCTAAATGGCAAAATCAAACAGATAGGTTTTTTCGAGCACGGCTTTACCCTCAGATAAGAGGGCTAGTGCCAACATACAATTCTCACTTTTACATCTTCGCAAGAAAATAGCACGGCCTCCACTGCCTACAAAGGCAAGCTGAGACCGTGCCATACTTTTCTGCGTCAGCAGGTTGTTATACTCTGACCAATGTCTCCTTGATGGAAGCAGCGGCCTTCTTGCCTGCACCCATGGCTAGAATGACTGTGGCTGCACCAGTCACAATGTCTCCACCAGCCCAAATCTTCGGGTTAGAGGTGCGGCCGTTCTCATCAGCCTCAATGTAGCCCCACTTGTTGGTCTTTATGTCGCCTATCATCTTCGCAAAGGGGTTCGCATTCGTTCCGATCGCGGATATGGCCACATCACAAGGAAGGATCTCTGTTGCTCCCTCGATAGGCTCAGGACGACGACGGCCAGAAGCGTCTGGCTCGCCTAGGCGCATCTTCTGCACCTTAACGCTTGCGACAGCACCATTGTCTCCCGCAATGAATTCAAGCGGCGAAGCCAGCTCGTGAAGCTTGACACCCTCGGCCTTGGCATGCAGCACCTCAGCGCGACGAGCAGGCATTTCAGCCTCTGTACGACGGTAGCAAAGTGTGACTTCGTCAGCGCCTAGGCGCAGCGCGGTGCGGACTGAGTCCATAGCGACGTTTCCTCCACCGAAGACCACGACGTGCTTACCATGCTTGGTCGGCGTGTCATACTCGGGAAACTTGTTGGCTTTCATGAGGTTCACGCGTGTGAGGTACTCATTGGCGAAATAGACGTTGGGCAGGTTCTCGCCAGGGACGTTCAAAAACTTGGGGAGGCCGGCGCCCAGCGCGATATATAGCGCGTCAAAGCCCTGCGCAAAGAGCTCCTCCGCATCAGTGATGCGACCGACCACTGCGTTGTACTCGAATTTGACACCAAGCTTCTCCAGAGCGTCAATCTCACGCTTTACGACGGCTTTGGGAAGACGGAATTCGGGGATGCCATAGGCAAGCACGCCGCCGCCGGTAAAGAACGCTTCGAAAACCGTCACGTCAAAACCATCACGGGCCAGCTCGCCGGCGCAGGTGATGCCTGAGGGCCCGGAGCCAACAACGGCTACTTTCTTGCCGTTTTTTGGCGCTACCTTAGGAGCGGATGCAACCTCAGGCATATCGCCAAGGAAGCGCTCGAGCTGGCCTATCGCGACCGGCTCGCCCTTCTTGCCGCGGATGCATTTGCCTTCGCACTGGTTTTCCTGAGGGCAGACGCGCCCACAAATGGCGGGCAGCATGGAATCCTCATGGATGATGTCGAGTCCCTTGCCGTATTGCTTCTCGCGTATGGCGGCAATAAACTGCGGGATCTTGATATTAACGGGGCAACCGTCGACGCAAAACGGGCGCTTGCAGTCGAGGCAACGGTTGGCCTCTGCCAGTGCCATTTCTTCAGTGAACCCCTTGTCAACGGGACGGAAGTCCTTCGCGCGCTCAGCTGCGTCCTCTTCGTTAGCAGGAGTGCGGGGTGACTTCATATCGGGAATATAGCGACCTTTTACTTGCGGCATGCGCAATTCGCCTCCTCGAAGGCCTTGAGGGCTTGCCCTTCCTCTGTACGGTATGCAGCCTGACGAGCGCGCAGGTCATTCCAGTCAACCTTCGTAGCGTCAAAATCAGGGCCATCCACGCAGGCAAACTTCGTCTGGCCATCGACCTCGACACGGCAGCAGCCACACATACCGGTGCCATCGACCATAATCGGGTTCAAAGAAGCGGTGATCGGCGTGTTGTATTTGGAAGCAGTGAGAGCAGAGAACTTCATCATCGGCACGGGGCCAACACAGAAGACATGATCTGTCTTTTTGGCCTTCAGCAGGCGCTCCAAAGGAGCTGTCACTACGCCCTTCTCGCCATACGAACCATCATCTGTCGTAATGTGGACGTGGTCGTCTGGCAAAATCTCGCGGAACTGATCTTCAAGAAGCAGAAGGCCCTTAGTCCGTGCGCCCATGATGGCATGCACTTCATGGCCAGTCTTAACAAGTTGACGCGTAATAGGGAATGCGATGGCTAGCCCAACGCCACCACCTATGACAGTCCAAACGCCGTCGCTAAATTGAGACGGGCGCCCCAGTGGTCCTGTAACGTCCTCAAAGACGTCACCAACCTCGTACATCGAGAGCATCTCTGTGGTCTTCCCAATTACCATGAAGATGAATTCAACCCAGCCCTCTTCCGGATTCCAGTCCGCGAAGGTAAATGGCACACGTTCACCCGTCTCATTGGCACGCACCATAAGGAACTGGCCAGCATGTGCGTGTTTAGCCATTTGAGGCGCCTCTATGCGGAACTTGAACACCTTCTCAGAGAACCGCGTCTTTTCGAGGATTTTGTACATTAACTCTCTCCTCTCCTAAAAGCCTTATCAGATGGACGGCTCACAGAACGTACCTGCTCCCCGAATTACCCATGTTGGATGCGCCCTATCGACGCTTCGCTCACCAAGTTTTTATTTTAATCCTTTGCAAGAAGACAAAGGCTACGGCACATAGTAATATCAATCTATATACATGAGATCCATCTTAAAAAGCATGGTCTTCTGCAATAGCGACTCCCTCATCCACGCTTAGCACACATGCGCTAGCCGCTTGTTGCACAGCACATTCAAACTGCTCAAGAAAGCTACCTTTCAGTGGCCTTAGCACATAGTCAGCGACGCTCATTTTTCCAGGAGGTCTCCCTATGCCACACTTGACGCGTGCAAAATCATGAGTGCCAAGCTTGGCTGAGATCGAACGAAGCCCGTTATGCGCATTTAGACCGCCGCCAAATTTCACTCGGATGGCACCGGCAGGAAGATCCACCTCGTCATGGACCACTAAAATCTCCTGAGGGGAAATCTCCAGTCGGCGCATGAGCTTGGAAAGCGGGCCACCGCTTGTGTTCATATATCCCTGTGGCTTGGCGAGGACGATCTGCCGCTCGCTTCCATCTTGGTTGGGCCAAGCGCAAAAGCTGATCAAGCAGCCCGCCTCTTCTTTCCAGTACTTAACCTTTTGTTGCACTGCAAGCGCGTCAACGACGGCGAAGCCAACGTTGTGCCGCGTATGGCTGTAGCGCTCGCCAGGGTTCCCAAGCCCACATATGAGGCGAATGTCTTTTGGCGCAGTCATCTCTCTCCTTAGTATTCGGCATACCCTCAACAGTCTCAGCTTTCCCTCTATTCTAGTTTCAGCTCCCTGCCGTCAAAGCAGTAACGAGTACGGTTTGTGACGGATTTATGTCTCTGGCTTTATTTTGCTAATACCATTAGTAAAAATTTTTGCAATAGCTAAGCTTACCACCTTAATAACTAATGACGTTAGCTATTAGCTGTTCAGAAGAAGGGGTCACCGTGGGACAAGAAGGTAGTACAGCACGCAATGGGATCTCTGGCAAAGCCGTTGACTGGGAAGGGATAACCCACGAGCTCTTGAAGGCATTGCATGGCTTTGGAAGATATCGCCATAAGAAAATGCCCAACATGGAGTTTCATGGCGAACTTGGCGTTCTCCATACCCTCTACCATGGAACCAAACCCTTGGCTCCCAGCGAGCTTGCCACAAAATGTCATGTGACAACAGCTCGCATGGCCAAAACACTCAACCAGCTTGAAAGCCAAGGCCTTATCATTCGAGAAACAGATGCATCTGACCGCAGGCGCGTAATGGTGTCCCTCACAGTTGCGGGCAAGCAAGAAATCCAACGACGCTTCACACAAATGAGCTCCTATTTGACGGGCATTCTCAAGGACCTGGGAGAAGATGATTCCTATGAGCTCATACGCATCATCAAGAGGCTTGCTGCAATCCTTTCTACGCGAGAGCAGTCCGCTGCCCGCTGCCAGCACGCTTGTGGAACACTCAAGATGGATGTTGCGGAGGCAGAGACGCACAGATGAAGCTCACCAAATTGCTGAGAGGGCACATCCCCCAGACCCTTCTAGTGTTTTCTTTGCTTTTCGTACAGGCTATTTGTGACCTTTCCCTGCCCCGCTATCTGTCTGACATCGTCGATGTCGGCATCGTCGGACAAAGGGCCGGAGTTTTTTCACTGTTGGCATGGTTGCGATAATCTTGCCGCGTGCTGAAGTCTCGATAGACCGTGTGGAGGAAGTGCTTCACGTCACACCGGAGATCAAGTCTCCTAGCAACGGCATCGCCCCTGCAATAGGTGGGCCTCGTGGTGAGCTTATTTTCAGGAAGGTAAAAATGTCCCTCGCCGATCTACGCTCACGCATTGGCTACGTACCACAGAAGGCCTTCCTTTTCTCCGGGACCATCGCATCAAACATCGCTTTCGGAGCCATCTCAAAAGACCCGGAGGTGATTGCAGATGTTGTTGATACCGCTCAAGCCCGCGAAATTGTTGAGCAAAGGGATAGAAAGCTAGATGCAGAAATTTCTCAGGGAGGCACAGATCTATCGGGCGGACAGCGTCAGCTTCTCACGATTGCTCGCGCCGTCCTGGCCAACCGTCCCATATTAATTTTGGATGAGGCGACCTCGAATGTAAACACGCGCACCGAATGGCACATACAGCATGCTATGGATCGGCTTATGGCTCATAGGACAAGCTTTGTCATTGCGCACAGACTCTCGACAATTCGAGATGCGGATTTGATCTTGGTCCTGCATGACGGCGACATAGTCGAAAAGGGGACGCATGATGAGCTCCTGGCCAAGGGAGGATTTTATGCGAACCTTTACCAATCCCAGTTCGACACTGTAGCATGAGGGGCAACTGACGCATTTCAATTGCCCATCTATTGCTGTGATACCCTACCTTTGCAGCAAAGTCATATGCAAAGCTATATACAAAACGTCGTGCCCCTCACAAAGGGGGGCACGACGAAATTCAATGCTCATAACTATACAGAGGGAGATTGCTTATAGCTCTCTTCCGCCACCGAATATGGTCGAGACTGACTGATCCGTATAGACCTTATAGATGGCCTCTGCCAGCTCAGGCGCAACCGAAACCGTCTTTATCTTGGAGCCAGGCCTGTTGGCTACCGCGCAAGGGATGGCATCCGTGACAACGCATTCGACAATTGGGGCCTCTTGCAACCGCTGTATTGCAGGGCCTGAGAAGATCCCATGGGTTGCACAGACGTAGATATCGCCTGCCCCGCGCTTTTTGAGCTCTTTCACCGACCCGCAAAGCGTGCCCGCCGTGTCAATCATATCATCGTTAATGATGCAGATCTTATCCTTGATATCTCCGATGACAGCCATGACCTCTGACACATTGTGCCTCGGACGCCCCTTATGAGCGATCGCCAACGAGCAGCCGAGCATATCCGAGAGAATCTTTGCAGCTTTTGCGCGACCAACGTCAGGCGAGACGACAACGACGTCCTCTGGGTCCCAACCCTTTTCCTCGGCTATCTGATGATAGTAGCTACCAAAGAGATCAAGCGCTGTGAGGTGCGTAACAGGTATGTCGAAAAAGCCCTGAATTTGGCCTTGGTGCAAATCAAGCGTTATGACACGATCAACGCCTGCAGTCTCTAGCAAGTTGGCTACAAGCCGTGCAGTAATAGGCTCACGGCTGGCAGCCTTTCGATCCTGGCGAGCATAGGCATAGTGCGGAATAACTGCCGTCACCGAAGCTGCTGACGCGCGCTTTGCCGCATCTGTGGCAATCAGAAGTTCCATGAGCAGGTCGTTGACGTTTTGCCCGGCAATGCTCTGGATGATGAAGACCTCGTCGCCACGAACTGACTCCTCATAGCGAGCGTAGATCTCTCCGTTTGCGAACTTTTCGAGCTGCAATCCTTGTAGTTCGAGATGCAGTATGCCCGCAATAGCTTGCGAAAGCTCGGGGTTACCGCTGCCGCTATAGAGTTTGATCTCTTTGTGCGCAACGATCGGATTACTCAGGTTCTCGTACATCTATTCGCCTTTCTTCAGCCGGGTCATGCGCGCCGAGGCATAGCCCTCGACTATCTTTTCCTCCGAACGCTCCAGAGCCAACGCATCTGCTGGCACGTCGCGTGTAATGCATGAGCTTGCCCCGACAATCGCCCCGTCGCCAATGGTGACAGGTGCGACCATCATCGTGTCCGATCCGATGAAAACATCGTCCCCGATCACTGTCTTGTTCTTGTGAACACCATCGTAGTTGCAAGTAATGGACCCAGCGCCGATGTTGACGCCTGAGCCCATGGTCGTATCTCCTATATATGAGAGATGTGGGACCTTCGAGCCCTTTCCAATGGTGGAGTTCTTGATCTCCACATGGGTCCCTGCCTTTGACCCATCGAGTAGATGGGCTCCCGGCCGCAGGTAAGCGCGAGGGCCACAGTTAACATCATTTTCCAGCACAGCCTTAATTGCAACGGTCTCGTCCACGGTGCAGCCGTTGCCGATGCGTGTGTCAGTAAGACGCGTGTTGGGCCCGATCATGCAGCCTTCACCTATATGCGTGTCCCCCCAAAGCATTGTCAATGGCAGCAATGTCGTGTCGCACCCAACACTAACATCAGGTCCGACCCAGACCAAGCCTGGGTCGAGCATCGTAACGCCTTCACTCATGAGCTTTTCGTTGATGCGACGCTGCATTATTCGGCTGGCTTCCGCCAGCTGCTTTCGAGAGTTAACCCCTAACAGCTCTGCATAGTCATCACAGTGGACGCTGCTTACCGCCAAGCCGTGCCGAAGAAAGATGGAGACCATGTCTGTAAGATAGTATTCGTGCTGCACGTTGTCACAATCGAGCTCGCCTATATGAGCCCTTAGCGCGGCTGCGTCAAACGCATAAACGCTCGAGTTGCACTCATGAAGGCTCTTGCGCTGCTCTGTCGTGCAGTCCCTATCCTCGACAATAGCCTGCACGCACCCATTGTCGCCAAAGATGACCCGCCCATAGCCTGATGCGTCAGGGGGAACCATGGTTAGCACCGTCTCTTGTGCCCCTGATGAGGCGCCTTCGATGAGCGCACAAAGCGTCTCAGGCCTCAACAGAGGCGAATCGCCGGGAAGAACAAGCACGGTACCTTCCCGTATCTGAGCCTGCTCAAGAGCTATTTTTACGGCGTGTCCTGTCCCTTTGCGCTCGCTTTGCTGGACGCACTTAACGCCCTGCTCATGCGCGAGTAATGACCGTATCTCATCGGAGCCATTACCGACAACCACGACGATGCACCGCACCCCCGCTTTTTGGACGGCCCGTACGCTCCACAAGACAAGCGGAAGACCTAATAATGTATGTGCAACCTTAGGATGATGGGACTTCATGCGCGTACCCTCGCCAGCAGCGAGAATAACCGCTGTAATTGGCATGTGCTTGCCTCCGCGACAGTTCTAACTGACTTGTCCCTTACAGGAACACTATAGCGCAGATGTACACAAGGGCACGGATTCTCTCAAATATGATCCAAATGCCAAACAATTAATTGGCTGGGGCAGAGGGATTCGAACCCCCATTGACGGCACCAAAAACCGCTGTCCTGCCATTGGACGATACCCCAATTACTTTTATATTCTAACAGGTTCCCCAAGCATGTCACTTGATTAATGGCACATGCTTGCAAGCAGAAAAACAGACTTGCTGAGAGTCTTGCGGGAATGCGCGAGCAATACCTTCTCTCTTCTCAGAGTACCTCACGCAGGATATGTCATATGAGCGGCGTCTATACAATAAAGGGTCTCATCGAGGAAGCGTTTGGCATGCCACTGAGCCATAGCCAGATTGTGATCGAGATAGTTCCCACATTCATCGACTCTCGCACCGGGGATGTCAGCCTGCCCTCCCGAGAAATCGCGAACGAACTCAAACGTCCTTGTGATCGGCTCTATCACGTCAGCTGCAGCAAACGATCCGAACAAGACCAGATAAAAGCCCGTACGGCAGCCCATGGGCCCAAAGTAAATGACCTGTTTTGACCAAACAGGGTCATTGCGCAAATAGGTTGCTCCCAAATGCTCGAGCGTATGACAAGCGGCAGTGCTCATGACAGGCTCACGGTTCGGACAGGTAAGACGAATGTCAAAAGTCGTAACGATAGCCTTTGTCTGGGGATCTTGGTCTACGCGCGACACATAGACCCCCGGCTCAAGGGACAGATGATTGACCGTAAAGCTAGCGATTTGTTCCATCTTCTTCTCCTTCGTCAGGGCCCCTCTTTTCTTCAGAGCCACGAAGCTCTCAGCAGCCCTGACAGTATTATTTTTTCGCTGGCCAGTCAGGGCAGACGACAGGCGGCTCGCTGCAGCTCCAGCTCCCTAGCTTGGCGTTTGGCTCAGCGTCAAGAGTAAGCGGGGCAAAGAGGCCTGCTTTGTAACTGCGTAAGGCCACCGCAGCAATCATGGCACCATTATCCCCGCATACGACCATCGGCGGCACTGTCACACGCACACCCATCTTTGTGAACATCTTACGATACGCATCTCTGAGCTGCGGATTAGCTGCGACGCCGCCGCCAACGCAAAAATCCTTCACCCCAGTTTGCTTTACTGCATCGACGGCTTTTGCCACCTGCACGTCAATTACCGCGGCTTCGAAGCTCGCTGCGAGATCTGGCAAATTGACAGCCCTGCCAGCCTTGTTCTCGCCCTCAATGTACGTGATTACCGCTGTCTTGAGACCAGAAAGGGAGAAGCGAAAGTCGTGGCTGTGTAGCATTGCACGCGGAAAGTGTATTGCTTTTGGGTTGCCCTTAGCGGCCAAACGGCTAATCACGGGGCCTCCGGGATAGCCCAGCCCAAGCGCTTTTGCCACTTTGTCGAACGCCTCGCCAACCGCGTCATCGATGGTCGCACCGAGAACCTCATAGTCGCCCCATCCTCGTACAAGGGCAAGCATTGTGTTACCGCCTGAGACAAGACTCACTACAAAGGGAGGCTTTAGATCAGGCGTCTCGAAAAGATTCGCAAAGAGGTGACCTTCAAGATGGTTGACTGCGATCAAGGGGAGGCCAGCTCCGACGCAAAGGCCCTTCGCAAAGGCAACGCCGACTACAAGCGCCCCCACAAGCCCAGGTCCCGCAGTGACCCCAACAGCTGAAAGATCTGAGGGAGCTAGGGTGTCACAGCCAAAGTGCTTGCCGGCACGCTCAAGGGTTTCTTCAAAGACCCCTATGATGGCCTCTGTATGCTTGCGACTCGCGATCTCAGGAACTACACCGCCAAAGCGTGCATGGAAGTCGATCTGAGTGGCCACGACGTTTGCGCAGATTCTGCCATGGGAGTCAATCATGGCCATGGCGGTCTCGTCACAGGAAGACTCAATTGACAAGATAAGAGGCCCTGCCTCTGCAATGAGGGCAGCAGCATGTGCGTTGCGAGGAGCTGCGTGAATCGGCCAAGGGCGCACAGAGGGATGCGGCTCAGGACGCTTGTCCATCAAGCTATCAGGCATCACCAAGGGCAGCCCAGCCTTCATTATTATTGCATCGTAGCCCTTGCCATAGTAGCCACAGCGCTGTCCTTTGGCCTGGAAGCCGAGTTTCGCATACAGAGAGCGTGCCACCTCATTGTTCACGCTCACCTCAAGAGATAGGGAGTGTGCTCCTAGCATTTGAGCGTCATAGGCAATGCGCACAAGCAGCCGAGTCCCTATCTTTTCATGTCGGCGCGCTTCATCCACCACTACATCTGTGACTTCAAAGTCACTACCAGCAAGCATTCCCCCCGCAAAGCCAATAATCTTGCCTTGGTCATGCGCCACCCACCAGCTACGAGCTGGCTGTGACAGCTCGTCATAGAACTGCTGGCGGTTCCAAGGCGTATGAGCAACCCCCTCATAAGCGGCAAGCTCAAGCTTTTCGATGGCGTCGAGGTCATTTACTGACATGGGACGAAGCTGAAGATGCATTGATGCGAGCGCGTCGTCCACACCGGTCACTTTCACGCTTGAGGGAGCCTTGAGGCCGAGGCGCTTGCGTTCATTTTCCTCCGCATCAGAAAGGCGCGTGTAGACAGGCAGGACAAGCGCCGGATCACCATCCCCGACCATGAGGCGACCTTGCGGTGAGCAGGCGGCAAGCAGCAGCCCCTCGCCCGTTGGAAACCATAGCTTCTCATCGGTAAAGCAGGAAAAGCTCGCCGCTTCAAACCTGTCTCGGTACTTCTTAAGACCGTTGCCGGTGAGGATGAGCTCATCTGCATCTTCACGGGATGACCAGAGCTTGACTACCGCATCCGCCTTCGCAACCGTTTCAGTCGAAAACTCACGGTGGGCCCCCACATCGTCTAGTCGGTAGATTCCCGGGTATATTTCTCCGCGCATTGCGTCGGCAGCTACGCCAAGAAGGCCACGCACACCCCGCTTCCATGACACCCAAGCGCATGCGTCCAAGGTTGAGGCACCAAACAGGGGGCACTCTAGACCGCAGGAAATCCCTTTTCCTGTGGCAATGCCAATGCGTACTCCTGTGAAAGACCCTGGGCCTCGGCCTACGAGGATTGCATCAACATTGCCCATCTCAAGCCCCGCCTGAGCTACAATATTTTGGCAGGTTCCGACCAGCTCAACGTTAGCTTGACGGCGGCAGAGATGGTCGCCGCTTGAGAGCAGCGTCACCTGATGCGCTTCGACGCTGCCAAGTGCGCAAGCAAGCATATCGGTAGACGTATCAATTGCCAGTACGACTTGTTGATGCGTATTTTCTTCAAACATGCAAACTCTTTCCTTATTTGAGCAGAGAGCGCCGCTATTCCTCCTTGCCTTCGCCTCGCAGCGACAGCACCGCAGCCTGTGGCAAGCTACGAGGGGCTCTTCTTACATGCCAGAGGCTATTTCAATGGCACGAGGACACCGAGGAATGAGACAGATGCTGCGCGGAGGCTCCTCACCTTCGCCGGCCTCTGCGTCCAGCCGGTTCAAATAGATGTCAAGGCGCGACTCGCCTATATCGTCCACAAACCGCTCCCCCCACTCAATCACGCAGACGCCATCGGCATCAAGAACATCAAAAAGACCTGTATCTTCAAGTTGCGCAGCCTCATCAAGCCTGTAGAGGTCAAAATGGTAGAGCGGCAAACGTCCACTCCTGTATACCATCTCAATGGTAAATGTTGGGCTCGTAACATCATCTGAGATGCCAAGCCCTGCCGCGATGCCCTTTGTGAGCTGCGTTTTGCCAGCTCCAAGGTCTCCTGTCAGCACAAGCACATCCCCAGGCACAAGAAACTGCGCAAGTCGACGACCAAAGGCCATCGTCTCATCAGCAGAATGGCTCTTCCATAGATATTCATTCATAGCGGCTCGCTTTTTGTTGCAGGTGAATCTGCCGGATGCTCAGAAAGCCATACCCCTAGCAGGCGAAAGTCGTCTTCGAGATATTGCTGCCACTCATGGTGATAAAGCGCGGCGGCCGGATGAAACATTGGCAGCACGGCAAAATGGCCTGTTTGATGCATCTGGCCACGCAGGCTCATGATCCCTTTGTCAGTGTGCAGCACAAAATGCGCGGCGAAATTGCCAAGGCAAACGATCACGTCTGGCCAAATGCTACGAATTTGCTCACGAAGAAAGGGGGAGCACATCTCTATCTCTTCAGGACGCGGGTTGCGGTTGCTCGGGGGCCTACACTTGAGCACATTGGCTATATAGACATCCTCACGCTTCAGCCCGGCAAGGTTCAGAAGGCTGTCAAGATTATGCCCCGCCGCCCCCACAAATGGCTCACCTTGGAGGTCCTCATTTTTGCCGGGCGCCTCACCAATGAACATCACACGAGCATGGGGGTTACCTACGCCGAATACAAGCTTGTTGCGCGTCGAACCAAGCGGACAAAGATGACAGTCGCCAAGCAGCGAGCGGATCTCTTCTAACGTCACCTCACGCGGCTTTTGATGAACATGTCCGGGGATGTGCATGACCCCCATTGTTGCCTCCTTATCACAAAGGCTCGGACGCACAGCGCGGAGTCTAGACATAAACCTTCTCAAGACGCATACCAAAATTGCAGACGACCTCGTAGTTGATCGTGTTGCGAGCCGCAGCCATTTCGTCAGCGGTGATCTCTTCATTACCATCGCGCCCAAGTATTGTCACGATGTCCCCTTTAGCGACAGGAAAGCTCGGCCTATAGGAGCGAGCCGTATTGACGTCAACCGCGAACATGAACTGGTCCATACAGATGATGCCAACCTGCCTGAGGCGCCGTCCGCCAACAAGCACTTCCATCTTGTTAGAAAGCTCACGAGCAAGGCCATCGGCATAGCCGACAGGGACAGTGGCCACTTGGACGTTGCGCTTGGGCACGCGCCAAGTCATTCCATAGCCAACCCCGGCGCCAACGGGAGGGTTAACGACACGGATAACGCGGGCACGCACACTCATTGCAGGCTCTAAGTCAATGCGCGCTGCGGTTGTAGCAGCAGGCTGGAGACCATAGAGCCCAATCCCCACCCGGCACATGTCATAGTGGTACTCAGGATGCAGGATCGTGGCTGGAGTGTTGTCGCAGTGGACAAGCCCCGTTTCAAGGCCTGCGCCGCGTAACGCTGAAATAACGTCAGCGAAGCGCTGCGCTTGGAGCTCAAAGTCCCAGTCCCCTGGCACCTCTGCAGTGGCGAAATGCGTAAAGGTGCCCGCACACTCCAAGCCCCGATGAAAGTCGATCTGCCTGCGCAGCTCTACCGCCTCGTCAGGCATGACACCGATGCGCGTCATGCCGGTATCTATGGCAAGATGATATTTCCCCACCTTGTTGTTGGCCGCAGCGCACTCGCCATAGGCCAAGGCAAACTCAGGCTCGTACACCGCCGGCATGATGTCATACTTTACCAGCGTATCGATGCTCTCCATCGGGGATTGGTTAAGCATCAGAATCGGCCAGGTTATGCCAGCCTCACGAAGCTCAACGCCCTCCTTAAGGGTAGCGACGGCAAACTGGTCCGCACCAGCCGCATGCATCGCTTTTGCACAAGCCACCGCCCCATGACCGTAGCCGTCCGCCTTAACTGCGCACATCATCTGAACGCGAGGCTCAAGCAGGGACTTAAAGGCTCGCGTGTTTCTTCTGATAGCATTGAGGTCAATCTCAACCCAAGCCCAGCGGTCCGTCGGGCTTTTTGTCTTTGGCATACGCTCGCTCTCCCTATTGCTCATCAGCAGCTTCAGGATAGGAGACCTGCTGCTCAATGGCATCTGTCGCAAGGCCGATGGCATCTATTACGTCGGTCGCCATCACACCACGCGAGCCATAGCGCTCAGCGGCAATTGCACCTGCTTGCCCATGAATCTCACAAGCGTAAGCCGCCAGCAGCGGCAGGCTTTCCATCTCAACATGAGTACTTGCAAGTAACGCTGCCATAATGCCACCAAGCACATCACCCGATCCTGCCGTCGCAAGGGCCGCTGGGCCTGGTTTTGGCAATAGGGCCACTTCTGCGCTCACGCAAGCCGTAGCGCTTCCCTTTGCAATGATGCAGAGCTCCGATCCGCCATCAGACCACACGATACGGCGCGCGGCCTCCATAGTAGACGTCAACGAATCAGGTGGCGTGTCAGCAAGACCTACGAGACGACCTAATTCACGACGATGCGGTGTGAGAATGAGGGGCATTTTCCGGCGCAGAAGCTCCGGAAAGTCATCAAGATGATTCGAGGTGAGGCGCGCAAGGCAATTGAGGCCATCCGCATCAACAACAAGAGGCACGTCACACTCAAGCAGAGAAGACACGACAGAGACAGTTGCGCCGCTTACACGCATGCCAGGGCCAACAAGCACTGCGCTGCGCTTGGAAGCAAGCGTACGTATGAGATCGTGCGCTCTCAAGGAGAAGCAGCCATCAGCATCAGCAGGAAGGGCAACTACAGGAATCTCTGTCATATGAGCTTGGCAAATGCCGGCAATGGGGGCCGGAACCGCCAGCGTCACATAGCCCGCCCCAGCTCGTGCTGCCGCGCGTGCGGCCATTATGGGGGCCCCGGGGAAGCGCGTGGACCCGCCGACCACAAGCACAGATCCGCGGCTAAACTTGTCTACCGCAACCGAAGAGGACACAACAACCTCTGCATAGTCGCTCAGATCAGGCCGCCATGCGACTGGATCGGCCTCACGAACAAGGCGTGCAGTTTGCTCCGCGAGAGGGGCTACCACAATTGACCCACAGGCATCACGACCAGAGTCCGACAAGAGCCCCGGCTTTAAAACGAGCATCGTAACTGTCACATCAGCAATGACAAAAGGTCCGGACGCAAGGCCTGTCTGTGCTGAGAGCCCGCTGGGCACGTCAACGGAGATTACCTGCACTCCGGAGGAATTCAAGGTGTTTATCCAAATATCAAACGGAGCACGAACGGCTCCGTGAAAGCCTGTCCCCAACATGGCATCAATCACAACGTCAGCTGACATGAACAAAGCCTCGAGCTGATCTCGTGGAGGTGCCACCATGACGCCTACTCCCGCTTTGTGCGCGCCCTTCGCAACAACACGAGCTAGGTCACTATGGATCGCCGCTATTTCAACAGGCGACACAACTGTTACGTGCAAGCCTTGCTTCATGAGCTCTTCGGCTGCGACCCAGCCATCACCACCATTGTTGCCAAGGCCAGTCAGGATGGCGACATCATGGACCTCCTTCATATGCAAAGCTTCATGTGCGACAGCCGCTCCCGCCCTGCGCATGAGTTCAGAAATGCTAACGCCTGCCTCAGTGAGAGCTTCTTCCACCCGCCCGACGTCCTCCACATTGAGCACTGGTTGCATAATTTATATTCACTCCTTTATGGAATCATCCGACAGCCTAGGGGAGCGTAGGACAGTCGATGTGCTAAGGGACTCAGCTAGAGATGTTCTCCCTGCGTTTTGATAGTGCTCAAGCTCATCTAGCACGTCACGCGCGCGCCGGAAAGTCTTGCTCAGCTCCTTTTTCGAGTCAAACCTGACGTTTTGTCGCGGTCGTGCCTCTTGCGTTACCGCAACAGCATTGGCAACAGCCACGTCATGAGTATAGGAAAGTGAGAGAGCGATCTCCTGCACGCCTTGATCATGCGCTATCTCAGCTGGGCGGCCGTTCAAAACCACCTGTGGATAACGAGACTTCTTGCTATGGGAAACTGAGACATCTTGTATATGGATACCGGAAGCGGGCTGGCAGCCAAGGGCTTTGAATACCGCTCTTCTTGCAGCAAAGCAGGCAGCATAGTGGGAAGCAGGGTGTATGCAGCTTTCACAATACTCACACTCGTCTTGCGTAAAGACCCGCACGACAAAAGAGGGATGGCGCGCTATGGCACGCTCCATCTTTCTAATCTCAAACATATCCACCCCCACACCCGCAAGAGCCATGGCAGCTACTCCACCGTGACGGACTTTGCAAGGTTACGCGGCTTATCAACGTCGCAACCGCGATCCAGGGCAACATAGCGCGCAAGCATTTGCAAGTGGACAATGGCCACAATTGGCACGAGCTCCTCTTCGGGAACGGGAGGAATCCATAGCGTGTCCTCGCACATGCTTGCCACGTCTTCGTCATTATCAGTTGCGACTGCTATGCAGGTGGCTCCTCGCGCAATTACCTCTTGGATGTTCGAGACGGTCTTGTCATGGACATGGTCGGCAGGAACGATTGCAACGACTGGGAAGCCTGGCTCAAGCAACGAGATCGGGCCATGCTTCATCTCACCGGCAGGGTATGCTTCGGCATGCAAATAGCTGATTTCCTTCAGCTTGAGAGCACCCTCATAAGCAGTAGTTGAGTTAACGCCACGGCCAAGGAACAGCGCAGAGTGCGCCTTGCGGAAGACCCTCGAAGCCTGCTTATCTTGCCACCGGCGTTTTAGCACCTCACGAATCAGATCGGGAAGGGCGCACAAATCCCTGTAACGCCGCGCTACCTCTGGTTCGTCCATCTCCCCATGCGAGAGGGCGAGCCTGAGCACAAGAAGTATGCCTGCGACCATTTGAGCGGTGTAGGCCTTGGTCGAACAAACGCACACCTCAGGCCCCGCCTGAACATATAGTGTACCATCTGACTCGCGAGCTGCTGTAGAGCCAAGCACGTTTGTTATTGCAAATGTTTTGCATCCCAAAGCTTTCATACGACGCTCAGCAGTAAGCGTGTCGGCCGTTTCGCCTGACTGCGTAACCACAACGCAAAGAGTGTGGTCAGTTACCAAAGGTTCTTTGTAGTTGAGCTCAGATGCGTACTCGCACACCGTTGGAATCTTGGCCCATTGCTCAAGTAGCATCTGCATGATTAAGCACACATGGTAAGAGGTCCCGCACGCAACAAGGTAGATGCGGTCAATCGCTGAAAGCTCCTCTTCGCTCATTGACAGCTCATCGAGCTCGATACCCTTGTCCGTGAGCCGGCCCTTGAGCAAGCGCTCAATGGCCTCTGGCTGCTCAGATATCTCTTTGGCCATAAAATCCGAATAGCCGCCAAGCGTAGCTGCCGAGGCATCCCAATCAATGTCAATCGTAGAAGGATGGTCCACCGGCAAGCCATCTGCTGAGAAAACCTGTATGGAGCCGTCTTGGTTAAGGCGAGCAAGCTGCCCATCGTCGAGGTTTATGACATGAGAGGTAATAGCTGCAAGTGGCATCACGTCAGAAGCTGCATACGCACCGCCTGGAGTGGATGCTACGACAAGCGGAGAGCCCTTGCGCGCAACAACAATTTCACCAGGGGCGTCTGCAGACTCAACAGCAAGGGCCCAAGAGCCCTTCAGACGCGAGATGGCATTGCGCACGGCTGCCACAAGATTTCCCTTGGCTGGCCCCGCCCAAGCGTCTTCTATGAGATGGGCAACTACCTCTGAGTCTGTGTCGCTTGCAAAGGTATGGCCCTCACCCATGAGATAAGAACGAAGCTCACGATAGTTCTCTATGATCCCGTTATGCACGATCGCAATGCGACCAGAGCAATCCAAGTGCGGATGAGCATTGCGGTCAGTCGGCGCGCCATGGGTAGCCCAACGAGTGTGAGCAATTCCTTGCGTCCCTACGAGATTGACCGTCGTACAACGCTCTACCAGCGTCGATACGCGACCTGAGCACTTTACTCCATGCAGCTGACCATCAGGAGAAAGTACTTCTAAGCCCGCAGAGTCATACCCGCGGTACTCCAGTGCGGCAAGCCCATCTAACAGGTATTTTTGAGCTTGTTTTTTCCCCGTATACCCGACGATTCCACACATGGATCCTCCTTGGTTTAATGCAATTGAGCTACGTATATGGCAATTCTACCGCACGGCGAGACCCTATGGCCTCTTGTGATGGAGACTGACAACAAAAAACCCGCCGACCAAAGCCGACGGGCCATGCGTACACTGTAGCCGCAGCTTAGCGCTTCGAGAACTGCGGACGCTTACGAGCTTTTTTAAGACCATATTTCTTGCGTTCAACAGCGCGGGCGTCTCGTGTCAGATAGCCGGCCTTCTTAAGCTCACTGCGATAGTCTCCAGCGGTGAGCAGCGCGCGAGCAATCCCTAAACGAAGCGCTCCTGATTGACCGTTAATGCCGCCTCCGTCACAGTTGGCGAAAACGTCAAAGTGGCCCGCGGTGTCTGTCACGCGCAACGGGGCACACGCATTGTCAACGAGCTGCTGACGGCCGAAATAATCGGCTGCATCACGGCCATTAACCGTTACCTTGCCCGTCCCTGGAATAAGGCGTACACGAGCAGTGGCCTCTTTGCGGCGGCCCGTGCCTGTGTAAGTAACGCTAGTGTCTGCCATAGATTAGGCCCTCCAATCGATCTTGGTGGGGTTCTGAGCTGTATGGGGATGTTCGGGACCTGCATAGACCTTCAGCTTCGTAGCCTGCTGACGGCCTAAGCTCGTCTTCGGAAGCATGCCCTTAATTGCATGCTCAACAACACGCTCAGGGTGCTTCTCCATGGCTTCCTTGAAGGACTCGAAATGCATACCGCCAAGCCAGCCAGAATAGCGCCAGTATGTCTTCTTCTCAGCTTTCGTGCCGGTAAGCTGGACCTTATCGGCATTAATCACTATGACGAAATCGCCTGTGTCTGTATTGGGCGTGTATTGGGGCTTATTCTTGCCGCGAAGCGCCATAGCAGCAGTCGTCGCCAGACGACCAAGGGTCGCGCCATCAGCATCAATGAGCACCCACTTGCGCTCTACCTCGCCCGACCGCGCAAAATGAGTCGATTTTTCCACTTGACTCCTCCACATTACGTATTTCCGTGCTCGTTCTTGTCAGAGATTACGGGGCTCTGCAAAAGAAGCCTTCCTAGTATAGCGCTCTCGCCATAAGCAGGACACCTGCTTTTTTCTATGCATTTTTCCGCGGGATTTGCCGCTGCCCTATAGTCCAAGGGAGCAGGTGGTGGATGAGCAGATCAAACGGCCAGATGACCAACAAAGATCCCAAAGTGAGAAGAAGACCACATACCAGCTGCAAAGTTATCGGCGCGGATGACGCATCAATGCCAACCCCGATAAAAAGCAGCGCCTTGCTCAGATTCATGGCTGGCGCGGACAAAGCGTAGAAAACGATGCTGTCTCTCCCAACGAACTCAAGTACAGGGCAAGCCCTCAAGGCCTGTGAGAAAAGAATAGCTCCCCATGAGCCGACGAGCGCTATGAGAAGCGCAGCCGCTGCATCAAGGAGGGGTACGCCAAAAGTCGAGACTGATACCACCTCTGGGCTCACAAAAGCAAGGGGAACTTGCTCCATCGCGCATACACAAAATAAGCTGATTGTGATTGCCCCAAAGCAGCCAACGAGAGCGACGTTCCTTGAGATTGCAGATAAAACATCTCGCAGAGCAACGCCGACCAGAATATAACCCGCGGCCTCTAATCCAGAGATAAGCTGAAAAGGCAACGCGATCGCAGGGCCTACGCTCCACCATAGTTGCTCGCAAATAACAAGCAAAGCACCCGCCCCCGCGCATGCCGCCGTTTGCACATGTTCTGAAACGCAGAGTCGCAGTAACGCTCTTAGCAATACAAATGCACAGAGCTCCCCCCAAAAATACGCCCATAAAAACCATAGGCCCCGCCCCATGATCAGAACTTCCCAGGCTGCCGCGACGAGGCTTTCGCTTGCCTCAGAGCCAAACTGTGAGGCAAGAGACGGAAAGAGCGCAAGAAAGCCAGGCTTTGCCAGATAATAGAGAGAAAAGACATAGTAAGGGACAACAAGGCTTCGAGCACGGCTCAAAACAAACCCATGGAGGTTCTTGGTGCGTACATGGAGGACAAGCCCCCCCAGCAAAAAGAAGAGCGGCATATGAAAAAGGTAGAGGGCCACATGAAAACCAGATAGTCCTGGAAGCCAGATGCTCTCGCCTTGCCCGTTGGTAAGATGACCGAGCGCGACAAGCACGATGCCCGTACCTTTCGCCACGTCTATCCAATTCACCCTCTGTTTTTGCTTGTTTGTACAGTCCACACTTCAATCCGTCTCGTGCTGAGGGCCTGCAGAGCGCAAGAAGGCCTTCATTTCATCTAGTCTCGACTCAGCCTGCTTTCGCCCTTGCAGGTAAAGGTCAAGCAAGCGACTTCCATCGCGCTCGTTGGTGGCAACCTCAACGGGCTTTGATGGGGAAAACACAAAAGCTGTACCTTGCTCCTCTAGCTTCCACAAAAGATCGCGCTGAGCATTGTAACGAAGGTATCGACTACGGAGAGCCTCAAGATAATAAGGATAATCGTCATAGCGATGCGAGCGCACGGCTATCAGCTCACTTGATGGCTCCTTTTCATACGTGCGGTCCTGCGTCACAACCACAACTGCTCGCAATGCCGGCGTATAGTCTTTGGGCAAGGGAGAGAGCGCATCAGCAAGGCCGAGCGCCGCTGCAAAGGGAATGGAATCAGTGGTTCCTCCATCCAGATAGCGATGGCCATCGATTTCGACCATTTGGGAGACGACCGGCAACGACGCTGACGCGCGCACTTTAAGAATGTCAGTTGGCAACGTTTCTACCGGCAGGTAAGCGGCTGTGCCAAACACCACATCTGAGGCAATTGCGTACATGGCCATGGGGTTGTCATTGAATACATTGTTGTCGCATGGGTCGAGACGGTTTTGGACTTTGTCATATACGAAGTCCCCCCCGGTCAAATTGCCTGTTCGGACAAGGGAGGTAAAGGACATGAAACGTCTGTCGTCACGAAAGGCAAGCATGATCCGCATGGTACGGCCGAGCTGGTGACTTTTGAAGTTGATGGCATTCATTGCCCCGGCTGAGGTGCCCCACACGCTTGCGAACACTCCCGCTAGGCCATGTTCCATCAAGACGTCAAGAATGCCAGCAGTGAATATACCGCGATATCCACCGCCTTCGAGAACCAATGCGACACCACTTTCCCTCTGCTTCATCAAGGCCTCCTCTTTCCTATCCTAGAGGACCTGCTCCATGCCAACTTTGTACGGCGTAAGGCCAAGTGAACGATAAAAGTCCATAGCCTTAAGGTTGCAGCACCACACATTGAGTGTCACGTTATAAAAACTATGACTTCGTGCCCAACTCAAAACATATTTATAAAGCGCCGTACCGATATGATCACCACGATAGTGCTCATCAACACAAAGGTCATCGATATACAACGTTTGAATTGGCTGCATGTTGTTTGAATGCGAGAAGTCCTCAGCTATGCAGAACACATAGCCTACAACACCCACAGAAGGGTGGCTTGCATCGTATGCCACAAAGACGGGCCTTGTCTCATCAGCCAAGATTTGGCAAAGCTGCTCGTCAGTGTATTTGCGGGTATGTGGCCTAAAAAGATCGGGCCTGCCCTCATAGTGCACCATCAACACTTGGTTGAGCAGATCTATTAGCCTTGGAAGGTCTTCTCTTGTCGCCCGCCTGATAATCATGGAGCCCTCCAAAATTTGAGCAGGACCTCTGCGGAACGCTTGCGATGCCTCGCATGCAGAAAAGGCCACATATACAAAGACATAGCGAAGCATTCCCAAACTGTATCAGGGTATATACTAAACAGACGTTCTTTGACATTCGTATGGTGACACTTTCCCACCCGCGTCATGGGGGCGACTGGTTTCGACAGGGTAGCTCTGAGACGGGCAGCAGGCCGTGGTCTCCTCGCCACGTTAAACAGGGGTACTGTCAAATTGAATTGACAACGATTCTTCTTATGAGCCAGCTACTCTGGCTCTCGCTGCTTAATTAAAAAGTAGCGCGTCAATCTAGGGGCTTCTCCCGACTCTAGTGCGACGTCATCTAGGGAGATGCACGCGCGGACGTAGCTGGTATGCCGCTCGCTAAGAATGAACCAACTGGAACGCCAAGCGCTGGTCAATGCGTGCGAGGCGTTTGAGATCTAAGCATAGACTGAGCCTGGAGACACCTATCAGGGGGTTATCTTGGACCGGAGTTCGATTCTCCGCGCCTCCACCATGCAAACTTCACTCGAACTCCCCTTCTGAACTGCGTAAATAAGTTCGGCAGGTGCGCTCGGGACATTTTTCACCAATAATTACGTGCTTCTATTGACGGCCGCTGAACGACAGGCTTGCGGCTGGCGACACATTATTGTTCGATCTTAAGAGCTGAGCTACTTTAAGCACTTGGGCTAATAGCGCATTGTGCCCCGGATATCTGGCTCCGGGGCCAGCCATCATCTGTCAGTATAAATGAGACTCTGCTGGCTCAAAAGTAAAAAGGCCATCTTTGCTGCCAACGGCGGCTAAACAGTCGCTTATGGCACAAGCTTATGTCACAAATTATTGTGTGCAATAAAGACCTCGCCATAATATTTATGGCGAGGTCTTTATTTACCATCTCATCTAGTGCCTTCTGGCGGCCTTATCTAGAGTTCCCCTTGAAACAGGGATCCCACCGCGAAAAGAGCTCTAATCGATCTGCTCAAACTTGTCGGGACCAAAACCGCAAATTGGACACTTGAAATCCTTGGGCAAGACAGTAGCAGGCGTTTCATAGACATACCCACAAACCGTACAGCGAAAATGATGCATATTGGCTTTATCTGCAACCTTAGTGACCTTTGTAGGGTCAGCCCCAGCAATATAAGAGGAGGCCTTCGGCGGAGTTTTTCCCTTAAGGACAGAATGGTAGTACTCATACGTTAAAGGCTTGTCATCTGAAAGAACCTCTGCATCAGTCATCTCGCCTATAAACATCAGGTGAGTTCCCACGTCAACCGTCTGCACAGTGGCACATACAATAAGAGCGCATGCCCCTTCAAGCGTATAAGGGTCGAACATGCTAGAAGTCTCAGTCTCGATGCCATCAAACTTGTTGAAATCACGCGAGCTCTTAAATCCAAACCTGCCAATGAGCGGCATATCCGCCTTTTGAGAGAGAACGGTTAGCGTGAAATGGCCGGCTTCTTTAATTACACCACAGGTATAGTTCTTTTTGTTAACGGTAACAGCTAGCTGCAGCGGCTCACTTGTAACCTGCAGCGCCGTGTTGATGACACATGCGCCTGTGTGCTCTCCATCAGTCGCTGAGACTATATAAAGTCCAGACGAGAGTTTAAACAAAGCCGTCTTATCCATAGCGAGCGTCTCCTTCTGGCAGGACAGCCCCTCTGTCTTGCCGCTTACCTACTCCTCTACCAGCTCAAACATATCCGCACCAACGCCGCAGACAGGGCAGACGAAGTCTTCAGGAAGCTCGGGCGTATCAACGGTAACCTCATAACCACAAACAGTACAACGGAATGTATAGGTCTTCTTTTCGTCAGACATACAAACCCCTCCTGAAATCGAGTCTCTCCACACGCCTATTTGACGTGTCAAAAACAGTATACATGAGGAAAAGAGCCGCACCTATGCCTTTACACAGGCGGAGGAAGCAAAACTACTAGCGGCTACGTTCCTTGAGTGCACGCTGCACGTCACGATCCGATTGGCGGCGGGCTAAATCGCGCCTCTTATCATAGAGCTTCTTTCCCCTTCCGAGGCCGATCAGAAGCTTGACGCGATTGTGATCATCAAAATATAGCTCAAGGGGCACTACAGAAAGGCCCTTCGTGCGCAACTTAGTATCTAGATACGCAATCTGGCGACGATGCAGCAAGAGCTTACGGCGGCGGTCCGGATCCACATTCCAAACGCTGCCATGAGAGAAAGGGTGAATGTGCACACCAACGAGCCAGAGCTGACCGTCACGGACGATGCAAAAAGAATCGCTGATCTGGCACGGCAACTCGCGCAGGCTCCTGACCTCAGTGCCCGTGAGCACAACCCCAGCTTCATAGGTCTCACCAATTTCATAGTCATGGTGAGCCTTGCGATTGCGAGCTATCGTTTTCTTTTCACGCCGAGGCACAGGAGCCGCTCCCATCAGAACCCTTGCTATCACGTGTGGCCTTTGAATCTACATCATCAGCACGTATAAGTTGCAAAAGCGCCATCGCTGCGCTTTCTCCCACCAAATCCCGGGCCCGCACCGTCAGCTTTGTGGCGAGATCGCGCTCGCCGACTCCGGCAGCATCAGTGGCGCACATCAAGAGGCAGATAGCGATTTCGGCATTCGCCCCATCGGGTAGACCCTCCTTGCCGAGGAGCTCTTGCGCCTCAGCATCACTTACTTCGTCTGGATCATGGTCTGTGCCCTTTGACTCCTTCAGGGCTGCCTCTAGAACCGAGTCGCCTGTCTCAAGTCTGCGCCCTGCGCGCAAGGCGGCTGCAGCCACACGGGGCTTTTTCGTAGATGCAAACCAGTTAGCGAAATTAGCGAACGCACGGGCCAGGTGCTTAGCATCGCTTGCACGCTCAAAAACTGAATAGGTCAACGCAAGATATTCTTTCATATCCCCGGAAACTCGATAAAGGTCAGCGAGATTCAACCGATGCTCGCAATTCATGGGGTTCCAGCGTATCGCCTGTTTGAGAGCGCGCATTGCGCCATCATAGTCACCGAGATGCACCTCGGCTAGCGCAAAATCCCCGTAAAGGCGTTCGAGGGGCTCGCCGATATCACGCAGCTCGCGTGGATCTGACTCGACACGACGATATGCCAAACGCTCAAAGATGGTTGGGAAATCGAACCACTGCACCTCATCAGTAGTGGGGCAGTTGCGGTCGACGTATTCTTCTGCATCCTCAGCAAGGCGGGCAAGTAACTGCTCAGCAGGCTCATCTTGGCCCTGCAGCAGCAAGCCTTCTGCTTGGGCTAGCTTGTCTTCCATCGCTGTCTCTGCGCTCATCATGCTCCCTGTACGTCAACTGCCGCTTTATTGTAACGTACCCAAATCTAAAGCCACGCGCTCTCAACGCCGAAATGTCCGGCAAACTGCAGATATCTATAGAAAGCACTGGTTGAACGGCCTCATGCCATTCAGCCAGTGCACAGAAGCAACTGCCAGCCTCGGAAACGCCATCGACCACATCAAAGCGCTACGAAGCTATGCTTCCCATTGTTGCGAAGCCGCTTAAAACTTGAGGAACGTTTCACGGGAAGCACCGCATACCGGGCACTTCTCAGGAGCATCGCCGACAACGGTATAGCCGCACACAGGGCAGATATAAATGGTGCCAAAATCAGCATCCTTGCCCTGCTTTACAGCATCAAGCGCTTGCTGGAATAATGCGGCGTGTTGCTTCTCCGCCTCCAAAGCGCCATGAAATGACCTCTGCGCCTCCGGCTCGTTTTGGAATTTAGCCGCGTTGAGGTAAACCGGATACATCTGCTCTACCTCACCGAGCTCGCCCTGTATGGCGCCCTTGAGATTTTCTTCCGTAGAGTTGTATCCGAAGACGCCATTTGCCGTCACAGCAGCGCCCTGCGTCTCGCCATCAATCGTACGGAAATGGTTTGTAGCATGCACCTGTTCAGCGGCAGCAATAGCCTTAAAGAGACGGCTCACATTTTTGAAGCCCTCCTTTTCAGCAACATCTGCCCAGATCAGGTAGCGCATATGTGCCATGCTCTCCCCCGCATATGCTGAATGCAGAAAATCCGAGGTCATAGAATTTTTAACTGACATTTTTCCTCCATCCACTGCGATCTACACATATTCTTCTATAAACCGATCCACTAACGCTGGATCTGTTATCCTTTTAAACAGCGGAGGTCCGCTCTTGAGGGTCTCATTACGCTCATGGAATGGCACCCGCTTGGCTTTATAAAGAATGCCGAGGGGAATCCTCTCACCAAACTCTGACGCCACTGCTAGGGCGGCCATGCGATCAGAAGGATCATATGAGCTGCCCAAGTCATAGACACGTTCATTATACCAAGCGTATGTATTAAGCTTATTGAAGCTCACACAAGGCTGCAAAATGTCAACCAGCGCGTACCCCTCATACGAGATTGCCTCCTTCATCAGCTTGACAAGCTGATCATGATGGCCGACAAAACCGCGAGCTACAAAGCCAGCTCCCGCCGCAATCGCAATTGCAAGCGGGTTGAGAGGGTCGGCTATGTTACCGTCTACTTGGACGTCTGTTTTGATTCCAAGCATTGAGGTCGGAGACGCTTGTCCTTTGGTAAGACCATATATCTGGTTGTCATGCACGAAATGCGCAAGGTTTACATTGCGGCGGATGGCATGGATGAAGTGACCAGCACCCTCACCATATGAGTCACCATCTCCGGTACTGACAACGACCGTGAGGTGCTCATTGGCAATTTTTGCTGCTTCGGCAGCAGGCAAAGCCCTTCCGTGCAGTCCGCAAAAAGCATTGGTATTAAGATACTGGGGAATTTTTGCAGCCTGCCCTATACCAGCTGCAAGCAGCACCTGACTCGGCTCAAGATCTAATCCCTCCAGTGCTTCTTTCAAACAAGCCAAGATTGAGAAATTGCCACAGCCGGGACACCAAGCGGTTTCAGAGGCACAATGAAACTCTTCTTCCCTGACGCTATCTGCCTGAGCGCTCATCTGTTATCAGCCCCCTCCCAAATACGTTCCGCAATTTCTTCTCCAGAGATCTGACGCCCATCATATTTGAGTATGCGAGCATCGCATACGATGCCAGTTTCGCGTCGAATAAGCTCTGCCAACTGGCCCGTCGCATTTTGTTCCACATCAATGATGCGCGAAGCTTGCTTACTCTTGTCGAGAAGCAGGCGCTGAGGCAACGGATAGACATCGCCAAACACTAAGGCAGCATAACAGCCTTCCTTGCCCTCATTGAGAAGGCCTACTGCCTCTGTCAGAGGTGCCCACATTGATCCCCAGCCAATAAACAGCACATCAAAGTTATCAGTACCTATGAAGGCGGGCTCCTTGAGTTGAGCTTTGATCCCGTCGATCTTACGCATGCGTTTATTAACCATCTGAACGCGCATCCGGGCTGACTCGGTGATATGGCCAGCTTCATCATGTTCGTCGCTGTCAATTGCTACGATGTGTCGTCCATCCCCGGGAATAGCCCGTGGCGACACACCGCTGTCAGTGTCGCGATAACGAAGGTAAGGGCCCTTTTGATCGACCTCGTCCCCTACAGGCGCCACAGAGATTCGTGCTGGATCGAGACGGGTGATCGTCCAAGATGAATCCCCGATATACTGGTCGCTCAGGACGATGACAGGCACCTGGAAGCGCTCGGCCAAATCAAAGGCACGCATGATTTGATAAAATGCGTCCTCGCCGTTACGCACGGACAGGACTATTCGTGGAAACTCCCCTTGTGATGCAGAGATGGCAAACAGAAGGTCACTTTGCTCAGTGCGTGTGGGCAGGCCAGTCGCCGGGCCTGGACGCTGCACGTCGACGACGACCAAAGGGACCTCGGCAATCCCAGACAACCCGAGAGCCTCTATCATAAGAGAAAATCCCCCGCCGGAAGTCCCTGTCATGGCGCGAGCTCCCGCAAACGATGCACCTATTGCCATATTGATGGCCGCTATCTCATCTTCAGCCTGCTCGACTACCAACCCCACCTCATCGGCCTTAACCGCTAAAGCTTCCATCAGAGGAGTCGCCGGAGACATCGGATAGGCCGAATAGAAGCGCAATCCAGCCGCTATCGCGCCTAGAGCCATCGCTTGGCTTCCTGAAATGAGCAGATCGCCAGCATGCGTCCCTGTCAAATGAGGAAAACGCTCGCGAACTGCCTCAAAGCCTCTCCGCGCTGCTTTTTGGTTGATTTCGAGGTATTTTGGCTTTATGGAAGCAGACAATGCGTTGTCAATGCCCTCCAGAGGCTCTCCGAACAATTTTAGTATCGCCCCTGTGGCTATGCTCCCGGAGACACGGGGATTACCCAGCTCCTTTGCCATGGAATTCATATCGATAGCAATGACACGAGGATCGTCCGCCTCAATCGAGCTGTCGCAAAG
>DHPN01000015.1:53175-59287 GCA_002407925.1 Atopobiaceae bacterium UBA5363
TTGAGCATTCGCTCAAGGACCGCAACTGTGGTCTCGATGCCCTGCCCTGCTGCCCCGCCAACCAACACGTTGTACATAGCGGTATCCCCTCACTGCTATTCATTAACGCCGAAAGCTAAACCGCACAACTGTGACGGTCTCCCTTACTCGACATTCTTGGATGCTCGAGGTCACACACATATTTTGTACCCGTTTTTCAGACTTTGTATACAGCGAATTTTGGCCCGTTGCTGCCTCCAGACGAGGCGAAACATGGCAATTTTTTCACTTGCAATTAAGCGCTGACGATGTGCATATAGCGCAGCATCGCTTCAGCTGCTTTCTTGGCTCCTTCAACCGCATGGACCACTGTTTTCGGGCCAGTTACCACATCGCCTGCCGCAAAGACGCCGTCGACTGTCGTCATGCTGTTTTTGTCTACCTTGAGCGTGCCGGCGTCCGTTGCCTCAAGACCCTTGGTCGTTAAGAGAAGCTTATTTTTGGGAACCTGAGATACGCAGAAAATCGTCGTGTCACAATCTTTTTGTATTTCTTCGTCACCTAAGCCAACAAACTTCCCTGCCTCGTCCAAGACGGACTTGCGAAAGAGAGGTCCACGGTCATTGACTGACTCTACCGAGAGACCGTATTCGATATCAGCGCCATCGAGTTCTGCAAGCTCCACTTCGTCCGAGCTTGCAGAGACACCTCCCCAATTCGAATAGAGCGTAACCTGGTGGGCACCTCTGCGAAGAGCTGTCCTCGCAACATCCATCGCGACATTGCCAACGCCTATGACGGCAACGGTCTCGCCTACGTCGCAAGACCCCGGATTCACGAGATAGTCAATTCCGAAATATACATTGCCGCGAGCCTGCCCTTTAATGCCCAAGGTCCTCGCACGCCACGCGCCTGTTCCCACAAACACGGCATCATAGCCATCACGCAGCAGATCGTCGATCTTAAGCGCGCCCCCAATCGTGGTCGCAGTACGCATCTTGACCCCAAGGGCTACAAGAAGCTCGCGGTAGTTCTCAACATAGCGATTGGGAAGTCTAAAGTCAGGAATCCCGTACTCAAGAACGCCACCAATCCTTGGCTTCTGCTCAAAAATCGTGACCTCACATCCTGCCAGGGCAAGCTTTATTGCAACAACTATGCCCGCAGGGCCAGAACCGATGATTGCCGCGCTATGCCCGTTTGGCGCTGCCTTTGAAATGGCGATCTTTTGGGTGTTTCTTTCGAGATACGATTCAGAGATATAGCTCTCAATGGCAGAGAAGTGTATGGACATCCCTTTTTTGCCTTGGATGCAGTGCCCTTCGCATTGGTTGGAATGATTGCAGACGACTGCGCATATGACGCTCATTGGATTGTTATCAAAAAGAGTTGCCCCGGCCGACTCAAGATCACGGTTCTTAAACATTGCAATGACTTCGGGAATCGGCGTATGTACAGGACAACCTTCCCGGCAAAGTGGATGCCTACATCCAAGACACCTGTTGGCCTCCTCAACGATATGTAACGCCATAACTGTCCCTTCTTCATGCGGCTGAAGTGCCAAACGTCTCAGAAGCCCCGGCGTATCCCCTGCCAAGCGAGCTAAGAAGAACGCTTGCAACATCGTCGGCCAAGCTTTGCAAAACTGACTTAGCACCCTCTAAGATACAGCCTCTCTGGATCTCAGATATGTAGCTTCAGTGTTCGAATTGGCAAGACCCTAATTGCCGTTGCCTATGCGCTCCAAAATTTCCTTGAGCTTTCCAAGCATCGTGTCAATCTGTCCTTCAGTGATGACAAGCGGGGGAAGAAATCTCAGTATCGAATCACCAATATGGTTGAGCACCAACCCCTCAGCCAATGCAGCATCGACCACGTCGCCGGCGATAGGGATATCAAGCTGCGCCCCTCTCATGAGCCCTTTCCCGCGTACTTCGCTTACGTGCGGGAGTTCCGCAAGCCCATCTGCCAGATGTTGCCCTACGACAATGACATGCTCGCCGACATTCTGTGAAACAAGGGTCTCAACGGTAGCGCGCCCGGCAGCTGCGGCAAGGGCATTGCCCCCAAATGTCGATCCATGGTCCCCTGGGCCTAAGAGGTCGGCAACCTGGGCACGAGCACTGACCGCCCCCATAGGAAAGCCGTCAGCTATACCCTTGGCCTGCGAGACGACGTCGGGCTCAATACCTGCTAGCTGGAAGGAAAAAGGCGCTCCGGTTCGGAAAAACCCGGTTTGTACCTCATCGATAATCAGGATGAGCCCTCGATCGTCACAGATTTCCCGCACTGAGCGCAGATAGCTGTTCTCGGCAGGCCAGACACCACCTTCACCTTGTATGCACTCGAGCATGATCGCGCAGGCACCTTGCTTGCCACCCTCAGCAAGCACGTCAAGTTTGTGCTCCAAAGCCGACACATCATTGAGCGACACGAAATCAAAGCCTTGGGGCATGGGCAAAAAAGTCTTATGGAAGGCGTCTTGGCCAGTTGCCGCAAGCGTTGCTAGCGTACGTCCATGGAAGCTCTTCTTGGCGCTTATAATTGTAGAGGCACCCGCGAGGTTCTTTTCCCCCCAGCGCCTTGCAAGCTTGATCGCCCCTTCATTTGCCTCTGCTCCGCTGTTGGCAAAAAACGTCTTCCAACGGGTAGAAGTCGACCCAACGACATGTCCCATAGCATCTGTCGTAGTGGAGAGCAGGTCAGCTATGCCATGAGCAAGCTCTGAGCGATTCTCGACATAAAAATAATTTCCAACTTGCCACACACGATCGATCTGTCTATGAAGAGCCTCTACAACCGCAGGATGGCAATGGCCGAGACTCGCGGCTCCTATACCCCCCAGAAAATCGAGAAAGTCACGTCCCTCGGAGTCGGTAAGCACAGCGCCGTGCGCTTCGACGAACTCCACTGGCAGGCGTTGGTAGGTGCCAATGAGGTATTGGGAATCATCATGAATAAACGGTGCATCCGTATCAAATGTGTACATGACACTATCCCTCTCTGTGGATTTCAGTCCCTATGCCTTCGTTGGTAAACATTTCAATCAAAATTGAGTGCGGAAAAGTTCCATTAAGGATAGTAACTTGTCCTACGCCTGAATCTATGCTCTCAACCGCTGCCGCTATTTTGGGAATCATGCCAGATGAGAGTTTCTTTGAATGTACTAGAGACTTTGCTTCGCTAACACTCATTTGAGCTATGAGGCTATTCTTGTCAGCGAAATCAGCATACAGGCCATCGACGTCAGTCAAAAAGAAGAGCTTGTTGGCATGAAGGGCAGCCGCAATTTGGCTCGCCGCAAAATCCGCATTGATATTGTATGCACCATCTGCGCCAAATCCTACGCTCGCAATGACCGGAATGTAATCAGAGTTCAGCGTTTTTTGAATGAGGTCGATATTAACCTCACACACTTTACCGACCCGGCCCAGTTCTGGATCGAGTTGCTCAGCGCGCAATATGCAGCCATCTGCCCCTGTCAATCCAACTGCATAGCAACCGAGTTTGTTGAGGGACTCTACAAGCGTGACATTTACTTGGCCAACCAGCGCCATCTGAACTGCGCGCATCGTCTCATCATTTGTGACACGCATCCCATTCTTGAAATCCACCCCAAGGCCAAGTCTGCCCATAAGGCGAGAGATCGTCTTGCCACCCCCATGCACCAAGACCACACGCACTCCCATGAGCTTGAGAAGCAGAATGTCCTCGAGCACCTTGGATCGCAACGCAGCGTCTTCCATGGATGAGCCCCCATATTTCACGACGACGGTGGCTCCGGACCATTTCCTCATCCATGGGAGCGCCTCTACAAGTACTTCAGCTTTACGCAGCGCTACGTCGGTTGTCTTTTGCCTGATTTTTGGCATATCCCCTGTCTTTCTCGCTAAACTCCGGCAACTATCTCCTATACCATGTGCTGGCAAATTGAAAGACAGCTATGTGCGGTATTCTCCATTGATGCGCACGTAGTTATGCGTGAGATCGCAGGTCCACACGCGCGAATGGAATGTGCCCATCTTCAGTGATATTGCTATGGGTATCTCGTCAGCTTTAAAACGACGGAGCATATCTTGCTCATCCATAGGCACGGGCAGGCCTGAGCGCAGCACCGGAACACCAAGAAAGTCGATGTCCACGTTCTTTTGATTAAAAGCTACACCACATTTTCCCGCGGCAGCCGCAACACGACCCCAATTGGCGTCATGACCAAAGACGGCTGTCTTCACAAGCGGGGAGTTCGCGATAGAGCGGGCAACTTTGTCCGCATCGTCTTGTGAGGCAGCCCCCAGCACGTCAACAATGATGAGTTTGGTCGATCCCTCTCCATCAGCTGCAATGTCGCGAGCAAGGCGTTCGCATACCTCCCGTATCGCTGCGGAAATCGCAGGATATGCTTTAGAATCCACCTCTATCTCCTCACACTTCGCTGCACCGGTTGCAAGAAGAAAGCAGGAATCGTTCGTCGACGTGTCTGAGTCAACGGTAACTTTGTTGAAGGTCACCTTGACTGCGGCCCCAAGGGCCAAGCGTGCGGCTTCGGCAGTAAGCGGGGCGTCGGTAGCAATGACCGCAAGCATGGTAGCCATATTGGGCTGAATCATGCCGGATCCCTTTACAAAGCCCCCGACATGCACGGTGGAGGTCGCCCCATCAGAAGAAGCAATTTGTCCCTCAAGAGCACATTCTTTTGCGTGTGTGTCAGTGGTCATCACGGCCTCAGCCGCATGGTGTGCGGCATCGGCCGAATGCTCGAGAGCGGCAATGACTTCAGGTATGCCCTTCTCAAAAGGTCTCATCTCTAGGGGGACCCCGATGACTCCTGTGGAGGCAACAAGGACCTCCTCAGGCTCGCAGTGGAGCGCCGTCGCAACCATCTGAGTTGTTTGTTGCGCGATCTTAATTCCTGCATCCCCTGTCGCCGCGTTGGCGTTGCCAGAATTGAGAATTATGGCACGTGTACTCCCATGTGCAGCATGGGCTCGAGATACTCTCACGGGAGCGGCACAGAAGCAGTTTTGCGTAAAGGTGGCAGCACAGACACAGACGCTATCTGCTGCTACAAGCGCGAGATCACGCCGAGAGGGATCATGCCTAAATCCTGCGCTTATACCAGCAGCACGTATGCCGTCAGCGGCACAGACACCTCCCTTGCAACTCTGAAACCCAAAAGAGGAAGCCGTAAGATCTTGGGATGGCACAGCCAAGGGTGTATACGTCATAGGGACGTCTCCAATCAGCAACCGCTCTCAGTCCTTTTACAAAAGCGGCTTAGATTTGTATGAAAGGCCATTTAAGGGAACGTGCCTCATACCTCATATAACAGGGGCTGCTACGTCTATGCCGGCCATCTCAGGAAGGCCGCAGACGATGTTCGCTGCTTGGACAGCTTGTCCTGCAGCTCCCTTGCCGAGGTTGTCGATTGCGCAGGAGACGATAGCCATATGATGTAACCTCGCGTCAAGCGCGAGGCCTATCTGAGCTCTTACGGAACCAGCAACAGACCCTGTACGAGGCATGTTGTTGTAGGCAAGCACGCTAACTAACGGTTCGGAGGCATATCGTCGCTCATAGATCCTCTGTAGCTCATTCTGAGTGACGCTTTCGTTTACCGGAAGGTACACCGTTGCAAGAAGGCCTCTTGTCAATGGCGCAAGATGCGGTGTGAAAACTACAGAGATAGCACGGCCAGCAACTTGGCTCAGCGTTTGTTCCATCTCAGGTATGTGACGATGGCTGGCTACCCCATACGCCTCAACTGACTCGTTGGCGTGACAATAATGTGTGCGCGCAGATGGAGCGCGCCCTGCACCAGAAACACCAGAGATCGCATCGGAAATCACAAGGTCTCCCTTTACGACGCCAGACTCAAGAGCAGGTATACAAGCGAGGGCAGTCGCCGTGGGATAGCATCCGGGGGCTGCCACAAGCACCGCCTCTCCTCGCTTGTATCGGACAGAGAGGGTCTGGAGCTCCTTTCGATTGAGCTCTGGCAGACCATAGACCGCCTGCGTAAGAAGACCTGTGGATGTATGCTTCGCTTTATACCAGCTTTCATATATGTGAGGGTCCTTAATGCGATAGTCTGCCGAGAGGTCTATCACCGTAACGCCACGCTCAATGAGCGAAG
>DHPN01000015.1:59424-65375 GCA_002407925.1 Atopobiaceae bacterium UBA5363
AGCGAAGCTGTATGTGGCACTGCTAAAAAAGCAAGCTCTGCCGCCGAGGCGATGGCATCAGGATCGGGGGCAGACAAGCTAATGCCACTTATGCCGGAAAATGCAGGATATATCTCTGAGAGCGGGGATCCGGCGGCCTTTCGATCAGTTGCAACAGCCAACTCGAAGACGGGGTGCCCCAGCACGAATCGACATACTTCTGCCCCAGCAAATCCCGTGGCTCCAACTACGCATGTACGGATCTTATCATGACTATTCATATCGCGAATCACCATCACAATCGAATAATATTCGATATCTATACATATAAAGTATTGTTTGTGTGAGCATAATAGCATATGCAGTCTTAGTTGCAACAAAAAAATGCATAAATTTGTTTGATTCACATACACGGCTTGGCAAAGCGAAAAATGCATCGCAAGCAACAAGTAAAAAGGCTTCGCTGCCTATCCAACCGAGCAAGCGCACCTTGACTCAATCTAGCGTATGAAATGTCATGCCATCTTGAAAAAAGCCTATATCAATATTTTTAAATGCAAAGTAGCCCCTCACTACGCTGCGGACCTCATCGTCCACTGAAGAAGACCCGTCTGCTGAGCGTAGCTCAAACACTTGGGCCCCGCAGGTATCGTGCAGGTGTACTTTAAAAGCATAATGCCGTGAAGCCAGCAACTTATTGACGTCGACTATGTCACCTATGGGTATGATCGGCATTGTCTTTGCTTGCTCTCAAGGGAAAACTACCTTTTCGGAACTCCTGTGCTGCGAGACTAGTTTAACTATATCATGCCACGCTTTCAGCAGCATATGGGGCACCCCTAAGTGCCATCGCAAATTGTAACGACAGCTTGCTACGAGATGCCCCATATACCTACCCCATGCCTTGTGGGCTACAAACTCTCAGGCGATATGCCGCACGTTTTTATTTCCTTAGCAGATCGAATCGATCCGCGTTCATAACCTTGTTCCAAGCCTGCACAAAATCTTTGAGGAATTTATCTTTTGCGTCATCGCTCGCATACACTTCCGACAAAGCTCTCAATTGGGAGTTTGAGCCAAATATCAGATCAACCCTTGTTGCAGTCCACCTCTGCTTGCCAGTACTCCTATCGACTCCGACAAAGAGATTCTTATCGTCTGTAGGCTCCCACTGCGTACCCATATCAAGCAAGTTGACAAAGAAGTCGTTGGTCAACGTTCCGGGCGTATCTGTAAACACTCCGCATGTTGAGTCGCCATAGTTATTGCCTAGGACCCTCAGTCCGCCAAGAAGCACTGTCATCTCAGGCGCAGTCAATGTCAGCAATTGGGCTTTATCCACCAAGAGCTCTTCCGGGCGAGAGGAAAATTTACCATGGAGATAATTCCTGAAGCCGTCATAGTGAGGTTCAAGCACCATCATGGACCGCTTGTCAGTCTGCTCCTGCGACGCATCCATGCGTCCTGGGGCAAACGGCACCTCCAAGGTAGCCCCTGCTCTTTGAGCTGCGATTTCAATACCGACTGCGCCACCCAAGACGATCAGGTCCGCCAAGGAAACTTTCTTTTCTCCAACACTAAACTGCTGTTGGATCTTTTCATAAGCTTGAAGGACAACCCGCAGCTTCTCAGGCTGATTCACCTGCCAAGATATCTGAGGCTCGAGCCTGATGCGAGCGCCATTAGCCCCTCCCCTTCGATCAGAGCCTCTAAATGTCGATGCACTGGCCCAAGCCGTGCTCACCAGCTGAGAAACCTTCAGACCAGTTGATGCAATCGTCTGTTTCAAGGCCGCAATGTCGGCATCATCAATGAGATAACCTTCTTGCTTTGGTATGGGATCTTGCCAGATGAACTCTTCCTTAGGCACATCGGTGCCAAAGTACAGCGTCGTAGGACCCATATCACGATGCGTCAGCTTGAACCAGGCTTTCGCGAATGCATCATGGAACTTTTCTGGGTTGGCATAGTAGTCTTTAGCGATCTTTTCATAGGCAGGGTCAAACTTCAAAGAAAGGTCGGCTGTCGTCATCATTGGCCGATGCTTTTTCTTCGGATCAAACGCATCAACCACCATGTCTTCTTCGTCAACGTCCTTCGCCAGCCAAATGTAAGCTCCCGCGGGGCTCTTGGTCAGCTCCCACTCATATTTGAAGAGCATCTTGAAGTAGCCCATGTCCCACTTTGTCGGATTGGGCTTCCATGCGCCTTCGATGCCGCTTCCAATGGTATCTTCTGAGTTTCCCTTGCCGAAATCGCTCTTCCAACCTAAGCCCTGGTCCTCTATCGGCGCTCCCTCTGGCTCGGGGCCCACATGGCTTGCCGGTGCAGCTCCATGGGCCTTTCCGAAAGTATGCCCCCCGGCTATCAAGGCAACCGTCTCTTCATCATTCATGGCCATACGGCTAAAAGTCGCCCGCACATCCTTTGCTGCAGCTACAGGGATAGGCTGGCCATCAGGGCCTTCTGGATTGACATAAATTAAGCCCATTTGCACAGCGGCAAGGGGATTGTCGAGCTTGCGATTGCCAGAGTAGCGTGAGTCGGCCTTATCACTTGTGGCCAGCCACTCCTTCTCTGAGCCCCAGTACACGTCCTCCTGTGGCTCCCAGACGTCTTCTCGGCCACCTGCAAACCCGATCAGCTCGCAGCCCATGGATTCGAAAGCGCAGTTGCCCGCCAAGATCATGAGGTCTGCCCACGAGATTTTCTTACCATATTTTTTTTGATCGGCCACAGCAGCCTTCTGGCCTTATCGAGGTTGATGTTGTCCGGCCAACTATTGAGGGGCGGGAACCTCTGTGTGCCATCCCTAGCACCGCCACGCCCGTCCATCGCACGATATGTCCCTGCGCTATGCCAAGCCATCCTTATAAATAAGGGACCATAGTTGCCATAATCTGCAGGCCACCATGGCTGAGAGCTTTTCATGAGAGCATATAGGTCCTTCTTCACTGCCTCGAGATCGAGCGTCTCGAACTCTTTGGCATAGTTGAACCCCGGTCCCATAGGATTAGACAGCTCAGAATTTTGGCGAAGAACGGAAAGGTCTAGTTGATTGGGCCACCAATCCTTGTTTTTGGTTCCTTTTGTAAAGTCAGGTCGACTGTTTGTAGATTCCATGGCCATACCATCCGATTGTTTGTCCATTTTTTTTCATTTCTTATGATTGTTGCTTTTCCCATCATTTGGCTTGTTGTCATTCTTTAGACCAACTCTATACGGGTTTGCTGGAAACCACCCCCTTTTAACGCGCTCTTCCTGCTCAAACAGCTCATTTATGCTCCACAAAAACGTGAATCCTAGAATTGCGACAAGAGAAGAGAGCCATAACGTTGAGATGATTGCTGCAGCACCCAAACAGATTGCGCCAAACAACAAAAAGACCGGCCAGCACCCTTTGCCAAAGTAGTATTGTGCCTTAATCACAATTGGATGGAAAACCCCAATTATGACAAAAGTACATCCGCCAATAACTAGTCCAAGCCAGTGCATACCAGACTCCTCATCAAGTGGAAAGCTTCTTTTGACAGTCAGGACATATTCCGAGAAATGTCACATCATGTTTATCAACTTTAAAACCATATTTTTGCTCTACCTTTTTATCCATAGCTGCTTCATCCGCAACATCATCAGCATTAATATCGAATATAGCACCACAAACTTTACACTTAAAATGATAGTGATGATCCAGTCTCGTATCGTACCTCGCTAACTCTCCTGGCAATATGACGCGTTGTATGTCGTGATTATCTGCAAGCTGATAAAGGTCTCTATACACCGTAACTTTGCTAATAGATGGATGAAGTTTATGCACCTCTTCATAAACTTCATCCACAGTCGGGTGCGAATTAAGTTTTCGAATCGCCTCTAAAATAATCTGTCTTTGGACAGTATTGCGTTTCATATGCTTCCTTTATTGAAATCAGATTTCAATAAGAATTGAAATACAACACGTGTGAGCTGTCAAGGGCCTACGGCCAAATGGTTATTTTTTTGCTGCCCACTGGCATCAACAGACCTTCTCGAATGCTAGGTGCGCTTATTCACATGAGGTTGACTATGCCTATTGGCATCTAAAGGAAAACTAGAAATGCTCACCTAGCAAATAGATGTTGCAACAGAATATGCCCTAGGCCCCTTGTTTGGAAATTTCAGGTGTATATGGATGACATACAATTCCATAGTGTGTTTGTGGTGTGTAAAATAGCGTGAAAATAAAAAAAGCCAGAGGACTAAGCCTCTGACCTGCTGTTTTTGGTCGGGATGACTGGATTCGAACCAGCGACCTCTCGGTCCCGAACCGAGCGCTCTACCAAGCTGAGCCACATCCCGCTAGCAGCGATACTTTAGCAGACTTGACGCTTGCTGACATGTGTGATTTGAGTTGCATAGGACCACCAGCCGCGCTCTGCGGCTGCTTGAGCAACCTGCTGAGCCGACTTGGCCGTCTTGCAAATCCCAAAAACGCAGCTACCTGACCCACTAACCATGGCGCCTAAAACACCCGGCTGCCGTACAAGCCATGAATGGACTTCGCTGATAGCGGGAAGCAAGCGACAAGCAACTATACCAAGGTTGTTTGACATATGAGCAACAACCTGTGAGAGGTCACCTGATCTCATGGCGCAAAGCAAGGCATCAATTCTTTGGGTTGGCACTGGGTCTTGATCAAACCCCGCATAAGCCTCCGCCGTTGAGATGCCGCTCAGAGGCTTCACAAGTACAATTGGAGCAGAAGGCGCATAAGGAAAGGTCTCCTTGAGCACATCGCCGGCCCCTGTTAAAAAAGAGGGGCGCGGATCAAGGAAGAAAGACACATCAGCACCAATGCACCTCGCCACTTGTGTAACCTTTGGATCTTTTAGATTTATGTTCCAAAGCTGGCAAAGGCCCCGCAAAGTCGTTCCCGCGTCGGAAGAAGAGCCCCCCAGCCCCGCCTGCAACGGAATATGCTGGCGCACCGATATGTGCACCTGCGGTTCGATGCCATAAGCTGACGCTAGGCTCCTTGCAGCTTTCCAAACGTTGCTTTTCTCCACCGGGACATCTAAGCATGAGTCCATATGCACCGCAAAGTCATTCGCCTGCTCAATGCAAACTTCATCAGAAAGTGCCAAGGCCACCATAACTGAGTCAACATAATGATAGCCACGACTATCTTGCTGTGTCATTACACCAAGAAAGAGATTTACCTTCGCTGGCGCGGCAAGCCTAAGGCCGTCATGCCTCACGAGACTACCCTTCAACTGCTGTCGTATAGTCGAGCAAGCGCTCGCCAGTCTCGCTGTCGTAAAGCTCTACCGTTCCTGTGAGAACGTCAACATATTGGTAGGATTGACGCGCCGTGCGACCACGACGCTCCTCCACCTCTATTACAAACAAGGAAGGGTGCACATTGAGCAAGGTACCGGTACGTTCCACAATGCGCGAACGCCCCATATTGGCACGCACACGCAAACGCTTGCCTTGCATAGCGCTCATTTCACTGCGGATCTGATCAATCCTATTTACAGGGGGGACTTCGTTGTCCATCTTTCCTCCATATGACACAACACATGTCATGGGCCTGGCATGTTCATATAACTCCATTAGTGTACAGCGCAAAATCACTATTCACGAAAACAAAAACAAGTCGCAAAAGATTTGCTAAGATTTCAGTTTCTGAAGCCCTTTTCTGCGTCAGCATCTTCAAAAAAGCATTCTTCCGCAAGCCGCCCGTTTTTTCTTATTTTCACAGCAAGATCGTCAAGAGCACGCCGACGATGAGAGATCTCGTTTTTCTCATCCAGACTAAGCTCAGCCATAGTCTTGCCCGGAGTCTCAACAGGAAAGAAAAGAGGATCATATCCAAAGCCCCTCTTTCCGCGCAGTTCATGGCCTATGATACCAAGGCAGTCGCCAGAGCCCTCTATAAGCTCAGGTTGCTCTTCGTGTTTTTTTCTGTAAAGCATCACAACTGTTGAATGAAA
>DHPN01000021.1:0-123 GCA_002407925.1 Atopobiaceae bacterium UBA5363
GATACGGCGCCTTACTTCGCTCTTCAGGCCATCCACCCCGAGGTCCACGAGCTTCTGGTAGTTAAGCATCATGCCCGATAGGCGAGCCGTTGCCATGTAGGGTGGTTCGTACTGCATGAAGAA
>DHPN01000021.1:284-856 GCA_002407925.1 Atopobiaceae bacterium UBA5363
CCTGCCAGAAGTCGTAGAGCGCATCGACGCGGGACTTCTCCTCGCTTGTGGCAAGCGTCTCCTTGAAGGCTCGGAGCTTGTGAAACACGCAGTAGTGGCCTACCCCTCCTACTGAGGTCACGCAGCCAAAGCCGATGGGGAGAAAGTCAAGACGGCCAGCAATGAGGTCCTTCTCCTCGATATGGCGGAAGAGAGTTGGGTAGATGATCTTTAGGCACTCCACCTCACGCCGAGCCTTGTCTGAGTTTGCATAGTGCTTGTAGGTCTCGGTGTATTCCTCCATCAGAGCAAGCTGTTCACCGGGGGTCTTCTCGCTACAAATTGGCTCGCTTACTTGCACGTTTTGGATGCCATCGATGTTTATGTGTGCCATGATTCTCCCTAGCCATCCTCGAAGAACGGTATCTTGCCGCTAGTGCTTTGCCTTCTCAGCGTCTCGCCAGTTGTGTTGGTAGCCCGAGAGAAGGTCGACAAAGCGTGCGGCAGTGAGGTGGGGACGGGTAATTGCAGAGCCAACAACAACGGCGTGCGCGCCAAGGAACACGCACTTCATGGCGTCTTCGGGAGTGTAG
>DHPN01000021.1:950-7412 GCA_002407925.1 Atopobiaceae bacterium UBA5363
GCACTTCATGGCGTCTTCGGGGGTGTAGATGTGGCCCTCCATCATGACGTAGACGTCGTCGCCAAGCTCACGGCAGAACTCGCCGAACATGCGGAAGTCAGGCCCTTCGATGTTGTAGGTCTCGGCGGTGTACCCATAGAGCGTGGGAGCCACGATGTCCGCGCCGTTCTCAACAGCGCGACGACCTTCCTCAAGATTGGAGACGTCAGCAAAGGTGATGAGGTCAGGGTACTTCTCCTTTACCTGCGGAAGAAGGTTCCAGGCAATCGTCCCCTCATGGGTCCTCTGGCTGGTGCAGTCCATGGCCACAATATCTGCACCCGCTTCGATGATTGCGTCGACCTCGTGCATGGTGGGCGTGATGAAGACGTCCGTGTCATCATGCCAGACCTTCCAGAGACCAATGATAGGCAGGTCAATAGCATCCTTAATAGCAGCAATCTGTTCGGGCATGTTCGATCGAATGCCCACAGCACCGGCCCACTGGGCAGCCTCGGCCATCTTTACCACGATGTCATCGGTGTAGATGGGATCATCCTTCTGAACTTGGCAGGAGACAATGAGCCCTCCCTTAAGGGAGTCGAGAAGGGCACGGTTCTTGGGGTTCGAGGTCTTCATGTGCACTCCATTCTCTGATTGCTTTGTATTTATATATATAATACATTTATTTGGTAGAAATGATAGAGATGTGAGGTTTCTTGGCGCTGCACATTTTCTCCACATCTATAGGCGACCCATGGGTGAGAATTCCTTTGAGGAGGCCGCTGATGAACGGAAGCACAGACTTGCTCGTACAAAAGAGTGATATTGACGACGCGAACCCCGCGCCCATTTACCAACAGCTTGCTTCGGTGATCCGAGACAAGATAGCCTCACATGAGCTTGTCGAGGGGTCGAAGCTCCCCACAGAGACCGCCCTCTCGAAGGGCCTTGGTATAGGCGTCTCGACTGTACGGTCTGCCTATTCCCTGCTGGTCGACGAAGGACTTGTGACAAGGCGTGCTGGCAGGGGTTCATTTGTAAGCACGCCCGTCCTCAACCGTAAGCTCGCAAGTCTCTATAACTTCACGTCCGAAATCAGAGAGCTGGGCAAGACGCCAATTTCAAGGGTTGTGAAGTTTGAGGTCGGGAATCCAAGCGCGGAAGTCGCACGCGAGCTAGATATTTCCACCACAAGTCCCGTATTCCATATCCAAAGGATCAGGTGTGCCGATAGCGACTCCCTAGTATTGGAGAACGTGACCCTTCCTGTAAACAGATGCCCCGAGCTCACGGCGGATGACCTCAAGGGGTCTTTGTATGAAGCGCTGGTGAAACGGGGCTATGCTGCCCCAACAACAGCGCACGAGATACATGAGGCCATTGTACTGTCGAAGCATGACGCTAAGCTGCTTGGACGCCATCCTGGAGACGGAGCTTTTAGAGTTACCCGTACTGCATACGACCTACTCAAGATCCCGGTTGAATATGCCGTGAACATCGCCCCAGGAGACAAGACTCGCTACGTGATGGATCTTGGTGTTGATGGGACCTCCGTCTCGAAGGCGCACCAGTTGTAACCTTTTGAGCACCGCATTTCTAATGGCCGGTAACCTCAGCAGCACAGCTGCCATGCAAGATATGTACAATTTGGTAACACATTGCAATTCTCAACTGGGATTTTCAGTCATTTTAATGTCAAATTGTACACATTTTGGGTTGAGCGGCGGCGGTCGGGAACTAATGACGCCGAAACTTTGAGTTGGCATGTGGCTCCTGCGGAAATGCGCCTTCGGGTGAGAAAAAGACACCGCAGGGAGAGCGTGGTACCCGCCCTACCCTCATACGCAAGCAGGCCAGACCCACCACTGAGTCCGGCCTGTGACAATTCGTGGTGCCCCAGGGCCGATTCGAACGGCCGACACCAGGTTTAGGAAACCTGTGCTCTATCCCCTGAGCTACGAGGGCGCGCAAGAAGACATTCTACCGTCGAAAAACAGCATGTGCCACGGTACGCACACTACTTCTACTTCTTGTTGGCGCGGCGCTCCTTGGCGGCTTCCTTCTCAGCCTGACGAGTCATGCCAAAGCCAACGCCGATGAGAATCCACCACGTACGGTCAGTCCTGCGGTACTCCTCGTTTGAGTGAAGGATAAGGTCGTACCCGCCCTCCGGCGCTGACGGCGTCCCTGGCGTTCTCCAAGGCGGCCTCGAAGCGCCCCGTCGAATATCTTCTGGCCGGCGTCGTCGCCGAAGTCGTCTGCCATGTCCCCTCCATGGCGGGCGGCTCGTGGACGGGCCGACTCGCGCGGCTTGTCTCTCTCTTCGTTTGCTGGGTGCCGGTTGCAGCCCGCCGCCTACGATTCAAGGCGAGGCGGCTGTCCGTATGGGCCGCGTTGTCCGCGCTAAGCAGCTATGTCAGCGAACACCCCGCATTATCAATACAGAAATAGGCCTTGAGTCTTTGACCCAGTTGCAATCGAACCTTCTGGTTCGAAGGCATTTCTATTGCTTATCTACCTGTGAAAACAACGCGATCATTTCGCCACGTCCCTACTCGGTGGTATCCAGCAGTCAAACTTTCCCGACGCTAACAGCGGAACGCCCATCCCTCTGCTCTCGAGTTCGGCGCGCTTCGCGGCTCATGCTTGGAACAGTTGACCAAGCGCATGGAAGGACGACTGCCTTCATCTATCCATGCCGATACTGGCCGTGCTTCCTGGTGTTGCGGCCATATTGGATGGCGAACTTTGGACAACGGTGCAGGCAGCCCAAGCACATGGCGCACCGATCCTTCACCCACACGGGGCGATTGTCCTGCATCTCGATGGCATGCACCGGACACCTCCTGGCGCATAGACCGCAGCCGATGCAACCATCTTCGAGGATAAGGTTCTTTGTGCGGCGCGTATTGGCGTCGTAGATGCGCTTGCCCACGACTCCGGTAACAAGCGGCGTGGTGATGTGCATGTGCTTTCCGGCGACTTTGTCGGCAATCGAAACCTTTAGACGGCCAATCTGCTCATCTGCCTCGAGGTTGATTTTTGCCACGCGCGCTTCGTCGGAGAGGTCGAAGATGGGCGTCCAGGTATCGGGCATCCTCACGTCGAAAAGGGCATCGAACCCGCAGCCCTTCTTCTCCATATATCGGTTGACCATGGCAGCGGCGGCGCCCGTGGTGGTACCGAAAGTCCCCACGTAATAGACGTAGGGCTTCGTGATATAGTCGAGCTCTAGCTTCTCAAGAAACTCGGACACGACGCTGGGCATTGTCCAGTCGTAAGTCGGAGAGATTATGCCAAGGCGCTCCTCGCCCTCGATATCATAATGAAACTCGCCCTTGTCGAGTGCCTCGGGGATATAGATGAGCTTCTCCCCCTCTGCCGCGATTCGCTTGGCAACGTAGAGCGAATTGCCCGTCGCGCTAAAGTAGAAGATCATTTATGCACACTCGCTTTCTCAAGTGTACCAAGCAGGAATTCGATGTCGTCCAAGGCCTCCTGTTTGGTGATGGACTTGTCCAAGAAGCAGGTCGAGAGGATCATTTGCACCGTGTTGCTGTAATGCTGGGCCATGATTTCATTAGGTATGGGGTATTGAGCGGAGAACTCGCACGAGCTCACCATGGTGAAGACCGCTTTCTTGATGTATGCGTCGAGCGAACGCAGCATAGCCCCGTCGACGCGGTTGCTCCTAAGCAGCCTATCGATTACGGGGCGGCGAGCATCCATGTAGTCATAGGTCGCCTCAAAGAGCGCCAGCGTGCGCTTGTCGTGCTCGATGTCTTGAAACTTATCAATTTTGATTCGAGCGCCGATTGACTCCCAGCAGTAATCCATGAGCGAATAGATATCCTCGAAATAGTTGTAAAAAGTTGAGCGTGGGTAACTTGTCTTGGCGCAGAGCTCGGCGATGGTGATGCGCTCGAGGCTCTTCTCTTGGAGGAGTTCCATAAGGGCTGCCGTAAAGTCATGCAAGAGGCGTTTGGTGAAGCCCCTGTTCTTGTTAATCTGGTCGATTTTCATAACGTTTCCCCAACGAGGGCATTGTCCATAAAGAAGCCGATAATGTCGCAAGTACACCGTGGACACATGTCCATATACGAATGATGGTCCACAAGACTGGAAAATGGAATAGACATTGCGTTGCCGCCTTCCAGGTATGGACAGGTGCGCAAGATTGTCCACCGCGAGGCAAATCCGCAGGGCACCCCAAATTTGGTTGAATTAAGCACGAATCGATAATAGATCCATCTTTTCCACAGGTGCCCGCAGATGTTTCGTGCATTTCCTACGGGTGCCATTTATTTGCAGGTGTGCGAATGCGCGCACCGCATGCGGACCTGCCGCACGTCCAACGCATTCCACCCCATGAGCCTCAGTCTTGCTTAGACGTGCCGCAGCCTACACAATTGCCCTTGAAGGCAATCTCGCGCCTTGCGAACTGCAACTACATTAACGCGAGAAGGCTGGTCCTCGAAGCGCCGACGGCACTCTTTGTCAGTCATGCTGTCGATACTCTCGAGCGGAAGACCGCGCTCGAGGACGTCGGCGCGCGTAGCGGCGATTCGCGAGGCTATCGCGGCGGGCGGTCTCCGCTTCTCCGGTCAACGCAAGCCTCGCCCTCAGCTGCGCCAGCGTGTACCGCGACGTGATGACCGTAGGCCTTATGCCCTCGTACCTGGGCGTTGACAATGGTGAACAGCGTCATGAGCGACCACCTCGAACTTGACTCCTTGCCCAGGTCGTCGAGCGCGAGCATCTCGCACGAGGCGTACCTCTCGAGCGCTCTCTTGCTCGACCCTCCCACGTCGAACGTTTCCCTGACGGCTTCCCTGCAAAGGGCGAACGCTCTGCTCCTCGTGCACTGCTCAGTGCCTGCGGCCTCGACTATGAGGTCCCTCGAGACGAGGTTCCCGAGGGACCTTCTGGTCTGCCTCTCCGATATGTTCAGGAACTCGGCGCAGCTCTCGGCCGACTCGAAGTAGGTGCCGGTCTCCTCCTGGCAGAAGCTGAAGACCCTCGCGTAGACGAGGAGGTCAGATCCCCGGAGTCCCAACCTTGCCGTCATAAAGCGGTACACCGTAGCAAACTCGCTGCCTCGTCCGCCGATATCATGTCCAGGTTGCTTCCGATTTCCCGACGAATCATCCGAACCCCCTTGCCCCTACTAGGCAGCGAGGATACGAGGTGACGGCACTCCTCTTCAGGACGGGCCCGCGGCCAACCTTCCATAAGCTTCCACAACGGCGGCCTGCGCACAAAACGCACGACGCCGCTTCCAAAGGCGGCGTCATTGGTCCAGCATCCCGACCAGCTGGGCGATCTTCCTCGGCGAGTAGTACCAGTTGTGGCCGAACTTCTTCGCTGGGATCTGCCCGTTATGGACCATGCGCAGGACCTGGCGCTCGCACAGCCCGAGGTACCGCGAGACCTCCTGCGTGCTGAGCGGTCGGTTCATCTGGGAGAGGTCTGGTGTCTGCTCTTCCTGCATGCGTGTCGCCTTCCCTCATCTGGTGTCACCTCCCATCCTCCGATGGAGCGTGACGCCCTTGGGTTACCTGATGATTCGCATGCTATCCGCTGGTGTCGGCACCTCTGGCTGTATTGTCTGGCCTGTCCCCACTGTCCGTATCGGCCGCAATGGCCCGGAGTTCCCCCAGGGCGCCACGATTCCTACACATGCGCCCAACTCCGAGGATACCCAAGGCCGGCTGAAAGTTCGTATGCCGCGAGCATAGTCGCGGACATTTGTCGCCAGGCGAGCACTCTTGCGGAACCGAGGGGCCGAAGGACGGGCGGATTACACGCGTGCAGGCCAGCGGAAGAGGTTTCTAGGGCAGACGAATCGGCACATTACTGATGCGATGATCTTGCACGAAGACGCGTACCGCGACCGTTCACCGAACAGTTTCTCACGGCGGGAGAAAAGACAAAAATGGACTTCAAAAGAAACGAGGGACACGGTTTGCAGTACGTAAATAGTACGTCAAATAGTACGTATAAGAAAAAAGGTCAGAGGCTTAAGCCTCTGACCTGCGGTTTCGTGGTCGGGTGGACTGGATTCGAACCAGCGACCCCTTGACCCCCAGTCAAGTGCGCTACCAAACTGCGCCACCACCCGAATTGCGTCTATTGACGCAAGAAAGTAATCTACCACTAGAACACACATACTTCAAGGAATAGTGAGAAAAGGAAGCCTATGCCTGATGCAGGCTTTTTCCAAAGGGTATACAACATAGTCAAACGTATACCAAAAGGACGCGTCGCTACCTATGGACAGATCGCTCGCATGGTTGGACAACCTCATGCTGCTCGCTTCGTAGGTTATGCCTTGCATGCCAATCCAGATCCCAAGACCATCCCTTGCCATCGCGTAGTCTTTCGCGACGGCTCACTTGCATCTGGCTTTGCCTTTGGAGGACCAGATGAACAGGCCAGACGACTTAAGGCCGAAGGAATTGCATTTCTTCCCGATGGACG
>DHPN01000021.1:7717-14748 GCA_002407925.1 Atopobiaceae bacterium UBA5363
ACGCATCACGAGGATGCAGTCGGCCGCCTGTATCGTCGAGAGGCGGTGCGCTACCACAAGTGAGGTTCTTCCCTCCATCATGCGATCGAACGCGCTTTGCACTAGCACCTCAGTACGCGTATCAATCGAGCTTGTCGCCTCATCGAGCAAAAGCATCGGCGGATCTGCAAGCATGACGCGAGCGATACACAGAAGCTGTCGCTGACCGGATGAAAGGGAGCCGCCGTCCTCGGAGATCACGGTGTTGTAGCTCTGTGGGAGCTGCCGTATGAACTCGTCAGCATGGGCGCGCTTAGCCGCATCAATCACTTCTTGGAGCGTTGCCTCCGGACGCCCGTAGGCGATGTTGTCGCGCACTGTTCCCTCAAAAAGCCAGCTGTCTTGCAACACCATGCCAAAGGCAGCACGCAGACTCTGGCGCTTGAGACTGCGGGCGTCATGACCATCAACGAAGATCTTGCCCGCGTCAAGATCATAAAATCGCAGCAAGAGGTTGATCAGCGTCGTCTTGCCGCAACCTGTGGGTCCAACCAAAGCGAGCCTATCCCCAGGATTCGCGTGAAAGCAGATGTCGCGCAGAAGCGGCCTTCTCTTGTCGTAGGAGAAGTAGACGTGGGAGAAGTCAAGCGACCCCTGCGGCTTTGTCAGGTCCTCGGCGCCAGCCGCGTCAGGCCTGTCGTCTTGCACATCGAGAAGGGTAAACACGCGCCGCGCAGAAGCGAAGGCTGTCTGTACCTGCGTTACAACGGAGGAAATCTGGTTGAAGGGCACCATGTACTGGTTCGCATAGGAAAGGAAGCTCTGCACCTGTCCCACCGTGAGCGCGGAAGGCCAGCCGGTGATCACCCCACAGATACCCACGATGGCCACCACCGCATACACAAGGCCGTTCACGAGCCGCGTGGAGGGATTGGACAGCGAGCTCACGAACTGCGCTCGCCTGCCCACCCCGTAGAGCTCCTCGTTGATCTCGTCAAAGCCAGCCTCGCTTTTTGCTGCATGCGCAAACGCGCTGACGAGCCGCTGGTTCGAGATCATCTCTTCCGCGTAGCCGCCGAGGCGCCCTTGGAGCTGCTGTTGGGAGGCGAAGCTCTCCGCTGAGAAATGCGCGATCGCCCAAGCGGCCAAAAGCGAAAGCGGCGTCAGCGCAACCACGACGAGCGCGACGGGAACCGACAAGGAAAACATGAAGCAGAGCGTGCCGAAGATCATGACGACGCCCGACAGCAGCTGCGTCAGCCCTTGCAGCACACCGTCGCCGACCTGGTCGACGTCATTGACCACGCGCGACAGGAGGTCCCCGTGGGAGTGGGCGTCGATGAAGGACAGCGGTAAGCTCTGCAGCTTCTCATAGGCCTCGATGCGCAGGTCGCGCACTGTATTGTAGGCAAGACGGTTCGTGAGCGCCGTCGCAAGCCACTGAGAGGCCGCAGCGCCTATCGTCACGAGCGTGAGGCGCACGAGTAAAGGATAGAGCCCGAGGAAGTCGACCTGCCCTTGGTAGACCATCAGGTCTATGCCCGACCCAATGATGATCGGCACGTAGAGCTGCAGCACCACCGTCACGACCTGGCATAGCAGGGCAAGCGCAAGCAACGCGCGATACGGGCGTACATAGGGCAGAAGCCTCTGTAAGACCGCGCGGGCAGATGTACGCTCGTCGCCCAAAGGCCCACCGCTGCCAGGGCCACCAAAATCTCCGCGCACAGAGGCCATCGCATTGGAGGCAGAACCAACCGCCGCATAGGGGTTTGCCATCAGATGTCCCCTCCTCTTGCGCCCGCAAGCGGCACTTCGTCGCGGCCAAGCTCCTCAGGCCGTAGTTGGGTTAGGCAGATCTCCCGGTAGAGCGGACAGCCGTCCAGCAGCTCGCGGTGCGTTCCGAGCCCGATAGCCGCGCCGTGGTCGAGGACCAGCACAAGATCGGCATCCATCACGGCCGACACCCTCTGGGATATCACGACCGAGCTCACAGCCGGCCGCAGCGAGCGCAGCGCGTGGCGCAGGGCCGCGTCTGTCGCGAAGTCAAGCGCCGAAGCGGCATCATCGAGCACCACGAGCTGCGGGGAGCCGACGAGGGCCCGAGCAATCGTGAGGCGCTGGCGCTGCCCGCCGGAGAAGTTCTTCCCGCCTGCCTCGACGACAGCGTCGAGGCCTCCTGGCTTCTTCCGCACGAAGTCCGCCGCCTGGGCGAGCTCGAGGGCCTGCCAGAGCGCGTCGTCGGAGGCTCCCCCATCGCGCCACAGCAGGTTCGAGCGAATGGTCCCTGTCACAAGGGATGCCTGCTGGGGCACAATCGACACCACCTGGCGCAGGGCGGCAAGCGGCCAGTCGCGCACGTCTTGGCCGCATACGGCCACGCTTCCGCTGCGGACGTCGTACAGGCGCAGTACAAGACCTGCCAGCGTCGACTTGCCCGAGCCCGTGCCGCCGATGATCCCAAGTTCATGGCCTGCCGGAAGCGCAAAGCTGACCTCGTGCAGCGCGTCGGCAGATGAGCCCGCATAGGCAAAGCAGACATGGTCGAAGACAAGCGCCTGAGAGCTGGCGGCAGCATCTTCTTGCGGAGCCACTGCGCCCGGCTTCTCTGTCACGGCTGGCTTTGCATCAAGCACCTCAACGATGCGCTGAGCCGAAGCCGAGGCACGCGTGAAGATCACGACGAGGTTGGCGACATAGACCACCGACTGCAGCGTCTGGATCATGTAGTTCACGAAGGCGACGATCTCGCCTTGGCTCATGAGACCCGCGTCGACCTGCCTGCCGCCTGCCCACAGGATCGCGACAATGCCGAGGTTCATCACCAGAAACGTCGACGGAGAAAGCCAAGCGGACAGGTTGCTTACCGCGATGGCAGTGTCCGTCTGGTCGACGGCAACCTCATGGAAGCGTGCCTTCTCGGCGTCCTCACGGCGGAAGGAGCGGATCACGCGAGCGCCTGAGAGGCCCTCCCTCGCGATGCGCGATATGCGGTCAAGCTTGCCCTGCATCGTCTGGAAGAAGGGCACGGAGCGGCTCATGACATACCAGAACACAAGTCCTATGAGCGGCGTGCACACCAGGAAGATGAGCCCCAGCCTCAGGTTCAGCATCAGGGCCGCGACCATCGAGCCCACGGCGAGGAGCGGCCAGCGAACCAGCTGCCGTATAGCCAGCGCGACGGCGACCTGGATCTGGTTCACGTCGTTGGTGACGCGCGTGACAAGCGACGCCGTGCCGAACTCGTCGACCTCTGCCGCCCCAAAGGAGCTGACATGATGAAAGAGCGCGCGGCGCAGGTCCGTGCCCATGCCTTGGGATATCAGTGCGGCCATCTTCTGGCAGACGAGCGTGAAGGCGTATCCGACGAGCGAAAGCGCTATTAGCACAGCGCCCATCCTGATGACGTAGCCCGTGTCATGCGTCCCGACGCCGATGTCGATCATGCGCGCGACGATCACCGGGGCGATGAGATTGAAAACGACTTCGAGCGCCTTGGTGATGACGCCGATCGCGCAACGGCCCCCATAGCCCTTGCCGAACCTCTTGATTAGCTCTAGCACAGGCGCCTCCCGCTCGGGGCTGCCACGTCGCCTCGGAGCCTCATCCGAGGCCTAGGCGGTCCGCGAGATCGATCCACTCGTCCTCGAGCTTCTCCACCTCTTTGCGTGCGTCGTCGATTTGCTGCTGTAGCTTCGTGAGGCCGGCGTAGTCGGTGGGGTCGTGCGCGGTCATGTCAGCCTTCAGCTGCTTGGGCACTGCGCGCTGCTTGGCAAGCTTGCGCTCAACGGCATCGAAGCGCCGTTTGAGCTCATGGCGCTCCTTGTTGGTGAGGCTCTGCTCTCCATCCTTGGGCTGCTCAGGGCTGCCTGCGGGGCTGGGTGCTGCCTTCTTCTCCTGGCGCGCCTGCTCGTCCAAAAGCCCGAGGTACTCATCGATCCCGCCTGGGCAGTGGCGCAGCTGGCCGTGGATGATCGCATACTGGTCGTCGGTCACGCGCTCCATCAGGTAGCGGTCGTGCGTGACGAGGATCAGCGTCCCGGGCCACTCGTCCAACAGGCCCTCCATAACCGCGAGCATGTCCGTGTCGAGGTCATTGCCCGGCTCGTCGAGCACGAGCACGTTGGGCTGCTGGAGCAGCACGCTGAGCAGTGCCAGACGGCGGCGCTGGCCCCCGGAGAGGTCGCCAATGTAGCTGGGAAGGTCCGCCCGGCCAAAGCCCAGCCGCTCGGCGAGCTGCGTGGGGCTCTGGGGCTTGCCGTCGACGTAGTAGGTCTGCCGGAAGCTGGCAAGTAGCTCCTCAAGCCGCTCCGAGTTGTGCTGAGAGAGGCCCTCGAGTTGCTGCGACATGATGCCGAAGCGCACCGTCTTGCCGATCTTGACAAAGCCGGCCGTTGGGCGCAGGCGTCCGCACATGACCTTCAGCAGGCTGGATTTACCGGCGCCGTTTTCCCCGAGGACGCCGACGCGGTCCCCTGGGCCGATGATCCAATTGATATTCGAGAGCACCTGGTTGCTGCCGAAGGACACGCTAACGCCCTTCAGCTCTATAACCTGCTTTCCGAGGCGCGCCACAGCGAGGCGCTTGAGCTCGACGCTGTCGCGCAGCGGCGGATCGTCCGCAAGCAGCGCCCGGGCGGCATCGATACGGAACTTCGGCTTGCTGGAGCGCGCCTTCGCCCCATGCGAAAGCCAGTTGAGCTCTTTGCGCAAGATGTTCTGCCTGCGCTCTTCTGTCGCCGCGGCTTGGCGCTCGCGCTCCACGCGCTGCTGCACATAGGCTGAGTAGCCGCCCTCGAAGGGTTCGATCGTGCCGTCGTGCACCTCCCACATGTGCTCGCAAACCTCGTCGAGAAACCAGCGGTCGTGCGTGACGACGAGCAGCGCTCCCTCGCCTTCGGGCCAGCGTCCCCTCAGGTGCTCTGCGAGCCAGCGAATCGCATACATGTCAAGGTGGTTGGTCGGCTCGTCCATCAACAGGACGTCACAGGGGCGAACGAGCACGCGTGCGAGGTCCACGCGCCGGCGCTGCCCACCAGAGAGATCGCCTACGCGAGCCTGACCATCAACGTCGCTCAGAAGCGCCTCGAGGACCGAGCGAACCTTCGGGTCTGCCGCCCAGATGTACTCAGGCGTTGAGCCCATCACGGCCGTGATGGCGCTGTCATCGTCGCGCAATGCGTCTTGCTGGGTCAGAAGCCCCACCGATATGTTGTTGCGCCATGTCACGAGGCCGCTATCCGGCGTGAGCTCATGCGAGAGTATGGACAGGAGCGTCGATTTACCGTCGCCGTTGCGGCCGACGATCCCGATGCGCTCCCCTTCGTTGATCGCGATGGTCTCGTCTTTGAGCACGAGCTTTCCCGGCCACTCGTGGCCGACGTGCTCGCAGCCTATCAGGACTCCCATCTAGCTTTGGCCCCCGTCCGACGGCGAGACGGCAGGCATCAGCACGGTCTTCTCGAGGCCGCCGGTCTGCTCTAGCTCCTCAGGCGCCTCCTCGGCAGACGGCGAATTGCTCTTTGCGCTCACGCCAAGGATGCTCGGATGGCCAAGCATATCCACAATGCGGTTGAGCAGCTCGTTTGCGACTTGTCGCTTCGGAAGCGTGTCCATGGGGTCGACGAGGTTCTCAGAGACGAACGTCACGCGATCGGTGTCAGATCCAAACGTGGAGTCCGTGCGTGAGACGTCGTTGGCAACGATCATGTCACAGCCTTTCGAGGCGAGCTTCCTGCGGGCATTGGCGACGAGGTCCTCTGTCTCGGCCGCAAAGCCCACGACGATGCGGCTACCTTTCTTCTCGCACAGCTCGCCCAAGATGTCAGTGGTCTCAACCAGCTTGATGGAAGTGAGGTGCTCGCGGTCCTTCTTGAGCTTGTGGTCCACGACGGGATGGACGGGAGTGTAGTCTGCCACAGCCGCGGCGCAGATGGCTACATCCGCGTCCTCAAAGGCCGCAAGCGCGGCCTCGCGCATCTGGGCAGCGGAGATGACGTCGACGCGCTTGGCCCCGACAGGGGTTGGCTGGCCGCACGGACCGGCTACGAGCGTCACCTCGGCCCCGCGGGCGAGCGCCGCGGACGCTATCGCAAAGCCCATCTTTCCACTCGAGGCGTTGGAGATGTAGCGAACCGGGTCTATCGCCTCGTGCGTGGGACCTGCCGTCACGAGGATGCGCACCCCCATGAGGTCCTGGGTCACCGGGGCGGCGGGGGCGAGCAGGTTGCCCCCCAGCGCATCGACGGCGGCGCTTTCCGCCAAGAGGTCGAGGGCCTCCTCCACGATCTGCGCCACACTGGCAAGCTTGCCGGTGCCCACGTCCCCGCAGGCAAGGCGCCCATGCTCGGGTCCGACGAAATGCGCGCCGCGCGACTGGAGCAGCTGCACGTTGGATTGCGTGGCAGCAGACTCCCACATGTTGACGTTCATGGCAGGGGCCACAAGCAGCGCCGTCGCACGCGGCAGGGCGCTTATCGTCGACGTCGTGGCATCGTCCGCAATACCTGCGGCGATCTTGGCAATGACGTTGGCCGTCGCGGGGACGACGATGGCAAGGTCTGCCCATTTGGCCCACTCCACATGGGGGATGGGGTCTGTCTCATCGTCAAAGAGCCCCGTCAGCACACGATGCTCAGATAGCGCAGCGAAGGTGGTGGTGCCAACGAAGCGACGCGCTTCGTCGCTCATGCACACGCGTACGACGCAGCCGGCATTTTGCAGCCCGCGAAGCACCTCGCAGGCCTTATAGGCCGCAATGCCGCCTGTGACGACAAGGAGCACGTGGTTTTCCGTCTGCTGCTGATCTGCACTCATGAAAGGACCTCCCTTGTGACAAGGATGCGATGGCAATAGGGGCACTCGGTTATCTCAGGCTCTCGCTTGAGGTCGCCAAAGTCAGCAGGTTGCAGCTTGACGCAACAGATTGACGGGACGTTGCCCTTCAGGCTCTCCACGGCAAGCCCACCGAAGCGTTTGCTGGCCTTCTTGTAGCGGTCCATGACCTCTGGGGTGATCTCGGCAGCCACGCCAGCGCGCTCCGTCTCGAGCTT
>DHPN01000021.1:14978-24314 GCA_002407925.1 Atopobiaceae bacterium UBA5363
TCCGCGGCCTGCTCCATGTAGGAGTGCTCAAGCTTCTCCTGCTGCTTGGCCAGGGCTGAAAGATGTGCCTCGAGGTCACGCGTCTCGCGGAAGCCCTGCTGACGCTCGAGCGCCTCAGCCTGGACAGCCTTGGTTTTCGTGACGACCTCCTGGTGGCGGCGCTCATTGTCCTCCAGCTCCATCTGGGCGTCTTTGCGCTGTCCGCAGATGAGCGTGAGCTGCGTCGCCAGCTTATGGTCAGCGCGCGCGATTGCGAAGAGCTTGATCTGTTGGGGCATCTTGGCCAGCGTGGTACGCAGGCGCATGAGCTGAACATCGATATCCTGCAGTCGAAGCAGTGCCTCTGGCTCAGACATATGGACTCCTTCGGACAAAAGGTAAAAGGTTTATGAGGGCGGAACGATCAGTGCCTCCGACGCTTGACATCAGACAACAATACGTCAGCAAATCGCTCGAGGTCGTCAGGATCGATGCGCTCGTCAAACGAGATGCGAAGGGAGCCGAGGGCAAGGTTGCGTGGGATGCCCATCGCAAGTAGGACATGGCTGGCGTCAAGCGAGCCTGACGAACAGGCGGATCCTGCCGAAACTTCGAAACCCGCTTGGTCAAGATCAAGAATAAGCGTTTCAGAGTCCACACCCTCTGCCATTACAGAAACTAATCCCGGTAGCCTTTGCGCGCCCATCGTCGCGCTCGTGGTTGGAACGATGTGGGTCCCCTCCGCACAGAGCCTGTCATAGAGCCGCTGCGAGAAAGATGACACCAGCTTGCGGCGCTCCTCGAGATGATCTGTGCAATCCCGGGCGGCGGCGGCAAAGGCGAGCGCGTCACGAACGGCCTGCGTGCCGGGACGGCGGCCCTGTTCTTGTCCGCCGCCGAAGCTCTGGGCGCGAAAGGGCGTCCGGCCCCGTATCGCAAGGACGCCGATGCCGACTGGCCCCCCTATCTTATGGGCCGCTATGCTGACGGCGTCAACATCGTCGAGCGCGAGCGGGATGCGACCGAAGGCCTGCACGGCGTCCGTGTGCATGAGCGCGCCGGCCGCGTGAGCTATCTGCGCAATCTGTGCGATGGGCTGAACGACGCCGGTCTCGTTGTTCGCGGCCATGACCGAGACGAGCGCTGTAGTGTCGTCTACGAAAGAAGACACCGCCTCGGCCGTGACGACCCCGTCGCGGTTTGGGCGCGCCAAGTGCACGTCGAATCCACGGTCCCGCAATGCTCCCACGACGTCGAGCTCCGAGTCATGCTCTATGGCTGAGAGCACGACGCTCGTGCGCCGCCGGTCCTTTGCCCGCGCCCCCTCCGCGATGCCGAACAGGGCAAGGTTGTTGGACTCCGTACCTCCGGAGGTGAACGTCACGTCCGCAGGGCGAAAGCCACCCCCTAGGCACGACGCAAGCTCGCGCCGCGTGCCGTTGAGGGAAGCGGCTGCCGTGCGTCCTAAGGTATGGAGCGAGTTCGGATTTGCGCCGGCGATCGAGGACTGCTCATAGGCCCTCTCTGCCTCAAGAGCTGGCTCGCTCATGGGCGCTGAGGCCGCACAATCAAGATATATGTATCGAGTACTCATCTTAGGCCTGCACCTGCTGACCGCGCATGCCGGCTTTGCGCAATTGCCCTATGGCTGCCGGACGATCCTTCGCGCCGAAAATAGCGCTCCCTGCAACAAGCGTGTCGGCCCCTGCGGCCACCACCTCGTGAGCGTTCATCGTTGATATGCCTCCATCGACCTCAATGCGCGGATTGACACCATGCTCTGCGCATAGCCGCCTCAACCTGCGTATCTTCTTATAGCTTGACTCAATAAAGCGCTGCCCGCCAAAGCCGGGGTTGACACTCATGACCAACACCATGTCAAGATCCTCAATTATCGCGTCGAGCGCCAAGGGCGACGTTGCGGGATTGAGCGCAACGCATGCCTTCGCCCCTGCGTCATGGATCTGGCTCACAAGCCTGTGGGCGTGCGTCTGGGCCTCCCAATGAAAGCCGAGCACGTCGGCGCCCGCATTCAAATAGGCAGTCGCCACCTCCTCAGGGTTGTCAACCATCAGGTGCACGTCGCAGGGCAGGCAGGTAGAGCGCTTCAGCTGGCGCAAGATCCCCGGCCCAAAGGTGAGATTGGGGACGAAGTGCCCGTCCATAACATCGAAGTGCACATAGTCGGCACTTGACACGCTGGCGAGCTCGTCGCCCAGATGCATGAAATCCGCCGAAAGGATGGACGGCGCCACATAGAGCTCATGTCGTTTCATCTCGTTACCCTTCAGTCCTCCACCTCAATAGAACTCCTTGCGAGGAACGCGTCCCAGCAGGCTTTCGATGGCTGCAGCGACAGGCGCTCCCTCATACAGAATAGCGTGCACAGCCGCCGTGATGGGGCATTCGACATGAAGACTATGCGCGAGCTGAAGCGCAGAACGCGCAGCCCTCGCACCTTCGACGACCATATGGGTGCGTGCCTCATAGGCCTCAACGTCCTCGCCGCTCACGAAAGCCACGCCGAAGCTACGGTTACGAGAGTGCGGGGACGTGCAGGTGGCCACAAGGTCGCCCATGCCCGCAAGCCCCATGCACGTTATCGGCTGGCCGCCGCAGGCTGCTGAGATGCGGCCGATCTCAGCAAGGCCGCGCGTCATCAGCACGGCCAGCGTGTTGTCGCCAAACCCAAGACCGACGGCAACGCCGCAGGCGATGGCTATCACATTTTTCACGGCTCCGCAGACTTCCACGCCTGTGAGGTCTTCGCTCACATAGACGCGAAAGGACGGGTTGACGAAGAGGCGCTGAAAGAAGGCTGCAATCTCAGGCGTCAAAGACGCAACGACGGAGGCCGAGATCATGCCCTGACAGACCTCTTCGGCGTGGTTCGGCCCGGAAAGCACCGCCACGCGCCGTTTTCCTCCGACCTCCTCTGCTACGACGTCGGCCATGAAGTCGTGCGTGTCGGGCTCAATCCCCTTTGTCAGTATCAGCACGGGGACATCAGCTGACAGCAGGCTGGCCATGCTGCGCGCCACGCCGCGCAGATAGTTCGACGGAACGGCGAGGACGACCGCCTCGGCGTCAGCAAGCACATATGCCATGTCACAGGAGGCGCACACGCCAGACGGCAGCTCATAGTCGACGAGGTGACGGGGATTTCTGTGGCTGGCGTTGATGGCCGAGGCCACGCCTTCAGAGCGCGCCCACAAGGTGACCTTGTTATCATTGGATGCGAGCAGGCCTGAGGCGGCTGTGCCCCAAGAGCCGGTACCAATTACTGCTACCCTCTTCACGACAAAGCACCTCCCCCGCTTCCTGTATCAGACTTCTTATCCGTTGGGCCCTGACCCCGCGAGCCATCATGGTGGAAGGCGAACTTTTGCTCACGCCCGTGCAGGAGCTTGGTGATGTTTTCTCTATGCGCCCAAGCTACGACGCAGGTCACAACCACCAGGGGCGGGATAGAAGCAGGCGTGAAGCCAAGGACGAGTCCCCAGAGGGGCACGGAGATGTCTGCTGCAACCGACCCCGCCGACACGTAGCGGCTCGGCACGGCGAATGCGATGAAGACAGCAAGCAGCCCGAGCGCGAGAGGCCAAGCGAGGCCGAGCCCCGCGCCAAAGCCGACGGCTATCCCCTTTCCCCCATGGAAGCGCAGGTAGGGAGAGAAGACATGCCCGCAGATGCAGGCAAGGTACAACAGCGCCGTAACCCAGCCGAACGAGGTCTGCGGCCTGGTCATGGAGAAGTCGCCGCCAAAGCACAGGGCCGCTACGAGCTCACGGCAGGCCATCATGCTGAAGAAGCCCTTAAGTGCGTCGCAGGCCAAGGTCTCGCCGGCAGCTGAGGCTCCCACCGCACGGCCCACGTTGGTCGTTCCAATGTTTCCCGAGCCGACACTGCGGACGTCGATGTCCTTCGCGCGGGCTATGAGCAGGCCGAAGGGAATGCCGCACACGAAGTAGCAGACAAGCATACCCACAAGGAGAGAGACGATCAACAAGCTCATGCTACCCAGCCTTCCGACGGAACTTCAGGCGTATCGGTGTGCCGTCAAGCGGCAGCTGCTCGCGCAGGCGCCGCTCTATGAAACGCTCATAGCTGTCATCTACAAGGTCGGGGGCGTTGCACCAGAGGCTGAAGACAGGCGGCTTGCTTCCCGTCTGGGTGGCGTAGTGCACTTTGAGGCGCCTGCCCTTGTCGGAGACGGTATGGCCGCTTTCCCGTATTTGTTCGAGCACGCGATTTAGGTCCGAGGTTTTTATCTGGACGGCACGCGCCTTGGCAGCCTGCACCGCTGTGTCAAGGACCTTCCCGCAAGCACGGCCCGTCAAGGCGGAGATGTTGACAACCGGCGCCCAAGTGACAAAGGCCAGGCGCGCCGTCAGGCTCGAGACCACCATGTCCCTCTTCACGTCACTGTCAATGAGGTCCCACTTGTTGAGGCAGACAACAAGTGCGCAGCCGCGCTCTATCGCCAGAGCCGCCAGTTTCTGGTCCTGCTCCGTCACGCCCATGCTTGCATCAACCACAAGCAGGCAGACGTCGGCGCGGTCCATGGCCTGCAAGGCGCGTACAAGGCTGTAGTACTCGACATCCTCGTGCACCTGGTTCTTCTTCCTCATGCCGGCGGTGTCAACCAGGCGCACAGGCTGGCCCTTCCACTCGATGTCTATATCTATGGCATCGCGGGTTGTGCCGGCAACGCTGGAGACGATCGAGCGGTTCTGCCTCGAGAGGCGGTTTGCAAGCGAGGATTTGCCTACGTTGGGGCGGCCAATGATGGCAACGGATACCGTGTCGTCTTCTTCTTGGGACGACTCCCTCTCAGGGAGAAGGGCCACGAGCTCATCAAGGAGGTCTCCCGTGCCATAGCCATGGCCAGCGGAGATGGGATGGGGCTCGCCTACACCCAGAGAAAGATACTGCCAGACAGCCAACTCGTCGTCGGGATTATCCATCTTGTTGACGACGAGCAAAACGGGCTTGTGCGTGCGACGGACTATGCGCGCGACTTCCTCGTCCTCATCGGTCACGCCCACAGTCCCGTCCACGACAAACACGATCGCATCCGCCTCTTCACAGGCGATTACTGCCTGCTCGCGTATGGAAGACGCAAACGCATCCTTGCTGCGCTCAGGCTCAATGCCACCTGTGTCCACAAGAACGAACTCATGGCCTGACCACTCGCAGTCATGATAGCTGCGATCGCGCGTGACGCCGTAGGACTCGTGCACGATCGCCTCATGGCTTTCGGCAAGCCGATTGACCAGGGTGGACTTGCCCACATTGGGGCGACCGACAATAGCAACTAGTGGCTTTGACATAACACTCCCTGAAATTGGTTTGACGCTATGAAGTCTAGCGCACAAACACCTGTCAGCAGGTGCGAAGGACCCTATTTCGCCGGAGTCGAGCAAAAAACAGGGGCAAGGCATACGTTGTAGCCTCTTCGCGAGAAACGGCGCTCAGCAAAGCTCGGCTATGCGCCGACAGACGGCGTCGATCTGGTCGTTCGGCGTCGAGGCTCCTGCCGTAACGCCGATGAGCCGCGCGGCTTCAAACCATGCCCGCTCAAGCTCACCCTCTTCTTCAATGTGGTGGGTACGCGGGCAGCGCGCTTGGCAGATCTCGGCCAATCGACTCGTGTTTGCCGAGTTGCGGCCACCTATGACAACCATGACGTCGGCATCATCTGCCAACTCTGCCGCCGCCTTCTGACGGCTGCTCGTCGCCTCGCAGATCGTGTTTACGAGCCGCAACTCCTCGCAGCGGCCAAGCAGCCCGTCGATGACCTCGCGCAGCCGTGTGCGCGTCATCGTCGTCTGCACCACGACGCCGACCTTACGTTGAACCTTAATGTTTGCGAGCTCGCAGGCGTTGGCTATGACCACGGCCCCCTTCGCGTGGCCGAGCGTGCCCTCCACCTCGGGGTGCCCCGCCTCGCCGACGACAATCACCTGGTAGCCCTGTTCCGAAAGCGTCTCTGCCGCCCTGTGGGCACGCTTCACGAAAGGGCAGGTGGCATCGATGACATGCGCACACACACGGCGCGCCTCCTGCTCGACCTCAGGCGTCACGCCATGGGTGCGCAGCACAAGCGTTGAGCCTGCCGCCTGCTCGGGGGCGTCCACGACGGCAACTCCCCTGTGCTCGAGGTCCGCAACGACAACCGGGTTGTGGATGAGGGGCCCAAGCGTGCTGACTGGACCTGAGCCCTTCGCGAGCGCATCCTGCACCATGCGAAGGGCACGCTCCACGCCATAGCATGCCCCTGCCTCTTTTGCAATGCGTATCTCTACGTCAGCGTTGCTCACTGTATGTCCTCCTTGGCGTCATGCGCTAGATCTTGCCTGGGTGTTCAACGCGCAGCTCGTCGCGGAGCTTGTAGACCTGCTCCATGACCAAGCGCTCCATCGTGGCGGAAGCCTCCTTTCGGCTGACTCCCTTGATGTCCTCAAAGCTCATCACATCGCCTGCCTTGATGTACACGCGCCAAAACAGACGCTTAAAGTGCGTCTTTTGAGGAGAGATCTGCCGAGAGCCGACAATCGCGAGCGGCTGCACAGGCACCTTGGCAAGCTGAGCCATCAGCGCGAAGCCGCCGTGGAGCGTCACCGGCTGGTCTTCGCTGCGGATGCGGGTGCCCTCAGGAAACACCAGCACGCACTCGCCGCGTTTGAGCGCCGCAACCGCCCTACGCACCGCCTTGAGGTCGGCCTTGCCGCGATCAACGGGAATGGCTCCCGCCCGAGAGAGGAACCACGAGGCGATGCGGCTCTTGTCGAACTCGCTTTTGTAGATGAAGCGGCAACGGATGCCATGGACCGCGAGCGTGATATAGGTGACCACGGGATCAAGCATGGAGCTGTGGTTCATCACAAGCATCCGGCCGAGCCGCTTGACCCAAAGCTTCTCGCCGTCTTCGACCTGCCATGGCCAGATGAACTTCGTGAGAGCGCCTACCACGCCAACCGCCGTGCCCATCAGCATTTTCGCAGGCAAAGGGTAGTTGCGCATGGCCGCGTCTCGATAGTCATCGAAGCTGTTGCCGCGGAAGGCCTTCAGCTTCTTCTCAGACTTCGACGCCGGATGGCTGGCAGGCCCTCTCTGATGTTGCGTACTAGCGACAGATGCAGCCTTCTCAGAACACTCGGTGCCCTTATTCCGAGCCACTCCCACCATCGACACGATCTCGTCTACTACGTCTTCAAGCGAGGCTGACGTGGAGTCGATCTCGCGAGCTCCTGCCGCCATCCTGAGCGGAGAGGCTTGGCGCGTGCGGTCGAGCTCGTCGCGACGGAGCAGCTCGTCGAGGATCTGCTTCTCCTCGCCGGCATCGGTTGGCGCTCCTTCATCCACGGCAGCGTCCATGCCCTCGCGCTGCATCGCGCGCCGATGCGCGCGGGTCGCCGCGTCTGCCGTGAGGAACACCTTCACCTCGGCATCGGGAAAGACGACCGTGCCTATGTCACGGCCCTCCGCAACGACGTCCCCATGCGACCCGAGCTGCCGCTGCCGGGAAACCATGGCCTGCCTCACCGCAGGTATCGCTGATACCGCGGACACGTTGCGATCGACCGCGGCCGTGCGTATGGCCGCGGTTACATCCATGCCGTCGACATGCACGGTCTGCCCGTGGGGGCTCGTGCCGAAGTGTATCTGGATCTCGCGCGCAATGCGCGCCACGCGATCGGCGTTCGTGACCGGGACGCCGTCAGACAGGCACTTCCACGTCACGGCGCGATACATGGCCCCGGTGTCCAAATAGGTTATATGGCAGCGCTTTGCCACCTCACGCGCCACTGTTGACTTGCCAGAGCCAGCCGGACCGTCTATTGCAACTCTCATGCCCTTCCTCCCTCAAGCGCAGACGCAGAGGTCGTATCGACGCCTATTAGATCTGGATTCAAGCAGCGGCCAATGACCTCTTCGGGTGCAAGGGCTAATGCCGCAAGTGTGAAACTTTTCCCGTCACAGGTTAGGATCTGGGAGCTGACGTTGGGTATGCGGAGATTCCAGAAGGTATCAATCGGGATGCGGAAGGCCGCGCCGAGCAGCGCACGTGTGAAGCCTCCATGAGTGATGCAGACCGTGCGACCCGACAGGGGGCGCAGCTCGCCGAGCAAACCAGCTGCACGCGAGAGAAGTTCTTCGAAGCTCTCGGCGCCAGGCGGGGCAACGGAGAGTCCCCGCTCATCGATCTTCCAGGGGAAGCTATAGCCTGAGGCATGCAGCTGAGGCCTCGTGAAGCCCTGCAGCGGCCCGAACTCTATCTCGGCAAGCCTGTCATGCACCTCGCAGCTCACGCCGAGAGCCGCAGCGGCCTCCTCCCCAATTGCCTTGCAACGAGACAGCGGGGAGGTCCAGATGCGGTTCGGCTTCCAAGCAATAATCGCCCGCACGGCACGGAAGAGCTGCTTCTCCCCCTCCGGAGTCAAATCGACGTCTTTGCGACCAGAGAGCGTATGGGCTATGTTGGCCAGGGTCTGGGGATGCCGCATGACAAGTATGCGGTGATGCTCCGTACTCACTATTTGCCTCCTAGAGCAGACGATGCTTGCAAACGCGCAGACGCGGCGTCCTGCGCAGCGTGGCACAGGGCTTCAACCTCGCCCTCTTCGAGATAGCGCCATGAGCCGGCGACGACGCCTGTCAGGCGCAACGGCCCGAACCTGTCACGATGCAAATACACAACCGGGTGCCCAACGGCGGAGAGCATGCGCTTCACTTGGTGCTTTTTGCCCTCATGTATTGTCAAGCTGACGATGCAGTGCCCATAGGGCACGCCCTCCGGCGCCACCGGCTTGCCAGTGGGGTCATCCACCCCAAGAAGCGAGGCCTCCGCCGGAGCAGAGATGCCATCGCCAAGGTCGACTCCTGTGCGCAATGCCTTGAGCTGGGCGTGCGTAAGGATCCCCCGCACAAGGGCCACATAGCGCTTCTCCACGTGAAACGAGGGATGCAAGAGGCCCTGCGCAAGGTCTCCGTCCGTTGTGAACAGCAGCAGGCCCGTCGTGTCCTCATCAAGCCTCCCGACGGGAAAAAGGCCAGGATGGCGGGATAGGGGCACGAGCTGGGCCACACAGGGACGCCCTTGGGGGTCGCTCATCGTCGTCAGGTAGCCGCGAGGCTTGTAGAGCATGAGGTAGGTGTGCGATGCTGCCAAACAACAGCGCACGCCATCCACTTCCACCACATCCGTCCGCGGGTCGACCTTGCTGCCAAGCTCACTCACGACATGGCCATTTACCCGCACGCGCCCTGCCGTCATGAGATTTTCTGCGCCCCGACGGCTGGCGACTCCTGCCCGGGACAAGAAGCGCTGCAGGCGCATCGGCACAAGGCGCG
>DHPN01000021.1:24544-62038 GCA_002407925.1 Atopobiaceae bacterium UBA5363
CTGCCCTTCATCGACATCCTCAGCAGCCGCATCGAGTGTAGAGGCGACCTTCTTGCCTGAGAGCCGCTCGCGTATGAACTGCTTGGCCTGCTCATCAGGAGCGAAATCCTCAAGGGGCGGCAGGTCGCGCAGCGACTTCAGGCCGAAGCGCCCGAGGAAGTTCTTCGTCGTTTCATACAGGATGGCCTGGCCATGGGCGCGCCCATGGCCCACTTCGCGCACGAGCCCCTTTTCCACCAGTGACGCTATTACCCCATCGGAGTTCACGCCTCTCACGGCACGCACTTCCTCGCGTGTCACCGGCTGATGGTAGGCAATGACAGAAAGCACTTCCAAGGCAGCCTGCGAAAGCCGCGTCTTGTCCCACGACAACACCCAGTTTTTGACATACTCATGATAAGCCGGATGGGTGAAGAGGCGCCATCCGCCTGCCACCTCCCTCAGCTGAAACCCCCGTTCTGCCTCAGCGTATTCTGCGGAGAGATCCACAAGCGCCTCCTCCACGTCGCCCGGCGCCTCGTCAAGCGCACGCGCAAGGTCGGTGGCCGCCACCGCCTCGCTCGAGACGAGCAGCAAAGCTTCCAAGGCGCCCTTCAGCGAGGGCACGCCCTGCTTTTCAAGATCAGCCATCAAATTCCTTCTTCCGTGCTCGACAGCTCTGTCTCGGACGGCACATAGGCAGGAGCACCTTCGATGTGTTCGATTCTAATGTCGTCAAAGGGAGTATCCTGCTCAAGCATAAGCGTGCCTGCGCTAGCAAGTTCGAGCACCGCCAAAAAAGCAGCCACCACCGACTCGCGCGTCTTTGGCCCGTCAAGCAGCTCAGAAAATCGCGTGTGGTGCCTCGCCCTGGTCTGTCGGTCGATGGCGGCTACCGTCAAAGCCAACGGAACGCGCTTTGGTGCTACATGGTCTGCCTCGAGCAGGAAGGACTCCCGATGGCTGTCAAGGTCTGCGCAGATCACTGCCAGGGAGCGCAGCGTAATGCCTTCCAAGTAGTCAGGGATCAAATCCCAGAACTCAGGGTCCGGGCCTACCTCTCGGGGAACCATGCGCGCCTCGGCGTCCATGCGCGCGGCAAGGGCAGAGGCCACGTTGCGGAACTGCTTATAAGCGATCAGGCGGGCGATGAGCACGCGCCGGGCGTCCTCTGGGGAGAGGTCGTCCAGCTCGTCATCGCCTGGGTCGTCTTTTCCTCCCTGGGACTCCTCTAAGGGGTCTTGCGGCACGAGGGAGGCGGCCTTGATCTCCAACAGTGTTGCTGCCACGAGGACAAAGTCACTTGCGACGTCGAGGTCCAGCTCTCCCATAGACTTGACTTCCGCCAAGTACTGATCTGCGACCTCCGCTACCGAGATGGAGGCTATGTCAACCTTCTGACGACTTACGAGCTGCAGCAACAAGTCGAACGGTCCGCTGTATGTCTGTGTGTGAACCTTGTATGACATCAGAGCCCCATTAACAGCGCGGCCATGTTGCCTGCCGTGGCCTCGAGATAGGCGCCTAGGGGATCGACGCTGAAAAGCATCGGCAAGGCGTAAAGAACGATCAGCAGCACAGGTAGCGAGTACCGCTGTATCTGGTAATACTTTTCGCGCGCTATGCCGGACAGAAGCGGTGAGATGATGGTGGAGCCATCAAGCGGCGGCAGAGGGATCAGGTTGAAAAACGCAAGGACCAGGTTTACGTACATATAGATGTACAGGATCCTCAGCAGCCAAAACGCCGGGCCGTAGCCGAGCAGGGCAAGGCTGGGGGTCAAGGCATCATAGAGCAGGTCAAAAAGGAGGGCGCCGGCGATGGCCTGCAAGAAGTTGCACGCAGGCCCCGCAAGGGCCACGAGCAGCTCGTCACGCCGAGGATGGCGAAGGTTTCTCGGGTCATAGGGTACCGGCTTCGCGAAGGCAAAGATAGGCCCGCCTGCCACGGCCATGATGAGCGGCAAAATGACCGAGCCGAAGGGGTCCAGATGCGCTGCTGGGTTCAGGGTGAGGCGCCCGGCGCGCTTGGCGGTCGGGTCCCCGAGCTTGTAGGCCACCCATCCATGGGCGATCTCGTGCAGAACGGCAGAGAAGATCACAAGAACCACCGAGATCACGGATGTGAACACGCTAATGGAGCTGCTCATGTCGTAGACTCCTCGATGACCTGCGAGAGATCCAGCCATTCTTCCTCGAGGGCTGGAACCTTCTTCGCGAGCGACTCGTACTCTTTCATGGCAGAGTCGAACTTCTCCGTGTCAGCATACAGCTCTGGGCTCGCCATGAGCTTCATGAGGTCGTCGTAGCGCCGGCGCGCCGGCTTGAGGGCTGCTTCGACCTCCGCCAATCTCCTCTTTGTCGCACGGAGCTTCTTGCCCTGCTCCTTGCGCCGTTCGGCCTCAGCGCGCCTTTGCTCACGCGTCTTGACGTTGCGCCCACTGGCGCCAGCGGACTTGGGCGGCTTCGCCTCTTGTTGCGGCGCAGCAGGCGCCACGCTTGGCGCAGCTTGCGCGTCCGCGGAGCCTCCCTGCTCGCGCGCCGCCAGCTCCGCCCGCTTGTACAGAAAATAGTCGTAGTTGCCGTCGTAGAGCGTGACCACATGGTCACGCACGTCGACGACCTTGTTAGCCACGGCGCGAACGAGGTGCTCGTCGTGAGAGATTAAGACTATCGTTCCCTCGAAGTGGACAAGCGCCTGCTCGAGCACGTCGACGGAGTCTATGTCGAGATGGTTGGTCGGCTCGTCGAGGCAGAGGAGAGGATCGGGAGCGACCAGAATCTTCGCAAGCGCCAGACGAGCCTTCTCGCCTCCGGACAGGACGGAGACGCGCTTGTCGACGTCATCTCCATGGAAGAGAAACGCGCCGAGCAGGCGCCGCTCCTGCGGGACGGTCCATCCCGGCGCCACCTCGTCTATCTCAGACAGCACCGTGTTGGCGGGGTTGAGCGTCTCGAGCTGATGCTGCGCGTAGTAGGCGTGCGTCACGTTTTGCCCAAGGCTGATCGTCCCGCGATCAGGCCGCTCGAGGCCTAACATGAGCTTCAGCAAGGTGGACTTGCCTGCACCGTTGGGGCCGACGAGGGCCACATGGTCCCCCCGATAGAGCGTGAGGTCAACGTCAGAGTAGACGTGATTGTCACCGAAGGACTTCGCAACACCGCTCACGTCGATAACCGTGTCTGCCGTGCGAGGCGGCTTGGGAAATGAGAAGTGCACCCTTTTGGACTGCTCTGGGAGCACGACAAGCTCGCTGCGTATCTGCTCGACGCGACGGATACGCTCTTGCACCTGCTTGGCCTTCGTGGGCTTGTAGCGAAACTTATCAATAAAGACCTGCATGTGAGCTATGTCCCGCTCCTGGGCCGCACGCTTGGCGCGCAGCTGCAGCAAATTGTCTTCGCGCTGCTGGAGATAGGCTGAGTAATTGCCGACATAGGTGTAGAGGTGACGGTTCTCAAGCGCGGCTACGTGGCTCACGCAGGAGTCCATGAATGCCCTGTCGTGAGAGACCAGCAAGACCGCACCGTCGTAGCTCGCGAGGAACTGCTCGAGCCATTGGACGCTCTCAAGGTCGAGATGGTTGGTCGGCTCGTCAAGCAGCAGCAGGTCAGGATGGCGCAACAAGAGCTTTGAGAGCGCGATGCGCATCTGCCAGCCGCCGGAGAAGTCGGCCGCAGGCTTGTCGAAGTCGCTCACGGGAAAGCCGAGGCCACCGAGGATCGCACGGGCGCGGGCCTCCAGCTCGTAGCCGCCGAGGCGCTCGAAGCGGTCCTGACTTGAGGCATAGCGCTCGAGTAAGGCATCGAGATCAGGTCCCTGCGGCGTGACCGATATCTTGCGCTCGAGCTCCTTGTTCGTCTTTGCCAGCACCTTAAGCTCCGTCGCCGAGTCCATGACCTCTTGGAGGGCAGTCTTGTCCCCGCTGATCGTCGTCTCCTGCTCTAGGTAGCCGACCTGAGCGTCCTTCGCAAAGCTGACGCTGCCCTCGTCAGATGGCTCGAGCCCCATGATGATCTTGAGCAGCGTCGTCTTGCCGGCGCCGTTCGGGCCAACGAGGGCCCAGCGCTCCCCGGCGTTCAACTGCAAAGTAGCGGCCGCGTACAGGACACGGCCGCCAAATGATTTCGTTATTTTATCTACAAGCGCAATCAAGTGACATTAACTCCTGTGATGGTGAGCTGTGGCGTCGGCGGCTAGTCGGCAACAGTCAAATGGATGGCGAAGCCCGCGATTTGCTGCTTGAAATAGACAAGAAACGTCGAGCCGTCTGGGTTTTTCTTGCGGCTTTGCTCGTCGAGCTCAAAGCCGCGTGCTGAGAACCACTTCTCAGCGGCTTGGATATCGTCGACATGGAAGCCGATGTGACCCCTTTCGCCGCGACCGCCGCCCTTCATTACCTCCACGAGCGTCCCCGCGAAGATAGAAACAGGCGCGACGACCTCGCGTTGGAGACCCATCAGCGTCTGAAACTGCGACACTATCTGCTCGGCGTCCTTCTCGTCTTTCGCATTTATGCCGATGTGGGCTATTCGAAGGCCAAAGAGCTTAACCGGATCATCTACGTCTGACATTGCACCCCTCTCGTTGGAAGTCCTTCAATCCGTATCAGTATAGACAGCACCTCTTCGATCCGCTACCTGTCAGAACTTCCTGTCCCTTGTCGGCGCAGCAGCACGCGAAGCAGGGTCACGGTCGCGACGGCGGCAAGGGCTATCAAGGCGATGTAGCCTGGCAGGCTTGATCCAGCCATCTCGTCGAATGCGAGCCCAACGGAATATGACGACATGTTAATCGCAAAGTGCAGCACCATCGAAGCTGGCAGGCCCCCTGCACGCAAGACCACGGCGCCCAAGATGATGCCGAGGAAAAAGGCATAGAGGCCTTGCACGAGGTTCCCATGCGCTATCGCAAAGACGAGCGCCTGGGCGACGACGGCCACGCGAAGGTCGGGATGGATGCGACGGGCGAGCTGCAGACACACGCCTCGGAAGTACACCTCCTCGCACAGCGGTGCAAGCAGCGCTACGGAGACAACCGAGAGCCATGAAGTGCCCGCGACCCCTTCCATCATCTCATTGTACGAGTCCATGAGATGGGGCAGTACGAGCGCAACGAGGCTCAGAAGGGAGCTGATCACTATCTGCAGGCAAACTCCCAGCAAAAGCAGCAGCAGGACCTCGGCCAGGATGTGCCGTAAAGAGCGATGAGCAGGCACCGGTGCAGCTTCGGGGCCCTTAAAGCGTCCTTTGCCATAATCGATGGGGCGAAAGCTGCGCTCGAACCTCAGGTTGCGATACCAAAAGACTCCTACGACGAAAAGAAGGACCTGCGCGACGAGGGTGGAGATGAGCACCAGATCGCTCGCGCCATAAGGCAGGCCTGGTGAGCGTGTTGCGGCAAAGAGCGTCACGCACACGGCACAAAGCACCTCTGTGCCCATAAAGAGCAGCAACGCGCCGATAAGTGCTGCTACCCAGCGAAAGCCTCCGCGAATCGCGGTCATGGCCGCACCTCCATCGTTTGGGTCCGCTGGTCTTCAGCAAGGTCCCACAACGCTCCGAAAAGCTCATTGCCGAGAAGCCAGCCACTCTTTGTCGGTACGTACGCTTTGCCGCATTGCTTCAGGAGCCCCTCAGACACCAGAGTTGAGAGCTGGGTAGCTACCCGTCCTTCCCCGAGTACTTCGGAGGCAGCCGCTATGAGCTCGGCGCCGATGCCGCTCGTGAGGCGCGCGCCGAGCATCAGATCTTCGGCAGCTGCCTGGGCGGCGGAGAGAAACTCCAAGCGAAAGGAAAGCTGGGAGAGGTCCCTCCTTCCTGCTAGGCGCGAGCGTCCGTCAAGCACGCGCGTGCGGATGCGAAAGGCCTCCCGCGGAAGAGCTGGCAGCTGAGGGCATGCGGCTTGCAGCCGCTGATAGGCCTCGCGCGTGAGCATTCCTGCCGCGTCTGTCCCAAGCCCAAGGTAAGGAAGGCCCGTCCAGTAGGCAAGATTGTGCTTGCACTGCTTGCCCCTGCGGGCATAGCTCGAGACTTCGTAGCGCCTGAATTGTGCGTCTTTTAGCAGCATGAGGGCTTCTTCCATGTAGTCCGCCTGCCTGTCCTCTGCATTCCACGATGGATCTTGCCCATAATCAGCGGCGAATGGCGTCCTGTCCTCAATCTGCAGAGGATAAACGCTTATGTGGGACGGTCCCCAGGAGATCACGTCATGCAAGCTGTGGCTCCAACTGCCGCTTGTCTGCCCCGGTATGGCGCACATCAGGTCGCAGGACACGTCAAGGCCAGATGCGACAGCGTCGCGAACGCGCTCCTTTGCCGTGGCGCTGTCATGGAGGCGCCCAAGCAGCCGTAGCTCATGGTCGTCTGTCGACTGCACGCCGATGGAAAGACGCGTGGCCCCGGCCTCACGCAGGCTCTCGATGAGGTCGGGGGTGAGGGAGTCCGGGTTCGCCTCACTGGTAACCTCCTGCAGGCCGCCGCAACTTCTGACGACCTGCGCGACGAGCCTTGGCAGGTCTTGCCCCAGAAGCGTCGGCGTGCCTCCGCCAAAATAGGCGGTGGAAGCACCCGCAAGCACACCTGTTGAGGCAAGCTCCTCCACTTGGCACGCGATGGCTGTGGCATAGTCTCTCATCAGCGGGTCGTGGCGCCCCGTCGCCCATGAGGCAAAGTCACAGTAGCCGCATTTGCGTGCGCAAAACGGCACGTGCACATAAAGCGCCACGACGCCCGGGGAAAGCCAGCGCTGGTCCCAGCTCATGAAAGCTCCTTCGCTATGGCTTCGACCATCGCAAGGAATTCCCCTGTGGTCTTGCAGTGCATGGCCACGTCACGCCAGTGGGCAGCGTCGGGTATCCCTTTCAGATACCAGCCGGCAAGGCTGCGCGCACGGACTATGTGGGCTCCGGTCGCGTCAAGCAGCCGCACGTGGCAGGCAAGCGCGGCGAGGCGCTGGCGGAGGCTGTGCACAGGTGCCGCCTCTCCCTTACGGATACGTTCCGCGTCGCCGAAGATCCAAGGGTTGCCATAGCTGCCTCGAGCGATCATAGCCACTGCAGCTCCAGTCTCGTTCAGGACAAGATTGGCCCGCTCCGCGTCAAATATGTCGCCTGAGGCGATGACAGGGATGCTAACTGCAGAGGCCACGCGTGCGATCACACCCCAGTCCGCCTGCCCTTGGTAGAGCTGGTCGGCAAAGCGGCCATGCACCGCTATCGCTGCAGCGCCCGCTTCTTCCATTGCCTCGGCAAAGACGGGCGCGAGCTCCTTGCCACCCTTGATGCCACGACGTATCTTGCACGTCACGGGAACGGGAGCGGTGCCAAGCTCGGCAGCCGCCTCGCTCACTCCCCTTCTGCACGCCACGACGATCTCATAGGCTCGGGCCGGGTCATCCATCAGCGCCGAGCCCTCTCCTTTGCGCGTGACCTTTGGCACCGGGCAGGCCATGTTGATGTCGAGAAGGACCAGACGGCTAGCAAGTCTCGAGGCTACAAGCTTGGCCGCCTTTTGAAATTGATCGGGCTTCGCTCCGAAGAGCTGGACTGCCAGATCCGGCTCGGGGTCCTTAGGCAGCACGAGCTCCCATGACTTTGCCGCGCCGAAGCAAAGTCCCGCGACGGAGACCATCTCGCTGTAGGCAAGCGCGGCGCCGCCGGCCCGGGCCATGATACGATAGGCGGCATTGCTCACGCCAGCCATGGGGGCCATCAGAAACGGTCGGGCGGCCAGGCGCTCAGTAAGACCAGCGCCTGTGGCAAACGGCTCCATGCTCCAAGACAGGCCGGTGCGCGGCGCGCTCTCCTTCAAAATATCCTGTGGGGTTTTGCCCGTCATTCGCTTCTACCTCTTCGTTACCTTAGAATAGCAGGCGCTTCCATGCGGCTATCAGGGAGGGCCGAGCGTCATATGCGCACAGACTATCACGTTCACACGGAATTCTCGGATGACTCGGACTACCCACTCGAGTCCGTCTGCCACGACGCCTGCCGCCTTGGCCTAGACGAGATTTGCATCACTGACCATGTCGACTACGGCGTCAAAGTCGACGTGAGCCCGCTGGACGAGGGCGGCACGCTCTTTGACGGCAGCTACAGCTCAGATCCGTCGCGCTTCCCGAAAGACATCGAGGGAAATTTCTGCGTCAACGTCGACTATCAGCACTACTTCCCCGCCATCGCCGCCGCGCGCGAGCGCTGGGGCAGCGCTGCGCACGATTGGTGGGGAGGGCGCCTCACCGTGCGCTGCGGCCTTGAGTTCGGCGTGCAGACACACACCGCCGACGCCTTCCAGCGCCTGTTTGACGCACGGCAAGGCGAGCTGGACTTCGTCTTGCTCTCCTGCCACGAAATCGACGACAAGGAGTTCTGGTGCGGGGACTACCAGTCAGGCAAGGATCCTGAGAAGATAAGCGAGCGCTATTATCAGGAAATCTTGCAGAGCCAGCGGCTCTACACCGACTACAGCTGCCTTGCGCACCTCGACGCGATAAAGCGCGACAACCCGAACGACCAGCGGCCCTTCCGGGCCTACCAGGACCTCGTGGCGGAGATCCTCAAGCGTGCCATCGCAGACGGCAAGGGCATAGAGGTCAACACCTCCTCCGTGCGCTACGGCCTGTCAGACTGGCAGCCTGAGCGCGCGATCCTCAAGCTCTACCGCGACCTTGGCGGGCGCATAGTCACCGTTGGCAGCGACTCGCACAAGCCGTCCCATCTCGGCTCGTACCTCTCCCAGGCGACAGACCTCCTGCGTAGCCTCGGCTTCCCTGGCATCTGCACCTTCTCGCATATGCAGCCGGAGCTCCACAGATTCTGAGCTACGGCCCACATAAGCGGCTGGCCTGGCTGCCCTTTTAGCTGTTGTCCTCTTCGCCCACGCGCAGCACCGCGAGAAACGCCTCCTGCGGAACCTCGACTCGGCCGAGGGTCTTCATGCGCTTCTTGCCTTCCTTTTGCTTCTCCAGCAACTTGCGCTTGCGAGAGATATCCCCGCCGTAGCACTTCGCGAGGACATCCTTGCGCCGGGCGCGCACCGTCGAGCGGCTGATCACGCGTCCGCCCACAACGCCTTGTATTGGTACCTCGAAAAGCTGTTGGGGGATGAGCTCCTTGAGCTTATCGCACAGGCCGCGGGCCAGCTCGTAGGCCTTGTCACGATGCACGATGAACGACAACGCGTCGACCTCCTCCCCGGCAAGTAGGATGTCGAGCTTCACCAAATCCGACGTACGATACTCGTCGAACTCGTAGTCAAGGGAGGCGAAACCCTTCGTGCGGCTCTTGAGCTGGTCGAAGTAGTCGAGGATGAGCTCTGAGAGCGGCATCTCCCAGTGCATCTCGACTGTCTTGTCAGAGAGGTAGACCATGTCCTTGAAGACGCCGCGATGTTCGACGCTCAGGTCCATGACGGCGCCTACGTAACTCGCCGGGACGATGACTTGAGCCTTGAGGAACGGCTCCTCGATGTGATCAATGCGCGAGGGGCTCGGCAGCTGCTGCGGGCTGGTGAGCTCCTGCATCGTATGGTCCGTGAGGTAGACGTGGTAGTCGACCGACGGGCTCGTCGCAATCAGGTCAAGGCCGAACTCGCGCTCTAGGCGTTCTTTGACGACCTCCATGTGAAGCAGCCCCAGAAAGCCGACGCGAAAGCCGAAGCCCAGCGCCACCGACGTCTCCGGCTCCCATGTCAGCGAGGGGTCGTTAACACGGAGCTTCTCAAGCGAGCTGCGCAGGTTTTCGTATTCCTTGTTGTCTATGGGAAACAGCCCCGTAAAGACCATTGGCTTGGCTTCGCGATAGCCTGGCAGAGGCTCCTTGCAGGGCCTTTCGGCATAGGTGAGCGTGTCTCCGACCTTCACGTCAGCCGGGTCCTTAAGACCGGTGACCACATAGCCGACCTCGCCCACCCCGAGCTCGGGAAGGGCCGTCTCAAGCGGTCGCTTGCAGCCGACCTCTTCCACCAAGAACTCATCGCCCAGGGCCATCATCTGCAGGCGCTGGCCAGCTTTTATCTTGCCGTCGAAGACGCGCACGGTCGCCACGACACCTCGATAGGCGTCGAAATATGAGTCTAAAATAAGCGCGCGCAAGGGAGCCGCGGCCTCACCTTGGGGCGGACGTATCAGATAGACGATGGATTCCAGAAGCTCATGGATGCCCTGTCCGGTCTTTCCCGAGACGAGCACCGCATCATCGGCAGGGATCGCAAGGGCGTCTTCGATCTCCGCCTTGACCTGCTCGGGTTGAGCCGATGGCAGGTCAATCTTGTTGATCGCAGGGACGATGTCAAGGTTCGCGTTCATGGCGAGGTTGGCATTCGACACGGTCTGGGCCTCGACCCCTTGAGTCGCGTCAACGACCAGGACCGCGCCCTCGCAGGCGGCAAGCGATCTGCTTACCTCGTAGGAAAAGTCGACATGGCCCGGGGTGTCTATGAGATTGAGCGTATAGGTGTCGCCATCGTCGGCATGGTAGAGGACCCGCACGGCATTTGACTTGATCGTGATGCCGCGCTCCTTTTCGATGTCCATAGAATCGAGCATCTGGGCGGACAGGTCACGCTCCTTTACCGTATGGGTAAACTCCAAGATGCGATCGGATATCGTCGACTTGCCGTGGTCAATGTGGGCTATGATGCTGAAGTTGCGTATGTGTGATGTGTCAGTGGTAAGCATGCCTACGATAATACCCTAGTGGCCATGCAAAATGCTATACTTTGCACGTTGACTCCCGCTTGGCCATCCCACAGGCTAGGCGTCGCTTGTCTCAAAGAATAGGTTTCACAAGACAGGATCCGAAAGGAACGACACGTGGCAAACATCAAGTCTCAAAAGAAGCGCATCATCACCGCTGAGAGGGCTCGTCAGCACAACAAGGCTGTTCGCTCTGAGCTCAAAACGTATGTGAAGAAGGTTCACATCGCCGTCGATGGGGGCAACAAGGAGGAGGCGCGTGCCGCCGCAAATCTGGTGTGCCGCAAGCTCGACAAGGCAGCCTCCAAGGGAATCATCCACAAGAATCAGGCAGCAGAGCGCAAGTCAGGCGTTCAAAACCTCGTGAACTCAATAGCGTAGAGCCATCGTCTCTTTTCTGTGCCCTTATGTGCAACCAGGCCTCGTGGTGCATGAGCGCGGGGCCTTTGTTTTTGCCTCAAATCGCCTCTGAAGCCGCATGCCTTCCCGTATGTCTCAGTCGCTTCCGACGCCGCAGATTTCCAGCATGAGCAAGGTGAAGGCAGTGTTAGGGTCCTTGCCGTTTTTAAGGTCACGCTCGCAGCGCGCACTTGACGCAAGCGCCTGTCGGAGATCCGCGTCAGTGAAGCCTTGAGCCCACCTCAGGTGGTTTTTCAGCTGCCAGCTCTGTTTGCCCAAGGTTTCGGCAAGCTCAGACGCGCTCCCCCTAGCTGCAAGCGAACGGGCGCAGATGAGCTCACGCAAACGGGTGACGACAAGCGCAGTGAGGGCTATTTGCGACGGAGCGGACATCAGCCGATAAAGAGAGAGGGCACGTCGGGCGTCACGCGCGCAGAGCTCATCGAGCAAATACCATGGCTTCACTTCAGCTGTGCGGGCAATGTGCTGTTCGACGTCTGCCTTTGTCACCTGCTTGGTCGCGCAGCAGATTGCAGCAAGTGTCTTGACCTGCGCATCAAGCATGGTTGTAGACTCCCCTACGCGCGCAATGAGCTCTTGCGCAGCATCTTGGTCTATCACGACGTCATGCACTTTGCCCATTTTTGCAACTGTCGCAGGCAGCTCCCAACGCTTCTTTGCCTTGCAGTCCACGATGGCGCGCGGCCCGACTTTGGCGACGGCCTTGTAAAGGCGGGTGTTGCGCGCGAGCTTCTCTGCCACCAGGCAGAGCGTACAACCAGGGTTGGGGTCTGAGAGGTAGCTGACAAGCGCTTCAGAAACCGCCTTCGAAAGGTGGTCTGCGCTGTAGATGATCACGATGCGTGGCCCGTCACCCAAAGGAATCGTATTGAGCGAGGCAAGGAGATTCTCCGGGACAAGCTCGGAGCTCGCCTCAAGCTCGTCAAGGTTGAAGACGGCAAGGCTGGGCTCTAGGCGGCCCTTCAGCCTCACAACCGCCTCCTTTCGCATGAGCTCGTTCTCACCTACGATTAGATAGGCTGCTAGCAATGGCGCTGCTTTTTTTCGCGTGGACATAAGGCTGCTTCCTCCCTCTCCATAGTACGCCGCAGTGCTTTGGCCATCTCATGCAATTTTCATCACCAGGTGTGTTAAGGGGAGATCTCAACGATCGTCAGGTACAAAGGGAAGCAAGCTTCTCATCTCTGGAAAGAGATGTGCGGTCCCTTGCTGGACGGCTCGACGCTGATATCACCATGGTCAATCGTACAGAAAAAGCTTGATCCGACGCCCTGGAGGATCTGTGTGCACTCAGCTGCAGGATGGCCATAGGCATTGTCCTTCCCGGCACTTGCCACAGAAACCTCAGGATCCAAAGCAGCCGCTTCTTCAGCGCTGACGGAGACGCTTGACCCGTGGTGACCGACCTTGAGAAAGTCGACATCTCCCACATCTCGGGCCCTGAGCACTTGGGCTGTCTGGTCCCTCTCTGCGTCTCCCGTCAGCAAGGCGTCAAGCGTCGACCCGCCACCGCCTTCGAATCGAGCGTTCAGCTCAACCGAGTCGGCGTTGTCCTCTCCTGTGACGGGGGCCCTCGGCCACACGACCTCAAGCGAGAAGCGCCCCACTTGAAGCTTGTCCTTGTAGGAAAGCTCTTCTGCGTCCGCAAAGGTCAGCTGGGTGATGACTTGTGAGAGGCTGCTTGGCAAGCAGCCTGCGACACCTTCGGCAACCAGCACGCGGCCGCAGGGAAGCGTCCCCACAAGCTCCCCCACCCCTCCGACATGGTCGTCATGGAGATGTGTCAGCACAACGGCGTCAAGATGGTAGACGTGCTCGCGACCTAGTGCCTCAACAATGGTTCCCTTCGGACCGGTGTCAACCAAGATTGCCGAAGGGCCATCCTGCACGAGCACCGCGTCGCCTTGCCCGACATCAAGCACCACAATGCGCGCCGGCGCGAACCAACGCCAGCGCACGAAGAGCGCAAGGAGCACGGTACAGACGACGCTTGCGCTTGTGAGCAAGGCACGCCTATCGACGCGAGGCCACCAGATGACCATGGCAGCCAACGCGAGCGTAGTGGCCGCCCAAAGGAAAGAGCTCGAGGCTTGCACGGCAATACTAACCAGCGGGAGTCCCATAAGCCCCCTGACAATGAGGAGGATGGCGCTGGCGACAGCATCGCAGCCAATGAGGAGAATGCCTGCCTGCGGCATCAAGCAGACAGCTATCACAGCAACCGAGCCTACCCCAATGAGAGTTGTGAAGGGCAGCGCAAGCAGCACATTGGCAAGAGGGGCGACAACGGAGAGCTTTCCAAACGCCGGTATGACAAGAGGCAGGGTTATCAGCTGCGCCACCAACGCCGCCGCCAGCGCAGAGCGGAGCTCTTTATGAAGACTCACGACATGCCTTGGCAGACGCACCCGTCCTGTCATGCGGCTATGGTGGGAAAAAAGCACTTGCAGCACATATGACAGATAAGAAGACAGTAAGCAAAGACCGACCACAGATGCGACAGACAGGGCAAAGCCAAGCTGGCTTGGGGCTCCAGGATCAAAGAGCGCCATGACAAGGGCCACGAGGCAAACCGATGAGAGCGCATAGGACCTCCTGCCGATAAGCTCCGAGGTTGCGGCGGCACAGGCCATCATCCATGACCTGACAGCGCTCAGCGGAAGGCCACAGCACAAGACGAACATGCCTGCGCATCCGAGCACGATGGCCAACCGCAGGCCTCTGCGCAGGCGCAGGCGCTGCGTGCATCCCTGCACAATGCTGGCAACCACGGCGATATGGCTCCCTGAGACGGCTATGAGATGCGCCACGCCGCAAGAGGAGAACATGGTTTCAAGCCCTAGCTCCTTCATTGGACTGCGGTAGCCGCAAACACAGCCTGCGAGCAGGGCGCGTGCTGAGCTCGCTTGGGGCTCGATAGCCGTCAGCGCCTCATCGCGAAGATCAATGGCAAAGCTTAAAGGAGTATCAGTGCGCTCCTGGGACAGGATGTGCACGGCTTGGACGGTCCCCCAAACGCCTTGGGATCTGCTCGTGCGGCCCCATTCGTCATTTGAGTTTTGCTCGAAGCGCCCCACGACGCTCAGCACCTGGCCATAACGCAGTTCTTGGCCCAAGGACAACCATATGTCACCTTCAATTCCAACCTCGTTTGTCGCCCTCGCCTTGCAGCGAAAGCCGTAGCGCGTCTTCGAACTGTCCTCAACGACGCTCAGGCGCCACCGGGAGACTGGCGTTCGCTTCAAGGCCTGCGTAAAAGATGCGCCTTGCATGAGAAAGATCGAGACAATAAAAAGGCCCAAGCAAAAGGCAAAAAGCAGAAGGAGCCCCATTACAGGGAGGCTGGCCGCGGCGGATCCTCGCTTGCTTTTTGCCGCCTCCCTCCGCATGAGGCGCACGGCGAGCCCCGCACAGAGCAGGGCTGCGACAAGGGAGGCTAGAGAGAGGCGACTTGCAGACTCGCCACTCATCTCAAAAGGGATGAGCTGCTTAGCTGCCTGCTCGCTGACAAGCAGCGCGACCAGCGCATAGAAGGAGACGGGCAGAGCCGGACGGCACGGCAGGCTTGGCTCATACACAGATGTCACCTTTGATCTTCTCGAACTTCTTCTCGCCGATGCCTGTGACGCGCATGATATCTTCAATAGAGGCAAAGGACCCGTTTTGCTCGCGGTCTTCTATGATTGCCTTTGCTGTCGCTTCGCCAACGCCGGATAGCGTTTGAAGGTCTGCCGAGCCAGCCGTATTGATGTTTACCTTAGATGAGCCGGATGACGCAGAGCTCGACACAGCAGAGTCCGCCGGAGCCGCTTGCAGGACTTCTCCTTGGTGGGGTACATAGATCTTCTGTCCGTCCGAGAGCAGCTCGGCGAGGTTCAAAGACGAGGTGTCGGCCTCAGCCGTCAGACCGTTTGCCATCGAGACCGCATCACGTACGCGCGGCTGCTCGATAGACAGCTCGTAAACGCCGGGCAAGGCGACGGCCCCCTCGACGTCAACCACGATGGTTGGGACGTCTCGAGCCTGCGACCCGCTGCCCCCGTCTGCCCCCTGCGCCCTTTGCGCGGAGGAGGCTGCCTGTGGCGATGCCTCGGCTGCTGCATCCGCCACGCTTCCGCTGGCGTCGCGCTCTATAACAAAGCCAGATGGGCTCAAAGCCCAGAGGCTTGAGGCCACGGCCACGGCAGCCATCACGACACCGCAGGCAATGAGCAAACGATGCTTCGTGCGAAGGCCGAGACGCCTCAGAAGCCTGTGTGAGGAGCCAGGCAGACCAGATCTGCGTTGAGCCATTGCCATCTCCCTATGATGAATTCAATCTTTTCCACCATAGTGAGCGCCTGCTAGCGCCATGTGAGGCTCAAGCCAAGTTCGCCTTGATGATTGCCTGCATGCAGCATGCGGCTATCTTGGCGATCAGCCGTCCCCCCGTGCAAACATGCTGCATCCTATCTGTCATGCGCCCATAGTCGCGCAGATATGAGCGGCATTGGCCTCTGCAAGATCATTGGGTCCAAGCAGGGCAGAGCTCCGCGTGACGGTGTCTGAGACAGCGCGGCGCACGGTAGCTTGGGCACTGGTCGAAGTCCACATACTCGACTTTCTCGACCAGATCATCGATCATCGCGTCGTGGTCGAAGCAATCCCACGCTTCATGGACCTCGTCGATGCGAGCATGCGTCTCGGGACGCCGGGGCATAAACAAAGTGCAGCAGTCAGGGGCAGTCTCGCAACAGATGTCATAGGTTCCAATTTGTTGCGCACGCGCGATTATCTCCTGCTTGTCAGAGCCGATCAATGGCCTGAGCACGGGAATGGTGGCCATCTCGTCGACAGCGGCTATGTTATCAAGAGTCTGGGAGGCGACTTGTCCCAGCGACTCGCCTGTCACGAGCGCCTTTGCTCCCTCAAGCCGCGCAATGCGCTGCGCGACGGCAAACATCACACGACGGTACATGATGATCCTGAGGCTCTGCGGCACGGCAAGGGAAATTTCCCGCTGTCGTGCCCCAAACGGCACAACGTACAACCGGCCCACGACTCCAGAGGGGGCAAAGGCATGGCAGATATCCTGACAGAGCCACTCACTCGTGTCAGAGGTCATCGGCCGCCCCGAGAAATGCACCGGCACGCAGACTGCTCCACGCCTGCCAACCAACCATGTGGCGACCGGTGAGTCGAAGCCTGAGGAAAGCAACGTAACGACTTTCCCAGCGCTGCCGACGGGCAAGCCACCGACGCCGCGCTCGGTAAGCGCGTAGACGAAAACTGACGCTTGGTTCACTACGACATACACGGTTACATCTGGGTGGTGCACGTCGACTTTCTTGTCAGGAAACTGCTCGCAGAGCTTTGCCCCCACAAGGCGGTTGATGTCCAACGTATGCAATTCATAGTTGGTCGAGGAACGGTGGGCGTGCACCTTGAACGTCTGGAACTTCCCTGCCTCTCCAAGCGCACGAATCGCAGCCGCACAGTATGCGTTTTCGTCTAAGCCGCAGCGATAGGCCAACGACGCGCGAGCAACGCCAGGGACACGAAGGACCTGTCGTGCAATCCCGGGCACAGCAGAAGCGTCACTAGTCGTTACCAGCACGTGACCGGGAATGCGGCGCACGTCTATGTCTGGTAGCTTTCCTAGCACATGTCGAATATTGGTTACAAGCTGGTTCTCAAAGGTCGAGCGATTGCGGCCCTTGAGACCTATCTCGTGATAATGAACAAGACAAACACATTCTGAAATTGTCTCAGCCACATTAAGATTCCTGCTGCTTCTTTGACGGCTCGACACCGCTTAACTCCTTGTCAAAATCCTTCTTGACATAGGAAAGCGTACCGTCATTGATCTCGTTCATGGCAATGGAGACTGGGTCCTCGCCAGAGACGACGGTGGTAATGTCATCGAAGTCTTGGATCTGAGTCACACGCATGTGCTGGCCGCAAACCATGTTGTTAATGTCACACGCACGCTTAGAGGCGACGGCACACAGCAAGAAGGGGTTGCGCTCACACTTGTCAAGCAATGAATCAATCTCAGGTTTAACAACGGACATTGTTGATGGGACCTCCATCTATTTCGTACCTTTGTATGACGGCGATGAGCTCTTCTGTCGCACGCGCCACGTCGTCGTTCACGATACGTACATCGTAGCGCTCGCCACAGGAGATTTCATGGCGAGCATCTGAAAGACGCAACTCTATCTGTGCCTCATCTTCTGTAGCACGGCCGCGCAAGCGTCGCTCAAGCTCTTGAATCGAAGGCGGCTCAATGAAGATGAGCACCGCATCGGGAAAGGCTTTTCTCACGTTAAACGCGCCTTGGCAATCGATCTCCAAGATCACCGAGCGACCCTCAGCAATGCGGCGCTCCACCTCGCTGCGCAGCGTCCCATAACGATGGCCATGGACGAAAGCCCACTCCAAGAATTGCCCAGCATCGACGCGACGGGCAAACTCCTCATCTGAGAGGTAATGATACGAGACTCCCTCGACCTCTCCTGGCCTTGGGGACCTCGTAGTCGCTGACACTGTTAGATCAATATCAGGCCTTTTCGCTCGGATACGGGCGACGAGCGTGCCCTTCCCCACACCTGCAGGCCCTGATATGACAAAAAGACGAGGCCTCGCTTTCACTACTTCGAAAGCACCTCGAGAAGCTGCTCGCGCTGGCGTGCGCCGAGGCCCTTGACGCGACGGGTAGCGGAGATGCCAAGCTCATCCATGATCTTTGCAGCTTTAGCCTTGCCATAGCCAGGAAGCGACTCTATCAGTGCAGAAACTTTTAAACGACTCGCGATGGGGTCATCTGAATCAAGGACTTCCTCAAGGGTGACTTGTCCATTCTTGATCTTGTCACGAAGCTCCGCGCGAGCATGACGCGCCGCGGCGGCTTTCTCGAGTGCCTGCTTGCGCTGCTCTTCGCTCAGCTGAGGTAGTGCCATGAAGTCCTCCAAACATAGATGAAAATATGACCGTACAGCCCGTACTACAGGGCGCTATGTGCTGATTCCCTGCACGCTGCTATAGTTTGCCAATCTTTTTGCAAAAGTACAAGAGTGAGCTGCGAAAATGTTCACGAATGGGTTCGTAATCACCACAAATGCACAGTTAAGTGCCATAAAAGGCACGCTGACGCTATCTGGTCATCCAAGATTCATCTGCGGGATTGTCGCGAAAGGCCAAAAGCCGCCTCTCGTCCTCGGCGGCGATATAGTCCTCCTCCACTGCCACCTTCACAAGACAGTCGAGGTTAGTCAGGCTTGCGCTTGCGACGTCGGCCGCCGAGAGCCGATCAATAGCACGTTGCATGCCGTAGGTAAAGATCGACATGACCCCCATTACGTTTGCCCCTGCTTCGCGCAGTGGCAAAACGCAATCGAGGACAGACCCACCCGTTGAAATGAGATCCTCTATCACGACAACTCTCTCCTGCGGCTCAAGGTGCCCCTCAATCTGATTGTTGCGGCCATGGTCTTTGGCCGACCCACGCACGTAGCCCATCGGGAGGCCGAGGCGATCCGCGGCAATGGCCGCATGAGCAATGCCAGCAGTAGACGTTCCCATCAGCATCTCAGCCTCAGGATATAAGGCGGCGACCCTTGCGGCAATTGCCTCGTCCACGAGCGTCCGCACTTCTGGATACGACAAGGTCAAGCGATTGTCGCAATATATCGGGCTTTTGATGCCGCTTGCCCATACAAACGGCTTTGCAGGACGCAAAAACACCGCCTTTATAGAAAGGAGCGCGGCAGCAATATCTTTGTCTGTTGCGGTCGAAGTTACTTGGTTCATCTTCCTACTCTCTTCCTTTTTCACATTTCTTGTCATGCACGCCTTGGCCATGCCGACGGAGCTAGGGTCGCATGAGCTCCTGGACTATTGCATCAAATGCGACGGCTGGATCCTGCGCGCGAGTGATGGGGCGACCTATGACGAGCTTTGAGGCCCCTGCTGCAAGGGCACGCGACGGCGTGGAGACGCGTTGCTGGTCTTCGAGAGCAGAGCCTGTCGGGCGAATCCCAGGCGTCACAATGAGTCCAGATGGGCCGAGAGACTTCCGCATAGCGGAGGCCTCCTGCGGCGAGCAGACGACGCCGTCGGCTCCCGCATCAACAGAAAGCATCGCAAGGCGCGCGACCTCGGCCTCGACAGAAAATTCGATGCCGATTGAGACAAGGTCATCTCGACTAAGGCTGGTGAGCACAGAAATTGCAACCAGCTGAGTGCGTGATCCGCGCTCTGAGGCGGCCTCCTCAATACCGGCCCGCGCTTGCGCAACCATCTCGGACCCGCCAAGGCCGTGCACAGAAAGCAGGTCAGCCCCCACAAGCGACGCGACGCGCGCAGCACCTCTCACCTGAAAGGGAATGTCGTGAAGCTTTAGGTCCAAAAAGACGTGCAGCCCTCGTTTGCGCAGCTGTTCCACGATAGAAGGTCCACAGGCGTAATAGAGGGTCATGCCCACTTTGACCCAGCTTGCCCTTCCGGCAAGCTTATCAGCCAGCGACAGGGCGTCATCGCGGCTGCAGTCAAGAGCCACGATGACAGCCTCTCGCGCTTCTTCTTGACTTAGCATGTGAAAGCTCCAATCAAATCGTTGATGTCATCGGCGCCCTGCTCAGCCACCCACGACTCAAGCTCGCGTGCCACTCGCACGGCACAGCTGGGATCGTAGAGGTTCGCCGTGCCGACAGAGACGGCTGTGGCGCCAGCCAAGATGAATTCAGCGGCATCTGCGCCGCTCTGGATGCCACCAATGCCACACAGAGGCAGGCTGCAAGCGCTATGGGCCTCCCAGACCATGCGAACGGCGATGGGGTGGATCGCAGGTCCCGAAAGGCCGGCAGTGGGACGTGAGAGACGGCTGCGGCGTGAGCTCACATCGATTGCCATCGCCGGGATGGTGTTGATCAAAGACAAGGCATCGGCTCCGGCATCCTCAAGGGCGTGGGCGATCTCCTGTACGCGAACAGGGCCCATCTTCACCACAAGAGGACGCTGCGTGTGGGGACGCACGGCACGCACGACTTTAGCGGCGCCCTCTGGCGTCGAGCCGATCGCGGCGCCGCCACAAGCTATGTTCGGGCATGAAATGTTAAGCTCTATTCCCGCTGCGAAAGGCGCATGCTCCTCATACAGCTCAACTGCGGAAACATACTCCTCAACGCTGTGGCCGGCTGCTTGCACGATTACCGCGCACCCCCGCGCGGCAAGCCCGCTCAGATAGGCGCCGCTTTGAGCGAGCATCGCCGGAATCCCGGGGTTCTGCAGGCCGACAGAGTTCATCATGCCAGACGGCGTCTCGAACAGGCGCGGCGCTGGGTTACCATCCCATGGCTTGGCTGAGCATCCTTTGCAGGTGATCGCGCCTAGCTTGGCCACATCGAAGAAGCCTTCAAACTCGCTGCCGAAACCAAACGTGCCCGATGCGGTGTTCACAGGGTTCCTCATGCGAATGCCACCTAAGTCAACTGTCATGCGAGGCTTCTTTGCACTGCTCACCAAAGCACCTCCTCCGCGTTAAAAACCGGTCCGTCTGTGCAGCAAAACTTATAGCCCCCCGCGACCATGGCGACATTACAGGTATGACAGGCGCCGAAGCCGCAGCTCATCATCTGCTCAAGGGACACCTGACAGAAGACGTGCGCCTTATGGGCGCACGCTGCCACGCCAGCCATCATCGGCGCAGGTCCGCATGACATGATCAAGGAAAACGGCGTGAGGTCCGTCGCCTGCAGCGCTTGCGTCGTGAAGCCGTGAAAACCCTTTGAACCATCGTCGGTGCACACAAGGACCGATGACGCCCCTATGTCCATGAACTCTTGCTCGCCCCAAAGCTGAGACGCGCTGCGTGCGCCAATGACGGCCTCAAACGCTATTCCCTTCTGCGCGAGCTCGCGTCCTGCGGCCAAAAGGGGGACGATCCCGACGCCGCCAGCGACAAGCAGCACGCGGCTCTCCTCGCTGCGCGGGAGCCGCCAGCCGTTCCCGCAAGGCCCTACGACGGTGGAGCCTTGCCCCACCGCCATCGCCGCCAAGCGCCTCGTGCCATCTCCCACGGTCGCGACGACAAGCTCTATCTCGCCTGCCATTTGGTCGATGCTGGCAAACGAAAGGGGTATGCGAAGGAGTTGGGAACGATCACCCGGCACGTCAACGTTAATGAACTGGCCGGCCCGCAACGTCCGGGAAAGCTCCGGGGAGCAAATGACAACTCGCCAGATCTCCTCGGCGAGCTCAGCTTTGCTTGTCACAATAAAGTCATAGAGATGTACCCGCGCAGTCGACTCCACGCATCCTCCTAGCTTCAAAGGCAGCATTTTCAGGCACGCGCGACTCACGCGACGACACCTGAGGCCAGTGTCCTTTTGCCGTCCATGAACACATCGGAGGCCGCTCCTGTGAGCTTTGCGCCAAGAAATGCTGAGTTCTTCGACTTGCTCTCAAAATAATCTGGCGTAACGTCCACCGGAGCCGCAGGGTCAATCAGCGTCAAATCAGCTGCAGAACCCCTCTCTATCTTCACCGGTTCCAGCCGCAAGATCCTGCGAGGAGAGACGGCCATGCACTCAACCAGCCTCGACCAGCTCATCTTCTTCGGCAGGACGAGCTTGGTAAGCATCAGCGGAAGGGACGTCTCCAGGCCGATGGTGCCAAAGAAGGCGATCTCCCACTCGCACTGCTTCTCATGGGCCGCGTGAGGCGCATGGTCTGTGACCACGCAGTCAATCGTGCCGTCGCAGATGCCCTCGCGAAGCGCGGCGGCATCGGAGGCCAAGCGCAAGGGCGGGTTCATCTTCAGGTTGGTGTTGTAGTCATTCGTGATGTCATCTTCGCAAAGGAACAGGTGGTGCGGTGTGACCTCGCAGGTCACCGGCAGCCCCTCCCTCTTCGCCTCGCGCACATATGCGAGCCCCTTGGCGGTGGATATATGGGCAACGTGCAGCGGGCATCCCGTAAGGCGGCAGAGTTCGATGTCGCGGATGATCTCGAGCTCTTCGCCAAGCGCAGGCCATCCGAACATACCCAGGCGCGTAGAGGCGCAGCCCTCATTGATGACGCCATTTGCCGTGAGCGACTCAACCTCGCAATGGGCGATCGCCACCCTGTCGAACTGAGAGACGTATTCCATGCAGGTGCGCATCATGCCGGCACTTTGCACGCCATGACCATCATCGGAAAATGCACAGGCGCCCTCGAGTACCATGTCTCCGATCTCCGAGAGGGCCTCCCCCTTCTCCTGCCGGGTAAGGGCGCCAATTGGGCGTATGTGCACAAGACCTGCGGCTTGCCCGCGATCTATCTGATACCGTATCTCAGCTCCTGTGTCAGTCACGGGGTCGGTGTTTGGCATCGTGGCGACATCAGTGAACCCTCCATGCGCGGCAGCGCGGCTGCCGGTGGCAATTGTCTCTTTGTATTCGAAGCCCGGATCGCGAAAATGCACGTGCATGTCCACAAGGCCTGGCACCAAATACTTGCCGGAGGCATCTATGACCTCAGCTGATGCCGGGGCGCTGAGATCTTTCCCGACCTCGGTTATCGAGCCTTCATCTATAAGCACGTCATAGATGCCATCAAGTGAGACCTGCGGGTCGACGACGTGGGCGCCTTTAAGCAGATATGCCATTGTTCTCTCCTCCAAGCAGCAAGTACATCTCAGCCATACGGGTCAGCACGCCAGCATTGACCTGCTTCAAAATACGCGAACGCGCGCTGTCAGCAACCTCTGTGTTAATCTCCATCCCTCGGTTCATGGGACCGGGATGGCAAACAACCGCGCCTGGCTTCATCATCTGCTCGCGACGCTCGTCCAAGCCATACAGGCGGTTGTACTCGCGACGGGACGGGATGGCCGCACCTTCCATGCGCTCAAGCTGGACGCGCAGCATGTACACCACATCAACATCCTCTATGACAGAGTCGAAGTCAGCGGTCTGCGGGCAGCCGAACCAGCTGGGATCATCAACTTGAAACGTCGGCGGGCCGACCAAGACAACCTCTGCCCCCATCGTCTTGAGCGCAGGCGTCAAGGAACCGCACACGCGACTGTGCGCAAGGTCGCCGACAATGGCAACCTTCAACCCATCGAGATGGCCGAACTCCTCCCTGATGGTGTAGAGGTCAAGTATAGCCTGCGTCGGGTGCTGATGCTTGCCGTCTCCGGCGTTGATAACGACAGCGTCCGTGTTCTCAGAGATTCTTTGTGGGGTGCCCGCAAGGCGTGCCCGACACACGAACATGTCGACGTTCATCGCGTCAATGGTCTGGATCGTATCTGCCAAGCTCTCGCCTTTGACGACAGAGCTTGTTGACCCCCCCATAGATAGGCTGTCGGCAGACAGGCGCTTCTCGGCAAGCTCAAAGGAGCTCTTCGTGCGCGTCGAGGGCTCGAGAAACAGGTTGACAATGGTACGGCCGCGCAGGGCGGGGACTTTCTTTATCACCCGGTTGTTGACGATGGGGTCGAAGGACTTCGCGGTGTCTAATATCTGCGTTATGTCATCAGCGGTGAGACTGTTCGTGTCGATGAGATTTTTGACGCTCAGCATTATTGGACCCCTCCGGCTTCCTTTGTGGCACCCTGTTCTTGTGCCACATCCCAAATCTCGACGGTCGTGCGGTCGTCGTCAGGCTCTATGTAGACTCGGACGTCCTCCTCATGAGAAGAGGGCACGTTTTTGCCCACATAGTCAGCGCGAATTGGCAGCTCTCGATGGCCGCGGTCAACCATCACGGCAAGCTGCACGCAGCGAGGGCGCCCGTAGTCCATGAGCGCATCAAGGGCAGCACGAACCGTGCGCCCTGTATAGAGCACGTCATCGACAAGCACAATGTTGGCGCCATTGATGTCAAAGGGTATGTTGGTCGCATGCAAGACTGGCGCGATGGTACGCGTCACGTCATCACGGTAGAAGCTGATGTCAAGCGTTCCTAGCTTAGGCCTGACCTTATCAATTGCCTCGATCTCGTTGGCAAGCAAGCACGCAAGGACCTCGCCTCGCCGGATGATGCCAACTAAGGCTATGTCAGTAGATCCTTCGTTTCGCTCGATAATCTCATGGGCAATGCGCGTCAGGGCGCGCCCCATCGATGCCTTGTCCATGATCGTTGCCTTAGGCTGCTGTGCCATTGGTCTCCCTTCCTTGTGCATCACACATCCCCTTGAGGCATAAAAAAAGAATGCCTCAGCCGCATGCGACATAAGACATCCTCAAAAAGGCTCTGTTTGTGACTCGTGCTCTTGCCGAACAGCACGCAGCTTACCTTGTGGGTATCTCGTACCGCGCTTAAAGGTCTCACGTAGTGTAGTCGATGGACGCGCCATGCGCAATCGCTTTTTTTGCAGATTTGATGAGGGAGCCCATAAGGCAGGCCTGCCGCCTACATCCCTGCCGGCATGTCCGTTGAATGATGCTTGCTGGGATCTGCATTGGCATCTTGCTGCTGCCGACGCTGGCGATAGACGTTTGTGCGCGCAAGCGCAAAGCCAATTCCGTTGACGCGGATAGAATAGAAGAACTCCTTGACGAGCGCCTTAAAATACTCACACCCTGAAAGTTGGGGGCATGCGCGATCGGTGAGAGCAAAGGCAAGCTGGCGGAGCTGAGGGCTCACGTTGGTCAGCGAGAGGATGTCATCTGTACCCATGCGAGAGAAAATCCTTTGCATCCCTGCCTTGAGTTCTGCGTCGTCAAGACCGCCACGACCGATCGCCTCGCCGACGTAGCGAAAGCCAATCGTGTCGAGCGCCCGGCGAATGCCATGGTCATGTATGTCGAGGCGATCCATCACGTCGCACATGTCGTTCCAACGCTCGAAGGACAGGTCCAACGAGCGCATCGCAGAGCTGGATCCCGGCAGGTCCTCGCGGTAGTTGTAGTAGGGCGTGTCCGTGTAGACGATCGTTTTCGCCTGACACATCGTCTCGATCAAAAAGGGATTGTCGACCCAGCCTGCCCCAGGAACCTCTTTGAAGCGGATCTTGCGCTCGCGCAGGAAGTCCCTGCGATAGAGCGCTGACCATATTGAAGGGTGATGCTGAATCAAGCGAGGGCAGTCGATGAGCGCAAATGGCTGGTGGTTCGGGCGTATCCGCTTGAAGTAAGAGCAGTGCAGCCGGTGCTGCTGAGCTGTGCCGGGCATCCAGATGCGCCAATAGGACGACTTTACGATGTCAGGGTAGCCAAAACCCTTTGCCTCATAGCGACGTGCCAGCGTAAGCAGGTCGTCGTACATGTGGGCCTCTACCCAGTCATCGGGCTCCAGGATCGCGACGTAGGTGCCCCTCGCCTCGTCAAAGCCGCGATTGACAGCCGCGCCGTAGCCCCCATTTGCCTTGTCGATTATGCGTACACGCGCATCAGAAGACGCATGGCGCCTCAAGATGGCAAGGGTTCCGTCTGTGGACCCGTCGTTGACGCAGATGATCTCGACGTGCGCGAGGGTGTTCTTCTCGACGGAGCAAAGTGCCTGGTCAAGATAGGTTTCGACATTATAACAAGGCAAGACGACAGAGACGTCGACGCTCTTTGCTACCTCTCCCATGTCATTGTCCCAAAGATTTGTAGGCTTCGCAGACCTCGTCTGTAGGGCCAAGCATGCGCTGCTTGCCCTTCTCGATCCAACAGACACGGTCGCACATGCGCTCGACAAGGTCAATGGAGTGGCTTACAAGCAACACCGTGACATTGTCTGACTGTACGAGCTCTTTGATGCGCGCCTCGCATTTCTTTTGAAACAGAAAGTCACCGACCGAGAGCGTCTCATCAACGATCAAGATGTCTGGCTCCGTGATCGTCGCAATGGCGAAAGCGATGCGCGCGACCATGCCGGAGGAGTAGTTCTTCAATGGCATCTCCATGAAGTCCTGAAGCTCGGCGAAGTTGACTATGTCATCGAAGTGCTCATCGATGAACTCTTTTCGATAGCCCAGCAAGGCGCCGTTGAGATAGATGTTCTCCTTGGCCGTTAGCTCCATGTCAAAGCCAGCACCAAGCTCGATGAGCGGAGCAATCGTCCCTACGACCTTGCAGCTTCCCTCCGAGGCCTCAAGGACGCCTGCGATGATTTTGAGCATCGTGGACTTGCCTGAGCCATTGGTGCCAACAAGGCCGAATGCCTCACCGCGCTTCACGTCGAAGCTGATATGATCCAGCGCGCGGAACTCCTTGAACTTCAACTCATGGTGCGCAAGGGCAATGAAGTACTCCTTCAAGGAGTTGAATTGCTCAGAGGCAATGTTGAAGATCATGGACACGTCATGCACCGAGATGACGGTCTCGACGTCAGGGCCAGGTATTCTCGGTCGTGTCAGGCGGTAGTTCTCCTTGACGGTGAAATTCGTCGAAGCGCGAGAGACTTCCCCTGACTGATCTACAGCATCAACAAAGAGCATGTATGAGCCAGCGTCATCAAGCTCAAAGGTGTAAAAGGGCGAAGAAGACAGGCAGCCCTTCTCCACATAGGTCGTCGACCCTACGCTGGGAGCTGAAACCCAGCCGAAGTTATAGGCGATCTCACCTTTCACATCACCGATCACGGCAGCAGCGAGCTCTATCGACCCGCCATCACTCGACGTGGATGGCACACGAATCTTCACTGACCAGCTCGCTGGCTCGATTCGCTTATTAAGGGGCGCCTGAACGGCAGCAATGCGCTTTGGATCGCAGACAAGAGCTTCAATATCCTTATCTTCCTTACTTGCGCTATCACTCACGGGCACTCCTCAAGACAGGAACTTCAAACATGCGAAATGAGTATACACAACTCTAGCGACGGCCTGCATATATCTCATCGTTATAACAAACAGGTCAAAGCCCAGCCTTTGCTGGAGCTGCAGCTAACATGCTCCGAACCAAAACATATCCAAACGCTTTACTAAAAAAGCCGCTAAATGGGTATAGTAGGTGAGATGTGAGGTTCCGAGAGGCGGGATCGACATGTAATTATGACAGAAAGGAGGAACACATGAACAAGCAATTAGGGAAAAACCTTGAGAACGCTCTTTACCGGCTGGTAGCAAGGGCTGACACAAATGGCCTTACTTCCACAGGCAACTACAAGGCTCCTGAGTTTCAGGAGTTGAAGAAGCGTGGATACTTCGACTCGTGCAGGGAATTTCTCAATTACAGTGCACAGGTGAGACTGTCACAAAAAGCCCTTGGCTATTTTGGGTAGAAGCGATCAACACGCACAAGCTTAAAAGAGGCCGCTCTTGCACACGCAAGAGGGCATTTTTTATTATCGCTTTTTGAGCGCCCTTGCCGTACGATCGCCCAATCCCCCAGACGCCGCGCAGAGGCCGCAAAGCGACCTCACCTCAGATGTACAAGATGAACTTATGCTCATTCTTCTTAAACACGAGCACGCCGATAACCAGCGCGAGGACAGCTGAAAGCGCACAGCCAAAGATAAGCCCTACCGTGGGCGCCGTGTCCCACAGCATGATGTCGCGTATGAACGTCACATACAGATACATCGGGTTGAACTTCTCCATAACCTGCATCCAATGCGGAAGGATGCTGTAGGGGTAGAAAAGCGGCGTTGCATACATCCACGCCGTAAGGACAACGCTCCATAGATGGATCACATCACGGAAGAAGACCGACGCAGCAGAAAGGAAGAGCGAAAGGCCTGCGCAAAATATCATCAAAAGTAGCAGCGCCAGCGGCAAAAGCAGAGCATAAGGCGTCAGCGGCACGCCCTCAACCAACATCACAAGGGCAATTGCGATCAAGGAGAACGCGTAGTTCACACCGCCGAAGAGCACCTTTTGGATGGGAAAGACATAGCGGTTGATCTTGACTTTTTTGAGCAGGGAGGAAGCTCCGATGATCGAGCTCATTCCTTGGCTCGTCGAGTCAGACATAAGCTGCCACGCAGTGTTGCCAAGGATGAGGTATACGGCGTAGTTGCCTATCGAAGGGTCGTTATAGCGCATGAAGCTACCGAAGACAGCTGCCATGACAAGCATCATGAGCAGTGGGTTTAGCACTGACCACACGACACCGAGGGCGCTGCGACGATACTTGAGCTTGAAGTCTTTGGAGACGAGCTGCTTGAGAATAAAGAGGTCTTTTTGCTTAGGCGGATACCACGCGTCTTCATGCGACGAGTTTTTGTTGTCAGGACTCTGTTGAGACACCATACCTCCAGGGAAACCGACGCTACAACTCTGTGCAATCCTATCACAAGCGCATATCCTCGCTAGATTGTGGGGATGGAAACGACACGGGTGGAGATGTGGGCTGCAGCAAGGATCTTCTTTGCGGCAATAGTCTCTCGTGAGTCCGGGTACGGGTTGTAGGCATAGACGACCTCACCAACTCCAACCTGGGCGAGCTCCTTAGAGCATTCATTGCAAGGAAAGTGCGTAACGTACACCGTCGATCCTGCAAGCTCTCTCATGAGGCCTCGAAAGTTCAAAACAGCATTGCGCTCGGCATGCACGACGTACGGATACTTTGTGTCAATCCAATCGCCATCTCGTTGCCATGGAAAGGACCCATCATTCATGCCTCGCGGCGTCCCGTTATAGCCGATTGAGAGAATGCGCCGATCATTGCTGACGATGCAGGCGCCAACCTGCGTGTGCGGATCCTTGCTTCGCAGCGCAGAGAGCGCCGCCACGCCCATGAAATACTCATCCCAGCTCAAAATACGCTTTTTTTCTGACATGCCGTCCCCTTTTAAACAGCAACCATCAAAGTCTGACACAGCTATGAATTCGCAAACTTCTCAGTTGCGCAACGCCAAGACTTTCGTATAATAGCTCTCGTATACATTCCCCGGTGGCGCAGTGGTAGCGCAGCTGACTGTTAATCAGCGTGTCGCAGGTTCGAACCCTGCCCGGGGAGCCAGAGACTTTTCAAGCCAGATGCTGCAAGCGTCTGGCTTTTTTCATAACAACGATAGCTGAGCTCCTTTTCATGGTGCCTTCCTCGGCAAAAGCCCCGCCTGTTGGCGGGGCTGCAAAGCTCATCAAACGCCCGAGCAAACGTCTCCCAGCAGCTGCCACTTAGCTTCTGGGATGAACAAGGCGAGCACGGAGTTCAAGATGCCTACTCTTCCATATAATCTTTCAATTTGCCGGACCTGCTTGGGTGGCGCAGCTTTGCGAGGGTCTTCGATTCAATCTGACGAATTCTCTCTCGCGTGACGCCAAATTCGCGCCCAACTTCTTCGAGCGTGCGCGGATGGCCGTCTTCTAGGCCGAAGCGGAATTTAATGACCTTGCGCTCACGGTCTGCCAGGCCGTCGAGCACTTGCTCAAGCTGCTCCCGGAGCATCGAGTCTGAGGCCGCGTCAGGAGGAGCCACCGCAGAGGCGTCCTCAATGAAGTCGCCAAGCTGGGAATCCTCCTCTTCGCCTATGGGTGTCTCAAGGGAAACGGGCTCTTGGCTGATCTTTTGTATCTCGCGCACACGCTCTGCCGTCATGCCCATTTCAGCACCGATCTCCTCAGGTGTGGGCTCCCGACCGAGCTCTTGAAGCAATTGCCGCTGAACGCGCACGAGCTTGTTGATCGTCTCTACCATATGTACAGGAATGCGAATCGTACGCGCTTGATCGGCTATGGCGCGCGTAATCGCCTGACGTATCCACCATGTCGCGTAGGTTGAGAACTTGAACCCCTTCGTGTAATCAAACTTCTCTACAGCGCGGATCAAGCCAAGGTTGCCCTCTTGAATGAGGTCAAGAAAGAGCATGCCGCGACCGACATAGCGCTTGGCAATCGAGACGGTCAGGCGCAAGTTGGCAGAAATGAGCTGTTGTTTTGCATCAAGGCCGACTTGCTCTATGCGCGACAGGCGCCTCAACTCCGTGCGTGAAAGGTCTGCCTCCCCTCGCTCGGCGGCCTCAAGCTTCTCAGTAGCTTCGTTGCCCGCTTGGATCTTCATGGCCAGATGGACTTCTTCTGAGGCGGTGAGCAGGTCAACCTTGCCTATCTCCTTGAGGTACATGCGCACGGGATCCCCTGTGAGCATCACCGTAGAGCTATCCTGGCGTCTCGAGCGGGCGCGGCTCGAGCGCTTTTTCGCATGGTTTTTTGGCGCAGAGCGAAGTACTTCGTTGGCAGCGCGAGCCTCTGCACGGGCTTCGCGCTCCGCGCTGTCTTCATCATTAATATCGTCGACATCATCATCAACGATATCAAGGTTTTCGTCATCGCCATCTATCTCAGACGCCGAAAGGTCGCCTGCGGCGGCATCTGGCAGATCTCCTTCTCCTTTTATCTGGACGCCCTTCTCACGGATGGCATCGTACACGTCAGAAAGCTCATCATCGTCAACATCCACATCGACGAGAGCTTCCTGGATTTCGTCTTCGGTAACCGACCCGCTCTTCTTCCCCTTCTTAACCAGCATCTCTACGATCTTAGAGAGTTTAGGAGAGATCTGAGAACTCCCAGCAGCATGTTTCGTCGTTGCCACGTGATTCCTTTCGACATAGGCCCTAAGTGTTTTTTCCCCACTGTGTAGCACATCAAACTTCAGAACTTATCTTTTGCTCTAGTTCTCTCGCGCGAATCTGAAGCTTGCTTGCACGCGCATACCAAGCTCTCTTTTCTGCGAGCCCTACATCAGAGGATGTATCCCGAAGCCGTACTTGCAATGACCGGACTTCACGTCTTGTTGAGTACAGCTCGATGACATCTACCAAAAAGAGGGCTTTGCGCTCATCGTCCATACCGGCGGCGGCAACCAAGCCTCCGCCAGAAAGTATCCGAGGGGCATCAGGCTCAGCACGAGTAGCTGCCGCAACCAACTCAGAGGCAGAGACAGAGACAGGCGCGGCAAGCATGGCCCACGCAATGGCTTCATGGCGAGAGTCGGCCCAGCTTAACTGACCCAGCCGATCTCCATACGGGCGCACGACTGAAGGCGCGCGCGCAAGCAGCGCCAACAATTCGCGCTCAGCCGCAAGCTGCTGGCGATCGTCAAGGCACAGCACCTCAAGGGCAGCCGCCGGCGCAACCGGCTTTTGTGTGGGCAGCGCCGCTACGGCGATGGGGTTTGGCTTTGACTGTGAAACGCGTTGAACGGCACGCTTGGTAGCCTCAACATCCGCTCCAAGGCGCTGGGACAAATCCCTCACATAGCGATCGAAACTCACCGACCCCTTAAGCGGGGCAAGAATCTTTGCTGTCGCCTCCAACGCTTTGACACGCTGGCCAGCAATGCTCAAGTCAAACTCAGACAGCGTCTTTTCAAGGACGAACTCAACGAGTGGGCGCGCCTGCTTGATGATGCTGCGCAGCTGCTCAGCCTGATGCGTGGAAAGGAATTCCATGGGGTCTTGGTTGTCGGGAAGGACCACGCAACACATCTCGGCCTCTGTCTTATCAGCATATTGCACAGAGAGCTCAGCGGCCTTCTGCCCGGCGGCGTCTCCGTCGAACATGCAGACGATCCGCCTTGTGCGAAAGCGTGAAAGCGCTTTGACGTGCTCGTAGGACAAGGCGGTCCCCAGCGCTGCGACAGCGTTTGAGAAGCCATGCTCGTGCAACGCAATCACATCGGTGTAGCCCTCTACGACCAGCGCCTCGCCAGTGGCTGTTATCTGCTCCTTCGCACGATCCAGCGCAAACAGGTGCCTCGACTTGTGAAAGACGGCCGTCTCTTTGGTATTGAGATATTTGGGCTTCGCATCCCCCAGCACGCGACCGCCAAAGCCAATAGAGTTGCCCTGCTCGTCGTGTATGGGAAACATGACGCGTTCAAAGAATCGGTCCTGCATGCGCCCTGACCTCTGTTGGGCAAGGTCGCATGCGACGATCTCATCGGAGCTGAAGCCCCTCTCGCGCAGATGGGCCACAAGCGCGCCATGGCCAGGCGCATATCCCAGATGCCAACGACGACAAATGTCAGAGCCGAACCCGCGTCCGGATAAGTAGCGCCGCGCTGCCTGAGGACCACTACCCCTTCCGCGCAGGAGCATCATCGAATAATAGGATTCCGCTTCGGCAAGCGCTTGCATCAGGCGGTTTCGCTTCGGTCCCCGCTGCTTTCCCTTCTCTTCAACGAGCTCGATTCCCGCGCGGTCGGCTAGGTAGCGAATCGCATCAGGAAATTCAAGGTGCTCTCGCTCCATCACGTAGTCAAAGACATCCCCACCCTTATGGCATCCAAAGCAATTCCACAGGCCTGTCGAGGGGTTGACATGGAAGGACGGGCTTTTCTCATGGTGGAAAGGACAGCATCCCCACCAATCTTTTCCTCGTTGCCTGAGCTCAACGGTCTCACCGACGAGAGACAAGATGTCAGTTGCCTGGCGAACGCGCTCTTTGTCCTCCTCCGTGATCACCGATGCGCCGCCTCCTTCTGCAGCTCAACACATGTGGTGCCTATATTCTTTTGTACCCACTCGCTATCCTTGGCGATCTCCAGCTTTAGCTGTGACATCGAGGTGAAGCGACGGTCGCCTCTTCGATGGCGGACGAAGGCCGCAGCAATATCATGGCCATAGAGGTCACCGCTAAAGCCGATAAGGAAAGCCTCAAAGAAAGAAGGCCGCTCACAGGTCTCAAACGTAAGCGGGGCACCGACATTGATGGCAGCAGGCCATGCCCGATCAGCTGAAGCTACCCAGCCGCCATAGACACCCTCTGCAGGCATACAGGCAAGAGGATCAACCTCAACGTTAGCTGTAGGGAAGCCAAATGAGGTGCCCTCTCCGCGCCCTCGTACAACCCTGCCGCGTACAAAATGATACCGTCCCAGCAAGCGAGACGCCTCTGATACCTTGCCGTTCCTTATGAGGCGCCGAATACGGGTAGCGGAAACCACGGTGCCATCGCAAGACACAAGCTCATGGGCATGCACTTCAAAGGCCTGCTCGGCACCTAAGACCGACAAAGACACAGGGTCGCCTCGCCCCTGTGCGCCAAAGCGAAAATTCGTCCCCACATGCACAGAAACGGGTGTGAAATGGCGCTTCAACACCTCAAGGGCAAATGTGCGCCAAGACGTGTGCGCAAGCTCAGGCGTGAATCTAAGGCAAAAAACTGCATCTGCTCCCTGAAGCGCAAGTATCGCCAGCCGATCGGCACTTTCAAGCAAGCGCGTGCAAGGTCGGCCCTCCCCGATGACATAGGCAGGGTCGGGGTCGAAGGTCACGATGACAGAGATGAGGCCGCGTATGCGGGCCTCGTCGCAGGCTTGCCCGATCAAGGCCTGATGCCCGAGGTGCACGCCGTCAAAGGCTCCTATGACGCATACGCAGCCGCTGTCAGGGGTAACATTCACATCATGCCGGCACAGCAATATGCCGTCAACTAGCTCCTTGCGCACCCAACCTTCAGGAAGCGTCGGCAACGCAAAAGCCCGTGACCCCTCTTTCACATACGCGCTATCGGAAAAGTTAGCACCGTCCCTCATTGCCTCACCCCACTGACACCGCCAGGAAAGTTCACCTTGCAGACAAGTCCCTCCTGCCGAGCCTCCCAAATGCCATAGAGACGATCCTCGAAGACCAAACAGACCTGCTCATGATCCCGCGGAGTCCGTGCGCAGCGGCGCTCAGCTGCAGGATCTGCTACGCGGCCAGCCGAGATGCGCTTGCCACATACAGCGAAGGAAAGCTCTGCGGCATCCAGCAGACGCACTGGCAAGCCAGCAGCCTGCGCAGGGTCGACACAGCAGCAAGGAAGCAAAGGCGCACCCTTGGCTTCAAGCTTCGCAAGCGGCACACACGCGTCAAGCGAAAGGGAGCCTGCAGCGATGCGCCGAAGAGACAAAAGATACGCTGCACTTTGTAGCTTTCGCCCTAAGTCTCGTGCAAGGCTTCTGATATAGGTCCCCTTGGACACGCTAAACTCACAGCGCCACACAATGCTTCCGTCTGGCTGCTTGTCAAGGGCAAGAAGGCGTGCGTCATAGATCTGTATGGGACGGGGTGCAAGCACGACCCGCTCGCCTGCGCGCGCCCGAGCATACGCCCGTCTACCCTCGATTGAAATCGCCGAATATGCGGGAGGCACTTGATTGTGCTTGCCCACAAGCGCACCAAGCGCCTCCGAGGCAAAGTTTTCGTTGAGAAGCTCTTGGGGTACGGACGCGACTCGGCTGGTATCTCCGGCACGATCATCCGTTGTTGTCTCTTTGCCAAAGCAAATGCACGCCTCATAGCGCTTTTCGCTCAACGACAACATACCCAGCAGGCGTGTGGCTGGACCTATGCCGACGACAAGCAGCCCCGTTGCCAAGGGGTCCAGCGTGCCCGCATGTCCCACGCGACGCTCCCCCACCGCTCGCCTGACATGAGCTACCACATCATGGCTGGTCATGCCAGCAGGCTTGTCGATGGCAACAAGACAGCTGATGCCACTTGCGTTTCTTCTCACTGCGCAGCTTGCCCCTCTGAAACCACTACAACCTTGGGAAAAGAGGTCGTGCCGCCTTTGGCGATGTTTTCGGGAAAAAGTGCGCGCAGCTTTGGAAGGACTTCCGAAAGGGCCTCATCGATGTCTCCTTGGATGGTAAAGCCTGCCGCAGCCTTATGGCCTCCGCCGCCGAACTCGCGCGCGACGCCAGAGACGTCCAAGGAGTTCTTCGAGCGGAGATTGCCACGCACGACGCCGCCAGGAACCTCCTTCAAAAACAAGGCCACCTCCGAGCCAGCAACGCTGCGAACAACATCAACAAGACCGTCACACTCATCGAGGCTTGCACCTGTCCGCTCGATATCAGCGGCAGTCGCGTAGCTGTACGCGATACGTCCATGCGCAAATGTCATGATGCGGCCCATAACAGCAGCTTTCAGATGCAAGAACTCCAAGCGGAAGCTCTGGTACACATTGAGCGAAACCTCAGCGGGAGAAGCGCCTGACTCCACGAGCTGTGCGGCGACATGCAGCGCCTCGGCGTTCGTGTTCTGGTACTGAAAGCGCCCGGTGTCCGTCATGATGGCGCACAGCACGCTCTGCGAAAAGGCTGCACCCAAAGGCATGCCAAGGTACAGTGCATACTCGGCGACCAAAACGCCTGCTGCGGCAGCATCGGTTCTAATAAGCGAAACATCCGCAAAGGGCTTCTCACAAGGGTGATGGTCGATGATAACTGAATGCCTCGAGCGTGCCAAAACGGCTTCCCCATCACTCATGCGAGAAGACACAGACAGATCTACGCTCACGAACAGATCTGGGTTTCCTCTGTAATCACGCGCATGAACAAGCTCAGAGCTGCCCGGAAGAAAAGCGTATATGCGCGGCACGGGATTCATATCGGCGAGCAAGCCAATAACCCGCTTTGTAGGCCATCGACGAGCGATCAGATCAACCATGCCAAGCGTGGAGCCAAGGGCATCCCCGTCAGGGTTCATATGGGCGCAAACGACAATGCTCCGCGCGCGCTCGATGAGGTTCGTAATACGATCATAGACAAGCGCCTGACGAGGCTCAATCGTCAGACCATGGGCTCTTTCCATGATAGGTGGCTACTTCCCTTCGTCTGTTTCAGCTTCAGCCGCGGCTGGAAGTGGATACCCTTCCGCATCCTTTGCGACAGACATGGTCGGCGGGACATCCATGAGAGCTCGCGATATACGCTCCGCCTCGTCTGCGGTCGAATCAATCTCGAAATCGATCTCCGGCGTCACTCTCCAGCCAAGGGCATGACCTAGAAGAGAGCGCACATGGCCCTTAGCCCGCTGGAGAGCGGCTGAAACCTGCTCATAGCGCTCCGGTGCGCAGCTGACATACGCACGCATAAACGTCTTGTCTATCGAAACCTCCACTCCTGTGAGCGTCACAAGAGAAAGATCAGGGTCAGCGATATCAAACAACAAAATGTGCGCGAGCTTCTCACGCGCCTGCTCGTTGATGCGACGAGAGTTGTTATTTTGCTTCATGACCTACTCCGTCCGAGCGACCTCTTCCATTCGATACGTCTCAATGGTGTCCCCGGTATGAATATCCTGATACCCATCTAGGCCGATGCCACACTCAAAACCCGCTTTCACCGACTTTACATCGTCTTTGAAACGACGCAGAGACGCGAGCTTCCCTTCCCACACCACAACCCCGTCGCGAACAAGACGGGCAGAGTCAGTCGCGGAAAGCTCACCTTCTTGAACCATACAGCCTGCTGCTATGCCGACTTTCGGCACCTTGAACGTATTGCGCACCTCAGCTGTGGCGGTCTGCATTTCTTTCTCAGTAGGCTTGAGCATACCGATGCGTGCGGCATCGATGTCCTCGATCGCCTTATAAATCACGCTGTAGGTACGGATCTCGACGCCAGCGGCGGCCGCGGCAGCGCGAGCTTTCGCCTCTGGGCGCACGCCAAAGCCAATGATAATCGCATTTGAGGCGTCAGCAAGCGTCACGTCAGTCTCGGTGATTGCACCGACAGCCGAGTGGATGACGTTGATGCGCACCTCAGACTGATCCATCTTATTCAGCGAGTCCTGGAGAGCCTCAATTGAGCCTTGGACATCAGCCTTGATGATGAGGTTGAGCTCCTTTACCTCGGCGTCAGCCATCGTATCGAACAGGTTCTCAAGGGTTACGTGCTTGACCTTGTTCTGCTCTTCGATGCGGGCTTTAAGCGCCCTTTGATCCGCAAGGGCGCGGGCCTCGCGCTCGTCTGTAAAGACGCGGAACTCATCGCCGGCCATGGGGACACTCTGAAGTCCTAGGATCTCCACCGGGTCAGACGGCCCTGCTAAGTCGACGCTGTTCCCATGCTGGTCGAGCATCGCACGCACGTGACCGAAGGCCATACCAGCCACCACCGCATCGCCATCATGCAGCGTGCCGCGATTCACCAACACCGTTGCGACCGATCCACGGCCGCGATCGAGCTTTGCCTCGAGCACGAAGCCAGAGGCGAACGTGTCAGGGTTAGCCTTGAGCTCAAGGACATCAGCCTCAAGCAAGACGCTCTCCAGCAAGTTGTCGATGCCTATCTTCTTTTTGGCAGAGATGTCGCAAAACATCGTCTGGCCACCCCATTCTTCGGGTATCAAATCATATTTGGTCAGCTCTTGACGCACCCTCTGGGGATCAGCGCCGGGCTTGTCGATTTTGTTGACTGCCACGATGATAGGCACGTTAGCCGCGCGTGCATGATCTATTGACTCGACCGTCTGTGGCATGACACCATCATCTGCCGCAACAATGAGGATCACTATATCGGTGACCTTGGCGCCACGAGCGCGCATGGCCGTAAATGTCGCATGACCTGGAGTGTCGATGAAGGTGATGGTTCGACCATTGATTTTAACCTGCGAGGCACCGATAGCCTGCGTGATGCCGCCGGCTTCCTCCTCTGCCACACCTGTATGCCGGATGGCATCAAGGAGGCTTGTCTTGCCATGGTCAACATGGCCCATAACCGTAACGACAGGTGGACGGGGCTTGAGATCTTTTGGATCATCGTAGAAGCTGAAAGAGTT
>DHPN01000021.1:62078-75583 GCA_002407925.1 Atopobiaceae bacterium UBA5363
TTGCCATGGTCAACATGGCCCATAACCGTAACGACAGGTGGACGGGGCTTGAGATCTTTTGGATCATCGTAGAAGCTGAAAGAGTTTTCCTCCTCTTTCGTCATGACCCGCACATCTACGCCAAGGTCATCTGCGACGAGCTCGATCAGGTCATCTGACATGGATTGCGTCATCGTGAGTGGAGTGCCGAGCAAGAACAGGCGCTTGATGATGTCATTTGCCGGAACGCCGATGAGCTCTGCCAGCTGGGCAACTGTGGCACCCTGCGGTACGTCGACGCGGTCAAGCTTGGAGAGGTCCTGGTCGTTTTGGATAGCCTCTTCGACCTTCTGCTCGTGTTCTGCCTCTGCCTGCTGCTGCTTGCGACGCTCCTTGCGCCGCTTGCGCCTTCCCGTGGACTCTTCGGTGGCCTCGCGCACCGCCTTGCGCGCCTCTTCCAAGACGTGCTCGCGGTTGTACTCCTCAGCCTCATGCGCCATGCGACTGTAGCGATCGTCGCTCTGCTTCCCCTCATGGCGGGCGCTCTTGTGGCTTCGGCCACGACTGGGCCGCATATCCTGCTCTTCAATCGCGGCCTCTTCATGCGCAGAAGAGGCAGCACGACGACCACGGCCAGCGCGCACGCTGCCAGCTTCCTTTGCAGGACGCCCGCCTCGCGCTTCCTCTTTTTTCTGAGCGGTCTGCTTGGCCTGCTCCTTGAGCACCTCCTCCTGCTCTGCAATTTGATCGAGCAAATTTGAGAAGGTGGGCAAAGACTTCGGAGCCGTGTCCTTAGGTCGCCGTGCCTCTTCAGCAGCTTTCTTCTTGGCTTCTTCTGCGGCCTTCTGGGCCTCTGCGCGCTTATGCGCCGCCTCGGCCTCGGCGCGGCGCTTCTCCTCTTCGCGACGCTCCTTCTCGCGGCGCTGCTCAGCTGCTATGCGCTCAGCTTCGGCCTTTTTTGCGGCGGCCTTTTCTGCGGCGGCCTTCTCTGCAGCCTCAGCCTTCTTTTGAGCCTCGATCTCAGCGGCCCGGGCTTCAAGAATCGGCTTGAGCTTTTTGCGCACAATCGAGACGTAGGCGTCCTCGAGGGTCGAGGACGGAGACTTCGCCGGAATCATCATGTCCTTGAGATGGCCGAGCATCTCTTTGCTTGTCATGCCATATTCCTTGGCGAGGTCGTGTACGCGGGTCTTTGCCATGAAACCTACCTTCCAAAATACGTGCGATGCGCGGCAGACATCCTGCCGCTAAATCAACGAATCAGGATCGTCTGACACAGGAATGTCAGACAGCTCCTGGAATTTTTCATGAATGCCGCAAAAGCGTGATCCAGGACGGGCCATGTTGCGACAACGAATGCCAGTCGGGCCGACATATTCACACCGATGAGCTCCGTCCTCTTCAGACTCAGAAGCCTGCTTGCTAGCTTGGGTAGGCAAAGACTCAAGCACCTTCGAGGCAAGCGACTCATTCTTAATATCAATATGGTAGCCCGTCAGGCGCGCGGCAAGCCGGGCGTTTTGACCTTCTTTGCCAATCGCAAGGGAAAGCTGATCGTCCGGAACGATGACCGTGGCGTAGGTGCTGGCAGGGTCGGGATCAACGATGACGCGCGTGACCTTTGCTGGGGACAAGGCGCTTGCAATGCAGCGCGCCGGATCATCGCTCCAAAGCACGACGTCGACACGCTCTCCTCGCAGCTCGGAGACCACCGTGCGCACGCGGCTGCCCTTGGGTCCGACACAGGCACCAACTGGGTCGAGACGCTCGTCACGCGAAGAGACAGCAACCTTCGAACGCACGCCAGGGTCGCGAGCAATCGAGCGAACCTCGACCACGCCATCATAGACCTCCGGAACTTCGAGCTCAAACAGACGCTTGATGAGGTCTGGATGGGTGCGGCTGATCACAATGGAGGGACGTGACCTCTCGCCGCGAACTGGCGGCTCAGTGGAGTTCGGGTCGCGCACCTCGACGATAATCGCCTTGATGCGCTGGTTGTGCATATAACGCTCACCCTGGGGGCGCTCATTGCGCTCGTCAGGGTTGCGGCGCAGGTCAAAGTGCGGTAGCTCAGCCTCTACTCCCTCACGTATTTTGACGATCGTGAAGTCAGGGGTGGACTGCAAGACGGTTCCCGTAATGATGTCCCCGATACGACCGGAGAACTCCTCGTAGATCTGCTCGCGCGCAGCGTTGCGTACGATCGCATTGATTTCGGCTTTCGCGTGCTGAGCTGCAATGCGGCTCGTGTCCTTGGGCGTAACGTCTACCTCGTCAAAATCAGCATACTCACCCGTCTCGGGGTCAGGCTCACCTTTAGGCACTCGTTTGTAGACGTATACATTGCCCGTCTGCGGATCGATGGTGACGCGCGCGCCATAGTCAAGATGCAGCACATTGGCATAGCTTTCAGCCAAAGACTGCTCGAGCTTGCCGATCAGGTAGAGCTGGTCGATATGCTTTTCCTCGCAAAGGGCCATAAGTGCTTCCATCATCTCTGATGCCATTGTAATTCGTATCCCTTCTCGCGAACACAGCAGCGCTCGCGTTCGCTCATCAATGCTTCGCCAAACGCTAGTTTCTACCGCCACGTTTCTTTCCATTTATGCTCAAATCAGGCTTGAGCTTGGCTTTTTTTATACTTGAAAGAGGCATGTGGATCTGCTCCCCATCCACTAGAAGACCAACGCCTGCGTCTGACACGCCCAAGAGCCTTCCTGTAAAGTGGCGCCTGCCTTCTGTCGCTGTCGTTTGAACCACCACATTCGATCCTGCAAAGCGCTCAAAGTCATGCGCACGACGAAGGGGGCGATCAAGCCCAGGAGAGGAAACCTCGAGGCTGTATGAGCCCGGCAGGGGATCCAGCTCGTCGAGCACCTCTGCGATCCAACTTGTTTCCCGCGTGACCTCATCGAGGGTGACGGTGGGAAGCGACTCGTCAGCATGATCGATTCTCACGCGCACAACCGGAGCGCTTGCGACACCCACAACCTCTACATCGACTATGTCAAGGCCGTGCAAGGGCGCTTCCTTCTCAAGTGCTTCGAGCACCATATCCCGAATAGGCTCTTTCGCCATTTTGCTCCTTCATAGCCCCCATACGGGCTCACATACAAAAGGAAGCAGGGCAAAAAACACCCTACTTCCTTCACAGCTCAACTACATTCTTTTTGATTAAAGCACATTAGCCCTTATGGGTCAACTATGGAGCCACGTGACAACTACGCTCATAGTCAACTTTTATTCCCACGAATGCTAACGACATGTCAGCTCGTTGCGACGAACTGCCTGCCGGCCGCTCAAGAAGCAACGATGTTGACCAAGCGACCAGGAACAACGACGCACTTTTTGATTTGTTTGCCATCCAAGTACTTTGCGACAGCTGCTTTTGCTGCTTCCTCCAGCTCTTCGGTAGAGGCAGCAGCAGGCACACTCGTGTGCGCGCGCACCTTACCCATCACCTGAACCGCAATCTGAATCGTCTGCCTCACGGCCTGCGACGGATCGAATTCAGGCCAAGGCTCATTGTAGACCGAGCTTTTCTGACCCAGCGCCTCGTGGAAGAGCTCCTCGGACCAATGCGGCACAATCGGTGCCAGCATGGTGACGATGTCATGCGCCACACGCCAGCACAAAGCACCGCTACGTTGGCTTTCATTGGTAGCATTTATGTATTTGCTGGCCGCGTTCGTAAGCTCCATGATGGCAGAGATTGCCGTATTGAACTGGCAGCGATCAAAATCCGCTGTGCATTTCATCCCAGAGGCGTGCAGAACACGGTTCAGCTCGGCCGCTTCGTCCTGAAGATCAGAGACAACGAGCTCTTCATGGGGATTGGCCGTCTTGGAAAGCAGCCAAACGATACGCCACGCGCGCCTCAAGAAGCGGTTGGCCCCCTCAACTGCCTTCGGATCCCAATCAAAGTCTTTCTCGGGAGGCGCAATGAAAAGAATGCAGAGGCGCATGGTGTCTGCACCGTATGGCTCAATGACCGAGCTTGGCGGGACCACATTGCCCTTCGATTTACTCATCACGTCGCCATGCTCGTCTTTGACCATTCCTTGGCACAAAAGGTTGGTGAAAGGCTCGTCAACGTCTATTAAGCCTTCATCCCGCAGGAACTTTGTGAAGAAACGCGAGTAGAGCAGGTGCAGGATGGCGTGCTCAATCCCACCGATGTAGTTGTCTACCGGCATCCAGCGGTCAACAGAGGCCTTCGAGAAGGGCATCTTGTCGTTATGAGGATCGCAATAGCGTATGTAATACCAGCTGGAGCACGTAAACGTATCCATCGTGTCGGTCACGCGGCGCGCAGGCCGACCGCATTTCGGGCAGGTTGTCTCATAGAAGTCAGGGTATTCGGCAAGCGTCTCTCCCGCCCCGAGATCCAAGTCGTCAGGGAGGACAACTGGCAGCTGGTCATAGGGTACCGGGACGTCGCCGCAGTTGTCGCAATGGATCATGGGGATGGGGTTGCCCCAGTAGCGCTGGCGTGAGATCAACCAGTCACGCAAGCGGAATTGGACTGTACGCCGTCCGCGGTGATGCTGTTCCAGCCAGTCGACGAACGCCTTTTCGGCTTCTGAGTGCTTGCCTCCTGCAAGGCCAGTAAACTGGCCGGACTGCACAAGGTAGCCCTCCGCGGCCATGGCCTGATCCCACTCGACATTTCTCACGACCATGTCGCGCTGGTCTTTTAGCTGATCGTAAAGAGGATCGTCCCTCTGGCAGATGATAGGCGGGATGTCCAAGCCGTATTTCCGCGCAAAGTCGAAGTCGCGCTGATCGCCGCAAGGTACGCCCATCACCGCGCCAGTGCCATAGTCAAGCAGAACATAGTCAGCAATCCATACGGGAACGGGCATGTTGTTGATGGGGTTGAAGACATAGCGCCCCGTGAAGACGCCGTGCTTCTCTCGCGCCGTCCCTTGACGCTCAACGCTTGTGACTTGCTCCACGCTTCTTTTCAGCTCTGCAAAGGCCTGCTCATTGCCTGAGCCCTCGATGAGCTCAGCTGCCAAGTCGCTCTCAGGCGGCAGAACCATGAACGAGCAGCCAAAGAGCGTGTCAGCACGGGTCGTGAAGACAGTGACCTTCCGATCCGTCGGCGTCTTTCCATCAACATCTGCAAGGGTAAAGTCTATCTCCGCGCCCTCTGACCTTCCGATCCAGTTGCGCTGCATCTGCTTTACGCGATCAGGCCAGCCGGGAAGCTTGTCGAGATCGTCAAGCAGCTCTTGAGCATAATCAGTGATCTTAAGGTACCATTGGGAGAGGTTCCTCTTCTCAGGAACTGACCCACAACGCCAGCAGCGACCATCGACAACCTGCTCATTAGCCAAAACGGTCTTACAGGTAGGGCACCAATTCACCGGAGAGGTGTCACGATAGACAAGGCCCTTCTCCCACATTTTGAGGAAGATCCATTGACCCCACTTGTAGTAGTCGGGATCACAGGTCTTAACCATCCGGTCGTAATCATAGGAAAAGCCCATGCGCCGCATGGTGCGCACGGCGTTGTCCATATTTTGGTAGGTCCACTTCTTCGCCTGCGTGTGGTGCTTGATTGCCGCATTTTCAGCGGGAAGGCCAAACGCGTCGAAGCCCATGGGGTGCAAGACGTCATAACCGCGCATGCGCGCCTGACGCGCCATCGCGTCGCCAATCGTGTAGTTGCGCGCGTGGCCCATGTGAAGGTCGCCCGAGGGATACGGGAACATCTCGAGCACGTACTTCTTGGGCTTAGTCGGGTCCTCATCCGTCTTGTAAAGCTTCTCTTCTTCCCATATCCTTTGCCACTTAGCCTCAACTGCCTGCGCATCATATGCAGGAACGTCGAAGCCGCTCGTATCATCCGCCATAAGCTTTTCCTCTCATAAGGCGCGAAAGGGCAACTCGTAAGTATAGCCAAGTTCGCAGCGCCCACGACATGGACCTCAGCTGTCACTGCAACTAGGAGCGGAAATTAACACTGACTTGCTGATTTGCATCCTTCAGAACAACGTCATGGGCCCCGCCTTCGACCAGAGACGTCGCCGAAACCAGCGTTAGCTTTGCCTTTTTACGCAGCTCAGCAAGGTCGAGCGCCCCGCAGTTGCACATCGTAGAGCGGACCTTGAGAAGCGAGTTGTCAACGTTTTCCTTCAGTGGACCCGCATAGGGGACGTATGAGTCAACACCCTCAACAAAGGAGAGCTTCTTTTTGCCCCCGAGGTCGTAACGGGCCCAGTTGCGCGCCCGTGCGGATCCCTCTCCCCAATACTCTTTCATGTACGACCCGTTCACATTGACCCTGCGGGTTGGGCTTTCGTCGAAACGAGCAAAATACCGCCCTAGCATCAAGAAGTCAGCGCCCATAGCCAAGGCCAACGTCATGTGATAGTCATAGACGATGCCCCCGTCAGAACAGACCGGCACATAAACGCCTGTCTGCTCGTAGTACTCGTCACGGGCGCGGCACACGTCTATGAGCGCAGACGCCTGTCCCCGGCCGATGCCCTTTTGCTCTCGCGTGATGCAAATGGAGCCGCCGCCAATGCCTACCTTAACAAAATCAGCGCCTGCGTCAGCTAGGAAGCGGAAGCCCTCGGCATCCACGACATTGCCTGCGCCGACTTTGACCGAGTCGCCATAGTGCTCACGGATCCATGCCAAGGTAATCTTTTGCCATTCAGAAAAGCCTTCGGAAGAGTCGATGCATAGCACATCAACCCCTGCATCAACCAGCAGGGGGACGCGCGTGGCATAGTCACGCGTATTGATACCTGCGCCGACCATGTAGCGCTTTTGGGCGTCAAGGAGCTCGCCGGGGTTGGACTTGTGCGAGTCATAGTCCTTGCGGAACACCAATGAGACGAGGTGATCATTCACATCAACAATAGGAAGCTGATTCAGCTTGTTTTCCCAAATGATGTCGTTCGCCGTCTTGAGGGAAGTCTTGTCATCGGCAACGATGAGCTGGTCGCGCGGTGTCATGAAATCACGAACAAAGGTAGCGCGATCGTCGCGGGACGGGCGATAGTCACGTGAAGTCACAATGCCGACAAGCTTGCCTCGAGGCGTTCCGTCTTCTGTGACAGGCATCGTCGAATGATGCGTGCGCTCCTTGAGGTCGAGGACATCCTGCAATGTCATGTCTGGCGTGATTGTCGAGTCAGACGCGACGAAGCCGGCCTTGTATGTCTTGACCTCTCGCACCATAGCTGCCTCGTCTGCGGGGGTCTGCGAGCCGTAGATAAACGAGATACCGCCTTCCTGCGCGAGAGCAATCGCCAGCTTGGGCCCAGACACGGCCTGCATGATCGCCGAGACGAGAGGGATGTTTATCGAGATCGCCGGCTGCTCGCCACGCCGATACTTCACCAACGGCGTCTTAAGCGAGACGTTATCTGGGATATTTTCAGAAGACGTGTAGCCCGGCACGAGCAGATATTCTGAAAATGTGTGGGACACTCCGTCGAAAAACGTTGCCATGCAATAACTCCCTTGTCTTCTCATCTGCGTACAAGACGCTGGATAACTTCAGTACGTCGTGGGCATTGTAGGGCAAATGCTTTATCCCTGCTCAGCAGGGCTATGCTTTTCCACCCTCATTCATGACCTGATCGAAGTTCACAGCGATGTCATGTTTGGTCGGCACCCATTCCACCTTCTTGAACAGCGCCGCCACTGTAATCGGTATGTAGGTCATCATGAAGATGGGAAACGTGAAGAGATTCGTAAAGATGCGGGAGCGCTTATTTGCATGAATGTGCGAGCGCTCAGAGATGGTTGTGATAATTGCAAGGAGGAAAAACGCCACATACATCGACAGGAATGTCATCACGAGCGAACCTACGCACATGATGATCTCGCCTTCCGTGGCTAGAAAGCCATGCGAGATGGTACCTATGATCAAATAGCTCGCATTCACAAAGGCCGACAGCAGTGTCAAGATCATGCCAGGGGCAATCGTCATGAGCATGTCGTAGGAAGCGAACTTCCCTTTGCGAATGCCATGCAACAGGTCTTTGTTGTATGAGAAAAAGACCTGATAGAAGCCCTTAGTCCAACGCATTCGCTGCGTCCAGGAGGCTGAGAAGGTCACAGGCTGCTCGTCAAAAAACTCGGCTGGCGCATAGCCGATCTGAATGCCGTTCGCACAGCAGAACGTCGAGAACTGGATGTCTTCAGTCAGGGTATGGAAGTCCCAGCCATGCATGCCCTTGATAATACGCGATGAAACCATCCAGCCAGAACCAGAGATTGCGCAGCTCGTACCGCTCATCATTCGGGCGTTATTCAAAAACTTTGCCTCCCGCATAAACCAAAGGGCGTAGGCAGCCGAGACCCAACTTGAGTCAAAGTTCTTTGAGTTGCGATAGCTTGTGCATACGAGGTAGCCGGCATCGAAAGCTTGGTTCATGATCTTGACATAGTTAGGGGCAATGATGTTGTCGGCGTCCATGACAAAGAAAGCCTCGTATTTGTCTCCGTATTTGTTAAGAATGCGGTTGAAGCCATAATCCATGACCCAGCTTTTGCCCTTGCGCGCCAAATCGTTGCGATCCCAGGTGATGGCACCTGCAGCCTCAGCCTCCGCATGGGTATTGTCTGTGCAGGCGTCGCAAACAACAAAACAGTCGATCAGATCCTTCGGATAGTCCTGCGTGAGTATAGAGCGCACAAGGTTGCCGATTACTGCTTCCTCATTATGGGCTGCAATGAAAAAAGCATACTTATGCTGCTTTTTCGCAGGGGGAAGCACCACATTGCCCTTCGCCCAGACCTTGAGGATATAGACGAATTGATAGAAGTACGAGATGGTGAAAAATGTCCAGATGACTATATTAAAGACAACTATAGGCGTTATGCTCATGCGATTGAATTGCAGCTCCACGACTATTCCCTTCCAAAGCTCAAACGCCGAGTACATGCGGGCATATGACATCTCCTGCAGCGGTGCGTCCCATAGAGCGCGCTCCCAACTTCTTTAGTATATCGATGAGATCCACCGGGAGCGGGTCAGCTTCCACGATTGCCTCTCCCGTCACAGGATGATCGAAAGCGATATGCCACGAATGCAGAAATTGCCTTTTCAAACCCAGGTTGGTCCTGTCGTTGCCTCTGCCGTAAAGCGGATCCCCGATCACCGGGTGTCCCGCATAGCGCATGTGCACCCGTATTTGGTGCGTTCTTCCCGTATAGAGATGGCACTCAAGTAGGCTGTACCCTTCGTCCCTACGCCCTGCCTCAAAGCGCTCCAAGACGCGAAAGGTCGTGATGGCCTCCCGCGCGCCGGGATCCTCAGACACGGCCATCTTCAAGCGATCATGCCGAGAGCGCGCAATGCCTGTCGTGATCGTTCCCTCATCAGGTGCCACATAGCCCCACACCAATGTGAGGTAGCGCCTGTCAAGCGTACGCAGGCGTATGAGATCTTGCAGCGCCCTTTGCGTGGTGTCGTCTTTTGCTGCGACCATGAGGCCCGACGTGTCACGATCAAGCCGATGCACAATGCCAGGACGGTCATCCCCTTGTAAGTGCCCGAGATGGTCGTAGCCGAAGCGCGCTACCAAGGCGTTAGCGAGCGTGTCATTCACATGTCCTGGAGACGGATGGCAAACCAGGCCGGCCTGCTTTGAAAGTACGACGAGCCACTCGTCCTCGAAACGTATGTCAAGGGGGATAGAGAAATTGGGAGCAAGGCCGTTTGGATCGCTGCGAGGTAAGGGAATTTCAACGGAAACGCGGTCACCGAGCACGACTTTCTCGCTTTTCGACGTCGCCAGCGTGCCATTGATGCATACTGCCGCGTCTTCGATCAAGTGTGCACAGCTGCTGCGCGAGGGCAGGATTTTTTGTGCGGCCAGAAACAAGTCGAGGCGTGACCCAGCCGTGCTTGGGCCGACGAGCAGCTCCTTGCGACGGAAAGTCGCCGGTGCCTTGCCATAGGGGATTTCTGTTTTAGATAGGCAGTTCGTCATGCCTGTAGTTTAGAGCATTGTGCTGCGGCATATAAAAAGATAGGTCCTGCCTCTGCGCTCTTTCTTTATATCTTTTCCACAAACTTTTAAAAGCCATATGCTTGAGCGTATCTCTTTGAGCGCACAGGTCCTCTCTCACCAAAGAGACGGCAGGCACGCAGAGGAAATTGGCGCTTAACGATTGGCGTCAGTGAGCGTTTCGGCCTTCTCGCGGCGGGCGTCCCATAGCAGATAGCCCACGAACGTGGCAATCACACCGCATGTCACGAATATATCAGCCACGTTGAAGACGGGAAAATCAATAAATGACAAGGCGAGAAAATCCGTGACCGAGCCACATGCTAGCCGATCAACCATATTGCCGATGCCGCCCCCAGCAACGCAGGCAAGCGAAGCAACAAGAAAAAGGGGCAGACGCTCCTTTGCGACAAGCACAAGGGCTGCTATGAGCACCACGAGCGCAAGCAACACGAACAAAGGAGAGGCCCCCTGCCCCAAACTGAAGGCGGCGCCTGTGTTTTGGATATGCCAGAGATCTATAACGCCGGGGATCAGGACACGAGCTGGGGAGCCGACCGGCAAAAGGTAACGTATCGCTGCTTTGGTCGCCTGATCGACTAAAACAGCAATGCTCGCAACCGTGAAAAAAACAGCGAGACGGCCCGTGCTACGAGACCGTAAGTAATTGCCATTCAAAAATTACTCCTGCTCATTCGTCAACACAGCCACATGGCAGCGCTCGCACAAGCCTTCCTCGTCAACGCTGGCTCGCCAGTTCCAGCAGCGAGGACATTTCTTTCCCCTCGCTGGCAGGGCCTCGCAGCCAAGTTCGTCACCTTGCCTTATCTCAACCGAGGAGCAGACGAACGGCTCGGCGAGATCGCACGACAGCTTGTCGCTGAGTAGCCCAAACTGGTCAGGAGGCAACGTCAAGACAGCGCGCGCAGCCTGCGTGGTCTTCTCCTCGAAAGCGTCTGCAGACGCGGCTTCCTCATAGGCCTTCGTAAAGGCACCACGCGCAGTGAGCATGGCTTCGTATACAGGTATGTACGGCATATACTGCTCACGAGCTAGCGGCGCTCTCCACCAGGCGAGCAACGCGGCATAGTCTTGCCCCTCACGCATTGATGACGGTAGGTACGCCATTATCTCGTCACAAGTAAAAGCCAAGATAGGTTGCAAGTCATGGAGCAGCATCGAGAGGATGTATGCCCATACGGTCTGCGCGCTCCGGCGCCCATGGCTATACGCGGCATCACAGTACATGCGGTCTTTGGTGGCATTGAGGTAGTCGTTGGAAAGTTCCGTGATGACGAAGTCATAAAGCGTGCGATAGACGGCATTGAAGCAATATTCAGCATAAGACGCAGACACGTCGTCATGCACCTGACAGACACGCGCGAGCATGAGCTTGTCATAGGCTGTTAGGTCCTCGAAGGGCACCGCATCGCGCGCCGGGTCGAACTGCCCCTCGATTTCACCTAACAGGAACTTGAAGGTGTTGCGGAAGCGACGATATGCCTCCCCGACCCGATCGAGTATTGCGGCATCGCAAGCCACGTCTGTTGAGCTGTCAACTGATGCGACCCACAGGCGAATGATGTCCGCTCCCCTTTCGTTGCAGACCATGTTCGGATCGATGACATTGCCGAGTGACTTGCTCATCTTGCGCCCTTGTCCGTCAAGGGTGAAGCCCTGAGAGACGACAGACTTGTATGGAGCGACGCCATAGGCGCCCACTGATGTCATGAGCGCGCTCATGAACCAGCCTCGGTGCTGATCAGAACCTTCAAGATACATATCAGCAGGGAAGGTAAGGTTCTTGCGATGTCGGCACACTGCGGTATGCGAAACGCCAGAGTCCCACCAGACGTCAAGAATGTCTTGGTTCGCCTTGAGATGATGGCTGCCGCATTTCGGGCAGACGCAAGCGTCACCCAAATAGTCTGCAGGATCATCGGTAAACCAGGCATTGGACCCCTTTTTGCGGAAAAGCGCGATGACGGCATCAAGGGTCTTGTCGTTGACGATGGTCTCGCCGCAGTCCTCGCACGTAAAGGCGGGAATGGGGACGCCCCATGCGCGTTGGCGCGAAATGCACCAGTCAGGCCGCTGCTCGACCATTGTGCCGATGCGGTTGGCGGCGCGGGCAGGATAGAAGCGCACATGGGAGAGCGCCTCAGTTGCCTGCTTTCTCAGGCCCGTCTCATCCATCGAGACAAACCACTGGTTGGTCGCGCGGAATATGACCGGGCGCTTGCAGCGCCAACAGTGCGGATAGCTGTGGGTGATGTCGATATGGGCAACCAGCACGCCACGCTCGTCAAGCCACTGGATGATCTTGGGGTTGGCTTCGTTGACCTCCATGCCGGAGAAGGGGCCGCCTGTACCTAGGCCCTCTCCCTTATAAAAGCGGCCGTCATCATCGACCGGCATTACCATCTTGAGACCCTGGCGCATGCCGGCATTGTAGTCGTCAACGCCATGGCCAGGGGCGGTGTGGACGACGCCAGTGCCGTCTTCGAGCGTCACATAGTCAGCTACGATGAACTTCCCCTCCTCTGTGGGAAAGATCGGCTGCACATACCGGTTGCCTGCAAGCTCGGAACCGCTGGCATGCCATTCGGCACCATCAGGTCCCTTGACCGTCACGCAATCCCAGCCAGCGATCTCACAAACGCGCTCTTTCGCAGCGTCCGCCATGATCTCGGCACGGCCATCATGCTCAATCGCGATGTAGTCAAAATCGGGCCCGAGGATCACGCCTGTGTCAGCCGGCATTGTCCATGGAGTCGTCGTCCAGATCACAACGTCCGTCTTGCCTGCCCATGCCGCAAGGCCCGTCGGCACCGTCTTCAGTATGAAGCGAACATAGATTGAGGGGCTTAGCTCGTCTCCGTACTCGATCTCAGCCTCTGCAAGCGCCGTGTGACAGTGCGTGCACCAGTGCACCGGCTTGCGTCCCTGGTAGATTGCGCCCTTGTCCCAAATCGCCTTAAATATCTCGATATCGGTGGCATCATAGTCGTTGGTGTACGTGAGGTAGGGGTTGTCCCACTCGCCAAGGACACCGAGACGCTTGAAGCCCTGGCGCTGGACGTCGACATTTTCAACAGCCACCTTGCGGCATATCTCACGGACTGTGGACTTTGGAAGCTGGTTGAATTTCTCCGTCCCGAGACTCTCTTCAACCTTGTGCTCAATAGGCTGGCCATGACAATCCCAGCCAGGGACGTACTCTACGTCATTGCCTTGCATCATGTGATAGCGATTGATGAAGTCCTTGGAGATCTTATTCATGGCATGGCCCAGGTGTATGGGGCCGTTTGCATAGGGAGGGCCATCGTGCAAGACAAATTTCGCATGACCGGCATTCTTTTTACGCTGCAGATCATAAACGTTGTTGTCTTCCCATGCCTTCAGACGCTTGGGCTCGTTTTTTGACAGCTGCGCCCGCATCGGAAAGCCGGTCTTGGGTAAGTTCATCGTCTTCTTATACACATTTGCCATGGAAGCCCCTCCTGTGGCGCATAATCGCCTTATCACAATTTCAAATGA
>DHPN01000021.1:75844-77946 GCA_002407925.1 Atopobiaceae bacterium UBA5363
TGCGCATTCATTGACCCAGGAGGATACATGTCGCTACAGCAACCGACTCAAGAGCTCTCCTTTCAGCAACGCAAGTACCTCGACCTGCTCTCTCACCAGTTCCCCACTGTGCAGTCAGCCTTTACCGAGATCATCAACCTTGAGGCGATCCTCAACCTTCCTATGGGCACCGAGCATTTCATGAGCGACCTCCATGGGGAATACCAAGCGTTCATACACATCCTCAACAACTGCTCTGGAGTCATCAAGGAGCAAGTCGGACGCATCTTCAAAGGAGAGCTTGACGAGCAGTCCCAAGCGGACCTCTGCACCCTGATCTACTATCCAAAAGAAAAGTTGCAGCTCGTCAAGCAGAGGGGCGAAGCTTCTGCAAGCTGGTACCGAGAGACGCTCATGTGCCTCGTACGTCTTGCTCGTGTGCTGTCTGGCAACTACACCCGCTCCAAAGTGCGCAAGGCGATGCCTGTCGCCTATGCCTACATCATCGACGAGTTGCTCCACGCTTCCGCTGAAGGAGAGGCCAATCGCCATGCCTATCATGTCCGCATAATAGAGTCGATCCTTGACACTGGCTCTGGTGACGACTTCATCGAGTCTCTCGCTGCGCTCATCAAGCGGCTCGCCGTTGATCACATACATATCGTCGGCGACATATATGATCGTGGCCCCCATGCTGATAGGATCCTGGATCACCTAATGGGATATCATTCCCTCGACATCCAATGGGGTAATCACGACATCGTGTGGATGGGCGCAGCCGCAGGCTCGGCCTTGTGTATTGCGGCAGTCGTGAGGACAAATGTCCGCTACCACACACTCGACATCCTCGAAAGCGCCTACGGCATTTCGCTGAGACGCTTGGCATTGTTTGCCGAGAACACGTACACCACCTATGACAATGTCACGCCGCTCGAGAAGGCAATCTCGGTGATACTTTTTAAACTGGAAGGCCAAGCCGCCCTACGCCATCCCGATTGGCACATGACGCAAGACAGGCTGCTTCTTGACAAGGTTGACATCACCCATGGCATAGTACCCATAGGCGGCAAGGACCGGCCGTTGCGTACGCGGGACTTCCCAACGCTTGACCCCAGCTGCCCATGGGACCTCTCAGAAGACGAGCGCGACATCATGGAGGGCCTTGTGCATGCGTTTGCAAACAGCAGGCGCCTTCATGCCCATGTCAGTTTCCTTTACGAGAAGGGCTCAATCTACCTTGTGCACAACGGGAACCTGCTGTTCCATGGCTGTATTCCTCTCGAGCGTGACGGAAGCTTCTCGACAGTGATGTGCGAGGGAACGCCCTATTCTGGCCGTGCCTATCTTGACTTTTGCGACCGAATCGCACGACGGGCGTGGCAGACTGGCGACCAGACAAGTCTTGACTGGATGTACTACCTATGGTGCGGAGCACACTCTCCCCTCTCTGGACGCGTGGTCAAGACATTTGAGCGCACCTTCGTGGAGGACGAGTCGTGCTGGAAAGAGCCAGAAGACCCCTATTACAGCCTTACCAACGATCCTGCTGTATGTGCAAAGATATTGGAAGAGTTCGGCCTTGATGGTCATAAGGGCCATATCATCAATGGACACATACCCGTACGTACTATCGATGGGGAAAGCCCCATACACGCCGGTGGGAGGCTTCTTGTGATCGATGGGGGCTTTTGCCAAGCTTATCACAAAAAAACAGGAATAGCAGGCTACACGCTGATCTCAAGCCCTCGGCATCTGCGCATAAAGGCGCACCGACCCTTTCAAAGCGTCGCAGCAGCACTAGAAGACAACTGTGATATTCAAAGTGAAACTGATGTGTTGGAGAGATATGAGACGCGCCATGTCAGCGATACCGACAACGGTGCGGAAATTCGTGACCAAATTGCTGACTTACGCGCGCTTTTGGCAGCATATCGTTCTGGTGCGCTTCCTGAGCGCAGCTAGCGGGCTGGCGCGTCAGCCCTTTTTGTGTTCTCGCCACCAGCAAGGCTAAGGCCTTGAGAAGATCACCTGGAACCTTCTCAAGGTCTCTTTGCAGACAGGCGCCGCAAAATATGACAGAGAGCTTAGATACCTGCTTACTCCGTGGCAGGCTTTAACGTCGG
>DHPN01000021.1:78130-103045 GCA_002407925.1 Atopobiaceae bacterium UBA5363
TAATGTGCTATCTCGTGAAGTTTGAAACGATTGTCCCTCAGCGTCTTGAGTGCGGTCTGGTGCCCCTCTTCGACAAGTTGCGCGACTTCCTCGTCAATTTCTCGAGCGGTGCCTTCAGAGCAGGTAAGCTCCTCGCCTCCGCCCAAGTAGCGATTACGCTGCTCTCCTAAGGCAACCATGCCGAACTTGCTGGACATACCAAGCTGTGTGACCATCGCACGCGCAATCTTGGTCGCCTTTTCTATGTCGTTGGCTGCCCCTGAGCTCATATGACCGAAGATTAGCTCCTCTGCAGCACGGCCACCACACAGAACAGCAATGCGCTGCTTGTACTCCTCGCGCGTCGTGAGATAGTGCTCGTCTTCCTCAGCCTGCATCGTAAAACCCAAAGCGCCAGACGTACGAGGCACGATTGTGATCTTCGAAACAGGCATCTTGCCATCCTGGACGGCCGCAACAATGGCATGGCCCGTCTCATGGTACGCGACGACTTCCTTCTCGTGCTCTGAGAGCACCGTTGACTTCTTCTTTTCGCCTGCGATGACAACGTCGACAGATTCCTCGATGTCTTCCTGTGTGACACGTGAGCGCCCTTGGCGGACAGCACGCAGGGCAGCCTCGTTGATCATGTTGGCGAGGTCTGCGCCAGAGGCGCCAGGAGTCGTACGGGCAATCTGGGCAAAGTCGATCCCTGGCTCCATCTTTACATCGTCTGCATGCAGCTTCAAGATCGCTTCGCGACCGGTGAGGTCAGGCAACTCAATAGGAATACGGCGGTCGAAACGCCCGGGACGCAAAAGGGCGGGGTCAAGGGTGTCAGGACGGTTCGTTGCACCGAGCACGACGATACCCTTGTGATTATCGAAGCCGTCCATCTCTGTCAGAAGCTGGTTGAGCGTCTGTTCGCGCTCATCATTAGAGTTAATCGACATGTCGCGACGCTTGCCGATCGTATCGATTTCATCGATGAAAACGATGCAGGGAGCCTTCTCTTTGGCCTGCTTAAATAAATCGCGCACACGAGCTGCACCACGTCCAACAAACATCTCTACAAACTCTGAACCCGATATCTGGAAGAAGGGAACCTTAGCCTCTCCTGCCACAGCCTTTGCTAGCAGCGTCTTGCCGGTCCCAGGAGGACCCACAAGCAATGCACCGCGAGGGCAGCGCGCACCTATTGCGTTGTATTTCTCTGGATGCTCAAGAAAATGTACAATTTCCTCAAGAGATTCCTTAGCCTCATCTTGGCCAGCGACATCTTTAAACCTCACGCCGGTTTCCTTGTCTGCGACGATCCTCGCATTGGACTTGCCAGCTCCACCCAAGCCACCGAAGCCCCCGCCGCCAAAGTTCATCGAAGGACCGTCGTCACCCATGGACTTTTTGAGCTGTCGGTTAAGAGCCCAGCCGCCAAGCCAGATGAGAGCGATGGGCAAGACATAGCTGAGGAACAGATAAAGCCATATGCTGTTGTTGCTGTTGTCTACCGTTGCAGCAAACTGCACATTATGGTCTTCCAGACGACTTGTAAGGGTGTCATCATTGGGCCATGAGGTGGTTTCATATACAACGCCACTCTCTGAGGTATAAAACGATATTTTTGAGTTTGAAGAGTCAAGCTCAACACTTTTGACCTCGTCGTTATCCACCATAGAGAGAAACTCACTATAGCTCACATCTTTAACCTGGTTTTGTTGGAGGTTTGGATACAGTATCTGGTTAACCGCTATAGCCACAGCAATCGCAATGATCACGTACAGGATCATCGACTGCCGCTTCTTCTTGTCGTTCATTTCCATATAAGGCTCCTATCACCCGGTATTCAAGAGCCGGGACGCTGTTTGCAGGATACCCAACTAGACGCATTTCACTCACTTACAAACTTAGGTAGCCCTTTACTAAACGTCATCCTTCTTAATCGTGCACGACCACAACGTCTCCAACTTTAACAAGACTATATAGAGAGGCTGCAGCACTGGCTGGCAGATTCACACAGCCATGACTTCCATTGGTTTGATAGATCGTTCCACCAAAGCTTGAGCGCCATGTGGCATCATGCAGCGCAACTAAATTGCCGATGAATGGTATCCAATAATCCACATAGCTGGTATAAGTCGGATTGCCCTCTGCATCGACTTCTGGGGAGATCAACTTTACGCGAGAGCCGCTCGACGCAGTTGAAGTCATATACGAATCGATGGAATATACGCCGGTTGGCGTGTCATACCCCTTTGCGCTGTTGCCTGAGACGATATCTGACTCCCATGTCACTGAGCCATTGTCGTAGAGCTTCGCATGCTGTGTCGTGAGATTGATGTCAATCCAGCGGCTGCCCCAATCAGCTGCTCCCGGCGACCAAACGGAGGCCGTCTGCTTCATGGGAATCTCAATGGTCCCAGCACTTCCCGACTCAATTGCCGAAGAGATCGAGTCAGCAAGGGAGGCGCCATCGATATTCCAGCCGTATGTGCCACCGCTGACCGTGTACGAGGAGCCGTCAGGTGTTGTGTAATTGCGCGTCGTGCTCACCGAATCAAGCTGGGATGAGAACTCTCCTTGCGCCCATGCTGTGATTGCATCGGTATCGACACTAACAGAGAAGTCATCATTGATCGTCAGCCAGCTCGCCAGCTGGTCCTTTGTGACCTCGGCCACCTGTGTGCCGCCGACGGTAAGAGACTGCGTCGCCCCAAGCAAAGCATTCGCTTGGCTAACGGCTGTTTGGAGGTTAGCATCATCTGAGGTAACGCTCGGATGTATGTAGGCATCGTCGGTAAGCACAAGCGTGCTGTCAAACACCTGTAGGGCATCAGAAACCTGTGCTTCGACAACATCTGAATTGAGAGCTGTGCCCTGTTTTTCTGCAACTATCGCAAAGGTTGAGCTCGTGTTGTCATAGGCCATGGTCGCATCAGTCGATTGCGTCGCCTTTTGGTTGTAGGAGTCAACCGCTGAGTCCACCTCGTCTTTGAGAGAGTCCTCATCGAAGCTCGATTCATAGATAGGCGCTATATCATGAGAAGAAAAGACAGCAATAGGCCATAGCCATGGATTTTGTTGAGAAATGATCGAGGCAGCGAATGCCTTATCATTGAATTTTAAGTCCACATCCGAGCCTTTGATCTCCATAGAAAAGCCACTGGAATCACTGACTGAAAGCACATGATTGGCTACGGACGTAGCTACTGAGGAAGCCACTTCAGAAGCCGGTTGCAATGAGATGTCATCGCCATTCAATACTGAACGCGGATAGACAACGAAGTTGAACACGGCGAACCCTAGAAAGTAAAACGCAAGCAGAATCGCAACTATCACTAGCACGGGGGCAAGAGGCCTTGGACGATGCTTGTTGCTCTTTTTGCCAAAAGTTCCAGAGGAATTCAACCCGCTATGCACAGGATAGACATGTGCCCCCACTGGAGCAGACGCCTGGACGGCTGTGCGCTGTGTATATAAATGCGCCCCGGTGCGCCTACGCGCACTATGCCGTACGTTCCTTGCCATACAATGTTCTTCTTTCTTCTGGAACTGGCAGCCTGTGTTGGATAATAGTAACGCTAACTAAGAAGACTGTCGGCGAGGAGAAGCGAATGACGCTACATAGAGTTGACAAGCTCTCAGATGAGAGGCTCACAGAGTATGTTCGACTTACAGACCATCAGCTCAGGGACCTCGTTGACCCAGCACACTCACGCATGATTTGCGAGTCAGCGCTTGTGATCAAAACAGCGCTTGACATGAATTTGGTGCCCAGCTCTCTTTTTATAGAGGAAAGGCGTATGGAATCTATCAAAGATATCCTCGATCGCATACCCTCTGAGGTGCCGATATACGTCGCGACGGGCGATCTTATGTCCGCCGTTTGTGGCTACCATGTCACAAGGGGAGTCCTCGGCTGTTTTCCGCGGCCGAAGCAAATGACTGTGGAAGAGGCGCTCAAGGGTGCCACGCGCATTGCCGTTCTTGAAGACATTGTGGACGTGACCAATGTGGGAGCCATATTCCGCTCTGCTGCTGCCTTGGGAATCGACGCCCTTTTGCTGGCACCACGCTGCGCTGACCCACTCAATCGCAGGGCTATCCGCGTTTCTATGGGAACTGTCTTGCAGGTTCCTTGGGCAAGGATGGCAGACCCCTGGCCAAAAGCAACATTTGAGCTGCTGCATGCACAAGGGTTTACCTGTGCGGCCATGGCCCTTGACGAGAGCGCGGTAGCTCTCGACAACCCCATGCTGTCCTCACTTGGCCGCTTAGCCCTTTTCTTTGGGACCGAAGGCGACGGGCTTACGCACGAAAGCCTTGAAGGCTGCGATATGAAAATAACCATTCCCATGTGCCATGGGGTAGATTCACTGAACGTCGCCGCAGCCTCCGCTGTTGCTTTTTGGCAACTTTGCCACCATAGACATGCGCAAGGAATCAGCGGCGCCTTCCCGCCGCAGGCCCACTAATGTTACGCATCATAGAACGCATTTGGCGACGAGCTTGCTTGGAGTTCGCCGCAGTCCCTGCCATCTGGCGCATCTTGCCCATCATCTTGTTCGCTTCGCTCCATTGCTTCAGCAAGACGTTCACCTCTTGAACCGTACGCCCTGAGCCGTCTGCGATACGGCGACGGCGCTGGCCGTTGATCTTTTTCGGTCGCGCGCGCTCGTCAGGGGTCATCGAGCGAATCATGGCCTCCACTTTAGCGATCTGTGTCTCATCGACCTCAGTGTTAGTTTGAGCAGCTAAGCGCTCTGCTCCAGGAATCATTCCCATGAGCTTCTTCAAGCCGCCCATTTTGCGTATTTGTTGCATCTGGGCAAGCATGTCGTCCATCGTAAAGCCGGTTTTGAGCATGCGCTCTGCGTCGGCCATATCCTGTTGCGTGGCGACTTTTTGAGCTTGCTCAATAATGCCTACAACGTCTCCCATGCCAAGAATGCGTTTGGCCATGCGATCCGGATGAAAGACTTCCAATGAATCCGGCTTCTCACCCATCGACACAAACTTGATAGGCTTGCCCGTGACAGCACGCACAGACAGTGCGCCTCCGCCGCGAGCATCACCGTCGAGTTTGGACATGATCACGCCATCGAAATCGACGCGCTCAGCAAAAGTCGACACCACATTGACGATGTCCTGGCCGGTCATGGCATCGACGACCATGAGGATTTGATCTGGCTTCACAGCCTTTTTGATATCGACGGCCTCTTTCATCATGTCTTCGTCAATTTGAAGACGCCCGGCCGTATCGACGATCACGATGTCGCAGAGGCGATCTACCGCATCGACAACTGAGCCCTTCGCAACAACAACAGCATCTTTGCCGTTGCCACGATAGACCGGAACGCCAATTTCTGATCCCAGCGTCGCGAGCTGGTCAGCTGCTGCCGGCCGGTGCGTGTCGCAGGCAGCCAGAAGGGGACTGTGGCCTTTGGACTTGAGCAGGTAGGCAAGCTTGGCAGCAGCTGTGGTCTTGCCGGAACCCTGCAGGCCGACCAGCATAATCACATTCGGAGTTCGATTTTGCGCGAGCACAAGCTTTGAATCGGTCGAGCCAAGCAACTCAGTAAGCTGATCCAAAACGATTTTGACGACATTTTGGGCCGGCGTGAGGGAGTCAAGGACCTCTGAGCTCATGCACTTGGTCTTGCAAGCCGCGACGAACTCCTTTACGACGCGATAGTTGACATCAGCCTCGAGAAGAGCCATGCGGATCTCGCGCATAGCGCTGTTGATGTCATCTTCGGTGAGACGGCCCTTCCCCCGCAACTTTGAAAATGTGTCTTGAAGACGATCAGAAAGACTGTTGAACATAGGTCTAGTTCCCCTCATCCGCACCAACAAGTGCCTGCGCGTATGCGAGCGCATCAAAGGCCTGCAAATCCTCTAGTGCCTCGCCGACGCCTATCCGAAAGATAGGCAGACTCAGCTCATGGGCTATGGCTACCGCAATGCCGCCTTTCGCAGTGCCGTCGAGCTTCGTGATGATGAGACCGTCAACATCCAGAGCCTCATTAAACTCCTTGGCCTGTGCCAATCCGTTTTGCCCAGTTGTCGCATCGATGACAAGCACAACCGCGACGGGCATGGGTGAGCGCTTGCGCGTCACGCGCACGATCTTCTGCAGCTCGCGCATCAACTCTGGGGAGGTGTGCAGGCGGCCAGCAGTATCGATGAGAACAAGCTCAGAGCCCAGGCGCTCTGCCGTAGCAAGCACGTCATAGCAAACGCTGGCTGGGTCGGCGCCGCGCTCTCTTGTGACGACACGAACGTCTGCCCTCTTCCCCCAAACTTCAAGCTGCTCTATCGCTGCCGCTCGGAAGGTGTCGGCTCCCCCGATGAGGCATGCGCGCCCTTGGCGTTTTGCCGCGCCAGCAATCTTGCCAACTGTTGTCGTCTTGCCCGCTCCGTTGATTCCAACAAAAAGGACGCAGCTAGGAAGGTCCTCAAAAGGGTCTCTTGCCGCCTTCGGAAAAACAGCCGCCAGACGGGCAGCAAGAGCTTGACGCAGCTGCTCCGGCCGCTTCAAGTTGTCCCGTGCGGCACGCTCACGCAGATCATCAGTCACCTCGAGGGCGACCTTCCCACCGATATCCCCCATCACAAGGCGATCTTCAAGATCTTCCCAAAAGTTCTCGTCAACCTCGCCGCCCATGTAAAAAACTTCAGAGAGCGCCTCACGAGAGCGGGAAAGTCCTTTGCGTAATCTATCCCGTAGGTTCATCAGGCTGCCACCACCTTCCCAGTTATGCGATCAAGACGTTGACTCACGACTTGACTCACGCCATCAGCGCGCATGGACACGCCGTATAGCACATCAGCTTGCTCCATCGTACGTCTTTGATGGCTGATCACGAGCAGTTGGGTCGACTTTTTCAGCTGATCGATCGCATCAAGCAACTTGGTCAAATTTGCGTCATCGAGGGCTGCCTCAACTTCATCGAAGATATAAAACGGGACGGTTCGTGTCTTATACACAGCAAATAGCAGGGCAAGAGCTGTAAGGGACCGCTCTCCCCCGCTCATGAGCATCATTTTGGCGAGCTTTTTGCCACGAGGCTGTGCAGAGATCTCCACGCCACTCTCCTCAAGGTGCTCAGGATCCGTTAACTCCAAGCAAGCCTTACCGCCTGGAAACAGTAATGAGAACATCTCAGAAAAGTTCTTGTTGACTGCCTCAAAGGTGGTTATGAACTGCTTGCGCATCTTGCGATCTATCGCGGCAGTGATCTTTCGCAGAGCTGCCTTCGCACGTTCGAGGTCGTCAACTTGGCTGCCAATGTAGTCGGCACGGGACTTAAGCTTCGTATACTCGTCCATAGCGACCTCGTTGACCGGACCGAGGCCGTCAATTTGGGCCTCCAGAGATCCTACTTTGCGTTGCGTTTCCTCACGGTTTTCCAACTCGGGTAGCTCGAGGGCCTCCTCGACAGACTTCCCATAGCCTGTGATGGCGTCAACGGCGTGCTTTACCTCTACTTCTATTTTGCCAAGCTCAACCTTTGTGACGGCAGCGCTTTCCTTAGCGCGATCAAGCCGGGACGAAGCCTCCTCGACAGCTTTTTTCGCCTCGCTGATAGTCTGCTTCAGCGAGTCAGAGTTGGCCTCTTCGAGGGAAGCGCGATCTTTAAGGCGCGAGGCCCAGGAAAGCGCAGAGGAGTGGATTGACTCGTAGCGCTCATGAAGCGGCTCGACGCGCAAGCGAACGACATCGAGAGACGCAGCGGCTTCTTGTGTAGCAAAGATGCGATCCTTGAGGTCCTTCACGGCTCGGGAAAGCTCCTTCTCACGAGAGCTAAGATGATTTTCGCGTTCGACAACTGTTGCTAGGTGCAGCTTTGCGTTGGAAAGCCTCTTTTCAATCTCGCGCTCTTCTTGCAGGGCTTGGCTGCGCTTGCTTGTCAGTTTTTCAAGACGTCGTGTAAGCCCCCCTACCTGCTTTGTAGCCGCTTCAGCGGCATCTTTGTGACGGTTGACCTCCTGGCGCGCCCCTTCGACCCTTGCCGCCTCGGCAGCGCGGGAGCGCTCCACCTGGTCGCGCTCAGAATCAAAAGAGTCGCGCTGGGCAGAAAGCCTCCCCAGCTCCGAGGTCAAAGAGGAAAGTCCGCCGGCAAGTTGGGCCTCTTCTTCTTTGGCGTGCGCGCTGAGGTCGCGGGCGCCGCTGAGCGCCTCCTCGGCCGCAGCAAGCGACTTTGCAGCTTCCACAGATGCCTGCTGGAAAATTGGCACATGACGTTTCGCCTCGCGAAGCTTCCTTTTGCGCTCAAGCGCCCCGCGTTCAGAGGAGTCGGCCTCGCCGACACGTATGCGTCCGTCGCTGCGGACGATTGCGCCATCAAGACAGACGTAGCTGAGCTCAGGATGGCGTTTGCGCGCCTCAAGCGCCTCCCCAAGCTCTGAGATCACGCGCACTTTCCCCAGCAGCGCGGTTAAGGCATCTTTGTTGGCCGGCAGGACATGAGCCTGGGCAAGCAGGGCCGTCCCAGGCAGGCCGTCTGGCTGAGAAAGTTCGACGTCTGCGCGGCGCACAACGAAGGTCGCCGTCCCCTTGGCTTTGCAAGCCTGCGCCTCTTTGGCAAGGGCAAGGGCGTCTTGATCGTCATCTACGACAAGGGCGGCAAGGTCATCTCCAAGCAGAGACTCAACTGCAGCTTCGAGCGTTGGAGGCACCTCGATTAGATCAGCGACGCGACAAAGCACACGACTTGCTACTGAGCCGTCAACAAGAGCCGCTACGAGCCCACTGTGATTTTCGCTGGCACGATCAAGGGCTTCAAGAGCGCTGAGATCTGCTTCCGCTGAGGCAAGGTCCCTTCTTTTTGTGTCTGCGGCCTTTCGAGCCGTGTTAACGCGTGCTCTGCAAGTACTGATTTGCTCTCCGGCGGCCTTCGCCTTTTCATGGGCCTCAGTGAGCTTCTTCTCCATTTCCTGCTTACGAGCAGTGCGTCTAACAAGCGCAGATAACAGCTCGTCGGTTTGCTCGCCGATGCGGCGCAAGCGCTCAGCATACATCTCGTCGGCCTTCGTGGCAGCGTCAATTTGGTCACGCAGCTTGGCGTAGACAAGGGTTTCCTGGTCCGCCTTGCGTTGCAGCTCGTGCAACGATGAGGAGAGGCTGCCCACCTCAGCTCCGATATGCTGACGGCGCTTGGTCGCTTGGTCGGCTTCGCGGGCATAGTCTGAGACGGATTTCTTCAGCGTCTCAACGGCGGCGCGGGTGGCAGCTAGTTCATTGGCCACGCTATCGTGCTCCTGCGCACTGTCGGCACGCTGCTTGTCCATCGTCGAAAGCCGCATGCGCATCTCGGAAAGGCGGTCGACCATGTTCTTGCCCTTTTCCTCCAGAAGGCGCATGTCAGACCCCATGCGCCCAAGTGCATCTTGCATACGACGACGCTGTTCATCGAGGTCACCAACAAAGATGCCTTTTTGCTCGAGCAGGCTCTGGTAGCGATTGAGGTCTCCTTGGCGCTCCTCAAGCTGATAACGTACCAGCTCCGCCGATGCAAGAGCCTCCTTGTCCTGCGAAGACAGCGTGCGATACCTCGCTTGCAGCCGGCGCAGGTCGTCTACCGCAAGGATGGTTTGCAAGTTTTGAACCTTATTTGTGAGCTCGCGGCGGCGTTTGACTTGATCTACCTGGCGTTCGAGTGGACGCAAGCGCCGAGCTATCTCACGCTGCACGTCTTTTGCACGAACGAGATTGACGTTCATCGCATCGAGCTTGCGCTCAGCCCGCTCCTTGCGTCGGCGGTGCTTCGAGATGCCAGCAGCCTCCTCAATAAGCTCTCTCCGCTCCTCGGGACGACCGGAGAGAATGGAGTCCAACTTCCCTTGGCTGATGATTGAGTGGGTATCTTTGCCAAGGCCAGAGTCATGAAGCACGTCTTGAATATCTCGCAGTCGTGAAGGCGATCCGTTGATAAGGTACTCAGACTCTCCAGACCGATACATGCGCCTTGTGATGGCAACATCAAGAAAATCTATCGGAAGCGTGTGGTCAGCATTGTCAAGCACAAGGGTAACTTCAGCTAAGCCGACAGCAGGCCGCGCTGAAGAACCAGAAAAGATCACGTCTTCCATCGTCTGGCCACGCAGAACTTTTGCACTCTGCTCGCCGAGCACCCAGAGTACAGCATCAGAGATGTTCGACTTTCCGGAACCATTCGGGCCCACGATGACATTGAGGCCTGGGTCAAAGGTCATCTCAACCTTGTCCGCAAAGGACTTGAACCCTCTCAGCATCAGTGATTTCAAATACATGGGTGATCTTCCGCCTTCGCCTCCGAAGCAGCTGAGGGATCATTTGTACTTTGATATCCAAGATGATCAAGGGCCTCTTCAGCGGCAATAGTCTCGGATTCCTTCTTGCTGCCTCCGCTGCCACGACCAACCCTTTTGCCCTCAACGAGCACGGCTGAGACGAATGTCGGAGCATGCGCAGGCCCACACTCTTCTTCAAGCTTATAAACAGGCGCACATTTAAAATCGCGCTGCACGACCTCTTGCAGCCTCGACTTGGGAGAGATCGGCCGCTCAGCTATCTGCGGTGTAATGTGGGGCCCGAGCGTACGCAGGACAAAGGCATGGGTCACCTCATATCCGGTGTCAAGATAGAGGGCTCCTACAAGAGACTCGTAGACGTTTTCAAGCGCTGATCGCAAACCGCGAGCCCCTGTGCCCCTTTCAGACTCGCCAAACACGATGAGCTGGCCGACGCCCAAGGAGTCCGCGACTTCTGAGAGCATGGGGCCTGAAACCAAAGAAATTTTCAGACGGGTAAGCTCCCCCTCGTCCATCTGGGGGAAACGCTCAAAAAGTTCTGTCGCAACGATGGCGCCGACAATGGAATCTCCTAGGAACTCAAGGCGCTCATAGGATTCCGATACCGGACGGCCTTCTACCGCAGAGGGGTGCGTGATAGCTGAAACGACAAGCTTTTGATTCGAAAAATGATGAGCTACTATCTTTTCGACAGCAGTGACACGTTCTTGCAGCTTCAACAGACCCCTCACTGAACCTTTTCTATCTCGTCGACAGTCTGCCCGACTGTCTCTATTGACGCGACGCTATCCTCATCCATGGTGATGCCAAACTCATCTTCGATAGCTGTCACAAGCTCCAGCAGATCAAACGAATCAGCACCCAAGTCTTTGTAGGCAGTGGTTTCCTGTATGTCTGACTCATCCAATTCAAGTGTCTCAGCGACAAGAGATTTGACTTTCTTGAGAATTTCTTCACGATTCATATAAACTCCCTTTGCATACCGGGTAGGCAGAGCGGAAAGCCTGAGCGGCAAACGCCCCCATTGTACTCTGAAACGCTGTCCTAGCTGCCCGCAACAAGCTCAGAGGCGACTTTCGCAACCAAGTTTGCGCGCACTGCCCTTGCAGTTGCAAGCGTGCCGTTTTTCACAGCTGGAACTGACGTGGCCCCGTGTCCTATCAACACGGGGGCTTTAACGCCAAGCAGCATCGCTCCGCCGTAGCCCTCTCCTGTGAGCTCTTGGGCAAGGTCAAGAAAGGCGGGCTTGAGTATCAGTGCGCCCAATCCAGCCCTTTTTGAGGCGTAAGCCACTGATTTGACGTATTTGAGGATGAACTTTGCTGTTCCCTCAATGCTTTTGAGGGCAACATTGCCGGTAAATCCATCCGTCACGATCACATCGAAGCGGCCAAGAAGCAAATCTGTCCCTTCGCAGTTGCCAACAAACCAGGGGCCTGCGCTTGCAAGCGCATCATGTGCGGCGATGACAGCCTCGGAGCCCTTCGTCTTCTCGGCTCCGTTAGAAAGCAGGGCGACGCGTGGGTTTTCAGTGCCAAGGACGGCCTTCGCATAGGCCCGGCCCATCCGAGCGAACTGCACCATCATCTCTGGGCGCGCATCAGCATTGGCCCCCATGTCCAAAAAGACGGTCTTCTTTCCACTTACGCCCGGAAGAAAAGAGGCGATGGCTGGGCGTTTTACGCCCCGTATGCGTCCGATGCTCATAGTTGCAGCCACGAATATGGCACCGGTTGCCCCCGCTGAAAAGAAGCCGTCGACATCTCCTGCGCGCACGGCGCCGCATCCACGCACAATGGAGGAATCTTTTTTTGTGCGCACTGCTTCCGCTGGGTGCTCTCCCATGCCGATGTGCTCCGTGGAAACAAGCGCTTTTACCCTTTTGTGCGAGGAAGCAAAAGGCTCAACGACTTCAGCGTCGCCGACAACGACAACGGACAAGTCACTGTCTGCCGCAAGTGCTTCCTCCACTCCTTTGAGTACAACCTTGGGCTTCTCGTCTCCGCCCATCGCGTCTATGCAAACCCTCGTCACCTACGGCTCCCTTCGCTGTGCGTCTACAAAAAAGGCCGACTTCCCCTCGGAAACCGGCCTCCTCCGTCTTCACGTGTAAGCAGCTACTCTGTGACGATCACTTCGCGATCCTTGTAGTAGCCGCAGTTCGGACATACGTGATGCGGGAGCTTGGGTGCCCCACAGCGCGGACATACAGAGCGCGCCGGAGCCTCAAGCTTGCTGTTTGCTGAGCGGCGAGCGTGAGTGGCGCCGCGACCCTTCTTTTGCTTGGGTACTGCCATGGTTGACCTCTACTTCCAACTCTTTTGGCTCCCGGGGGAGCAGACCTACCAAATCACACAGCGATACATTGTAGCACCACAGCGTTTATCGTGACCACACGCATTCATGCAATGCCATATTATGCATGATCTTCTGACTGGGGGCTGTGCTCGCCACCCGTTGTTGACGCGTCCTTGTCGACCTTAAGGTCCGCAAGCACCGCAAACGGACTTGTGGCAAGACGGTTACGAGCGACCTGGGCGGCGTGGCCACAGTCTTCATGGTTGAGGTTGACGCCGCATATTGGGCACAGGCCCTTGCAATCCGGCTTGCACAGCACCACGAAAGGCGTCTCCGTCAATAGGGCGGCCGTCAGTGGCTCGGTCAGATCAATGCTCCTGTCAGCGCTGACAAGTGCATACTCCATCTCGTCCTCGTCGTCATCCGAGACGTCTTTTGTCGGCGGCTCAAACAAGAAATACTCGTTGACCTCGCCAGCAACATCGAAAGCTGCATCGTCAAGACAGCGGTCACACACAGCTGTCACATGGGCTTTCAGCAGGCCGGTAGCCAAAATGCCTTCGCCGGCATTGGTGAGTACGAGGTCATAGTCGATGCCTGTGGGCAACCCAAAATGCCTGCTACCAAATTCATAGCCGCTTTCAGCAAGATGACCCCTCACCGGCACGCTGTCGCCCGGGTGCGAAAGGCGCTCGTCAAGCGTCACGATAATTTGCTGCATATGGCACTACCTATCGATTTGCTTCATTGCTTTTATTGTTGGCGTCGCTTGAGCCCTCTTCGATAGTCTGACGCACACGTGTGACCTGGTTAGTCATCGACTTGAGGTTGTCCTCCAGATGAGCAAGCACAGAATCAGCATAGGCGTCGGCATTGTAGCGAGTGTCCCGCTCGTACTGCGAGGCCTGATCACGGATCTGATCAGCCTGCTGCTGGGCAAGACGAACCACCTCTTGGTCACCGGCAAGAATCATAGCCTGCTGCTGAGCATCGGCAATGATCGAATCTGCCTGCTGTTGGGCTCTGTCAAGGGTCTCTTGCTCCTCTTTGACAATGCGTCTGGCATCAGCAAACTCTTGCGGGAAACGGTCACGAATCTCGTCGAGAATCTCATATATCTCCTGGGCATCGACGATTTTCTTTTGCCCGCCGCCCGTGAGGGGGGTTTTGCCCTCGGTCACGATCTGCTCGACCTCGCCGATAAGGCTCTCAATCTCCTCACCTGGCTGCATCCGGGACTCCTTTCGTTGAAACTACATTTAAAGCAACCTGAGTCCAAGCTGCCGTCCCATACATAATAGGCATGTTAGCAGATTCTTTGCCACAGACAGACCATACAGCGTTGGGCATCTTCTTATATGGCACAAATCTTCTCATATGCGGAAATGCTCCCGGAGGCGATCAGCGACATTTTGGGGTACGAGAAACGATACGTCCGCACCGAGAGACGCCAGCTCGCGCACAATAGAAGAAGAGACGTAGCCATAGTTGGGGCTCGACATAACGAAGATGGACTCTATTTCAGGAGCAAGTCGATTGTTAAGGCCGGCCTGCTGCAGCTCATACTCAAAGTCAGTCATCGCACGCAAGCCCTTCACAACTCCGCCAGCTCCGACCTCCCGGCAGAAGTCCACAAGCAAACCAGAGAAAGGCTTGACATCGACATCTTCCCCACCAGCTGCGTCAAGCGCCTCTCTTACCATGGAGACGCGCTCGGAACGCGAGAAAATCGTTCCGACGCCATTTTTGCCAGCTGAGGCGGCGACAGCGACGGTTACATGGGGAAAGAGATGCCGAGCGCGCATGATAACGTCCATGTGGCCAAGTGTTATGGGATCAAATGTACCTGGGACAACAACATGGCTGACCGTTTGATTGTCAAGTGATTGATTCATATGGCTTCCTCATCTGTAACTACAAACAAATCAACAGCAGTACCACCATGCGATGAAGACGTGGCTAGGGTCATCGCGTCACAACACAAAGGTGGGGCCTTCGCGGCACGCTCGTAGACTATCCGCGCCTGCGGAGCCAGCTTCCCTGCCAAACGAAGCGTTTTCACAAGATCTGCAAGACGAGGGGCAGCCATGGCATAGGGTGGGTCAAGCAACACAAGCTCAAATGGCGCCTCATGGAGCGTTTTGCAGTGAGCGACCTTGAAGACGTCGCCCAAGATGACTTGCGTACGCGGAATGGCCCCAAGTGAAGCGATGCTGCGCCTCATACGTGAGACAGCGGCTCGATCCCCATCAACAAAGGTACAGCTGGCTGCACCACGAGAGAGCATCTCAAGGCCGAGGGCACCTGAACCAGCAAAGGCATCGAGGACGGCTACGCCTGACAGGTCCAAACCAAAGGAGGAGAGCACGATAGAGGCGATCGCTTCCCGTGTCCTCGCAGTCGTAGGCCGCGTCACACGGCGGCCAACCGGAGCCTCAATAGCCCTCCCCTTCCATATCCCTCCTACCACACGCAGGCCGCTCATGCATGCTCAACCTCCTCGAAGTACGCTCCAAAGCGATCGCGCACCTCAAAGGCAAGCGGCTGATGCTCGGCAAGGGAAAGCTCTGGATCTGTGCTTGCAATGCGCAACGCATCTTTGTGTGCCCATTCAACCAAGTCTGCATCACCGTCTAAGTCAGAGATGCGCAACACCGCGCCACCATGCTGCCGATAGCCCAGCACATCTCCTTCATGGCGAAGACGGAGGTCGAGCTCTGCAAGCTCGAAGCCATCCGAACTGGATTCAAGGGCCTCAAGTCGACGGCGGGCAACGGTGCCCTTCCGTGCGGCACACACAAGCCAGACGTTGCCTGGGACAGTTCCCCTGCCAACGCGACCACGAAGCTGGTGCAACGTAGCTAAGCCAAAGCGATCTGCGTCATATATGATCATCGTCGTCGCGTTAGCAACGTCAATGCCGACTTCTATAACTGTCGTGCAAACAAGAACCTGTACCTTTCCACGGCGGAATTTATCCATCACGCCTGCCTTTTCGGCAGCTGTCATCTTTCCTGTGAGAGCAGCGACACGGGCGTGGGGGAATCTACGAGCCATATCCTGCTGCGTTGTTGCCACCGAATGCATATGGGCGGCTTTTGCTTGCGAGGCTTCCGGGACGTCATCGAGGTCCTCGCCCTCATCCGCATCATCAACAAGTGGACAGACGACGTATGCTTGATGTCCCGCCTCAAGGGCTTGCTCAATAGCGTGAAGGGCTAAGTCCTCATTTTCTGGCACAACGGTATTGGTTGTAACGCCGGCACCCTTGATAGGACGATGACGGATGCGAGAGCACTGCATGTCCCCATAAAAGGCGAGCGCAAGCGTTCGAGGTATCGGCGTCGCTGTCATCGCAAGCAGGTCAGCGCCAACCCCTTTGCCTCTCAGGGCGGCACGCTGGTCCACGCCGAAACGATGCTGCTCGTCAACAACGATGAGGCTTAAGCGGCGAAAGACTATGTCACGCGAAAGAAGGGCAGTCGTGCCGAACACAACCGTGCAGCTGCCTGCAGAAAGCGCTTGGGCAGTGCGCTGGCGTTCGGCTGAGGGGGTAAAGCCTGTCACAAGGGACCAACTCACATGGGCCGCATCAAGCAGGGGACCAACCTTCTCTGCGTACTGGTCGACAAGCACGGAGGTGGGCGCCATCAGGGCCGCCTGCGTGCCGCTATCAGCCACCGCGGCTAAAGCTAGGGCTGCGACGACCGTTTTGCCTGTGCCGACGTCACCGAGGAGAAGACGGTTCATTGTGTGGGGAGAAGCCATGTCTCCAAGCACGTCTTTGACGGCGCGCTGCTGCTCAGGTGTGAGTCTGAAAGGAAGCGCCGCAGTCGCCGCCCTCAAATGGGGTCCATCAACGGTATGGGCTATGGCTTCAGCTCCTGCAAGTTCAATATTTCGCCGACAGAGCAGCGCAAGCTGTAGACAAAGAAGCTCATCATAGGCGAGCCTGCGTCGGGCGAGCTCTGCTGCTGGCAGCGTGGGGGGAAAGTGAACATCGCGCAGCGCACGGGCAAGCGTCGGCAGCTTTCGATCGGCGACAAGCGATGCCGGCAAGAAATCGCAGACATCGCCTACATCATAAAGAGCGGCTGAAATCAGCCGCCGCATCCAGCCGACGCCTATGCCTTCGGCTATGGCATAGGTTGGCATGATGCGAGCAAGCTCAGATGAGGCCATGCCCTTCTCGATATGCTCCCAATTGGCTGGCGTCATCTGCTTGAACCCGCTTGCAAAGCCCACCTTGCCGGAAACCGCGATCGTGTCACCTTCAGACAGCTGGTTCGCAATCCACGGCTGGCGGAAAAAGGTCAGCTTCATCACGCCGGTCGCATCAATAACAAAGACTTCCACCAGCTGGAAGTGAGGACGCGGCGTCTTCAGGGACACGGCATCAACGGTCGCGACGACGGTCACTTCGGTCCCAACGTCGGCAAGAGCGATGGGGCACACATGGCTGTAATCGTTATAGCGGCTCGGAATATGCAGCAGCAGGTCACGCACGTGCACAATTGACAAGCGGGAAAGTGGCGCAGACTTCATCTTTAAAAATCGCGCTGCATAACGCAGGCGAGAGACATCGTCAGGCATCATACAACTGCGCGCCAGACGTCCCGCCGCCCCACTGACGCTCGCAGTTCTACCCATGGCCCCTCCAATCGATTACTCGATGGAGAAGACAACAGGGTAAAGGGGCTGCTCGCCTCGGTGCGCATCAATTTCAAGATCAGGCTGTACCTTAGAGATGGAGCTCTGCAAAGTCTCGAAAGCCGCATCGCTGAGATCAGAGCCGGCGAGCAAGGTGAGCGTGTCTCCCTCGCGCTCTTTTTGCATGCGGTCCACCAAGTCAACGGCAACCTGGTTAACATCAGAGCCAACGACGCTGATCTTCCCATCTTGGATGCCAATGACATCTCCGGCATGAATTGGAGATCCGTCGAAAGCCACAGAATCCCGCACTGCGGTGGTAACCTCCCCATCGCGGACGGCAGCTATCGCCTTTGTCATTTCTGTAACATTTTCCTCCAGGGTAGCATCTGGATCTGCGACGAACATCGCCGAAAAAGCCTGAGGAACCGTCTTGGTGGGCACGACAGCGGCCCTCACGTCTTCACAGGCTGATGCGGCAGCCTCAGAGGCCATGCGAATATTGCCGTTGTCCGGCAGCACTATCACGTTTTCGGCGTTGGCGCGCACGATGGCGTCGAGGATGTCAGCCGTGGAGGGGTTCATTGTCTGCCCTCCCAATACGGTGACATCGACGCCGAGAGACGCTAATATGTCGGCCTCGCCCGAACCAGCTACGACAGCGACGAAGCCAAGCTTCTTGCGCGGTGCCATATGAGCGGCAGAGGCAGCACTGCTTCCAGCCTTTTTGTCTGCGGCGATCTTAGCGGTACGGTCTTGGGCTTCAAGGTCCATGTTGTGGATGAAGACATTGAATATCTGCCCACGGTGGAGCATGTGCCGCAGGACATGATCTGGCCTGTTGGTATGTACATGCACCTTGTAGTCTGGGTTAGTGCCGACAAGCAGTTCGCAATCGCCTTGTCCGGCAAGATACTGAAGACAAGCTTGCGCGTCGAAATCGCTGTCATCGGCATGGAAAAGGAACTCTGTGCAGTAGCGGTACTGCGAGCCCTCCCAGTCGTCGTTTATCTCGATATCAACGGCTTTGGTAACATGAGACTTAGCCTCAAGGTCCACGGTTGTCTTGAAGTTCGTGACAGAGGCCTTCTTGCCCTCGTAGGCATTCACGAACCCTTCAAGAAACGTCGCTATGCCAAAGGCGCCAGAGTCCACAACGCCGTTTTCCTTAAGGACAGGAAGAAGGTCAGGGGTGCGCGCAACTGACTCGTAGGCCTCAATGACGAGGGCGTCAAGCATCTCGGGAATGCTGGCCTTGGTGCGAGCGATCTCATCTGCCTTAGCCGAGACGTCCTTCAGCACAGTAAGTATCGTCCCGGCGACAGGCTTGCGAACCGCCTTGAATGCAACCTTCACGCCATTGCGCAGTGCCAACGCAATGTCAGCAGTCGTAGCATCTGGCCCCTTAGCTTGGGCTAGGCCCTCTGCCACACCTCGCAGGATTTGGCTCGTGATCACGCCTGAGTTGCCCCGTGCGCCCATGAGCGAACCGTGCGTGATAGCGTGGGCGACATCTGCCATTGAGGCATCAGCGGGAAGGCCCTCAACTTCTTGCACGACCGTGCCCAGCGTCAAAGACATATTGGTACCTGTGTCGCCGTCAGGGACCGGGAAAACATTAAGCTTGTTGATCTCTTCGGCCTTATCGGCGACTGCCTTGGCCGCAGCAGGGAAACACGCGCGGATTGTGGTGGAAATCATCTTGTTCGACCCCTCGTCGACTCGATGGTATCTAATGTAAGGAAGAGGCCATATCACATGCGTCTCTCCACGTGCTAGCGGACCCTCATGCCCTCAATATGGACACGAACCGTAACGGCATCGAGTTCAGCGATCCGGGCAAGTATGAAGGTAACAGCACTTTTGAGATTGGCGGAAACTTGGGTCATGTTAACACCCTGTTCCACAATGACATGCAAGTCAACTGTTACTGTAGTGCCTTCGGACATCACGTCTATACCCCTACGCAAACGATAGATAGGCAGCAGGCGAATGACACCGGCTGTCTCATCTATGTCTGCCATGCCCACGACGCCATAGCACTCGAGTGCAGCATAGCCTGCTAGGTCAGCGATACAGTCGTTCGACACCTTAAGGGTTCCAGGAACGGCCTTGGCCATAGCTTCTCCTCTCGCATGATCGACGCGCAACCACGAACTAGTCCCTGTGAGTATAGCGCACGCAGCTACGAAGGCTCACTTTCTCACTCACACGTAAAGAGCCTCCCCAGGAGGAGGCCCTTCATACTCGACATATGCTTCTGCGCTACGCGCGGACGAGATTACCCTTCTTTAAACATTGCGTACAAACGTTGAGCTTCTGGCGACGCCCATCTTTCACTACACTCACCCGTTGAATGTTCGGCTTGAATGCACGGTTCACCGTACGGTGAGAGTGGCTCACAGAGCGCCCGGCAACGGCATGCTTGCCGCAGATATCACAAACCTTTGACATAAGCTTTCCCTCCAAAGCGACGCATAAGGCGTCAGAAATTTCACAGCTTTTCTAAGATAGCACACTACGTGTCCCATGCAAGCAATAGGAATCCGTATCCCATCTTTTTTCAGGCCGCAGAGTGAGCAGCAGCTCCCTTGCTATTTTTTATTTTTCTGGTCAGTGTTGTAATAACCCGTACCCTTAAATTCTATGCCATAGGTATCGAAGATGCGCTCGGCAGGCGCCCCGCAGCTAGGACAGCTTACCTTCGGATGGGCACTCATCGGGTGCTCGACCTCAAACATCGTCCCGCATTCCGTGCATTTGTAATCATACCGTGCCATCATACCTCCGTGCAGTTTTGCCATACAGAACAAGTGATCCGAAGGCCACTTTGAGTACTTTACCCAACCTTGAGCAACTCTGCCACAACGTCTATAACATGTCCGTCCTATCATTGTATCTGACAGAGCTTGCGAGGAAGGAAACCGCATGGACATCAACAGCGCCATCTTCGACTGCGACGGCACGCTTCTGGACTCCATGCCCATGTGGAACAAGGTCTTCGTCGACTGGCTCACGCGCCATCATATAGAAGGCGCTGCCGAGCTCGCACAGCGCTACGAGTCTTTGAGCTTCGATGATGAGTGCTTCTTCTTCCATGATCGCTACGGTATCTGCACAAGCCGTGAAGCAGCCTATGAGGAGCTGAGCGAAGAGGTCATTCGGCGCTATCTGACCGAGGTCAAGCCTTTTCCTGGGGTACGCTCCTTTTTGGGCAGGCTAAGAAGCTCACATATCCCCCTGATCATCGTAAGTTCTACCCCAGCTCAGATTCTTCGCAACGTACTGACGCACTTCGGCCTGCTGGGCTATTTCAAAGATGTCCTGTACACCGGGGACATTGGCCATGACAAAACGGAGCCGGAGCCATATTTTGCCGCGCGCGATGCGCTTGGCGGCACCACAGAAAGCACTTGGGTCTTCGAAGATGCTCCCTTCGGCGTCCGCAGCGCGCATGCGGCAGGATTTCCGACTGTATGCTTATTCAACAACCATGATGGGCGCAATGAAGCCTTTCTGCGCGCGAACTGCGACATATTCGCTCATGGCTGGGAGGAGCTATCACTGGAGCTGTTGCGCGATTACGAGCGCCCTGCCAAGGGCAGTGGACACAATCCTGCCTTGAAGGTGCTCGTAGTCGCAGGCTCGCCGCGTCTCAGCTCACCTGCGCTCATATCCCGCCTTGCCCGACAGGCCGGCTATGTCATCGCTACGGACCGCGGGGCAGAGGCCTTGATGGCCGCAGACATAACGCCTGACGTGTTTTGTGGAGACGCTGACACGGCAAGCGAGGACAGCGCACAGTGGGCTCGCGCATGCGCAAAGAAGGACATACGCTTTCCAAAAGACAAGTACGCAACTGACCTCTCTATAGCATTTGACTGCGCCGAGCACGAAGCGCGCAGACGAGGAGCCCCGCTTTCGCTAACACTGACTTGTGCCTCCGGAGGGCGCCCGGACCACTTCCTCGGCGTCATAGGCCAGCTTGCAATCCATAGCAAAGACGAGGTCTACATTGTAGATGACGCAGACAGCACACCCTACGAAGGGCGGGTGCTCAGGGGGGGGCAGACCTGGCATCTCGGCAGTCAGGCTATCGGGAAGACCTTCTCAGCCATTGCCCTCAAAGAAGGAACCACGATCTCCGAGCATGGCATGCGCTGGAATCTCGAGCATTCCCAGATGCGCGCCTTCTCAGACGTCGGCATCTCAAACAGGGTCGAGGCTCCCGGGGCCTGCGCGTCTTGTCACACGGGCATGCTTGCCTGCTTCCTTATTGGGCCGCTTGAACTTTTGGGATAGCCTCAACGTGTGCGGACAAGGCGTGCGCAGAAATGACCATCAAAGCTGTCGGCAGTGGGATGCGAGCAAAAAAATCCCTCAGAACTTACGTTAGCTGCCAAGAGCTCATATGCTGCTTTAGGCAGGGTGCTCACCCCCGGCGCTTCAAGGACAGACGAGACCTCAAAGCCTTCCCCCTCATCGCTGACAAGAAAGGCTTCGATGATGTCCTCGTCTTCTTGGGCGAGCAGCGAACAGGTGGCATACAGGAGCGCCCCACCGGGACGCACGCGCGCAGATGCGGCGCGCAGTAGCCTGAGTTGCAGTGTAGGCAGGCTATCTGTCCTCGTTGGGCTGACCGACTTGCGCTCAAGGCCCCAAACGATCTCCGGATGCCTGCGCATGGTTCCGGTACCAGAGCAGGGAGCATCGACAAAGACCGTGTCAAACCCTCCGGCAAGAGCAGGGGGAAGATTTTGACGGGCCAGGTCACGGCCATCAAAAACCAATGAGTTGACATGTCCGGATACTCCCGCCTTTGCCATGCGGCTTGACGCCACGCGCACTTTGAAGCCCTCCGAGTCTATGCTTGTAAGCTCAGCGAAGCCGCCAGCTTCTAAAGCCACGAGCTCAAAAAGAGCGGTCTTTGTCCCTCTTCCCTGTCCGACTTCAAGCATGCGACGACCTGGGACAGGAGCGGCAATGCGAGCAACCATTTGTGCAGCAAGGTCACATGGAAGAACTACGGCGTTGTCAACAAGGCCTGAGGAGGCGAGCCGCCCTGCGGCATTTATGCGCCATGCGCCAGGAAACGGCAGGGGGCACGGATCGAGGCCCGCCTCTGCCATACGGCGTACGGACTCGCGCTCACAAAGCAGCGCGGTGTTGACCGCCACAAAGACAGGAGCAGGCTCCAGCTGCGCAAGGGCCGTCTGCTGGCACACCTCCGCCCCACATGAGCAAAGCAACTGATAGCTTAACCATTCAGGAAAGCCCGCCGCAAGCGCAATGTCTTTTGCAAGCAAGTTGGGGTCTCCCAAAGCGAGGCGGTGGCAAGCATCGGCCACACGTGGCGCGTCATCGGCGCTTATGTGGCGAAGCACCGCATTGGCCAAGCCTGCTGCGCGCGGAGCCACTGAGCGCACAAGCTCCACACCTTCGGCAACCGCTACGGCGTCAGGCGTCTGCAGCCAACAGATCTCATAACAGGAGATGCGCATAGCGTCTCTTACCCGCGGCTCAAGATGAGCGCCATGGTGCAGATGCGCATTGATGAGCACATCCAAGGTCCCCGAGGTAGATGTGACACCCAAGGCGATACGCACCGCAAGCGCACGGTCACGTGGGCCCAAGCGATCAAGCATAGATGAGCTACGCAGCAGCTCACGCATGTGTGCTCCGCGCCGGCGTCGACGGCTGACAAGGTCAAGCGCGGCTCTTCGTGCCGGCGATCCACGGAACATTTTATTACGCTTCTCTCCAGTTCAAAGCGCTATGCACGCCTGTAGCCCATGCAGAGGCGCTCATCGCGCGCTTGCCGTCGGGCTTGACGCTCAACAGCTCTAGCGCCCCATCGTCGCAGCCCAAAAGCACCCGTCCTCTCTCAAAAAGAAGCTGCCCGGCAGCCAGAGCCTTAGCCGCTGCGTCTTCGGGAGGCACGAGCTGCGCGCTAAGCGCACGTACTCCATGCTTGCCGATGATAAAACGCGCGGGCGCTGCATCAGTCGCAGCCCTGATGCGCCTTAAGTTCATAAGGGCTGGCTCTTTTGTCCGAAGGAGCATTTCTGACTTTTCGATTTTCTTCGCATAGCTTGCGTAAGCCTCGTCCTGCTCATGCCACACCAATGCGCCAGAAGAAAGGCCTTTCAACGCGGCCACAAGCTCTTGGGCGCCAAGGTCTGCCAAGCGAGTCATCACTTCCTCTGCGCCGAGCGAGCCGGCTTCAATTGACGCCTGACGACACCAGGGACCTGCGTCCAGGTCATGGACGACACGCATGATCGATATCCCGAGGCGCGTGTCTCCCGCAAGTATGGCACGTTGTATCGGAGCTGCCCCACGCCAGCGCGGCAATAGCGAACCGTGAACATTAACAGATCCAAAGCGGGCTATGCCTGTGCCAACCAGCTCATCAGGCAGGATGGCGCCGAAGGCAGCAACGGCCACGACATCAGGAGCGGCGCCTCGTATGGCTTCAAGCTGACTAGGACCGATTTTCTTCGCTTCAAGAACAGGCAAGCCCAGCTCCTTGGCGCAGCTCTTCACTGCCGATGGCACCAACGCATGCCCGCGACCTCGAACCGCATCAGGGCGCGTGACGACAAGCGAAACGTCGAAGGCCTTATCGAGGGCTACAAGCGAAGGCACGGCAAAAGCTGGCGTGCCCATGAACACAACACGCAAGCCCATACCCTATGCCCCCGTCCCGTCAACGTCTCCCGGCCGAGCGCCTGCATCAAGCGCAGCTTCAAGCTCCCCAAGCACCCGGACGCGCTCGGCGGGGCCAAGATGGTCGATCATCGTGATGCCATGCAAATGGTCTATCTCATGCTGAAGACAGACAGCCAACAGATTGTCTTTAGCCTCATATTGCATGAGATCGCCCTCGAGGTTGGTAGCACGCACGACAACATGAGAGGGGCGCGCTATCTCACAACTGACACCCGGAAATGAAAGGCAGCCCTCACTCGTCGTGCGAGGCTGGCCGTCAGCTGTGACGATAACTGGGTTGACAAGCACGTAGGGATTTTTCTTGCCGCCAGGCTCGGCATAGTCGACGTCTATGACAACCAGCTGTACAAGCTCGCCCACTTGCGGAGCAGCAAGCCCCACGCCATCGGTGGCATACATGTCTTTCAACATGCGTTGGACTAGGTGCTCCACCTCAGCATTAATCGTCTCAATAGGGGCACACTGCGTCTCAAGGCGCTCGTCAGGTCCCACAATAATGTCATCTGCGACACTCATAAAGCTCCTTCAGCTAAAATGAACCACCGAGCGGCGGCATATGGTCTGTTCTTATGGTACCCGAAAGTTTTTTCTGCAAAAAGGAAAAGTGATTCACATCAAGTCAAAGGCATCAACGTCAATTGCGACGCGTATGCCCGCTGGCAACGCCAGCTTTTTCACACAGCGGCTCAGCAAGGGCCCCGGGCTTACGTCTATGGGGCATTTTACCAGCACATGGCGCCGCCATCGATCCTTTATGCGTGACCTTGGGCACTCGGCAGGACCAAGCACCTCCCAATAGCTGGCATCTGCGCCATCACGCTTGCCGCCTGCCTGCGCACAGACAACACGAACAGCAGCGGCAATGTCACCTGCGGTCTTTTTCACCTCAGCGTGATTAGCTCCCCAAACAATCACGTTTGACAAACGCGTGAAGGGAGGATAGTGGGCTTCCTTGCGCGCGGC
>DHPN01000021.1:103260-104148 GCA_002407925.1 Atopobiaceae bacterium UBA5363
CGCCCAGCCCTTCCCGCCACTTGCTCGAGCAAATCGTAGGTACGCTCCGCGGCACGAAAATCTGGAAATTTGAGCGTTGTATCCGCATTAATGACACCGACGAGCGTCACCTCAGGAAAATCAAGGCCCTTCGCTATCATCTGCGTCCCAAGCAGCACGGCACAAGATGCGTCATCAAAGCGTTCAAGAAGCCTTTGGTGGGCTCCCCTCTCCCTCGTGGTGTCAGCATCCATGCGAATAACCTGTACGTCTTGTGCCGTGCAGCCAAAGGAGGCAAAAAGCGTGTGCAGCTCGTCCTCTACGCGCTGTGTCCCGACGCCATAGGCGCCGAGATAGCGACTCCCGCAGTTCGGGCAACGCGTCCCTGGGTCAGGCCAGGCACGTATCGGCCAGCGTCTGCCACAGCTGTGACAGACAAGCTCGTGAGTGCGTTCGTGATAGGTAAGCGCTGTTGAACAGTGGGGGCACTCCGGCACGCAGCCACACTCACGGCACATCAAGAAGTTCGCAAACCCCCGACGGTTCAGCAAGAGGACGGCCTTCTCATGACGAGATACGATCTGTTTGAGCCCCTCAGTCAAGGGCTCGGAAAAAATAGAGCGACGTCCTGCGGCGAACTGTCTTGTCATGTCCACTACTTGCACGTGGGGCAGCACAGCGTCTCCCGGACGATCCGGCATCTCCACGCGCGCCCAGCGTACTCCGGCATGCGCCCCTACACGACAGCGCTGCAGACTCTCAAGCGAAGGCGTCGCAGACCCGAGTACCAATGCGCAGCCCCGCTCGGAGGCAAGATGCTCAGCAACTTCTCGCGCATGGTAGCGTGGTGCGCTGTCTTGCTTGTATGAGCTCTCATGCTCTTCATCAATAACGATAAGCCCCAGGTTC
>DHPN01000021.1:104260-114385 GCA_002407925.1 Atopobiaceae bacterium UBA5363
CAAGAGGGGCAAACAAGGCGGAGCGAGCTCCTACCACAACATGAACCCTGCCTTGGCGAATGAGATCCCACTGATCGTAGCGCTCGCCTGCCGACAAGCGGGAGTGCAGGACCGCAACATCCTCACCAAAGCGACTGCGAAACCTGCCGACAGTCTGGGCTGTAAGGGATATCTCAGGAACAAGGACTAGAGCGCCTCTTCCTGACTGGCGGGCATGGTCTATGGCTTCGAGATATACTTCCGTCTTGCCTGAGCCGGTAACTCCGTCTATGAGCACGACGCCGCCACGCGCGCGCAAGCGAGCCTCATCGACCGCCGCAAGTGCGCGACGCTGTCCCTCGGTAAGCTTCTTTGGACGGAGCGCCTGAGCGCTCGAAAGGGTCGTCGCTGCCTCTTCTCGTATCTTTCTTCTTCTCTCAATGAAGACGATGCCCTTCTTTTCAAGCGTTGCTACCACTGCCGCAGCTCCTGGCACGGTGGCCGCGAGCTCAGGCAGGCGCACCATGCCTAGGGAGCAGGCGTCAATAACCTCTCGCTGCCGAGCGGCATTTTTACGGGGTACGAAGGAGCGCCCTGCCTCAGTCAAGCCCACCCAGCGCGTATCCACAGGCCCAGTCTTCTCGCATAGCAAGATCCATGGGCCCTGCTCGCGCTCTCGCCGCACGCGCACCTTTTGCCCCGGAGCGAGAAATGGGTGCAGGGCCTGTGCGAGGGGGCATGCGTACTCTTTTGCCATCCACACAGCCACTCTCGCGGCGACCTCATCAAAGGCCGAGGAGGCGAGCACCTGGCGTATGGGCAGCAGCTTACGCACGTCAACGTCGTCGGGCGCCTCATGGGACAGCGCAATGACATAGCCTACAACCGCCCGATGGGAGAAGTCGACAAGGACGGTTGTGCCAACCTGCACCATGGCCACGAGCTCGTCCGGCACGACATAGCAAAACGCCCGGTCGATCTTACGGGTAGGTATGTCAACGCATACGCTCGCATAGCGCACAGCGTCCCTCCTTCCTCGCAAATGATAGCAGTGCATGCACGCGCAAACAAAAAAAGCCGCTGCCCACAAAGGGTAGCGGCCAAAGAGTGCAAAGCCTGCCTAGGATAGATCAGCAACGGCCTGCTTGAGCTCATCGGTCCTGTTGGTCTTCTCCCATGTGAAGTCAGGATCATGACGGCCGAAATGCCCATAGGCAGCTGTCTTTTCGTAGATTGGCCTGCGCAGGTCGAGATCTCTGATGATTGCCGCAGGACGAAGGTCGAAGACCTGCTCTATGGCTTTTGCGAGCACCGCGTCATCGATGGCTGAGGTTCCGAAGCTGTCAACCATGATAGAGAGGGGATGCGAAACGCCAATGGCATACGCAAGCTCCACCTCACACTTGTGCGCAAGGCCTGCCGCAACGACGTTTTTCGCCACCCACCTTGCGGCATAGGTGGCAGAGCGGTCGACTTTCGTGCAGTCCTTGCCAGAGAAAGCGCCGCCGCCGTGGCGTCCCATGCCGCCGTAGGTATCTACGATGATCTTGCGACCAGTGAGGCCAGTGTCTCCCATAGGACCACCGACGACGAAGCGTCCCGTCGGGTTCACATAGATCTTAGCATCATGCCACTTGATGCCAACTTCGTCAAGGACTGGCTGGATCACGTGGTTGATCATGTCGCGGCGAATGATGTCCATGGTGTGGATAGCAGGATCGTGCTGCGTTGAGATGACGATGGCGCTGACCTCAACGGGCTTGTCGTCTTCATAGCGAACGGTCACTTGCGTCTTCCCGTCGGGACGCAGGTAGCGCAATGTACCGTCCTTGCGAACCCGCGCAAGGCGCTCGGCAAGACGCTGAGCGAGGTATATCGGCATCGGCATCAGGACGTCCGTCTCATCAGAGGCGTAGCCGAACATCATGCCCTGATCCCCGGCTCCCTCAAGGTCGAGGGCATCTTTGGCCTGGCCTGCCTGCGCGTCGAAGGACTCATCGACGCCCAAGGCAATGTCAGGGCTCTGCTCATGAATCAGGTTCAGCACGCCGCATGTCGTGGCATCGAAGCCATACGCGGCATCGTCATAGCCTATTCGGCGAATGGTGTCACGGACTATCTGCTGCACGTCGACATATGCCTGCGTGCGAATCTCGCCGGCGACGATTACCGTTCCAGTCGTGACAAAGGTTTCACAGGCGCAGCGCACCTCCTCAGAAGACGCCTTGATGCCATTTGGCGCGACGTAGCCCGCCTTTTCCAAGGCCGCCTCTTTGGAAATAATGGCGTCAAGGATGGCATCTGAGATTTGGTCGCACATCTTGTCCGGATGGCCTTCGGTCACACTCTCGGAAGTGAAGTAGTAGTCCTTGCTGTGTGCCATGCTCTTGTCCTTCCCTACGCGAACCTCGGCTGCTGTGTCCGCGCCAAAAAAATCCCCTTGGTCTCCAAGGGGATGTGCGTCTGCGTATCCCCCGTCTTCCAGATGTGCACAGCCGTTGCACACCTGCCGAGAATTGGCACCGTGCCCCTCTTTCTGGGTCGGTTGCCGGAGCTTCATCGGGCTCGGTCCCTCAGCTCTTTGCGCTTGTGAAAGCGCCTCTTGACGAGCAACACCTACAATAAGCCTTGCAACGCATGCTGTAAACTATGATTTAAAACAAAGTCAAAAAAATCAGGTCGGCTCAAATTATGAGCATTTAGCCCCAATACCATGGACAATAAAGCGAAGAAGCTCCTCCGTCATAGTGTCAACGTCTAAAGCCCCACGGTCTTGTGCGAGTTGTTTTGACGCTCCAAACAAAACTGCCCCGCAAATGGTAGCTGCAGCCACGTCAGGGTCCACGTCCTCTCGAATGAGGCCCTCAATCTTTGCGCGCTTCACCTGAACAGACACCAGGCGGGTGATGCGTGAGAAGCGCTTCTTGAGCTGCGGCAAGACGTTTGAGCCGCCACGCACGAGCTCAGAGGCCATGGCAGCGACGAACAGACCTCCCTCGCGAACAGATATGCCGAATGTCTCAATGAGGTTTCTGAGCGCCTCCTCGGCTGAGCAAGAGCTGGCAATCGCACCTTCGAGCTTGGAGGCGAAGTCGTCTATCGCATGAGAGAAGATCTCCTCCACTATGGCGTCATGGTCCGGGAAGTAATAGTAGAGAGCCCCCTTGGACATCTCACAGCGATCGGCAACTTCGCTCATTTGGAAGTCAGTGCCACCGCTCTCGACGATGAGCTCCGAGGCCGCCTTGAGGATGCGGGCACGGGTGCGTTCGCTTTTGGAGGTCTTATTGGCATAGTGGACCTTGACTGCACGCGCGCGGACAGCCTGCTTGGCCGCCTTGCGCACCGCTTCCACTTGGCCAACTAGACCAGAGGCGCCCTGGATGATCTCATCTTGGGCCGACTCTGCCGCTAACGTCTCCCCTGCCCCCACAACCGATTGTGCCATATAAAAAATCACCGATTCATGTTTGTTCGCGGCAGTAATGTTCATGCTGCGCGCAGCTATTTTCTTCCAAAGGGATAACTTATTATTTCTACCACAAGTCAAAATGTTTGACAAATCAACAGAACAGCTGTACATGAGCTGAAAATCCTGCAAGAGCTTCAAGAACCCTATCAACGAAAACGCGATGGCGCCTATACTTACACTGTCCTTTAGGCGACAACGACCGCCTCAAGCAATGCTGTAAGAAGGAGCACGAACTTGACCTCTAGTAACACTGTCCAACGACCTGTCCGTGTGCGTTTCGCCCCCTCACCTACCGGCAAGCTCCATGTGGGGGGAGCCCGCACCGCGATTTTCAACTGGGCATTCGCGCGCGCGACAGGTGGCACATTCATTCTGCGCATCGACGACACCGACCCTAATCGCTCAACTGATGAAAACACCCAGGTAATCCTGCGGGCAATGCACTGGTTGGGCCTCGATTGGGATGAAGGCGTCGAAGTTGGGGGGCCATTTGGCCCTTACAAGCAGACTGACCGACTTGACATCTATCGCAAGGCGGCTCAAAAGCTCGTAGAGCAAGGCAAGGCCTATCCTTGCTTTTGCACCCCAGAAAAGCTTGCTGCCGACAAAAAGGCTGCCCAGCAGCGCCATGATCCCTTCCAAGGCTATCAGCGCACCTGCCGTGCCATCGACCCTGCTGAAGCCGCCCGGCGAGTGGCTGCGGGAGAGCCTCATACCATACGGATCAAGGTTCCCGAAGATCGTGGAGATGTCGTGATTGAAGACGCAGTCCACGGCGAGGTCATCTTCAACGCCCGTGAACTCGATGATTTCATCATCGTTCGGTCGGACGGCACACCCACATATAACTTCACGACAGTCGTTGATGATGCCATGATGGGCATCACGCACGTCATCCGCGGAGACGACCACCTGTCAAACACTCCACGTCAGATCATAGTCTACGAAGCTCTAGGGGTACCGATACCCATCTTCGCACACATCTCGATGATTCTAGGACCGGACGGAAAGAAGCTCTCAAAACGCCACGGCGCAACGTCAGTCGAGGAATACCGAGATGCCGGCTATCTCCCTGATGCCTTGGTGAACTACTTGGCCCTTCTCGGATGGGCGCCTGACGGGCAGACGACCATCATCACACGCGAGAAGCTCTGCCGCGAGTTCTCCCTCGACCATGTTTCAAAGAACCCTGCGACATTTGACTATAAAAAGCTCGATTGGATTCAGCAACAATACTTGCAGGCTATGAGCGACAGCGAGTTCTCAAGGCACGTTCTTGTCCCCCAGCTCGTAGCGGAAGGGCTAGAACGCGGCAGGGTACAAGAGGTCTATGAGACACGGTCTGCATGGTTTGACCTCTTGTCATCTGTGCTCAAGCCGCGCACGACCCTCTTGCCGCAAGCAGCCGAGAAGGCTCGCTTCCTTTACGAAGGTGCAAAGCCAAGCTATGACGAAAAGTCAGTGGCAAAAAATCTCGCAAAAGAAGGCACGCACGGCTTTCTCGTGGCTGCGCGTGACGTCCTTGCGACTCTTTCCCAAGAAGACTGGAGGGCCTCTGCCATAGAAGCCGCTCTTGCTCCTCTGCCAGAGCGCCTCATGACCACGAAACGCAGGTTTTACGGCGCACTCAGGGTGGCAGTATGCGGCAACCAAGTCTCACCCCCGCTTGGCGTCTCACTCGAGCTGCTTGGTCGCAATACTGCACTCGCCCGCATTGATAATACCTTGCCCCTAACCCTTTAGAAGGAGTTGCCATGCGCACGTCCGCCTTTGAGATCCTCGGGCCGATTATGGTTGGTCCGTCAAGCTCGCACACGGCTGGCGCTCTGCGCATTGCTTTGGTCGCTCGCTCACTAGGGCCTCGCCCTTTCGCTCAAGTGGACTTCACGCTCTACAATTCCTTTGCCCAGACCTACAAGGGCCACGGCACCGATCGGGCACTGGTAGCAGGCATTCTCGGACTTGCACCTGACGATAGGCGTGTGCGCGACTCTTTCACGCTCGCCGAGCAAGCTGGGCTTGCCTTCTCGTTCTCCCCTGCCTCAAAGGAGGCTGGAGTTGGCCGCCATCCGAATACCGTTCGCGTCAACATGCTTGGTCGAAATGGACAAAGGACAAGCGTTACCGGCGAGTCTCTTGGCGGCGGACGCATACGGATCAGCAGCATTGATGATGTCAACATTGAATTAACGGGAGACTACCCCACACTCTTCATAGTGCAGCGCGATCGGCCCGGAGCTCTTGCATCAATCACAGGAACGCTTTCAGCGACAAACACGAACATTGCGTCCATCCACACGTTCCGAAAGGAACGCGGCGGGTTCGCCTACACCATCATTGAGGCGGACGAACCGATCTCAAGCAGTGTCCTCACGAGGATCCAATTGCTGCCTCAGGTGGTCATGGCAAGCAAAGTCGACATTCCCGGCACTGTTCAGCTCAGGCCAGATTCTGCACGAAAGTTTGACTTCAATACGGGAAGTGAGCTGTTAGGCGCCTGCAAGCGCGAGCATATCTCCATTGGGAAGCTGATGCGCGCTCGAGAGGTCGAGCTGCTGGGCGCGGACACGCGATCTGAGCAGCTGGCTACCAAGAAGATGACCCGTGTACTTGACGCCATGCGCACAGAGACCACCGCCGCGCTCGAAAAGCCTAAGCTTTCTCTCGGCGGCCTCATAGGAGGCCAGGCCCGCAGCGTCGCACAGGCAGCCTCATGCTACTCCGCTGCGCTTTTGGGCACCACCCTGAGCCAGGCCGTCACGTATGCAATGGCCACAATAGAGCGTTCCGCATCAATGGGCGTGATTGTGGCCGCGCCTACGGCAGGCTCTGCCGGTATCGTCCCTGGAGCTGTACGGGCTGTCGCCAAGGCCACGCACGCCACACAAGACCAGATGCTACAAGCCCTCTGGTGCGCAAGCGCCATCGGAGCCCTTCTCGCGCGAAACGCCTCTGTTGCAGGCGCTGAGGGAGGTTGCCAGGCCGAAGTCGGTTCAGCAGCAGCCATGGGCGCCGCCGCTCTCGTCGAGTTGCTGGGCGGGACCGCACAGACCGCGCTTTCCGCCGCCTCGACTGCTTTGGCCAATCTACTCGGACTTGTTTGTGATCCCGTGCGGGGCCTCGTTGAATATCCCTGCCAAAACCGTAATGTAATCGGTGTCGTTGATGCGTTCAGCGCCGCTCAACTTGCATTGTCTGGAGTACGGGATCCTATTCCGTTCGATGAGGTCGTTGACGCAATGCAAAAAGTCGGGCAGTCATTGCCAGCGACGCTGCGCGAAACAGCGCTTGGCGGACTCGCTGCCGAGCCCTCAGCCGCAAGTGCACGTTCACTGTGTGCCCTTTGCGACGCCTGCGACTCTTAGCCCCTCGCGCAAAGGCCTACGAACGCTTGGAGTGGTCCTTATGCCGCCTCAGCTCTTGGGGATCAACCGAGACCGCAGCGCGCCGCCCAAACCGCCCGGTGCTCAGGTGCCTTCTCTGCTTAGCTTTTGAGCCCTTTATCGTGGCAGCCGCGCTCTCGCGCCGAGTAAGCCTCATCCAACGATGATACAGGCTCACACTCGAATTCGAGGAGATGCCAAGGAGCGGCACCGCAAGGAGGGTGGGGGCAAAAAAAGTGATAACGCGCCAAACCAAATAGCCCGCCGTGGCCGTGCTCCCAAAGAGGGGGCCATAGAAGAGGGCAAAGCCTCCCTCCGCGCCACCAGTCCCTCCTGGCAGGGGAACGGCGGACGACACCATCTGGACCATTGACCCAGCTGCGAGGCACTCAAGAAAGTCAGCGTCCCGCCCAAAGGCGCGCAGGACAAACCAGGGGATCATGTAAAGGCATGCGAGCTGCACCATTGTGACGAGCAAGGTGAGCCCCATAGATGGGAGGTCATTCGCAGCCCGCTTGAACGCATCCGAGAACTCCTGCACCTGCACGTCGACTACCTCACGCCAGTGCTTGGGATTTTTCATCCATTTATGATGCTCTGCAAAGCGTATGGCCCAGTTGCCAATATGCCTGACGAACACCGGGCAAAGGCACACGATGAACAAGCTAATCAGCTCAAGCAGGTGGATGCCAAAGACGACAAGGTTCAAGAAGACTATGTCTCCATAGCTCGCTAGGAAGAATCTAAACTTGGTGAGCAACATGAGTGCAGCGAACAGCACAACGCCAAGCTGAAACATGATAAAACGGGTAAACTGCGTCGCGCCTGCCTCTCCGGGATCAAGTCCCGTCTTTGTCAGGCGTACGATTTGAGACGGAATTGCCCCTGCCTGCATCGGCGTCAGATTGCCGAAGAAGACTCCTGACGCCTCCACGCTCATCAAGTCTCTTATGCCCACGGGGGATTCATGGTCAAGTATCACAGCAATCACATAGGCGCTTACGCCGAAGACGAAGTACAGGACATAGCAAAGCACCGCACCCCACACCCAATTGCCCTCTACTGTGGAAAGAGCCGCTGCAAAGGTGCCCATCTGGCCAGAGAAGACCAGATAAAGGATGTAGACAATGACAACTACTGCGAGAAAGAGGGCGCCCTTTCGGGCCTTTGCGGTATTTTCTACCTCATCGGTTGATGCCGCGCCAACTCGCGTCCTGACCCTTCTCGCCATATCCCTCCCCTTCGGCCGTCAGAAAGCCCTGCAATGGCAGGGGCAACTTTAGGCAAAGCCGCTGCGACATTGGCCGCCATGCGCCGCTGCCCGTACCTGCCACTATCCTCGGCGCTCTGATATCTCAACAGAGATGTCGCTGACAAAGCCTTTGAGATCGCGCTGGACGGTCTTGTTGGTGCGGTCACGCACGGAGATGTTGTGCGCGTCCGCCTCCTTCTCGCCAAGGATCAACATATAGGGAACCCTATCTATGCTGCGAGCCTCGCGAATCTTATAGCCGATCTTCTCGTCGCGGTCGTCAACCTTCACGCGTACGCCTGCGGCACGCAAGCTATCGGCAACCTCATGGGCATAGCCGCGAGTCTTCTCTGACACTGGCAGCACCTTTACTTGGCAGGGGGCAAGCCATGTGGGGAACTTCCCTGCATACTGCTCAGTGAGCATGCCTATGAACCGCTCAAAGCTACCAAACCCGGCGCGGTGAATCATGATCGGCCGCTTCTTGGATCCGTCAGCGTCGGTGTACTCTAGCTGGAAGTTCAGCGGAAGCTGGAAGTCGAGCTGAATGGTTCCGCACTGCCACTCGCGACCAAGGCAATCCTGCAGGTGGAAGTCGATCTTAGGGCCATAGAAGGCGCCGTCTCCCTCGTTGAGTTTGTAATCCATGCCTAACACCTCAAGCGCCTTCTTGAGGCCCTCCGTCGCGTTGTCCCAGTCTTCGTCTGAACCCATCGAGTTGTCCGGTCGCGTCGAGAGCTCCACGCGATAAGGGAAGCCGAACTGCTCGTAGTAGGCCATTATGAGGTGTGCGACATTGGTAACCTCGTCAGTGACCTGATCGGGGCGGATGAAGAGGTGCGCGTCGTCTTGGGTGAACGAACGGACGCGGAACAGCCCATGCAGGGCGCCCTTAAGCTCGTGGCGGTGGTCAAGACCTGCTTCAGCAAGGCGTAAGGGCAGGTCTCGATAGCTGCGCGGCTTGCTTTTGTAAATCAAGCAGGCGCCTGGGCAGTTCATCGGCTTGACGGCATAGTCTTCACCGTCAATCTTGGTGGTGTACATGTTCTCTTTGTAATGCTCCCAATGCCCAGAGGTCTCCCAAAGCTTGCGAGACAAGATTATGGGCGTTTGGACCTCGTCATAGCCATACGCCGTCTGCATGTCCCGCCAATAGTCCATCAGGGCGTTCTTGAGCAGCATGCCGTTGGGAAGCCAGAACGGGAAGCCCGGGCCCTCGTCAGCCATCATGAACAGGCCCATTTCCTTGCCTATCTTGCGATGGTCGCGCTTCTCAGCCTCCTCAATCATATGCTGCCATGCGTCAAGCTCTTCTTTGCTGCGAAATGCGACGCCGTTGATGCGGGTGAGCATTTTGTTGTTCTTGTCAGCCTTCCAATACGCTCCTGACAGGCCAGTGAGCTTGAAAGCCTTGAGGGCCTTCGTGTAGGTTAGGTGGGGCCCGACGCACATGTCGATATAGTCGCCCTGCTGATAGAATGTGATGCGAGCGTCTGCCGGCAGATCGCCAATGTGCTCAACCTTATACGTCTCTCCTCGGCTGGACATGAGCTCAATGGCCTTCGCACGTGGCAGCTCGAAGGTCGTGATCTTCTCATTTGCCTTGGTTATCTTGTGCATCTCCTTCTCGATGGCAGGAAGGTCCTCTTTTGAGAGCTTCACGTCACCGAGGTCGATGTCATAGTAAAACCCCTTCTCGGTAGCCGGGCCATAGCCAAAGTGCGCATCTGGATACAGGCGCTTGACCGCCTCAGCCAAAACGTGCGCCGCTGTGTGACGAATGACGTGCAACTCGTCATCTTTTGCGCATTCCTCGACATGACCGTCGTTGTACAAAACCTTCATGCTGCTACCTTCCCTGTGATTAAGATGCGATCCATATAGAACAAAAGCCCGTCCGCCACCTTCTTTTGGCGAAGCGGGCGAGATAGGCCTTTTGCCAACGCCTATTGAATGCGTGTTCGACAGTAGGGGCACACCTTCCAATCAGCGTTGAGCGGGCGATGGCACGTCGGGCACACATTGCGAACTTGCGTGTT
>DHPN01000021.1:114559-120339 GCA_002407925.1 Atopobiaceae bacterium UBA5363
CCATAGTGCGAGAGCTGATGCTCACGCAGCGCAATGTCAAGATCCTGCTCCTCGCGATCCACGAGATAGGAGCTTGGCCGCAAGATCACATACGCAAGAAGGCCCACCACAGGGATAACCGAGATGATTGCCCAAAGCCACCATGGCTCAGCACCACGGCGCTGAGCGTCGCGGATGACATAAACGATGGAAAGAATGTAGAGCATTACAATGCAAGCAACTATCAGATAGAGCACCAAACGAACTTCCGGTGTAATAATCTGGTTCAGAAGGTCGGACATATCTACCTTGGCCTTTCCATTGCAGTCTCAGACGCGCTCTATCATAGCAAAACGACAGGACGTTGAACCGACAGGGAAACATTGGTACCCAGACCACATAAACGCAACGGCATCACTTCACGACGGCTACCCCAGCAAGGCGGTGACCTCTCCTGCAGTCGTAATTGATCCGCAAGCCACGCATGCTCGACCTTGGCGCGTGATGAAGTCCAACGACTGTTCGACGGAAGGGCAGGTCGCGACAGGCTCTACGCCCATCCGCCTGAAAACATCCGCCAGACGCGCTGCGGCTAGGGCTCGCGGCGACACGGTTTGGGTGCAGACAACGCGAGAAAATTCCGGGGCCAGCAGCCTTACGATGCCGTCGACATCCTTGTCAGCGAGAACAGCGCAGATGAGCGTGGGACGCATGTCGAGGGTCGGGACTATCTGCCTCACGGAAGAGAGAAAGGTGGCAACCGATTGGGGATTGTGGCAGGCATCGACAAGGACGAGAGGATCGGCCCGGCGCACGTCAAAGCGGCCGGGCGTTGGGCATAGGGCCACAGAGTTGAATAGCGCGCGCGAATCAAGCGCGCGCTTGAGGTAATTTTCCGCAAGAACAATGGCACAGGCGATATTGGCTGCTTGGTATGTTGGCTTCAAGGCAGAGACTTCCGTATACCGCGCCTGTGGAGTCTTCACGTCAAGAATGAGGGAGCCGCCAAGGCGCCGAGGTCTTCTTACGATCTCATAGCAGGCAAAAGGCAAGTCCTCGTGTCTTCTTGGCGTACCGGGATGAATCTCGCCGCGAGCGTCGTCGAGATGCAACGGCCTCAGCAGCGTGGGGCGAACCAGCTGCTCCTCACATTGATGCAAAAAGACGTCCTCGACAGAATCGGGCGTGGCGGTGCCTACGCCTAGTACGCAGCTTCGGCCCCTTTTTATGATCGCTGCCTTCTCCGTCGAAATCTTCTCGAGCGTGTCGCCGAGTATACGCATGTGATCTAAGCCCACGCCGGTCACGGCGACAGATTTGATCGAGCGAAACGCCGAGGTCGCGTCCCATCGACCGCCCATGCCGCACTCAAGAACAGCGACGTCTATGCCAGACTCCGCAAAGACAACGGCAGCAGCGACCGTCAGAAGGTCGAACTCCGTGATGTCATAGGGGGTCTTCCCACTTTTGCGACGTTGCGCATTGATCCGAGCAGCAGCTTGCGCCGCAGCTGCAACGCCATGGGCGAAGCCGGTTGCGCTTACGCGTTTTCCTTCCAGCTCCATGCGATCTGTATAGCTGGTAAGGCCAGGAGATGTATAAAGGCCGACGGACAACCCCTCTCCGCGTAGAATCGCCGCTGTGTAGCGGGCCGTAGAGGTTTTGCCATTGGTACCTGCAATCTGGACGCTCTCAAAGGCGAGGTCAGGGTCTCCGAGTTCTGCCAACATGTCTTCCACGCTTTCGAGCATCGGCTGTATCCCGAAGCACAATGCCGAGCGCAACTGCTTTACCGCCTGAGCGTAACTCCAGTTAGGAACCTCAAAGGGCAGCTGCCATCCCACAGGGTTTCTCCCTCCACGCACATCCCTTTTGCAAAAGCATCGACGCCAGATTGAAAGAAGCATCTCAGAGCATCTGGGCGCCTGCAACGCACCTACGCACCTATATGGGTATTAGCGGCTCACGCCAAGGAGGCGCAAGGCCTCCTCACGAGTCTTCACATCAGTTCTAAAGCAACCTCTCACCGCTGAGGTAACCGTCAGGGACCCCGCCGCCTTGATACCCCGCATCGTCATGCAGCTGTGCTCGGCTTCGAGGACGACCATCACGCCCAATGGGTTGAGTTCAGTGACCATCGCATCTGCGACCTGTGAAGTCAGGCGCTCTTGAAGCTGCGGTCGGGCCGCATAGCCAACGACGCAGCGCGCAATCTTGGAGAGGCCGGTTATGCGGCCTGCGCGAGGTATGTAGGCCACATGGGCATGCCCGATAAAAGGCAGCAAATGATGTTCGCACATCGAGTGAAAGGGGATGTCCCTCACGATGACCATCTCTTCATTATGGTCTTCATGGAACTGCTTCCGCAGGTAAGCGGCAGGATCATCTTGCATGCCACCAAATATTTCCTCACAGGCGCGCGCCACACGCTCGGGCGTACCTTGCAAGCCGGGGCGATCTGGATCATCCCCTATAGCACTTAATATCTCACGAACGGCAGCTTCAATTCTTGGCTTGTCTATGCGACTTACCCTTTTCTGCGACTGTGCGCAACGCTCTTCGGTCATCGAGCAACTCTCCCATCCTCAGCCGCTCTCCTCGCAGCTTCGACTACATGTTTGACAAGTACAGACGTAGTGATAGAGCCGACTCCGCCTGGCACAGGAGTGACAGCGGCAACGAGGGGCTCCACCTCATCATAGGCAACATCGCCGACAAGGTGGCCATGCTTCGCGTCCCAAGTGGCGCCAACGTCAACGACCGTCTGCCCCGAGCGCACAGACTGCGCGCCGATGAGGCCCCTCTGCCCTGTAGCAGCAATAAGGACATCAGCATGCTTGCAATGAAACGAGAGGTCACGAGTTTTGCTATGGCAGAGTGTGACGGTAGCGTCAGAGGCTTGCAGCATCAATGCCAGCGGTCTGCCGACAACCAGTGAGCGGCCAACCACCGTCACGTCAGCCCCCCCAAGATCATAGCCGTAGTAACGTAGTAGGCACATGACAGCCTCAGCTGTGCAAGGGGGGTAGCCAACTGCCTGTCCCTCAAAAACGCCGGCCAAGGACTGCGGCGTAATGCCATCTACATCTTTTGCTGCCCCCAGCGCCGCGCAAACAGTCGCTTCAGAAATTGAGGGTGGCAGGGGTCGAAACACCAAGCAGCCATGTACGGTCGGATTGTGGTTGATGCGCTCGAGCGTGTGAAGGAGCTCACTTTGAGCACAGGACGCAGACAGTTTAATGCTTTGTACGGCTACGCCCACCTTCTGAGCACGTGCAGCAATGCTGCGCTCATAGGAGAGGTCCTCGCTGCGCGCGCCGATACGCACAAGCGCCAGCGCAGGGATCACTCCCCGCTCCTTAAGAGCACACACTTGCAGAACAAGCTTGTCTGTCAACGCCTTAGCGACAGGAGCGCCACTGAGCCGACGCGCCATTCCTATCCCCTCCTTCTGACGCGATCAGCCATCTTCTCAACGACAAGCTGAGCGCGCGGCACGTATTCATTGATCATGAGCGCACAGCTCGATTCCAGTTGCTTCGCCCATTGACAGTCTATCGATATCTTTGTGTTGACAAAAACGGTCAGGCTGGCCGCTTGGAGTGCAGCAGAAGCGAACGAGGCCCCGCAGCCAACATCAGACGACAGGAGGCGCGACCCCTTCTCTCCCACCTCTTCGAGAAGCTCAATGACCCTGCATACGCTGTGCATCGTGTCAATAGGCACGGCTGCCGCTGTTTTGAGAGCGTCCTCGAGCTCAGACACCTTCTTTGGCTCGTCTTTCGGCATGCGCAGGACGACCGAAAGAGATGCGTACGCTGCCGCGTCCTCTTCTACGAGATCCAACAGGTGCAACCTTAGGTCTGCTGCCTCAGAGATGAGGCGCCGCATGTCTGCCTCAACATCTCCGTAGCCTTCTTTCCCAACGGTGAACTGGGCCGCCATGGAGCAAAGAGATGAGGCAAGAGCGCCGACCAGCGCCGACGTCGCTCCTCCTCCCGGCGTGGGCGTTTTCGCGGCAAGCTCACTTGAAAAGCTCCTGCAACTCATCTCTGTCAATGCTTCACCCATGCACGCTCCTTCGATGTCACCGAAAACGACACGTCGACAAACCACAACCTGACCTTCCAAAAGACAGGTCTCAAGGAGGCCATCAACCCCCAGAGCCCTAAAACAAACCCGTAATTTTTCCTTTTTCATCGACGTCGATGGTCTCGGCAGCAGGATGTTTAGGAAGGCCGGGCATAGTCATAATGTCGCCTGTCAGCGCAACAACAAACCCTGCGCCAGCGGATACCTTCACATTGCGGACCGTGATGCGGAAGTCCTTAGGAGCGCCCAGCCTATGTGGGTCATCTGAGAAGGAGTATTGCGTTTTTGCTATGCAAACAGGCATGTTTGTGAAGCCTTGCTCCTCAAGTTGCCGTATTTGCCTTTCCGCTGCAGGGGTATAGTCGACCCCAGATGCGTGATACACCCTTTGCGCCACAGCGCCTATTTCGCCTTTTATCGATCCGAGCTCATAGGCATAGTGAAAATCGTTTGGCGCGTCACACAAACGACATACCTCACGGGCGAGGTCCTCTCCTCCCGCGCCTCCCTTGGCCCAAACGTCGGAGATGACAGCCTCAACTCCGCAAGAACGGCATGCCTTCCGGACGAGCTCAAGCTCAGAGGCAGTGTCCGTAGGAAACGCATTGATCGCCACGACAACTGGCAGGCCAAAGACTCCTCTCATGTTCTCTACATGTTGCATGAGGTTCGGAAGGCCAGCTTTGAGTGCCTCGAGATTCTCTTTGTTGAGATCGGCCTTCGCAACCCCGCCATGATGCTTGAGGGCACGCACGGTGGCGACTACGACACAGGCATCGGGCCTGAGACCTGCCATGCGACAGGTGATGTCACAGAACTTCTCAGCACCGAGATCCGCGCCGAAGCCGGCTTCCGTGACGACGTAATCGCCAAGCTTCATCGCCGTCTTCGTCGCTATGACGGAATTGCAGCCATGGGCGATGTTGGCGAAGGGCCCCCCATGTATCAGAGCTGGATTGTGCTCGAGCGTCTGCACGAGGTTGGGGTAGATCGCGTCTTTGAGCAGCGCTGTCATGGCCCCTTCAGCCCTGAGGTCATGGGCGGTCACAGGCTTGCGATCATAGGTGTAGGCGACGACCATGCGGCCGAGGCGCGCCTTGAGGTCGGCAAGATCAGCCGACAGACAAAAGACGGCCATGACCTCGGAGGCCACGGTAATGTCAAAGCCGTCTTGCCGCGGCATGCCATTCGCTACGCCGCCGAGGCCATCGACTATTTGGCGAAGTTGGCGGTCGTTCATGTCCATTGCGCGCTTCCAGACAATGCGGCGCGGATCAATCCCGAGCTCGTTTCCTTGCTTTATATGGTTGTCTAGCAAGGCGGCAAGCAAGTTGTTGGCATTTTCTATGGCATGAAAGTCCCCCGTGAAGTGCAAGTTGATGTTCTCCATCGGGATAACCTGCGCATAGCCTCCGCCAGCAGCCCCTCCCTTTATGCCGAAAACCGGGCCCAACGACGGCTCACGCAGGGCCAAGACAGCCCTTTTGCCTAAGCGGTTCAAGCCGTCAGCAAGGCCTACCGATGTGGTGGTCTTGCCCTCTCCTGCAGGCGTTGGATTGACTGCTGTGACAAGGACGAGCTTGGCGCGCGATGGCCTGCTTTCTAGGTGCGCAGTGTCCACCTTTGCCATCGTGCGGCCGTATGGAATTATGTCCTCCTCGTTAAGACCGAGTCTCTGGGCAATTTGCGCTATTGGCAAAATCCTTGCT
>DHPN01000021.1:120606-122580 GCA_002407925.1 Atopobiaceae bacterium UBA5363
CATGTGCGATCCTTACACGCAGAACGTTCCCCATCGTGCAATGCCTGCGGTATCAGAAGAGACAGATTCAACTACCATAGAAGGCCATTCGCAGTCCCCCTGCGCCTCTTGTCGCCCGATCGGAAGGAAAACGAGTTGAATACTAACATAACGGCATGCTCCTTATATCTCGCTGGCGGCTGCTTCTGGGGAGTCGAGGCTCTCTTCCGACGAATGCCTGGTGTCTTTGACACCTGTGTCGGCTATGCAAATGGCCGCCAAAACATCACTGAGGCGGAGGCGAGATACGAGACGGTATGCACGGGCACCACTGGGCTGCACGAGTGTTGCCGTGTTAGCTTCAACGCAATGAAGACCTCTTCAGATGCCTTGCTGTACGCATTTTTTCGCATCATAGATCCCACCCTGACCGATCAGCAGGGAAATGACATCGGATCGCAGTACCAAGCTGCCGCCTTTTGGCCGCCGGAAGATCGGCAGCTCGAGGCCGATGTCTTGCGCGTGTTCAGCATAGAGCGCGCACGCTGTGAAAAAGCGCATGGAGCGGGAAGCTTTCGCGTGCAAGCCCAGCCACTGCGGGAGTTCTTCCCTGCAGAGCAGTACCACCAAGATTACCTTGTCAAAAATCCTGGAGGCTATTGCCATGTTCCTCTCTCAGTCATAAGGCGACTGAGCACCGAGGCGTTCGACCCAAGGACATACCGCCGCTCCAATGGCTAGCTGCAGGGCGGATGACTGATGCCCTCAACGCACTCCAACCACCTGCCAAGGTCAAAGGTCGCTAACGCAATACGAGGAGTGGCTTGCGTAGCGCAGCAGATAATAGTGTCACCACATCTCGCCCAAGCACAGCGCCACTGCTTCATAAGGGGCAGGTATTGATTAGGCCCTAGCGAAAACCCTGTGCCTATCGCCTTCAAGACCGCTTCCACACGCGTCCACTCGTGCGCCCATGCCTCGGGGGTCTTCGCGCGCTCCATAAGCTCAGGTGTAGGATCTGCCCATCTTTCATGGGGAAAGCCGAGAGCGCGACCCAAAGCCAGAATCTGATAGCGAGAAAGAGCTGCTGGAATCGCTTCAGCATCAACGCCTACGACCTGCTGCGCCAACGCACAGACCGCCAGTCCGTCTGTGTGCGAAAGACTAATGTGAGGCTTCCCCTTGGCGAGTTCGGGCTTGCCATACGGGTTGTAGACGAGCTGAAAATCCTGTCTGACGCCTGCTAGCCCTGCCAGCATCACGCCACAGCCGAGCTCACAAAGCGCCTTCTTTTCAGAAGTGTACCCTCCTTGTGCCATCAGCTTCTCAGCCCGACTGGCAAAGCGGGGCGCGACATGCTCAGAGCATGCACTATAGTTCTCGTGCACATCTTGCGCCGTGCACACGCAGACATCAACCGCGCAAAGCGTCTCCAAACAGATCATGCTCCTAGAAAGCCCAGCAAAAGGACCGGATTAACAGCAGCCACCTATAACAAGCCCTCTTCAGTGACAACAAGGTCAACGGGAACGTCACAGGCCTGCCGCACGCCACAGGCGGAAAAATCATCCACCATCTGAGCTTGGCGACCAAGCCCGATGGAAATGCCCGGGAAGTCTGCGAGGAAGACGTCATAAAAGCCTCCGCCATACCCAAGACGATACCCAAGCTCATCAAATGCAAGGGCTGGCACGAGCGCAAGAGAGGCGGCATGTGCGCTCAAGGCATCGATGCGATTCTTTTCACTCATCAGCGGCTGCTTGATGCCAAACGCCTGTGTCTCCAGATGATTGAAGTCTTGTATCCGATACCATTGCAGGCGTCGCGTATGAGCCACGACGCGGGGAGCAGCCACGGTCTTTCCGCTACGCCATGCAAGCCGAACCAGCGCATGCGTGTCAACCTCTTCACCCACTGAGATATAGCTCAAGACGATCGAGGCAGACTTCCACGCCGGCAAGCATGCGACTTTCTGCGCAACTCGCTGATCTGCCA
>DHPN01000013.1:0-13535 GCA_002407925.1 Atopobiaceae bacterium UBA5363
CTGCTTGAACCCTATGTTCGCGGTGGCAAGACTGGCTTGTTCGGCGGCGCAGGTGTCGGCAAAACCGTGCTCATTCAGGAGCTGATCAACAATTTGGCCCAAGAGCATGGCGGCACGTCAGTGTTTACAGGCGTAGGAGAGCGTACGCGTGAAGGTACGGACCTCTTTCTCGAAATGGCAGAGTCGGGCGTCATCAAAAAGACCTGCTTGGTCTACGGTCAAATGAACGAACCGCCTGGAGCGCGTATGCGCGTTGCTCTGGCAGGTTTGACCACAGCTGAATATTTTCGTGACCAAGGCCAGGATGTGCTGTTGTTCATAGACAACATCTTCCGTTTCTCCCAGGCTGGCTCAGAGGTTTCGGCCTTGCTGGGGCGGATGCCCTCCGCTGTCGGCTACCAGCCTACGCTGGCTACCGAAATGGGCGATCTGCAAGAGCGCATCACCTCGACAAAAGAGGGCTCTATTACATCGGTGCAGGCTGTCTACGTTCCTGCCGACGACCTGACTGACCCAGCCCCTGCCACGACTTTTACGCACCTCGATGCGACGACTGTGCTTTCTCGCTCAATCACCGACCTTGGTATATACCCTGCGGTCGATCCTCTTGCGAGCTCTAGCTCAGCACTTGACCCCTCAATTGTTGGTGAGGAGCATTATCGCGTAGCTATGGCCGTGCAAGAGATTCTTCAGGAGTATTCGGATCTGCAGGATATCATTGCAATTCTAGGCATGGACGAGCTCTCAGAAGAACAACAGCTCATCGTTTCGCGTGCTCGTAAAATCCAGCAGTTCCTCTCACAGTCATTTCATGTCGCTGAGAAGTTCACTGGCAACCCTGGTGTTTACGTTTCTGTCGAAGATACCGTCCGCAGTTTTGCAGCTATTGTGGATGGCCACTGTGACGATATTCCAGAGCAGGCTTTCCGTTACGCCAGTACAATTGAGGACGTGCGTGAGCGCGCCAGCAAGATGGCCGCTTCCAAGACGTCTGCCCAAAAGTAGGGGAGTCCTATGGCAGAGCTTACCTGTCAATTTGTGAGGCCAGATCGGCTCCTCTATGAGGGGCCTGTCGCCAATTTAACACTTGTCACGTATGAAGGAGAGCTTGGCGTTTGGCCAGGGCATGCTGCAGAGATTTGTGCGCTGGGAGATGGTGTGGTAAGGCTGCATCAAACTGAGCGTGATGGCGGGGGAGAAGTTGACGTCATCATCTCCGGCGGCTATGCAGAGATAGACAACAACACCGTTATCATTTTGGCCAATCATGCCCGTCGTAGTGATGACATTGAGCCTGACGTTGTTCGTGATACTCGCGAGGCGGCTATCGACGCCCGTGATGCTTTGGCTGCGAATGATCACCGCAGGGCATACTACGACGGCAAAATAAATTGGTGCAATCTTCTGCTGAAGCATGCTACAGATCGCCCAATAGCTAGCCCTATACTCGCTAGCTGATGGGAGTGAGCGAAGCTCATGGAAGCGATACAGGTCGAAGGTGGCCATCCAATTACCGGAGAGGTTAGGGTTGAGGGAGCGAAGAATTCTGCACTTAAGCTCATGGCAGCAACAATTATGGCACCAGGGACTACGACGCTCACAAACGTGCCAGATATCTCTGACGTGCACGTTATGGGCAAGGTGCTGAAGCGCCTAGGAGCGACCATAGATGTCGTCGACAAGCATACGCTGAAGATTGACACTTCACAGGTTGATAGATGGGAAACGCCCTACCAGCTCGTTGCACAAATGCGTGCCTCAACGGCAGTGCTTGGGCCTCTTTTGGCGCGCTTTGGCCGTGCGGTCGTTGCTATGCCAGGGGGATGCAATATTGGGGCTCGCAAGATCGATATGCATATCCTTGGTCTTGAAGCCCTAGGGGTCCACTTCGAGATCGACCACGGTAATATTCACGCAACGACGCCGGAGGGTATTTCTGGCAACACGGTTACTCTTGACTTCGCAAGTGTCGGGGCTACAGAAAACCTCGTGATGGCGTCGGTGCATGCCAAGGGGACTACCACCATTGACAATGCTGCTCGTGAGCCCGAGATAGTTGATCTCGCAACTATGCTCAACGAGATGGGCGCTCATGTACGTGGTGCGGGCTCCCCGGTGATAGAGATTGAGGGGACCGATGCCCCCTTGCATCCAGTCACTCATAAAACGGTAGGGGACCGTATCGAAGCGGGCACTTTTGCTGCCATAGGAGCTCTCGTCGGCGGCCCAGTGCGCGTGTTGGGCTTTGATCCGCATCACCTCGGCCTTGTGTTCAAGAAGTATGCGCTCATGGGCATCGACATTGAAAGTGAAGACGACGGGGTTATCGTCAGCCGCACGAGTGCTCTTCGTCCAACTGATATACAGACGCTGCCGTTTCCGGGATTTCCAACTGACATGCAAGCCCAAACGATGTGCCTGCTTGCCTTGGCAAAGGGCAGCTGCATCGTTACAGAGAATGTATTTGAAAACAGATTCATGTTTGCAAGCGAGCTCTCTCGTATGGGAGCTGACATCACGATCGAGGGCCATCATGCTATTGTTCATGGCGTGCCCAGATTTTCTGGAGCAGAGGTGAAAGCGCCAGATCTGAGAGGTGGCGCCGCCTTAGTTATGGCCGGCCTTGTTGCCGATGGGCTGACCACTGTCTTGGATGTGCACCATATTGACCGGGGATATGAGGCATTTGTGCCTAAGCTCGCATCACTAGGGGCAAGAATATCTCGCGTTCAGCTTCCCGATGAAGACCTTGACTACAACGGATAACTGTGAAGTGTGAGTGCAAGGCTATTCTTGCCGCTCGTCCGTTAGGCTTTTCTCTGCCTTTTCCACCATAGTCTTTGCAACCGGGCACACGCCGTCTTTTCTGGTACGCGCAGTGCAGACGGAAGAACTCGCACATGCCGCGCACTCAGGAGAGGTGCCAGACTTGACCATAGACCTTACGCAAAGGAAAGCTATAAACGCCACTGCAGCGATGATGACAAAGTCTACGAATGACATTGTGGCCTCACTTTATCTGTTTACCTAAACTAACTATACCCGTCTGCTGTAACGGCAAACGGGTATAGCTTTAACTTTTTTAACTGCGGACTGGCTTGGGCATTAGCGCTTAATGCCGCGGAAGGGCGATGAACCTGCATAGGTGGCTGCTTGGCCAAGCTGCTCTTCTATACGTAGAAGCTGATTGTATTTCGCCACGCGATCCGAGCGAGCGGGAGCTCCGCACTTTATCTGTCCCGCATTTGTCCCAACAGTGATATCGGCGATAGTTGTATCCTCAGTTTCACCAGAGCGGTGAGAAACAATGGTGGCGTATCGAGCGCACTTGGCCATCTCAATGGCATCAAAAGCTTCGGTCAACGTGCCTATTTGGTTGACCTTTACCAAAATCGCATTGGCAGCGCCAAGCTCAATTCCCTTGCGTAAGCGTTCCGTATTTGTCACGAAAAGGTCATCCCCGACAAGCTGGACCTTTCCACCAAGGCGCTCTTCCAACTTGACCCAGTTGTCCCAGTCTTCTTCGGCTAGCCCGTCTTCCAGCGAGATGATAGGATAAGAGTTGATGAGTGACTCCCAGTAATCAATGAGCTCGTCAGCGCTCAAGCTACGGCCCTCTCCCTTCAGAACATATTTGTTCTGGTCGGCGTCGTAGAACTCAGAAGAAGCTGGGTCCATCGCGAACATAAAGTCACGACCAGGCTCGAATCCAGCTTTTTTAACGGCCTTGATCATGTATTCCAAAGGAGCGGCATTGTCATTGAGATTGGGGGCAAATCCGCCTTCATCACCTACGCCAGTGGAAAGGCCAGCTTCCTTGAGCACAGCCTTGAGCATGTGGTATGTCTCAGCACTCCATTCAAGGGCCTCATGAAAACTCGATGCACCAACGGGCATGATCATAAATTCTTGGAAGTCAACATTATTATCGGCGTGTACTCCCCCGTTCATGATGTTCATCATTGGCGTAGGAAGCAAATGGCCTGATACGCCACCGAGATAAGCATAGAGAGGCAACTGCGCGCTTGCAGATGCGGCGCGAGCAGCAGCGAGGGAAACCCCTAAAATTGCATTTGCGCCAAAATTGCTTTTGTTGGAAGTGCCATCTGCGGCGATCATAGCTTTATCAAGGCCACGTTGATCACTCGCATCGCGCCCTATAGCGACCTCTGCGAGCTCCGAGTTGACATGGTTAACGGCGTTCAGAACTCCCTTTCCCTGATAGCGTTTTTGATCACCATCACGAAGCTCACAGGCTTCGAAAGCACCTGTAGAGGCTCCTGAGGGAACGATTGCACGGCCTTTTGACCCATCAGAGAGTCCCAATTCAACCTCTACTGTTGGATTGCCGCGAGAGTCTAGCACTTCACGCCCATGCACATAGTCTATTTTGCTCATAGCCGAACCCCTTTCAAGGAAAACTATCAATTTACAATAGTTAATGTTAGATAACTATTATAGAGCTTTTATATGAAAAGAGTAGAATAACAGCAATAAAAGTAAGTAACGGCTTACTTTTGGTATCAAGTCGAGCTACACTTAAACAAGGAGCAGGCTAAAAGAGCGGATATATGTAGGAAGCAGGTAGTCTTTATGCATGCAATTGACATTGTATTGATTGTGGCTGTGGTAGCGCTTCTCATATTTGCGCTCCGTCGTGCAATCGGCACATGGACAGGGCAAAGGGATTGTTGCAGCGGCAGCAAAAAAACTGCCATGAAGAGGTTCCCTAAAGTCAAAGTAGCTGACACGGACGAGAGCCACTACCCGTATGCAGCTGATTACCAAATTTCTGGCATGAAATGTGCGAGTTGTGCAGACAATGTCACACGGGCTCTTGATTCCGTGGGGAGGACTTGGGCAACTGTAGACCTTAAAAGTGAAGTTGCACATGTCCGCTCAAAAGAGCCGATTGATGAAAACTCGTATAGCAGTGCAGTAAAGATGGCTGGCTATCGTTTGATAAGCTAACCTTCTTTATGGCTTTTTGCGGTCCGCGTCAGCTGATTGCTATGCCGCTTTCCTTTTCATTCACCAGCAGAACAGGCGCATTATTGAACTTGATGGGGTATATGCCGACCAAAGTCGGCTGACTTGTTGGCAAGAGCCTTAAAAAAGCCTACTCTCAACATATTGTTTGCGCTGAGAGTAGGCTTTTTTGTCTTTATGACGCTTCGCTAAGCCTATAAGGGAGATGCCCTGCTGCATGAGCGGCTCATTTAGCAAGAGAGTTTTCGGATCACATCACACCGGCCATAGCAGTGGGCTGGAAATACTAAAAGCTATAGGCCCCGGCCTACTTGTGACAGTAGGTTTCATTGATCCTGGCAACTGGGCTTCAAATATGGCGGCGGGGTCGCAGTTTGGCTATTCGCTGCTCTGGGTTGTCACTCTGTCAACGCTAATGCTTATTGTACTGCAGCACAATGTTGCCCATTTGGGAATCGTTACAGGTCGATGCTTGGCAGAGGCAGCCACGGAGCATCTGTCACGCCCAGTCTCTCGATTACTGCTCTGGACGGCTTTTGCGGCGACGGTGGCAACGACCATGGCTGAAGTCCTCGGTGGTGCCGTGGCCTTGCAAATGCTCTTCGGCCTTCCAATTCGCCTTGGAAGTATTCTTGTTGCAGGAGTCTCCCTTGTGCTGCTTTTCACAAACTCCTATCAGCATATAGAAAGGTGGATCATAGCCTTTGTATCACTCATAGGCCTTGCCTTTCTCGTTGAGATACTTATGGTGCAGGTGAACTGGCCTCAAGCGGCCTTTTCATGGTTTGTGCCAACCATCCCTGCAAAGTCTATTACAGTTGTAGTTAGCGTTCTTGGTGCTGTGGTAATGCCGCATAACCTCTTTTTACATTCTGAGATCATTCAAGCTAGTCACTATGAACAACAGGGCGAGGACGTGATCCGCAAGCGCCTTGACAATGAGTTTGTGGACACTCTCTTTTCCATGGGCGTTGGCTGGGCTATCAATAGCGCCATGGTGATTCTTGCTGCCTCGACCTTTTATGAGCAGGGCATCGTGATAGACGACTTGGCATTAGCTGCAGCTACCCTCGAGCCAATACTTGGAGCAGCAGCACGTCTTATATTTGCTATTGCGTTGCTCTTAGCCGGTCTTTCCTCATCTGTGACGGCTGGAATGGCGGCAGGGACTATAACATCCGGCATCGCAGATGAACCTTATGACATTCATGATCGCCATAGCTCTTTGGGCGTCTTGTCCTGTTTTGTTGCCTCTGTGGCGGTGATCTTCCTGATACAAAATGTGTTTCAAGGGCTTGTGTGGAGCCAAGCACTTCTCTCTTTGCAGCTGCCCATAACTATCTTTTGTCAGATTTGGCTTACGAGCTCACATAAAGTGATGGGCCGCTATGCGAATGGGCCCGGCCTTAAAGTGTTGCTCGTGATAATCGGCATCGTCGTTACTGTGCTGAACGTGCTTCTTGTTGTCGGCATATAAAAACGGATATCCCGTCTTCCCTGAGCGCAAAAACCTTGAGGACAAGCGATCGAAGTCAAAGTTCTTAGCGGTTTGAAAAGGCGGGATATCAGACACTGGCCAAACGATAGGATTTGCTGCCTAGGCGGTTTCCTTCTCAAGACTCGTAAGGATCTTTTGGTCCTTGTCAGTCCATGTGGGCATAGGCTTGAATACCTGCCACACTATGAGCGCCGCGAAGCAGATCGCTATGACCGTCCAAAACCCAAAGCTCCCAAAGACGAACCACTCATAAAACTGATTTATAAGCAAACCGACCACCCAGCCAAAGGCGCATTCATAGCCGATCGCAAACCAGGTCCATTTCGGGTCATTCATCTGTCGCCGAATAGTTCCCATTGCTGCAAAGCAAGGAGCGTCGAGCATGTTGAACGCCACAAAGGCGCACATTGCCCCGGCATGTAGAGAGCCGCCCCAGCTAAACATATTCGCGAAGCCAGTCCACATTGAAACAGAGTTTTCAGAGGCGTTTCCGATGCCGTATAGCACACCGAAGGTTGAGACGAGGTTCTCCTTAGCAATCAGAGCCGATATAGAAGCGGCTGTGGCCTGCCAATTTGCAAAGCCAAGAGGTGCAAATATCCAGCACAGAGCACCACCGATTCCTGCCAAGACGGAGAAGTCCATGTAGCTCTCGGGCACATCAGCAAATCCCGGCAGATAGCCAAAAGCGCCGCTTCCACCCTCCCATCCTGCAAGCCCGAAGTTGGACAGGAACCAAATACCAACGGCGGCAGCGAAGATGATGGTCCCCGCCTTTTTAACGTACGCGGAGACGCGCTCCCATACATGAAGCCACCAAGACTTCATAGAAGGTAGGTGATATTCAGGCAGCTCCATGACAAATGGAATCGGATCGCCTGCAAAAGGCTTTGTTTTCTTAAGCATCACTGCAGAGATGATGATGGCTACGACGCCTAGGAAGTAGAAAAACGGTGCAATCCACCACGCGCTGGAGCCTCCCGCGAGCACGCCCATCACCAAGGCAATGATCGGCAGCTTAGCTGAGCAGGGGATCATGGTGGTAGTCATAATTGTCATGCGGCGGTCGCGCTCGTTTTCAATGGTTTTTGTTGAAAGCACGCCCGGGACGCCACAGCCGGAGCTGATCATCATTGGTATGAACGACTTTCCTGACAGCCCAAAGCGGCGGAAAACACGGTCCATAACAAAGGCGACACGCGCCATATAGCCACAGTCTTCTAAGAAGCAAAGCATGATGAACAGGACGAAGATCTGTGGTATAAAGCCGAGCACTGATCCAACGCCGCCTATTACCCCATCAACGACCAAAGATTCTACGGCAGCTGACGCACCGGTTGACTCGAGGCCATTGGTCGCGGCGGTCGGTATTGAGTCGACAAACGTGCCGAAATCATGTGGGTCTGGCTCCTCAGCAAAGCCGCTGATGGCATTTTTAAAGTCGCTGGAGCTGATGGTTTCAATCATTGCGGGGTTGGTGCCGGTTGCAGGCAGGCCGTCAGAGTCTAGTTTGGTAATAGCATTGCCGTCGGTGTCGACATAGTTGCCGTTCTCGTCAGTAAGGTAAGCGTCCTTCGCCACAAATCCTGCCTTGCTGGCAGCCGCTTCGAAGTTGGAGATGGTTTGTTCGTCCTCTTCAGTTGGGTCTTCTGCGGCGATGGCGTCCGCTACGCCATCTGTGTTGATTCCAGCTTCCTCGGCTTGTGTGAGATAGGCGTTTATTTGTTCTTGAAAGTGATTGTCAGCCCAACTGTCGGCGGCTTCGGTGTACGCTTCCTCCCCGCTACCAAACAGGAAGAACCCATCGCCAAAGAGGTTATCGTTTACCCAGTCGGTCGCTGCTGTGCCTACTGTCGAGATGGCAATGTAATAAACGAGAATCATGGCTGCGATGAAAATAGGAAGACCAAAGACGCGGCTCGTGACAACCTTGTCTATCTTTTCTGACGTCGTGAGCTTTGGAGGTGCTTTTTTAACACACGCCTGCATTACCGTCGCGATCCAGTCGTAGCGCCCTGAGGTGATGATGGACTCGGAGTCGTCGTCATAGACCTTCTCAATAGACCTAATGATCGGTTCGATGATGTCATCATCGGCTTTTGTGAGGTGCAGCGGCGCGATGGCCTCGGCGTCGCGTTCGAAGACTTTAATTGCATACCAGCGGGCAAGCTCAGGGTCACACGAATCTTTGATCTGGCAAGTGATTTTTTCGAGGGTATCTTCTACGTCTTGTGGAAAGCACTTGCGGCCTTGGGCACCGTGATGCCTTCGTGCGGCTTTTGTGGCTTCCTTTACGAGATCATCGAGGTTTGTGTCGCGCAGTGCAGAGACTTCAATGACAGGCACTCCGAGCTTGGCAGCAAGAGATTTAGTATCGATTGAGTCGCCCCGCTGTGCAAGAAGGTCGCACATGTTAAGGCCGATGACAACAGGTAGGCCACATTCAAGGATTTGAGTCGTAAGGTAAAGATTTCGCTCGAGGTTGGTTACATCCACAAGATCAATGATCGCGTCAGGGCGATCATTGACAAGGTAGTCGCGAGAAACGACTTCTTCAGGAGAATAGGGCGAAAGAGAATAAATTCCGGGCAGGTCGACAAAGTCCACGCTTTTGTCAGCTCGCCAGCTAGCCATCTTTTTTTCTACAGTAACGCCAGGCCAATTGCCGACGTAGCCGTTTGAACCGGTAAGTTGGTTGAACAGCGTCGTCTTGCCGCAGTTTGGGTTGCCGGCTAAAGCAATGTTTATTTTTTCAGCCATTCTGAGCCCTTCATATGGTGCACTGTTAGATACTGCTAACTCATGTGCTAAAAAAACACATGGACGAATCTATTGCCTATGCAACTTGGATGCTTTCGGCTTCATCTTTGCGAATAGTGAGCTCATAGCCACGAACAGTGACCTCGACGGGATCTCCAAGAGGTGCTACCTTGCGTACGTAGACCCTTGTCCCCTTTGTAAGTCCCATATCCATAATGCGACGTTTGAGCGCGCCGCTTCCTGTAAGTTTTATCACGGTATGAGTCTCGCCAACTTTTGCATCTCTTAGCGTTGCCATAGCTACAGCGCCTCCCTTCCTCTTTCTAATAAGTAGTGATCTTGCGGGCCATGTCGCGATTGAGGCCGAAGGTGGCTCCTTTTACCGAGACGATTACGTCACCGTTGACACGAGACACAACCTTCACCTCCGCATTTTCGACAAAGCCGAGCTCAGCTAAGTGCTGCCGCAAATCCGTGCCGCCATGCACCTTTAGCACGCGAACTGTTTCTCCAGCGCTTACTAATGCAAGCGGTAGCTGTGCCCCAGCATGGATAAAAGCGGGTGCTTGCCTTTCCATGGGAATGACTCCATCGACCGAGGCTTCCATCCTATCCTCCTTTGTTAGTTTACCAATACTAACAAAAAGTAGTATATATCTAACTCTATATGTTGCAAGAAAGACCTCACAGCTGTTTTTTGGTATATCTCTCCCCCAAAGAGCGATTTGCTGTCTTATCTGCATATGGGCATACAGCTCTTGGGTAAAGTAAAATCAAAAGGGCAAACGTTAGTTAATTATGTAGGTTCTCTATGGGCAAGGTATAACTATGACTACAAAAATAAGCACGCATGGTAAAGAGAGCTTAACGATGGCAAGCGAGGACTATCTGGAAGCTATCTTTCGCCTTTCAACAGAAAAGGGTGGGACAGGAGAAGTCCATTCTGTTGATGTTGCAGACCAGCTTCATGTCTCGAAGGCAAGTGTAAATAAGGCATTAGCCGTACTACGTGAAAACGGCATGATCGAGCAGATGCGCTATGGGTGCATTACCTTGACTGACAGGGGTAAAGCATACGGAGCCGATGTCTGGCACAGGCATCGGACGCTGCGGGCTTTTCTCACTCAGACTCTTGGTGTTGATGCTAAGACAGCTAATGATGAGGCATGTCTTATGGAGCATGACCTTTCTGAGGACACAATGCGCCGTTGGGTCAATTACCTTGAAAGTCAGGGAGTGAGCCTTCCCGATTGACGTATGAAATAGCTCAATGAAGAAAATTGTGCAGCTGCTGAGATTAGCGTGGTTGAACAGCAAGCTTATAGGGGCGCTCAAGCTTTATGTGGGCGCCTAGTTTGAAGAGAAGGCACGTTTGTCCGATAAAGGCGAAAGCCAGCCGCTCTTGTGGGGTAAGCTTTCAACGGTTGAGTGTCTTCAAGCAGACTTTGGTGCAACTGTACGTAAATGAGAGGATTGGATACGCATGAAAGCAGTTATACCTGCGGCGGGTCTTGGTACTCGCTTCCTTCCCGCAACCAAGGCGACGCCAAAGGAGCTGTTGCCAGTGCTTGACAAGCCAGTTATTCAGTATGTGGTCGAAGAGGCGCTGGAGCCTGAGGGCGTTGACGAGGTTGTGATCGTGAACTCTCATGAGAAGCCGGCGATAGAGTCATATTTTACTGTTGATGGGGGCTTCGAGCAGACTTTGCGCGAACGAGGAAAAAATGTTGAGGCTGACAAGGTCCATGCAGCAGGCGACCTCCCGGTATCATTCGTTTACCAAAATGAGCCCAAGGGTCTTGGCCATGCAGTGTTATGTGCTGCCAATAAAGTTGGCACGGAGCCTTTTTTTGTGCTGCTGGGGGACTACTTTGTTCCTGATCATAAGATGTGCGTACATATGGCTGAAGTTTCTGCCGCACATGGCAGTGCGTCTGTAATTGCTGTTGCGCCTGTTCCCGCTGATCAAGTAAGCCGCTATGGAATAATAGGCGGCACGCGTATCGGCAGTCTCAAAGGCTATGACAGGGTAGCCGATGAAGAGCCAGGCGCTGTGTGGAAAGTCAACCAACTCGTTGAAAAGCCAACGCTTGAAGCTGCTCCTTCGCATTTGTTCATTGTAGGCCGTTACCTGCTATCTCCCCGTGTAATGGAGCTCCTAAAGACCCAAGATCCTGGAGCCGGCGGCGAGATTCAATTGACTGATGCTCTTGAGCGTTTGCTGGCAGAAGAAGAGATGTATGCGGTTGTTGTCGATCCCAGTGAGGGCTGTGACACAGGAACGCCAGCTGCGTGGGCTGCGACTAATGCACGTATCGCCCTTTGCACTCCTTCTGTACGTGACGCTTTCATTGAGGGTCTTGGCAAGGTCAGAATTTAAGGGGGAAACGGCCTTCCTATGGGCATCATACGGTTTACACCATATGGTTGGCGTGGACGCTATGATGAAGACTTCACTGAAGATAGTGTCATACGCATAACCACAGCCCTCGGAAAAGTTTGGGCTGAACGAACTCCTGGGTCCCCTGTGCTGATAGGCTATGACGGACGTTATAGTTCGGAGTCATTTGCCTTGCTGGCAGGGAAAGTCCTTGCCGAGAGCGGCCTGCGCGCAATCGTTTCGACGGACATTTGCCCGCTGCCGGCCCTTGCTTGGTCAGCAGCTCACACTGAAGCCTGCGCAGGGGCTTTGATGGTTTCAGCTTCTGAAGAATCCTCTGAATACGGCGGGCTCATTGTCAGGGGAACAGACGGAGGGCCAATCAGCGAATCATTTGCGCGTAGGGTTGAGCGGCTTGTAGGCACGAAGGTTGTTTATCCGGAATCTGAGATTTCGCGAGCAGACTTTGTAGCGCCTTACCTCAAAGACCTCTGTGACTTTGTAGATCTTGACAAGATTTCCAACGCTCACTTGCGCCTCGTCGTCGATCCTATGTATGGAGCTGCGTCTGGTTATTTATTTCGAGCGCTTGAGGCTATAGGTTGCTCGGTGACGCAACTGCACGCAGGACCACAGGACGATTTCGGTGGCTTGCACCCGCAGCCTGTTGAGCCTTGGGCCGATGAGTGCGAGCAGGTTGTCCAATGTCAAAAGGCTGACGTTGGATTGCTTTTGAGCGGCGACGGCAACCGGGCTGCCATTGTAGATGAGCGAGGAAGGCTTGTTACCCCGCATAATATGATCCCTGTTGTACTTGCCCATCTTGTGCGCGATTGCGGCGAGAAGGGGAGAGTTGTCACGACACTAGCTAGTTCAATGCGCACGGAACGCCTAGCGCATCTTCTAGGTTTGTCGACAACTGCAGTTCCTGTGGGCTTTAGTCGCATCTACGGAGAGATCTTGCAAAAAGATGTGCTCATGGCTGCAGAAGAATATGGTGGAATCTGTCTGCCGAAGCACTTGTACGAGCGCGATGGTCTGCTTGTGTGCCTGCTTGTCTTAGAGGTGCTTGCAACTGCCGGCTGCCCTCTGTCTCAGGTAGTTGCAGACATAACTAGAGAGATCGGGCCGATGGATTACATTAGAAGAGACATACGCCTTGATGCTGGCGAAGCCCAGTCCCTTGAAAACGTGCTTCCTGGTCTTAATCCCTCACAAATTGCGGGGAGAAGACCAACTTCAGTTAATCATGCTGATGGACTCAGGCTGCAGTTTTCCGACGGATCTTGGTGCATGCTGCGCCCTTCACGTTCAGGGAACGTTGCGCGCGTTTATGCCGAAGCGCCCAATTCATCGGAGCGCGATGAGCTCCTCACAGCTCTCTGCGAGCTGGCACGCGATCCACAAATGTGGAGGAATTGTGTAGCACAATAGAAGTTGTTGGCATCTCGTGGTTGGAAGCGTATATTCATTCCTCGCGCCGATGCGGAGCAAAAGCAAAGCAGAGACGCGGTGAACCTTGAAAACCGGATACTGCGATCGATGAGATCGATAAGAGATAGACAGCGAAACCATATCGGAGTGTGTATACTTAGTAAGTTTTTTTCACACCCGTTTAATTTCAGCGAATCCGAGATCGGCGTGATTTCGGGACAGGTCAGCTCAAAATTTGTATACAATCTGCTCACGCAGATTTGTTTGAACGGAGAGTTCGATCCTGGCTCAGGATGAACGCTGGCGGCGCGCCTAACACATGCAAGTCGAACGGGAACTGTCCGGAGCTTGCTTCGGACGGTTTCAGTGGCGGACGGGTGAGTAACGCGTGAGGAACCTGCCTTTCAGAGGGGGATAACGTCTGGAAACGGACGCTAATACCGCATGATGTCCCGGGATCACATGGTTTTGGGA
>DHPN01000013.1:13626-13803 GCA_002407925.1 Atopobiaceae bacterium UBA5363
GAAACTGTGGGTAATACCGAATAATCCGCTAACCTCGCATGAAGTTAGCGGCAAAGCTTTTGCGGCAAAAGATGGGCCCGCGGCCTGTTAGCTTGTTGGTGAGGTAGAAGCTCACCAAGGCGATGATGGGTAGCCGGGTTGAGAGACCGACCGGCCAGATTGGGACTGAGACACGGC
>DHPN01000001.1:0-210 GCA_002407925.1 Atopobiaceae bacterium UBA5363
GGCGCCGGAGGAGAAGTTGGCGATGGCTTCTGCGCTGACAGGGTGGACGCCCATGGCGATGAACGGCTCGCTTGGCATGAAGATGCTGGTGACCGTAGCTTCGCTGAAGTCGTTTAAAGCCATTGTCACAGCGTCAAGGCATATCTTCGTCGCCGTTTGTCCGAAGCGATAGTTGCCTTGGTCTGGCAGGACCGTGTGCTTGGCGTCGGT
>DHPN01000001.1:403-2120 GCA_002407925.1 Atopobiaceae bacterium UBA5363
GATGTGCTGGTCTAGCTGGTCCCCGTACCAGGCAATGATCTGTGAAGCAAGGTTCTTCGCCACGCGCCTATTCCTCCTCAGAGCTGTCGATGAGCTTGGTGACCTGAAAATCCAAGCCGGATGATGCGATGATGTCGGCTGAGCCAAAAATGACGACCGAGGGATCAGCGACGGCCTTTGCAACAACAGGCGCGAGAGCGGACATATCCTTTGCGGTCGCGGCAAGCTCTTGGCTGCGTATCTGTGCCCTCCATCCGTAGGGATGCCCGCTGAGGCAATCTGTGTCCTGCCTGCGCGCGAGCTGGCGTGGTTTGAGAGGAGTGTCATGGCTTGCGACGGTAGAGACGATATAGCCTTCGAGCTCCGCAGGAGCGACGTCCCAATTGGAAAGCCATTGTGCCGCGTGTCCGAAGCGCTTGATGGTTGCGGCGGCGTTGGGGTCGCGATAGGACCAGAACTGCGCCAAGCCTGAGCTGGTATGGCGGAAGCCAACGCCATAGGCGCCGCCCTTCACGCGAACCTCGTTCCAGAGGTAGTCGAACGAGAGAGCTCGGCTTGCAACCTGCCAGCTGCCGAGCGAGCCTGGGTCGCAGTCGGGTCTCGGCCCCCCTGCAGCGACAAAACAGACATCGCTCGGCAGGACGAACGCTTCGTGCACGGGGCCGTCCTTTGCCTTGGCCGGGGGTAGCTGCAATGCATGCGCGCTGATGCGCGGCCCCCCCTCGCGTAGGCCTAGCGTGCCGCCAGCCTCCCAGAAGCGCCTTCTGTCCTCTGCGCTGCCGGCAAAGCTGACCTTGACCTCGTCAGAGGTGAAGATGCGTCCGGCTAGGTTCCAGAGCACCTCGCAGACTCCTTGCTTCTTCTTGTCCCACTTGACGAGGAGATCCTTCAGGAAGAGGTAATAGCTAACGCCGCCCATGCGATCGGCGGTATCGGACGCTGCCGAGAAATGCGCGTTGAGACGGGAGAGGGCAGCGCTGTGGCCGGAGTTCAAGAAGACCTGCTCAAGCGCGATGAGGCGCTGCCGCAAGACGTTGCGCATGCGGTCGGTGTCCGTGAAGACGGTCTGCCCCCACACCTCTGAGGGCAACGTTGCCAAGGCCTCAATTTTCTCTGAGAGCGCGCTAGCCCCTACGACGAGCATTGGGCGGGCGAAGGCAGGGTCGTCGTCGCGGCCATACGCCTCGAGGGAGAAGTAAAGCCCGCCGAGATTGCTCTCGACGAGCGTGTCAAGCTCAGAGGCGCGGTGATGCTTCGTGTCGAGCTTGCCGAGGAGGTCGCAGAGCAGCCCGACATAGGGTAGCTCTGCCACATTGAGCCGGCGCAGGTCAAAGTAGTGCCATACGTATGCTATTCCGTGGGTGTCAAGCTCATGGGCGATGCAGGGAAGTGGGGCCTCAACCATGAGCGGCTCAGGCTCGGCTGGGGCTTCAACGATGTCGGAGATGCCAAGGCGAGGGAGCTTTGCGAGGTCCTCAGGGTCATCAGGTGCCTCCTGCTCCGCGCGCAGGGCTGCGACCTCGCTGTCGACCGCCTTGAGCTCGGCTGCCGTCATGCGCGCTTTCTTGTCAGCGAGCTTCCTTCTCTCGTCGTCAGCGGCGTCATCTGCCACAGGCACAAGCTCTACCTCAGCGGCATGGGAAGACCCCACCACGAGCTCGTTCAAGAGCCGCTCGAAGTATCCGCTGTCGAGGCCAGTCTTCATATGTGCGAGCGC
>DHPN01000001.1:2316-5483 GCA_002407925.1 Atopobiaceae bacterium UBA5363
TGGATTGAGAGCGCAACGCCGTCGGAGTAGCCGCCCCAGTCCCCCTCGCGGAGGTTGAACTCAGCCTGCGCAAGCGACGCCTCAAGGCGATCGGCGCCGATGCCCTTTGCGACCAGCTCTCTGCACGTCGTTTCGACAAGTTCGCGGAAAGGCCGCGCCGCATCGGGCTTGGCCCCTTTGAGCTGAAACAGCATCTGCGGCTGCAGCTCCCCGTCGATTAGGGTGGCCGTAAGGTCATTGCCGAGGCCGCTGTCGAGTACGGCGCGCTTGAGCGGTGCCTCGTTGGAGCCGGCAAGGGCGTCGAGGAGGATGTCGGCGGCCAGCACGCGCTCGCGCTGCGCTGCGGTGCCGATGACATAGGCAAGAGCAACTGAAGCCTTGTTCGGGGCGGTTGCCATCTTTGTGCGAGTGAGCCCGGGCCGTACGGGTGCCTGCAACGGTAGCGGGTTCGGCGCTCCTGCCCTTCTTTGCGGGGCTGCGCAAAAGCGTTCGTTGACGAAAGAGAACTCTCGGTCGGCGTCGAGGTCCCCGTAGAAGATGGTGTAGCTGTTGGCGAGGTTGTAGTGGCGCTCATGCGCGTCAAGGAAGTCCTCGTAGCTTAAGGTCGGTATGGCCTGAGGCTGCCCGCCCGATTCAAAGCGATAAGGACTGTCAGGGAAAAGGGCTCTGTTCACGCCTTCGAACAGCACTTCGTCAGGGTCGGACAAGGCCCCCTTCATCTCGTTGAGGACGACGCCGTTGTATCTGAGCTCCCGCTCAGCCGAAGTGGGTGCTCCGCTCAGCTCGAGGTGCCATCCCTCCTGCTCGAAGATGCGAGGCCGGTGGTAGATCGCCGGGTGCAGGACCGCGTCGAGGTACACGTCCATCAAGTTCTCGAGGTCTTGGACGTTTGTCGATGCGACGGGGTACATCGTCTTGTCGGGAAACGTCAGGGCGTTCAAGAAGGTCTGCATACTCGTCTTGAGAAGCGTGACGAACGGCTCCTTGACGGGGAACCGGGCGCTGCCGCAAAGCACGGAGTGCTCGAGGATGTGAAAGACGCCCGTGTTGTCTGCCGGAGGCGTCTTGAAGGCGATGGCGAATGATCGATTGGTGTCAGCGCAGGCGATCCAGAGCGCTCGTGCGCCGCTTTTGTCGTGGCGAAAGACATAGGCGCAGGCTGACAGTTCCGGAATCGGCTCTGTTTTGGTGACGGTGAAGCCACCGTGATGCGTGCCGGGCGCAAACGCTGGATCAGGTGCGGTAAAGTCTTTCTTCTTGTTTTGCATACGTCGCCTCCGAAAATGGTGCGGGGTGTTAAGGTCTTCTTATCAAAGTCGATTTCTTATGATAGCCGGTCGCAGGCTGAGGAGGGGCATGTCTGAGGGGAGCTTCCCGCCAAATTCCGCATCGAGCGACCGTGCGCTGCGTGGCATTGCCCTCACGCTTGCCGGGGGCGCGCTTTGGGGCGTCAACGGAACGGTATCAAAATATATCATGGCGACCTATGGCGTCGACCCTCTATGGTTTGCCTGCGTAAGGGAGCTCACGGCGTGCTGGCTGTTCCTTGCCATGGCAGCGCTGCGCAATAGGGCCTCTTTGAAAGAGGTCCTGCACACGCCGCGCGCGCTGGCGGGCATCCTTCGCTTTGCCATCGGCGCGATCCTATTTTCCCAAGTGGCTTATCTCGAAGCAATCAACTGGACCAACGCCGGCACTGCAACGGTGCTGCAGTCGCTTAGCATGGCGCTGGTCCTTGTCGTCGTCTGCATACGGTCGAAAAGGCGGCCGCGGCATCGGGAGGCGCTCGGGCTTGTCCTTGCGTTTGCGGGGACCTATCTGGTTGCCACCGGCGGGGATCCCTCGACGCTTGCATTGCCCCTGGGTGGCCTGCTGTGGGGCCTTATCTGTGCTGTGGCGGCGGCCTCGCTAACGATACTGCCGGTTCGCCTGATGCGTCAGTGGGGCAACTTCGTCGTCAACGGGCTGGCCTTCCTCTTTTCGGGCTTAGTGCTCTCTGCCCTTTTCCGGCCATGGGAACATATGCCCTCCCTTGACGGCGTCGGTTGGGCCTGCATCGGCTTTTCTGTGGTCTTTGGCACCTTTGGCGCCTACGCCCTCTATTTGCAGGGCGTGAAGGAGGTCGGCTCGGTGCGCGGAAGCCTCCTCGGCACGAGTGAGCCGGTCGTGGCCACCATTAGCTCCGTCGTATTTCTTGGCACATCATTTTCTGCTGCGGACTTGCTGGGTTTTGCCGCGATCATAGCGACGGTTTTCCTGACGGCTTGAGTAAGTTGTCCTACGCAAGCTTTCGCTTGTGTTTGAAGGGGCAACGCTCATTTCAGCTCATTTCACGACGAGCGTATCGACTTTTGACGAGCGGACAAGAAAAGTTGAAATGGAACCCAATAGGGCATACTTGATGGTAGAGAGTCCTCGTGCGCCGCAGATCACAAGGTCAGGCTCAATGGCATCGAGCATCTCGTCCTTGAGGGTTTCGCGGATGCGGCCGGCTTTTATGATGAGTTTAACTTTTTTGATCTGTGGCTCGTGCTCGGCTTTTGACACTTGTTCTGCGATGGAATCACGGAAGGCGGCTTCGAGGCTTGAAAGCAGGCTGGTTGGATATGACCCAGCGGTCTCAAGTGCTGTTGAGTCGATCACATGACCAATATAGAGCTCGGCGTTGTTGTTAGCGGCGACGATGATCGCACGATCAAGCACCTCTGTTTGCTGCTCGGAGCCATCGAGTGCGACAAACACCTTGTTGTAGCCGAGATTTTGATAGGTTGTAGCCATAACTACTCCTTTCTCAGGATACAAAATTCCTCGTGAGCAAGTCTACCCGCACAGTGAGAAGTGATGCGCAGAGTATGCGCAGATCTCGTTGGCGGTCGTTGTTTTTCCGCGGAGGATACAGGCATGAGCGCACCTGGCGCCCCTTGTCGGGCTAGCATACGCTAGGCTTTACTGGCCTGACAGCGCGCAGGCCTTCTGCATCCTTCAAGGAAAGGTTTTGTTTTGGACGTCATTGAAATGCTCAAGGCAGCCCTCTTCGGCCTTGTTGAGGGCGTTACAGAGTGGTTGCCGATATCCTCTACGGGGCACATGCTCCTGCTTAACCAGTTTGTGACCCTCAATGTCTCCCAGGCGTTTTGGGACATGTTTCTCGTCGTGATCCAGCTTGG
>DHPN01000001.1:5691-7066 GCA_002407925.1 Atopobiaceae bacterium UBA5363
TGGGCCAAGATCGTGGTCGCCTGCATACCTGCCGCGGTCATCGGCTTGCCGCTTGACGACGTCATCGAAGACTACTTGAGTAGCCCCTTCGTGATTGCGGCGGCACTGATAGCCTATGGAGTGGCCTTCATTGTCATTGAGTCCAGCCGCGCTGCTCGCGCGGAAGAACTTGCTGCCTCGGTCACCGATCCTGCCTCTGTGGGGCCTCGCCATCTCGCTATCCCGCAGGCCATGAGCGCAAGCGAGCTTGCCGACCAGGATGCTCGCGTGACCGATGTCGAGCATCTCGATTGGAAGACGGTCATTGGCATCGGCTGCTTCCAAGTGCTCTCGATTGTGCCGGGAACCTCGCGCTCGGGCTCGACGATCATTGGTGGCTTGCTTTTGGGCTGCTCGCGTACCGTTGCGGCAGAGTTCACGTTTTATCTGGCGGTGCCGGTGATGTTTGGGGCAAGCGGGCTGCGTCTTGCGAAATACCTTGCAAAAAATGCTATGTCCTCAAGTGAGCTCGTGATTTTGCTGATTGGCTGCATTGTTGCCTTTCTCGTGTCCCTTGTCGCCATTCGTTTCTTGATGGGGTTTGTGAAGAAGCATGACTTTAAGCCCTTCGGCTGGTACCGCATCGCGCTGGGCGCCGTTGTGATCGCATACTTTGCGCTTGTGCGTTGAGCCTAAGTCAGACCCTAGGCTAGATCTAAATATGTCATGCATGCAAAATGTTTGGCAGCGCTGCTCCTCCGCAGGGATGATGGGGGCAGGATCTTTGCCAATACGCACGTAATGAGAAGGGCCACGCCGGCAAGGCCTCGGCGCGCAGGCTTTGCGGCAGGGGCTCATGGCTGAGAGAAGGACAGGAGAAAGCATGGTTCAGCTCTATGACGAAGGGATATACCTTCTGAACGGCAATATTGTCGTCCCGGAATCTGAGGCGCAGGCACGTGGCATTGCCCTGGCTCCTGACCAAGCAAGGAAGGGCACCATAGCCTATGGCATCCTCAAGGCGCATAACAGCTCAGATGACATGCGCCACCTTAAGCTCAAGTTCGATGCCATGGCCTCCCACGACATCACCTTCGTAGGGATAATCCAAACGGCCAGGGCATCTGGCCTCAAGCGCTTCCCTATGCCCTATGTGCTTACGAACTGTCACAACTCACTTTGTGCCGTCGGCGGCACGATAAACGAGGATGACCATGCATTCGGCCTTTCGGCCGCCAAGAAGTATGGTGGTATATTCGTACCCCCACACATTGCGGTCATCCACCAATATATGCGCGAAATGATGGCCGCCTGCGGCAAGATGATCCTCGGCTCGGACTCTCACACCCGTTACGGCGCGCTTGGCACGTTAGCCATAGGGGAGGGAGGCGGCGAG
>DHPN01000014.1:0-1296 GCA_002407925.1 Atopobiaceae bacterium UBA5363
CACGGGACCGGCTCTGGTCGCAAGGCACGAGCGCCTAGATTACGACGTAGAGTGATGATTTTAGAACAGTCGTCGCCCCGGGCGAAAGAGAAAAGAATGAACCTGATGCTGCAAGAGGCGCTCGGCTTTGCTGACCGTCGGGTGTAGAAATCTAAACTGCTCTTCTATGGCCCATACCGTGTCATCGAAGACATCGTCGACAACTTGTCCGAACGTGAGCGAGAAGACTTGCACGCCATCGGCACGTAGTAGATTTGCGCGTTTTTGTGTCCAGTCATAGGCCTGTTTGTCCATGTGCTCTTCGTAGCTATCCCACTCGATGCAATTTTTGGAGTCAACAAACCCAACATCCTCTACCAGGTATTTCTTTCCGATTGCGCGTGACAGGCGCGAGTCCTTGAGATCGTACCTCCTATTGCATTCGAACTCGGGAAATCCGCGGCCCCCTAGCTGCGGCGGCAGCCCAAATTCTGTGGCGATAAAATTTTCAGGCGGCGATGCGACAAGGTCATGGGAAAAGGCGAGGGCCCGATTTAACCGGTTTGCCCAACGTCGGCCAGACATGTGAGTTAGGTAGCTTCGTATGGCTGCACGCGACGTAAGCGACTTACGTGTGCCGACCCTGTCCTTGCCATCCGGAGAGAGGTAGTACTGCCCGCACAGGAGGTTAACAACCTCCACTAGCTGGCAAACGCTGGGAAGAATTCCAGCCATCTCAAGCAGGCATTGCTCGGGAGATGCGATCCAAACACCGTGCGTAAGGCGGCAAAAAGTTCCGCAGGCAAAGCGTTCCGGAGAAATGCCGCCGGAAAAACGGCCGTCATTATTGTTCAGTCTTGCAGCCTGAGCGTGATATACGATTCCAGTGCTTTTTCGTCGGGCACTTCTTCTATGCACAAGCAGATGGAGTGGTCGCCTTGGAGTTGTGGAGGAGTTCCCATAGTCTTGCAGCCCTGCAGCAGCTAGCACGATACCTGCGGTGTGAGCGTCTTGAGCGTTTGCCGTTATATCGGATAGCTCTTGAGGAGCAAAAATCGGCAGCATTCTTTCGCCGGGACCTCTTGTTGCCCAGTATGCCAAAGCTGTAGTATGTGAAATTATGCATGTCATGCAGTAACGATAACAAATATAATAGTTTAAATCTATCTTGTCTTAAACTTGCTGATAACTTGTTTATATTGTTTAAATATAAGCATATCAATTAATCATATTTTGAATTTTTATATAATCTGGAGCCTCTTTTAAGGGACATGAGCTAGTGGGAAGCTTCTTATACGTGCTGCTGCGTAGATGTGC
>DHPN01000014.1:1512-13468 GCA_002407925.1 Atopobiaceae bacterium UBA5363
TCTTCTTTACGCACAACTACAGCTGCAGTGAGCAAAGGTGAGCAAAGAGGAAAAAAGGAAGGGGAGGGTGGAGAAAAAAGGGAGAAAGGCGATATTCTCTAGCAGGGCCCACAACAGGAAAACAGATCAGATAGGTGACAAGCGGCAGATGAATAAAGTCAAATCAGAAGCAGACATGCTCGCGGCAGCACGGAGCTACGCTCGCGCACATCAAGAAGAAGAGCTCTCCTTGCTGCGCAATCTCGCAAAGATTCCAGCTCCCTCTGGCCATGAGGAGGGCCGCACGACATTTGTGGCGAACTGGCTACGCGCGCAGAGGACGGCACGCGGCGAAGCACCTTTGGTCGAAGTCACGCCGGAAAAAGACGTGCTGTGCTGGCTCGGCGCAGGACCAAAGGACCCGCGGCCACTCGCTATCTTCGCCGCCCATCTCGATATCGCCTTCGCCGACACGAAGGCGCTGCCTCTCACAGAAGACGAGTCGCGCCTCTATGCTCCCGGCATAGGAGACGACACCGGCAACCTTGCGGGGCTGCTCATGGCAACCAAGGAGCTGCTTGCCAATCCGCAGCTCCTTCCCCAACAGTTGCAGATACTTGTCGTCGCTGACTCATGTGAGGAGGGGCTGGGTAACCTCGCGGGGACCAAGGGGCTCTTTTCTCGGCTCAGCGGCTTGGGCAAGAAGATAGAGAGCTTCGTAACCTTTGACCTTTACCTGCCACAGTGCATCTCCATCGCAGTGGGCTCCCTGCGTTTTCGCATCTCCGTCATAACCCAGGGCGGCCACTCATACCATGACTTTGGCCGACCAAACGCCATCGAGACGCTATGTGGCCTCATAGAGACGCTTTACCACAGCTCGCCTGCACAGACGCTGCCCGCCCCCGTGACCTACAACGTCGGCAAGATCGAGGGGGGATCGGCGATAAACGCCATCGCCGCCAAAGCCAAGGCGCTCTTCGAATACCGTTCCACCTCAGAAGAGGCACTCAAGATAATGCGGACACAGCTCGAGGGGGTCGTGCGGGAAGAGCAAAAAAGGCCTGGTGTGCACATTGCGCTCTCAGACATCGGCGCACGCCCCGCCAGCGCCTCGACTTGCACGGCAACGCAGCGAGCCCTCAGCTCACGGGCTGCCCAGCTCATCTACGAGCTCAACAAAGAGAGTCCCGACCTTTCCCCTGCTTCAACCGACGCCAATGTCCCTCTATCACTTGGCATACCGGCGCTTTGCGTCGGGACTGTTCGTGGAGCGCTGCTTCACACCCGCAAGGAGTGGATAGACAAGAAGAGCCTCATCGATGGCCTGACTCTGATCTTCTGCCTCATGGCAAACATCGAGGCAGAAACAGAGACGAGCCAATAGCCGCAGCAGCGGTGCGACCGCCACATGACGCGGTCGTCACTTGTCGCGACCTCCGCAGCCGCTGCAGCAGCGTCACCGCAGCAGTGACGTAACCGCCACAATCACCGTTGCAGCGTCACCGCAGCAGTGATGCGACCTCAGCGACCAGGCGATCTGTGGGCACCTGCCTCTGCTCATGGGAGACCATGTCACGAACCGTCGCCACACCAGCCGCAACCTCATCAGGGCCAAGCACCACACACACTCGCGCATGGTGACGATCAGCCTGCTTAAACTGGCTCTTCAGCGAACGCCCCTGGTAGTCCGCCTCCGTGCGAATGCCGGCCGAGCGCAGCGCCAACGTCACCCGAAAGGCCTCCTCGCGCAGTCCCGGCACCGTGTTGGCAACATAGGCACAGACAGGCTCGTCGCCTGCAATGTCAACCTGGGCGTCAACCAAGGCAAGCATGATGCGTTCGAAGCCGACAGCAAAGCCTATGCCCGGCGTCGGGCGCCCGCCCTCGAGCTCCATCAAGCCATCGTAACGACCGCCGCCGCCTATGGCGCCGATATTTGCATCCCCGATGTACTCCACCTCGAAGACGGTCCTCGTGTAGTAGTCCAGGCCCCGCACGAGGGTCGGCTCCTCCACATAGGCCATGCCTGCCTCATTAAGGTATTTCTTCACCTGTTCGTAATGGGCGCGGCAAGCATCGCAGAGGTTGTCTGTGACCAACGGGGCGTCTTTCATGACCTCGCGGCAGTGATCATTTTTGCAATCGAAGCTGCGCAGAGGATTGATGTCCGCGCGCTCAAGGCAGTCCTCGCACATCTCGTCGCGGTGGTCGAGGATGAACGCCCGCACCTTCTCACGATAAGCCGGGCGGCAAGCGGCATCTCCCATGGAATTGATCGAAAGGCGCAGCCGACTCGCGTCAAGGCCAAGGTTTTTGTAGAACTCCATCAGCATGATGATGCACTCGGCGTCGGAAGCAGGATCTGAGGCACCAAGCCATTCGACACCCACCTGGTGAAACTGGCGAAGGCGTCCCTTTTGGGGCCGCTCGCCGCGAAACATCGGTTCGGCGTACCACACCTTGACCGGAGATGCCCCTTGTGGCACGAAGCCATGCTCAACGGCCGCACGCACGACGCCAGCCGTTCCCTCAGGCCGCATGGCCATGCGCTGCTTAGGCTTGAGACGGTTCTCGTCGCCATCTTGAAAGAGTCTCTCAAGAAGCGCCCCAGAAAAAACACGGAACATCTCTTTGCGCACAACGTCAGTCGACTCCCCGATGCCATGGACGAAGGTCGCTATCTGCTCGATCGCCGGCGTCTCTATCATGTCGAAGCCATAGGTGCCAAAGAGCTTCCCTGCCACAGCGCACATGGCTTGCCAGCTGCGCATATAGTCGCCGTACAGATCTTCCGTGCCTTGAACCCTCTGTGCCATGCCTCCCCTTTCGCCTGCATACGCTTCGCCAGTATAGCCGACAAGAAAGGCGGTGGCCCTTAGAGAACCACCGCCTCAACTGATCGACATGCCTTAGTACTATGCCTTAGAAGAAAGCTAGCAGACCTTGTAGATCCAACCTTCTGGAGCTTCACGGTTACCTTGTTGGATATCAACCAACGTCTGGCGCAGCTCCTTCATGATTGGTCCTACCGTCGTGTAGCCGTTTTTGAAGATGATCTTCTTGCCGTCAGCATCAACCTCGCCAACCGGTGAGATCACAGCCGCAGTACCACACATACCCGCTTCGACAAACTGATCGATTTCGTCAAAACGCACAGGACGCTGCTCAACCTTAAGACCAAGGATGTTTTCAGCGACATATACCAAGCTACGGCGCGTGATGGATGGAAGAATCGAGTCGGTAAACGACTGCGGCACAACGAGTGTATTGTCATCTTTCACGAACAAAATATTCGCACCACCAGACTCTTCCACGTAGGTACGAGTCTGAGGGTCAAGGAACATATTGTCCGCGTAACCCTTAGAGTGTGCCTCAACACTTGGATACAGGCTCATGGCATAGTTCAGGCCGGCCTTGATGTTGCCTGTACCATGCGGTGCTGCGCGGTCAAACTTAGACACCTGCAGCTTGACAGGCTTCACGCCTCCCTTGTAATAAGGGCCCACAGGCGTGACAAGAATGCGGAACTGATACGCATCAGCAGGCTTCACACCGATGACTTCACCTGTCGCAAACATCAACGGGCGCACATACAGCGTCGCCCCACTTCCATACGGCGGAACCCATGCGGCGTTAGCTTTCACAACCTGCATAACCGCGTCAACGAAGCGATCCTCCGGGAAAGGAGGCATACAGATGCGCTTAGCAGAGTCATGCATGCGCTTTGCATTCATGTTAGGACGGAAGCAGACGATGTCGCCATTTTTTTGTGTATATGCCTTAAGGCCCTCGAAAACCTCTTGGCAGTAGTGCAACAAACCTGCACATTCAGAGAGCGTAACGGTATGGTCGGTGGTTAGGCCGCCCTCATCCCAAGCGCCATCCGCATAATTGGAGACGTAGCTGTAGTCAGTAGGCTGATAGGCAAAGCCAAGGCTACCCCAATCGATATCTTTCTTCTCCATAAAAAGCTCCCCTCTTGTACATGAGACTACCGACGGAAAACGTCGTAGGCGATAGTGTAGTCCGTTACGAGAGATCTTATTAGACTTGAAACATACGTGACATCCTAAAGCAAAGATCAACCAAGAAACAGACATCCACTAGGAGACTTTGAGCGCTCAAAACGAGAAGTGCTCAAAGCTGTCAAGCTGCTCATCGGCAAGGCTTGTGTCAAGGGGTAAAGATGAACCACGATAGCCAAAGGTATAGATACCAGCGGCCCTAGCCGAGGCAATGCCTGTCGGCGAATCCTCGAAAACAACTGCATGGTTAGCACCTACATGGGCTAAGGCAAGAGCATACAGATACGGTGCAGGATCAGGTTTGTGATGGCCAGCCTCGTCCCCACAAACAAGCAGATCAAAACGGTCGGCCATTTCCAGTCTCTGTAGTGCCTCTTCAACTCTGTGACGTTGGGTAGTAGAAACTATAGCTCGTTTGACACCACGCTCATCCAAGTTATCAATGAGCTCAACAACGCCAGGAGATGGCTTCAGAGGCGCTTTAAAATAGATCCAGTCGCTTGATGGACGCCGATCAAAGTAGTCCTGAGCCGATACATTCATGCCATGACGTTTAAAAACTGCTGGTATTGATTCATGCCCTGTTGTCCCAGGTAACGTGCAGAGCTCCTCAGGCGTCGGAGCAATACCAAACGAAGCAAAAGCTTGACGGTCAAGCTCAATACCAAATGGCTCAGTATCAGACAAGGTTCCATCAAAATCAAAAAATACCCACTGTATATCTTGTGGCCGCTCTCTTCGTCTCATACGCCCCCTTACATGACCAGCACGACATTTCATGTCAAAAAGATAGACGCATCATAAGCAACCGTCAGTGTTTCTTTAAAAATACAGACTGAAGTATAGATTGAGATGCACGCTGAAGTAGGAACAGTTACTTCACAAGCTGACTTCGACAACCTATAAGCGCACTGCGCGCAAAAGACTCCATTGCGGAGGCAACATCAGTAGCAGATCCCTTAAAACCAGAATCAATCCACCGAGAAAAGATTGAGACAATGCCACCTGAAACAAAATCAATGGCATATCCGACTCTCTTGCTGCTAGCTCTTATATGAGAGTCAATCGTATCCGAACTGATCTTGTCACTTATGCAGACACGCATCTTCGAGAGGAACTCATCACGAACGCGAGAGCGCAACAGGCATCCGAATTCGCTAGTAGTATCTGAGGCCATCGCTCCTATCTGACAGAGTACCTCGCCAAGACGCTCGCTATCAAATATCACATCAGCAGAACCGACAGTGTCCTTAAGCGATGCAAGCGCAGAGCCTTCCATCTCCTCAACTACGGCATAAATGGAAGCATAGTGAGCAAGAAAGGTCTTTTTGTTAACCATAGCGGCGTGAGCAACATCGGAGACGCTAATAAGCGAGATATCCCGCTGTGTCATAAGGTGTGCTAAAGCAGATCGAATGGACCGTTTTGTTTTGATGACACGCATATCAATATGCGATGCAGAGCGAGCCATGGATGCCTCCTATCACGCCCGATCATAGTTGCAACCGTATATACGCAAACTATGCCCAACAAGCTTACACGTAACAATATTACTTCTGCTCTTGTAATTATTTCTATAATAGGAAATAATTCCTATTCGTTTCATATTTATCCATGTAACCCTCTTTACGTAACAAAGCAGCATTACTAGTTGGCATGTAATAAGGAGGCTAACAAATGAAGACGGTCGAACAAAGTCTCTCGTCTCATTTTGCTGAACTTGCGCTCCCAGTACTTAGCGAAGCTCGTGTCCAAGAGATGGATAAATTCATACAGCATGGCACCACCACGACGCTCGATCATGTTGTAAGCGTCGCGTGGGAGGCTCTCGTACTAGCACGAAGATACCATATAAATTGTGATGAGCACGCACTTGTACGTGGCGCACTACTCCACGATTACTATCTCTATGACTGGCATGACCACACAAGCTGTCCTACTCGCTGGCATGGATTTGTTCACCCTAGTATTGCTTTACGTAAGGCTGAATGTGACTTTGATCTCAGTGGTTGTGAACGCGACCTTATTGCACACCACATGTGGCCACTTACACCTGTACCTCCTCATTATATTGAGGGTTGGCTTGTATGCTTGGCTGATAAGACTGTTTCTTTACGTGAGACGATAGGAGCAAAAATTTTCAGCACATCCAATAGCGAGGTGATCTCATGAGCAACGCTTTGGCAGCCGTTACAGTTGCGCGTCCCTTCCTTTGGATAAGTCTTTATGCCATTGGTGGCTGGTGTTGGGAGACAATCTATTGCTCACTTATTGCTCACAAGCTCGTACGCCGCGGATTTCTTTTTGGACCAGCATGTCCAATCTATGGTGCCGGTGCAATGCTTGTCTGGGTTACGCTTGGCTGGATTAAAGATTGGTACGTGATGTTTATCGCCGGTGCGACCATCGCCTCTGTAATGGAATACGCAACAGGGTGGATCCTCGAGCAGCTCTTTCATCAAAGATGGTGGAGCTACGAGAGCCTACCTTTAAACATACATGGTCGCATCTGTTTAGCAAGCGCCCTGCTTTTTGGTAGCTTTACCTTGCTTGTAAACCTTGGACTACAGCCTACCATCATCACTTTGTGCGATCAGCTTTCTGCCAATCAGCAAATACTACTTGCAACAGCCATTACAATAATTTTTTGTATTGATCTTGCAGCTTCGATAATAAAGCACTGCCTCGAAGCCAACAACGAGCGCGCGACGCGTCTCGTGCAGACCATTCGCCGTCAGAGTTCCTAAGTCTATAACCTCTTGTAGCCAAAAAGCCTGCACTGGCATAAGTGCCCTTGTCAATACAAATTTTTACCGGCATAAGTCTTGCCATCACGCGCGGCATTCACCCCCATACCCTTGTCAGCAAGCACATCCTCACCAGGTATGCCAAGATGGCGAGGTGTCAAGCCATTCGCAACGATAACAGCAGATGCCCTATATGTATCAGGCTCAGTTGTTACCTGCTTTATGTCCTCAGAAAGTAAAACAGAGGTGACGGATTCATGACGCAACTCAACGCCAGCATCAACAAGCTATGCAGCCTACCAGAACTTCTTGATCAACCGCCTTCCCTGCTATCTACTGCGAGAAGCTCCACGCAACGTGGAATCAAGATAGTAGCCATCACTGGAGAAACGCTTGCGAAAACACCATCTAACAACAGCGATATTGCAAAGCGTCGTGGTAGCTGAGATGGCCATGAGAAGCACGAGCTGATATTTTGCAGCCGAAAGTGGGTCTGCTCCCGCAAGCACCTGCCCTGTCATCATCCCTGGTATCTGGACCACTCCGGCCGCTGAAAGTGTAGCAAGCGTAGGGATCATACCTGCTCGCACTGCAGACATAATAGATGGACGAGCAGCCTCAAGCGGCGTCGCACCAAGCGAGATGAGCGCTAGTACCTCATCGGAGCGCGCGTCAAGACTTGAGAAAGTGCGGTCAAGTGCCACAGCCGACGAACTCATTGCATTGCCCAAGATCATTCCGAATATCCCCACCACCACACGCGCGTCATACCATAGCTCTGGTTTTACGATGAGTTCCACCACGAGAAAGACCATCGTAAACGAAGTGATTAGCAAGGAAACAAAGAGCTGCAAGGTAATACCTGAAGGGCAACTCTTGATTCGACCTCGCGCGATTTGTGTAGCATTAAGCACCATGATAAACATGATAAGAAGCACCATTTCCCAGCTCTGGTTGTCAAACACCCAGCCAAGTACAAAGCCCAACGCTATAAGCTGGACAAATGCACGCAGAGTCGAGATTGCTATGTCTTTTTCGAGGCCCATCGCGCTACGGTAGGAAACAAGACCTGCTACGAGCATGAATCCCGCCGCACACAAAAGCTCGATATTTCCAATCTCTGGAACACCACCCATCTCATAACTTCCTCTCAACGCTATCATCAGCCCCATCAGATCTCGCCGATGTAATATGACCTTCTGCCAAGTACACTCGACGCGTTGCAAACCCATCAGGTGGACGGTGACGAACACGTACAAAGGCTTGCCCTGCTTCTGCACATGAGCGGACATAAGCTCCAACAAGAGCAGCTGACTCATCATCTAGGGCTGCATCGACCTCATCGAGCAGAAGAAGAGGGGGCTTGAGCACCAACGCACGAAGGAGTGCTATTCGTGCAGCTTGGCCACCTGACAGACGCTTCGCATCACGGTCAAGCTCGACATCGCGTAAGCCAAGCGCATCAAGGCCAGCACGTAAAATATCATCTTCTGGAGCAGGAACTTTCTTGCGACAAGAAAACTTCCAAGGAATGAGAAGGTTATCAGACACACTACCGCCGATAAGCGTTGCCTTCTGTGGAACATACACCACACTCTGGCGCCAACTTCTCCCATCCATCTCTTGCTCATCACGGCCACATATAGACATGTGGCCCGAAGTCTTTGGTCGCAAGCGAGCCACTGTAAGCAGAAGTGTCGACTTGCCACAACCTGAGGGACCAACAAGATCGATGACCTCGCCGGAATATATGTCAAACGAAATAGCATCGATAATACGGAGTATGCGACCCTCATGAACGATGTCTATGACAAGATCCCTTACTGAAAGAACAGGCTCAACGCACTTTTTAGGTGATCTCGCCCCTTCTTCACAACTTTTCGTCATAGGTCACCCCTCCTCTCCGTATGCAAAATGCCATCAGTATACATCAGGAAGACCAGAAAAAGAGCATTTATTCAAGCTCAGCTGAACCGGTATAGAGCTGGTAATACTCGCCTTTTTGAGCAAGAAGTTCCTCATGGGTACCACGCTCGATGATCTTACCATGTTCAAGGACCATGATTGCATCTGCATTACGCACCGTCGAGAGCCGGTGAGCAATGACGAATACCGTGCGGCCTTCCATAAGATGGTCCATGCCACGTTCAATGAGCCACTCGGTGCGAGTGTCAATACTTGATGTAGCCTCATCGAGTATAAGCACTGGCGGATCTGCAACGGCAGCGCGAGCTATAGCTAGAAGTTGACGTTGACCTTGACTCAAATTAGCGCCATCTGAGTTGACAAAAGTGTCGTAGCCGTTGGGAAGTCTGCGTATGAATGAATCGGCATTAGCTATCTTTGCTGCTTTAACTACCTGATCATCGGTGGCGTCAAGTTTTCCGAAGCGAATATTGTCAGCGATCGTTCCTGTGAATAGATGCGTGTCCTGCAGCACGATCCCTAAAGAACGCCGCAAAGCCGCTTTGGAAATATCGCGTACGTCAATCCCGTCATAGGTAATGCAGCCAGCATCCACGTCATAGAAGCGATTAATGAGGTTAGTGATCGTAGTTTTCCCAGCACCAGTCGAGCCGACAAAGGCAATCTTTTGGCCCGGCTTTGCAAAGAGACTCAGATTCTTCAGAACTACCGTCTTTGGCTCATAACCAAAGCTCACATTGTGAAAGCGCACGTCTCCGGCCAATGGTATGTGCTGGCCGTCGCGCGTCTGCCAGGTCCAACCACTTGCGCCGCTCGCAGTCTTATCTGTGCCAATCTTATCGTCATGAACGAGAAGAGTCGTACCCTCGTCAAGCTCACTTTTAAGGCCCATCACATCAAAGACGCGTTCAGCACCAGCCAAGGCCGTCAAAAGGAAGGTCCCCAGCTGCGTGATTTGGTTGAAAGGCATTGCCGCTTGTCTCACAAAGACAAGATAACTTGCCAGACTTCCCACGTCTGTCTGTCCGGCAATCGCCAAAATAGCTCCCGTCACGGCAACAATGGCATAATTGGCATAGGTAAGACATACGGTAACGGGCACCATCGTAGCAGCATACGTCTGAGCAGTCGTTCCGGCCATGCGAAGATCTTCGTTGACAGACTTAAAGTCCGCGAGGTTACGCGACTCGCGATTGAACACCTTGACAACTTTCTGACCAGCTACCATTTCTTCCACATAGCCATCAAGCGTACCCAGTGTGTCTTGCTGAAGCGAGAAGAAGTGCTTGCTACGCGTCGAGGAAAAACGCACGTACAGCATGATCAGCACATCAAAGACAACTGTTATGAGCGTCAGACGCCAGTTGAGGACAAACAAAAGTACTAGCGTACCTACAGCCAAGATGACAGCTTGAACGAGGTTGGCAAAGCTGTTGTTGAGCGCCTCGGAGATAGTATCAACATCGTTGGTGAAGTAGCTCATCACATCACCACGGTTTGTTTGGTCAAAAAAACGTAGGGGAAGCGTTTCGATATGGGCGAGCAAATCGCGACGGATGTCAAAGACCACCTTTTGAGCAGCTATCACCATCGTCTGTGTGTATCCCATACATGACGCCACGCCAGCTGCATAGATAAGAGCTGTGATCTTTACACTGCGTAGAAAGCCTTCTATGTCACCAACGACCAAAGAGTTTACGATTGGCTTAATCATATAGGTACCGACAAGATTAGCCGCCCCACTTATCGTCACAAGCACGGCGACCACTAAAAGTGAGAGTTTCGCATGGCCGAGATATGAGAAAAATGACCTAAGTGTACGACGCAGATCTTTTGGTCGTTTTGGAGCACCTCCTCTAGGCATTCAGGTCGCCTCCTACCATGGCAGCAGAGGGGACCGACACAGGCGAGCCCGGCATACCCGACCCAATCTGGGATTCATAAAGCTCTTGGTAAATAGGATCATGTGCAAGCAGCTCAGCATGGGTGCCTGTCGCATGTACATGGCCGTTGTCAAGTATTACGATCTGGTCAGACTCCATAATGGAGTTGATACGCTGGGTAATGATAATCTTCGTAATTCCCGGAATACCAGCAAGTCTCCTGCGAATCTTTGCATCCGTTGTCATGTCAACTGCACTTGTCGAGTCGTCAAATATCAGCACCTTCGGATGCTTAAGGAGTGTACGAGCAATACATAGGCGCTGCTTCTGTCCACCTGAGACATTTACGCCGCCTTGACCCAAATCCCCATCGAGACCACCAATGCGATCAAGGAACTCATCTACGCAAGCAAGATGACAGGCTTGGAGAATCTCCTCGTCAGAAGCCTTCTCATTGCCCCATAGTAGGTTTTCCCTCACGGTGCCAGAAAACAGCATGTTGCTTTGAAGGACAATGCCAACTGCATCACGTAGCGCCACGAGATCGTACTTGCGCACATCATGGCCACCCACAAGCACGGAACCTGAGGATACCTCATACAAGCGAGGAATGAGCTGCACCAAGGAGGTCTTACCGGAGCCGGTACCTCCGAGAATACCAATCGTTGAGCCCGGAGCAAAACTAAGAAAGATGTGCTCAAGCACGTCTTCGCGTGCAGAGCTACTATATTTGAAGCAGACGTCACGAAACTCAACAGAGCCTGATCTAACCGTCTTGAGCGCCCCAGGAACCGACTTAATTGAAGGCTTTTCGTCAAGTACTTCATTCACCCGTCGCACGCTGGTTAGGGCACGAGCAAGCAACAAAAACACATTTGAAATCATCATGAGTGAATTCATGATCTGCAAGACGTAGCTCATAAAGCCCGTCAACTCACCTACCTGGAGCGTTCCTACCAAGATCATCTGTCCACCAAAGTACAGTATGAGCACGCATGACGCGTACATCGAAAACTGAAATGCCGGCATGTTGAGAACCGCACAACGAAATGTCGTCGTGGCCGTAGAGGCAAGGTTATTGTTTACAACAGCAAATTTCTGTTCTATATACTCGCCACGCACATAAGCCTTGATAGCACGAATAGCCGTAAGGTTTTCCTGTATCGCATCATTTACCTGATCTGTCGCAGACTGCAAAAGCCAATAGAGTGGTCCGACATGCCGTATGATAAAGACGAGAGTCACTGCCAGAAGTGGCAAGACAACAAAAAAAACAATTGCCAGCTGAGCACTCATAAGTGATGCAAGAACAAGACCCATCACAAGCATCACAGGACCACGCACCATTGGCCTAATTCCTACTGTCACTGCGTTTTGGATCACCGTGACATCA
>DHPN01000008.1:0-13917 GCA_002407925.1 Atopobiaceae bacterium UBA5363
GTCTCCCTCCATCAAAAGGACAGACTTCCCTGAAGTGGCTATCGCCTCGCTGAGTCTTTCGGCAACAAAGGATTTTCCTTCGTTGGGGATGGAACTTGTAATGACGATAGTCTTAATAGGGTCATCGACATCCATGAAGCGAATGTTTGCAAGCAGCGTCTTTGCGGCATTATTCAGCTCGGTGACATCAGCATCGTTTTTACGAGATTTGCGAAGAGTCATAGGTTTATTTTCCTCCCACTGCTGGGATATGGCCGATTACAGGTACCCCAAGGAGCTCCTCTACCTCTTCGCTTGAGCGAGCCTTGGTGTTGAGCGTCTCCATGAGCACGCAGGCGGTGATTGCCGCAAACAGCCCTGCCAAAAGGGCCGCAAGCACGTACAATGCCCTTTTTGGCCCGCTGGGCGTAGTTGGTGCAGCAGCGCTGTCAATCGCATTGATGCTCTGGACGTCCATGACACTTTGGGAGATGTCACTTGTCACGTCTACGATTGCGTTGGCAACATCCGCGGCCTTCTGAGGATCCGGGCCGGTTACCTCCAATGTGATGATGCGTGTCGTAGTTGAGCTTGTGACCTTGATGGAATAGCCGTTGAGGTTAGAGAGTCCCACATTTTCTGCCGTGTCGGCAGCAACGCGATCGCTTTTGATGAGCGTGGCCACATCGTTGGTGATCATCTGGCTGGCAGAGAGATCACTGCTCGTCGAGGAGGCCGACGTGTTGTCAGATTTGGCCAGTACATACATCGTGGTGAAAGCTGTGTATTGATTGGGGAGTAAGAAGCTCACTACGCCGGTGACAAGGGCACAGAGAAGTGGCAGCACAATTACAAGTTTTAGATGATCGTGCAGCACTTTCAAAAGTTCTCGTAAGGTCATGTAGCTACCCTCGTTTGTAGAAATCCAATCAAGAAATGGGTGATTAGAGCACTAACCCTTGTTCATAATAGTCGTTAATTGTTTTTTGTGGGCCAGAAGCCTTTTGTGCAACTGAGCTGGCATGCCGGCTGTGCAGGAGAAAAGCTCACTATGTCTCAGATGACAATGCTATTAGTGATGATAGCTAATTGAGGTCGACTTTTAAGGTACAAAACAGCCGTTATATGACCTAAGCTTATGAGAGCTTGTACTGAGGGCTTGTATGGCACCCATTGCCAAAAGTTTTGCATTTGATCGGCAATAGTCCTCGAGCCATCTTGTCTGAAGGAGGTTGTGCATGGCAACATACGTTTTCTCCGACGTACACGGCCACGCCGGTGCGCTCAAGAAGGTCTTCGAGCGTGTGTCGCCATCTGATGACGACCGCATCGTGATGTTGGGAGATATGATCGACCGGGGCCCAGACCCGGTTGGTGTCATGCGCTTCTGCCGGGAGCTGACCGAACATGGCGCGACGGTGCTGCGCGGCAACCACGAGGATCTCATGCTTTCCTTCTTCAACAACCCACAAAATCCAGACAACTACGTGAACTGGGCAATTAACGGTGGAGCAACGACTGCCAAGGGCCTTGATGCCCTCAAAGCTGATGAGATGAAGGACCTTCTTGATTGGGTTGCCGGCTTGCCGCTCTCTGACTTTGAGCGCGTGGGAGATCGGCTATACCTGCTGACGCACGCCGGTATCATGCCGCCGAAGCCGGTTCCTGCCGTGGTGCTTGACGAGCAGGCGAAAGATGATGATCGCATAGCGGCGGTGCTCGCTGACCAGAGCTCCGACGACCTTATCTGGGTTCGTGAGGACTTTTGGGGCCAGCCAACAGGACTTGTTGGCCCTGATGGCAAGGGCATCATCGTCGTGGCGGGCCATACCCCGACGCCTTTCCTCGACAATATGGCCGATCGGCCCGATCGATCAGGTGTGGGCGAGGACGGCCTCGGCCAGATGGTGCGCGTCGGTGCCTGCAAGCAGACTGGCGGCATCGCCGACCGCTGGGATATCGACGCAGGCTGCGCAGGTGGCCATGGTTTTGGCAAGCTGCTTTTGCTGCGCCTCGACGACGGTCGGGAGTTCTATGAGCCCGTGCGAGAGGGCGAGTGACGTGTCTGCCCCTGAGAGGCTTGTCATGCATCCACTTACCCCTGTCTTTGACAGACAGAGCCGCGTGCTGCTGCTGGGCACCATGCCGTCCCCACGCTCGCGTGAGGCGGGCTTTCACTATGGTAATCCGCACAACCGCTTCTGGCGCGTGCTCGCCGCGCTGTGGGAAGAGGAAGTTCCCACGACCATCGAGGCTCGCCGAGACCTGTGCTATCGCCACCATATCGCCCTTGACGACGTGCTCGCAAGCTGCCGCATAGCGGGCGCCTCCGACGCGTCGATTCGGGATCCGGTACCGAATGACCTGTCTCGTGTGCTTGACCATGCGCCTATCAAGCATATTTTTTGTACTGGGACCACTGCTACAAGGCTTTATCGACGTCTGATTGAGCCTGTCTGTGGTATTCCTTGTGTAGGCTTGCCGTCGACGAGCCCGGCCAATGCGCGAATGGGACTGGACGAGCTGATTTGCGCCTATGCGCCGGTGCGTGCGGCAGCTGAAGGATCTTCCAGCAGATCCTGAGTGCATGAGCTGCGTTTAGCTTCTATACTCTGTCCTGATAACTGGGGCCTTGAGCTTCAAGCGAGGAGGAAGCATGCCACAGACGATCCAAGGGGTTCGCGTCAACCCTCTTGCTCCCGACCTGACAGGGAGACTTTCGGAAGAGACGCTCGCGAAGGTGAAGGAGTTGCGTGCGACAGGAAAGCTCTCTCCGTTTGCCTGCCATGACGCGTCTGCAATCAGGCGCGATATCTCTGACCGTGACCGCGACACCGTGCTGCGGCCGGCGTTCGTGCGCGATGTGGAGAAGATTATTCACATGGGAGCCTATAACCGCCTTGCGGGCAAGACGCAGGTGTTCTCGTTTCGCTCCGACGACGACCTTGCCCGCCGGGGCCTCCACGAACAGCTGGTCTGCCGTGTCGCGCGTGACATCGGCCGCGGAATTGGGCTCAACCAAGACCTTATCGAGGCGATCGCTCTCGGTCATGACATAGGGCATACGCCCTTCGGCCATGCCGGCGAGCGCTTTTTGAACGCGGTCTTCCATCAGCACACGGGCCGTTGGTTTTTCCACAACGTCCAAAGCGTGCGTGTGCTCGACGTTCTGGGTGGCCGTAACCTCACGCTACAGACGCTCGATGGGGTAATCTGCCATAACGGCGAGTTCGCGCAGCAGGTCTTCGAGACGAGTGGCCTGTCTTCTTTTGATACGTTCGACCGCGTCGTGCAGAGTTGCTGGGAGAGCGGCGACCAGGCTATCGGGCAGCTGCGGCCGATGACGCTTGAGGGCTGTGTGATGCGCATCTCAGACATGATCGCCTATGTGGGCAAGGACCGCCAAGACGCGATTCGCGCGGGCCTCGCCAACGAAGACACGTTCGATGACGGTTTGGGAGGGGCATACAACGCATGGGCCCTGTCCGCCTTTGTAGCCGACGTGGTCGAGCACAGCTTCGGCAAGGATCACATCGAGATGAGTAAAGAGGGCTTTGTTGAGCTCAGGCGTGCCAAGCGGGAGAACTATGAGAAGATCTATGGCACACGCGAGGTTGAAGGCGACTTCGTCGGCCCGGTCAAGGGGTTCTTCGGGCTCCTGTACGACCACGAGCTTGAGGCGCTCAAGGCAGGCGACGAGAGCTCGGCGATCTTTGCGCAGCACATTAAGCCGATCAACCGGCATCTCGCTCCTTATGGCCACACATACCAGTGGGAGGACGACCTCGACCTGACCGTTGTGGACTTCATCTCCTCGATGACAGATGATTACTTCATCGCGACCTGCGAGGCCCTCTTTCCTGAGGCGGCAGCCCTCTTTCCCAAGCGGACATACTTCGAGGGCGTCCGCCCGTAGATAGTTATGAGCTCTTTGCGGCTTGGCTTACGTCTTTGTTACTGCCCTTTGACTGGCGTGCAAAAATTGCAGATATATGATTAGCCTTGCGTCTCGACAGTTTGGTTTGGCAGAGGGGATGCAGGGTATGGCTGAGGCTACGGTACGTCAACGACAAAAGCGTGCACTTACCGCTCGCTCGATCGTGTTGGGAGCTGTCGGGTCGGCGATCCTGACAGCCAGTTCGCTTTTTATCGCGTTGCGCATGGGCATGCTGCCATGGCCGATAGCCTTCGCCGCGATTGTGAGCGTGCTTTTTTTGCGTGTACTAGGTTCGCACAACCTGCATGAGGCCAACGTCACGCACGCCGCGATGAGTGCAGGGTCGATGGTGGCAGGAGGCGTCGCATTTACGGTCCCCGCCCTTTGGATCTTGGGCCTGGGGGAGGACCTCAGCGTTTCGCAGGTGCTCTTTGCCACCCTTGGCGGTACGGTTTTGGGTCTCATAGCCTGCGCTGCCTTGCAACCATACTTTATACGTGAGAAGCGTCTTGCGTTTCCGATAGGCACATCTGCCGCAGACACCATTCGCGCTGTCGGGGATACCGCCGCCGCTGACGCGCCGGCGCTTTTCGGGGGGATGGGCTTCGCCGCCGCCTATGCCGCGCTTCGCGATGTCGCAGGCCTTTTCCCGCAGATCCTGTTTGCGATTACGGCGATCCCGGGCATTGCCTCCTTTGGCATCTACAACTCGCCGATGACGATCGCCGTGGGCTTCATGGTCGGCGTCGTGCCGGCGCTCGTGTGGTTCCTCGGCGCGCTCATCGGCCACTTTGGCATCGCGTTCGGCCTGCCCGCCCTCGGCCTTGTCGGTCTTTCTGAGGCCGCTGACATGCGCGTCAGCCTCGGCCTCGGCCTCATGCTCGGCTGCGGGGCAGGCATGATCGTCGCGAGCATGCGTGCCGCGCACGCGCGTGAGCGAAAGGCCAACCGCCCGGCTGAAGACGAGCGCTCTCGCCGCATCTCTTGCCCCCGCGCTGTGATCGGGATCGTCTCGGCCGCTGTGGCCTGCTTCCTGTCCTTTGCGCTCGGCTGGGGCCTTCTCGCCGGCGTGCTCGTGACGCTGTGCGCGTGGTTTTGCGTCTACCTGGCGGCCTGGCTCGTCGGCTCGACCGGCATCGACCCGATGGAGATATTCGGCATTTTGGTGCTGATCCTCGTGCAGGTCCTCTTCAGGCAAATCTCGACGACGAGCCTCTTTCTAGTGGCGACCGTCGTCGCCGTGGCCTGTGGCGTGGGCGGCGACGTGATGAACGATCTCAAGGCAGGCGACAGCCTTGAGACGGATCCCCGCGACCAGTTCTGGGGCATGGTCGTCGGCTCTGTTGTGGGGGCTGTCGTTGCCTCATTTCTGATCATCGGCATGCATGAGGTCTACGGATCCCAGGCATTCGGGCCCAACGGCCTGTTCGTCTCGGTGCAGGCGACAAACGTCGCCGCCATGGCAGGCGGCATACCCCATATCCCTGCCTTTGTCGTCGGCCTTGCAGCAGGATGCGCCATGGCGCTGGCAGGACTTCCCGTTATGACCCTGGGCCTCGGTGTGTACCTGCCGTTTTATCTGTCCTCGGGAGCCGTGCTCGGTGCTGCTGTGAGCTTGTTCCTCAAGCGGCGGCACAAAGCGGACGCCGCAGCTGCCGTTGCGGCGAAGGAGGCGCGGACGCAGGCCGTGGCCTCCGGCATACTTGGAGGGGAGAGCCTGGTCGGCGTCCTCATTGCCCTGGTTGCGCTTGCGATGACGCTTGCTGCGTGAGCGACGCAAGCGAGCGGTGCCCCAGCGCACCTCTCGCGCGTTGCGCGCGCTGTCGGCGCCCATGATCGAGGTCATAATCATTTGCGTCGTCGAGACTGGCGCGCCGAGCGCCATGCCGATGAGGGGAGAGGTGAACAGGGGGATCACGACTTTGTCCACCAGGCCGTCCCACTGGACGGCTAAGCTGCGTCCTGTGAAGACAATCGTGGCCCCGATGAGGCCGCCGATCAGCGCGTCGACAATGTCATCAAGATTGTGCGCCAGCGCGGCGATATCCTCGCGGTCGAAGGGCGTGATAAAGGAGTCTGCGAGCTCCACCATGATCTTCTTCACGTACGCGTCACAGTCGTGCTCGGCCGCGCGCATCTCATCAAGCTGAGCTTGCTCGACGGGATAGTTATCCACATTGTTATTGACGGCTTTGTGCCGTACGGATAAACACCCCGCCATGCGCTACCATGGCTGCCATGGACACATTATTTTCTGATATGGAGCGCTACAAGCGCAACCTCAACGCTCCTCTAGCCGTGAGGATGCGGCCCCAGACGCTGGCAGACTACGTCGGGCAGGACGATGCCGTGGGGGAGGGATCGTGGCTGCGGCGCGCGATCAAACGCGACGCGCTGTCCTCCGTGCTGCTTTACGGTCCCGCAGGAACGGGAAAAACGACTCTGGCGTGCATCATCGCCAACACGACTCATGCGGAGTTCGTCGAGGTCTCTGCCATCACCGGCACGGTCAAAGATTTGAGGCGCGAGATTGACGCCGCGTCGAGCCGCCTGCTTGCGCGCGGCCAAAGGACGATCCTTTTCGTCGACGAGATCCATCGCTTCAATCGCACGCAGCAAGATGCCTTGCTCCACGCAGTCGAGGACCGCACGGTGATTCTCGTCGGCGCTACGACCGAAAATCCCTATTTTGAGGTTAACTCTGCCTTGATCAGTCGCTCGCGCGTCGTAGAGCTTCATCCGCTTGCCGATGCGGACATCCGCTGCATTGTCAAGCGGGCCCTCGCCAGCGACTTCGGCCTCAAGGGGGCCTATGTGCTGTCCGATGACGCCTTGCAGGAGATCGTGACGCTTGCCGGTGGAGACGCGCGTGCGGCCCTGACGACCCTCGAGCTCGCGAGCCAGATGAGCGATCCCGGTACGCGCGATGCCCCCCGCACCATCACGCTCGAGCACGTCTTGGACGCAAACCCCCGCCATAGCCAGCCGTATGACAAGGCAGGCGACATGCACTACGACATAATCTCGGCCTTCATCAAGTCGATGCGCGGAAGCGACCCGGACGCCGCCTTGTACTGGCTTGCCCGCATGATCGATGCCGGTGAGGACCCGAAGTTCATCGCGCGTCGCATCATGATCTGCGCTTCCGAAGACATCGGCAACGCCGACCCCGAAGCGCTGCTCGTCGCCGAGGCCGCCTTTAAGGCGGCTGAGGTCATAGGGTATCCGGAGTGCCGCATCAACCTTGCGCAGGCCGCCATCTACAACGCGCTGGCTCCCAAGTCCAACGCGGCTGAGGCAGGCATCGATGCCGCGCTGGCCGAGGTGCGCCGCGGCCCTCGCCGCGAAGTGCCTAGCTACCTGCGCGACCGCCACAGGCCGGGCTCGGACTCCTATGGCGAGTATCGGTACCCGCATGACTACCCGTCCGGCTGGGTGGATCAGCAGTACCTGCCTGACGGCTTGAAGAGGAGGGACTTCTTCCATCCGAGCCCGCGTGGCTGGGAGGCGTGGCGTGTCGAGGCCACTGCGGCCGATCGTGCAGAAGACGCCCCTGGCGAAGAGGGGCAAGAGGGGTAAAATGTCCACGCTTACATGTATATGTCCGCATTGCAATTCTGAGTGGAGGTCTTGATGGATCCTCTTCACATCGCGTTGATAGTTCTCGTCGTCGTGGCCGTGTGGGCCGTCGTGGAGCTTGCTCTCACGTTCAAGAAAACGCGCGCTTCCTTGGAGGAGGTCACGCGCTCTGCCAACGAGACGATCGAGCAGCTGCAGCCGGTCATCTCCAAGATGGACGGTGTTGTCGATGACCTGCAGCCGTCGGTCAAGCAGGTGCCCGAGCTGGTTGGCAAGGCCCAGACGGCCATTGACGCCGCTACGATCGACCTTGCCAAGGTTGGCGACATTCTCGATGACGTATCCGACGTGTCAGGCGTCGCGGCGAGCGCCAGCACGGCTGCGAGCAATGTGGCCACGGCCGCCGTTGACGGCGTGTCTGGCCTTGTGTCAAAGATCACAGGGCATCCAGCGGGGCACAAGCCTGCTGCCCTTGCCGGCAAGCAGAAGGCCCGCCTGGAAGACGGCGCACACGGAGCCGAGGGTGCACATCTGACGGAAGAGCATGAGAAAGACGCCGTATCCCTGCAGCCTTCCTCTGTTGGTTCCCAGCGCGCCTATGTGACGTATGGTTCGGCCAGCTCTGAGGCTGAGGACGCGACGGCCAGCGGCCAGCAGCCTGCCAGCGTCGCGGCCGATTCTGAGAAAAGCAGCGAATAGGGGGCTTCCTAGATGGCGGTTGAAAGTGTCAGGCTGAGCGTGCCTGCCAAGGCAGAATATGCAAGATCCGTACGTATGCTCGCAGCCACCCTTGCTGTTTCTGACAAGCTTTCTGTAGATGACGTCGAAGATGTGCGCATGGCCGCGGAGGAGGGCTTCGTATACGCCTGCTCCACATCCCCTGAGCGTTGTGACGTGAACTTCCTGCTTGAAGACGAGAGCGTCACGATGGACTTCTCCTTAGGAGAGGATGTGGCCCCTGCCGTCGAAGAGCAGCAAAGCGAGCAGCTCGAGCTCGTGAAGCTTTTGCTGTCGGCGATCTGCGATGAGTTTGAAGTGGCCGAACGTGCCGGAGTCCCCACACTGCACCTGCTCAAGAAGGCTGGAAATGTCGAGTAGTACCATCAGACCAGAAGATTTGCCGCACAAGATGGCTGGCGCCCTCTCGTCGTTGTCTGACCCGGAGGAGAGGGCTCGCTCCGAGCGTCGGCGTGCTCGTGCGCGCGACCGTGCGCGCGGCAAGGCTGTCTGGGACAAGGATCGCACTCGCGAGCTATTCCGCCTCTACAAGGAGGAGGGCGATGAAGACGCTCGCCAGCAGCTGATCATGAACCACCTAAACCTCGTGCGGTTTCTTGCATCGAAGTTCAAAAACAGGGGAGAGCCCCTCGAGGACCTCATCCAGGTGGGAACCATCGGGCTGATCAAGGCCATCGACCGCTTCGACCCCTCGCGCGGGCTCGAGTTCACGACCTATGCCACGCCCACCATCATGGGCGAGATCAAGCGCCATTTCCGTGACAAGGGCTGGTCCGTGCGTGTCCCGCGCCGCCTACAGGAGCTCTCGCAAAAGATCAACCAGGCCAACGACGAACTGACGCGCGAGCTGCAAAGGTCCCCTTCGGTGGAGGAGATCGCCCATGAGCTTGGCGCCTCGGTGGACGAGGTGCTTGAGGCCATGGAGTCGTCGAGCGCCTACAGCTCTGTGCCGCTTGAAGGCGGCGGCCAAGGCGACGATGACGAGGCGCCGTCTGTGATCGACCACTATGCCTCCATCGACCAAGACCTCGCGGCCTCCGACGATCGCATGATCCTCGAGGAGGCAATCGCTGACTTCTCCCCGCGTGAGCAGGAGATCATTCGCATGCGCTTCTTGGAGGGCATGACGCAAGTCGAAATAGCCAAGCGCCTCGGCATCTCACAGGTGCAGGTCTCTCGCCTTTTGCGTCGGACGCTGCAGCGCGTGCAGGAGAAAATCGACCCCGAAGGCCTCATCAACAAGAAAGGTCAGTGATGGCCAAGGACTTAGATGACGCCGAAAAGAGCAGGACAGCCGAAAGGCGTGCAAAGCGCATCTGCCTGTATGCCGGGGCAATCATCGGCTGCTGTCTGGTCTTCGTCATCGCCGTGCGTGTGCTGTACATGGTTGGGCCTGCAGTCGAACTTCTCCTCACAGGCGTGATTCTGGGCTTCATCTGCAGCCCCATCACCAACTTCCTCGCGCGTCACAAGGTGCCGCGCGCCTTGGGCGCCTTCATCGCGCTGCTCATCGTGCTCGCAGTCCTCACTGCGGTCGTCGTGCTGCTCGGCGGGGAGTTCCTCCGGCAGATGATGGTGCTCCTGCAACATGTCCCTACCTACTTCGAGCAGATCAGAGGTGTCGCCGACGATTTCTGGGCCCGCTACGGCAGCTCCCAGAGCAAAGACGTCGAGGCGATGATGTCGCAGGTCATGGACGCTCTCTCGGCGATGGGCAACAAGTTCGCCTCGCAGGAGGCCGACAAGCTCTCCAACGTCTTCTTGAGCAATCTCACGACCATGATCAACAACTTCGTGACATTTTTCTTGGGCCTGGTGCTGGCATATTGGTTTGCCAAGGACTACCCCCGGATCGTCCATGAGCTCGTGGTGGCATCTGGCCCCAAGCACGAGACCGACACGATCATGCTGCTTGCCATCCTCAGTCGCTCGATGGGCGGCTACATGCGGGGCATCGTGACCACCTCGACAGTTGGAGGGCTGCTGTCCTTCTTTGGGTTTTCGCTGATCGGACATCCCTATGCGGCCTTAATGGGCATTACGGTCGGGATCTTTCACTTCGTCCCGGTTATCGGCCCATGGGTGGCGGCATTCTTCTCGGCGGGCCTTGCCCTCTTTGTGAGTCCGTGGCTTGCTTTGGAGTCGCTTGCCGTCTCCTTCGTGGCCCAAAACGTCACCGACAACGTCGTCTCCCCGCTTGTCATGCAGTCCGCAGTGAAGGTGCACCCCATCTTGTCGCTGGTGGGCCTCATTGTTGGCGACGCTCTTGGCGGGGTGCTCGGCATGGCTCTCGCGATTCCCCTTACTGCGGCGCTGAGGGCCATCTTCGTCTACTACTTTGAGTCCCACACCGGACGCCAGATCGTCTCGGAGGAGGGGGCCCTGTTCAAGTCGACGGCTTTCAAAGATGACCACGGCGACCCGGTGCCTTCGGCTGATGCGCTCGCCGATGCGAACTTCTTTGCATCAACGCTGCTCGAGACGCCCAAAGCGCTGCTTGCCTATCCCGTCAAGACCCCCAAGGACAACCCTACGGCCGCCGAGCGGCTCATGCGGCGCTTTCGCAGCTTTTTCGGCAGCAGGCGCAAGCGGCAGCAGTAAGTCGCAGCTTGCCGCGATGGCGCAACGCGCCCTGCGCGCAAGGAGATCGTGGCCTATGGCGCAGGGCTGCACTTGTGTGCGCTTTTGGGCGCGCAAATCCGTGCGGCCGTATGAAGGGGCAGCTCGTCTATAATGTGGCGGTTGTGAGCGCATGCCTGTGCCCAGAGAGGCGCGCAGGCAAGCAAAGAGAAGAACAGAGACAAGAAGAGAGGGCCCAGCCCCATGAGCACGTCCGACCACAAGACCATGACCACCGCTGAGATACGCGAGGACTTCCTGCACTTCTTTGAGGGAAAGGGCTGCAAGCTCTATCCGTCGTCCTCGCTGGTGCCTGACGATCCGTCGCTTCTGCTAGCCAATGCCGGCATGAACCAATTCAAGGAATACTACCAGGGCACCAAGACCATGAAGGAGATCGGCGCCTGCTCGTGCCAGAAGTGCTTGCGCACCAACGACATTGACAACATCGGTGATGCGCGCCACCTGTCTTTCTTTGAGATGCTCGGCAACTTCTCCTTTGGCGGCTACACGAAGTCCGACGCGATCGCGTGGGCCTTCGAGTTCTGCACCAACCCTAAGTACCTTGGCCTTCCCGTCGATCGCCTCTACTTCACGGTCTACACAGACGACGACGAGGGCGCTGAGCTCTGGAAGAGTCACGGCGTGGCCGAAGACCACATCAGCCGCCTCGGCGCGGAGGACAACTTCTGGGCGGCGGGGCCCACAGGCCCGTGCGGCCCGTGCTCCGAGATCTACTACGACCAGGGCTCGGCGTTCGAAGGAGCTGTGCCGGGAGACGACGGCGACCGCTACCTTGAGTTTTGGAACCTCGTCTTCACCCAATACGATCGCCAGCCAGACGGCTCGATGCCTGACCTGCCGCACAAGAACATCGACACAGGCATGGGGCTGGAGCGCATAGCCGCGATTATGCAGCACCAGCACACCAACTACGGCGGTGACATCCTCCGTACGCTGATCGGCGTGGGGGAGAGGCTCTCAGGCAAGAGCTACGAGAGTGGAGATGCCGCAGTCGACAGCAGCCTGCGCATCGTGGCCGACCACAGCCGGGCTGTCGCCTTCATGATCGGTGACGGCATCCTGCCGTCCAATGATGGGCGCGGCTATGTGCTGCGCCGCCTGCTTCGCCGTGCGGTCTACCATGGTCGCCTCCTGGGCATCCAAGGGGGGTTCCTCAGCTCCTACACCCATGAGGTCGCCCGCCTGCTCGGTGATGTCTATCCGGAGCTTGTCGAGAACCAGGCGCTGATAGACGGCATCGTCACTGCTGAGGAAGCGCACTTCTCAGAGACCCTCGAGGCGGGCGAGCAAAGCCTGGCCACCGAGCTCTCCAAGCTCTCCGTAGGCCAGACGCTTTCCGGCGTGGTCGCATTCCGCCTGCACGACACCTACGGCTTCCCGATCGACCTCACACGTGAGATCTGCGCAGCATCAGGGGTGAAGGTTGACATGGACGCCTTCACTGCCGAGATGGACAAGCAGAAGGCCCGTGCCCGCGCGGCGGCCAACCGCGACGCATGGTCCCAAGCGGCCAACGTCTGGGTCGCCCTTTCCGACAAGCTTCCGGAGACAGACTTCGTCGGCTATGACCAGGACGTTTTGCGTGGCGCCGAGATCGTCGCGCTCGTGAGAGACGGAAAGCAGGTCGAGAGGGCCACGCAGGGTGAGCAGGTCGACGTGGTGCTCAAGGCAACGCCATTCTACGGCGAGATGGGCGGCCAGTTAGGCGACACGGGTACCATAGAGGGCCTTGGCTTCTCGCTTGCCGTCCTTGACACGAAGCACCGCGAAGGTGGCATAGTCGCCCATGTCTGCAAGGTGGCTGCCGGAGAGGTCGCCGTCGGCGCAATCGCGACTGCTTCTGTCGACCACGGCCGCCGCGAGCTGATACGGCGTAACCACACGGCGACGCACCTGCTCGACGCGGCGCTGAAGCGGGTTTTGGGCGAGCATGTGAGCCAGGCAGGGTCACTGGTGGCTCCCGATAGGCTGCGCTTCGATTTCACGCACTTCGAGGCCATGACCTCCGACCAGCTTGCCCGTGTCGAGGGACTTGTGAACGCCGAGATCTTTGCCGCGAAGCCGGTCGTGACCTGTGAGATGGGCCTTGAGGAGGCGAAGGCGGCCGGCGCGGTCGCGCTGTTTGGCGAGAAGTACGGCGACGTCGTGCGCGTCGTCTCCGTCGGTGAGGGCGCGGAGCGCTTCTCGTGTGAGCTGTGCGGCGGCACGCATGCGCGCAACACCTCCGAGCTCGGCTTCTTCAAGATCGTCTCTGAGAGCTCCTCGGGCGCCAACATCAGGCGCCTCGAGGCGGTCACCTCCGCGGGGGCCGTGGAGTACGTCGACGAGCAGCTGGCCGTCCTCAACGAGGTTGCCGGTCAGCTCAAGTGCCGTCCGGCAGACGCAGCCCAGCGCACATCCGCCCTTCTTGCCGAGAAGGCCGAGGCGGAGGCGAAGCTTCAAGCCGCGACGGTCGGCACCTCTTCCCAAAGCGTCGCAGACGCGCTGTCCTCTGCGGTGGACCTCGGTGGCTACAGCTGCGTCTTCGCCAAGGTCTCAGGGCTTTCGGGCAAGCAGCTGCGCTCGGTGTGGGATTCGATTCGCGATGGGGCCGAGAGACCCGAGATCGCCTGCGTCATTGCCTCTGCGACCGCCGACCACAAGGCAGCTCTGCTTGCGGCGGCCTCTGACACCGCTGTGGCGGCGGGCTTTGATGCTGGCAAGCTCATACGGCAGATCGCTGCACAGATCGGTGGACACGGTGGCGGTAAGCCCTCCATGGCACAGGCCGGCGGACCCGACGCAGCTGGCGTCGATGCCGCCCTTGGAGCTGCCAAGCAACTGCTTGGAGCATAGGAAGGACTATCTTTGAGGGTTCTCGCGCTTGACATCGGCGAGGTGCGCGTCGGCATTGCAGCAAGCGATGCGACAGGTACCGTTGCCTCACCGGTCAAGGTGCTGCCTGCGCCTGAGGTGTTCGGGTTGGCTCGCAGCTTTCGTCGCGTGCTGGAAGACTTCGAGCCAGACCTACTTGTTTGCGGCCGTCCCCTGACGCTGTCTGG
>DHPN01000008.1:14103-23821 GCA_002407925.1 Atopobiaceae bacterium UBA5363
GACTCATGTGGCTTGCCCCTGGAGTTTGCCGATGAGAGGCTGTCATCGAGCGAGGCAAAGCGCGTGCTTCGCGAGGAGGGGCTATCCGAGCGAGAGATGCGTGGCAAACTTGACATGGTGGCCGCATCCCTCTTCTTGCAAGCATGGCTTGATGCGCAAAAGAAATAGAGGATGACCATGTCCAACAACGACGGCAAGACTCACCACGCTCGGCATAGCAGCCGGACGCCTGCTGCCGCGGCGGGCAGTAGCGGCGCCGCGCGCATGGCAAGCGCGAGAAAGATTTCGCGGCGCACGGCCGAACTTACGCAGCGCATGGGCGCATCCTCCCGTCGAGGGCGGCAAGGCCATGAGAGAAGGACGGCCTGCAGCTTTCGCGGCCTCTCTGCCGACAGGCGAGGCAGCAGGCGAAAGGCGGCTAGCAAAAGGCCTTTGTATATCGCTGTCATTGCCGTTGCCTCCATCGCTGTCGTTGGTGCGCTTCTCGTTGCCCACAGCTTCTTTGGCTTCCTCTCCTCAAACCAGCAGCAGAAGACCTCGGTGACCGCGGGGCAGCAGGTGACAGTTACCATTGCCGAAGGGACGGGGGGCAGCGAAATTGCCCAGATGCTCGCCGATGACGGCGTCATCTCCGATGCGTCTACGTTTCTCTCGGCAGCGCAAAAGCAGAACGTCGACTCGGAGTTCAAGCCAGGGACCTATTCGTTTGTCACGGGCTCTGACGTGCAGAATGTGATAGATCGCCTCATAGCGGGTCCAAATACCTCTGAGAACAGCATCACGGTGACAGAGGGGCTTACCCTGTCCCAGATCGCCAACCTCGTCGAACAAAACCTCGGTATCTCGGTAGCTGACTTCACCACCCAGGCGAAGGCGTCAAACTATGTGGGCGATTACCCCTTCTTGCAAGGGGCCGTCTCAAGTGGCTCGGACACCCTGGAAGGCTATCTCTATCCCAAGACGTATGACTTTAGCGGCCAGAGCCCAACGGCTGACACGGTCATCCGTGCGATGCTCGACCAATTCCAAAAGGAGGTCGCCTCGCTTGACTTCGCGACAGCTGAGGCCTCGCTGGAGTCGGGCTACGGCGTGACGATGTCAGACTATGACGTCTTGACGCTCGCCTCCATCATTGAAAGGGAGGCGCTGACCGACGAGCAGCGGCCCAAGATTGCCTCTGTCTTCTACAACCGGCTGAAGATAGGCATGTACCTCGACAGTGATGCGACGATGGGCTACGTGACCGGTGGGGACGTCAGTGCCGAGGACCTTGAGACCGACAGCCCCTATAACAGCTACCTACATGCCGGGCTGCCGCCCACCCCTATTTGCTCGCCGGGGCTGGCCTCTATCCAATCGGCGCTCTCACCGTCGAGCACAAGCTACTATTACTTTTGGATCACGTCTTTCGAGGAGGTCTTTTCCGAGACCTACGAGGAGCATCAGCAGGCAATCAGCGCTGCCCAAGGTAGCTAGGGGAGGATTGAAGGCCGTATGTCGTTGCTGCGCCCCACATACTATGTATCTTCATTGCCGGAGGTTGAGGTGGACAAGCTTGCGGCAGGGGGCATCCGCTGCATTTTGCTCGATCGTGACAATACCTGCGTGCCGCGTGACACAGGCGTGATTCCCCAGGAGGTCATCGCATGGTTCGCAGCAGCGCGCAGCCAAGGGATGCAGCTATGCTTAGTCTCAAACAACATCCATGGCAGCCAAGTGCAAAAGTCAGCTGACGTGCTCGGTGCCGACTGCGTGACCTTCGCCATGAAGCCTGCGCCCTTTGCGATCTGGAAGGCTTTGGCGCAAGAGGGGGTTCCCGCCGAGCAGGCTATCATGATCGGTGACCAGATGCTGACGGACATGGCTGCCGGCAATCTCGCAGGGCTTCGGACGATTCTTATTCGACCTCAATCGCAGGTTGATCTTTGGTATACGCAAATCTTTCGAAAAGTCGAGCATATGCTGCTTGGCAAGCAGAAATTTAAAGGTGAAGTAGAGAGTGAGGAAGGTTAGGAATGGAGGTAGGCGAAGGATACGTGGTTCACGAGGGCTGCGACCATATCTTCTTCGTTGGCTTTCTCGGTGCCGGCAAGTCCACCCTTGCACGCAACCTTGGACGCATGTTTCATCGAGACTATGTAGATACCGACCGCCTTGTCGAGAGACAGATGCGCAAAAGTGTCTGCGAAATATTCGAGCAAGATGGAGAAGAAGCTTTCCGCAGCGACGAAAGGGCAGTGCTACTGTCGCTGCGCTTGAAGAAGTCACTGCTTGTGAGTTGTGGCGGCGGCATCGTTGAATGCTCTGAAAGCTGCGAGGCCATGCACGAGATGGGCGTTGTGGTGTATCTCGACGGTGCGCTTGACGACTCATTGCGCCAGATCCAGCATCCTGAGAAGAGGCCAGACCTTGGCTCGGTCGCCCATGCTCGCGAGCTCTACCTGCACCGTCGACCACTCTATCAGCATGTGGCAGACTATGTCATTGACATTCGCAATCACACGTTTGAGCAGGTTGCCACTGAGGCGGCAGAGCTGCTCTGGGAGGAGGGCCTACTGTGAGCGCAACAGGACCTGATACGCACGACTTGGACGGCATCGTGGATTCCGACGCTGATCTCGACAGTGATGAGGATAGAGTCACCCCGGCAGACGCTATGGCCAGCGGGCAGGCGCCTGCGCCTGCTACCGTTGATGTTGCCATGGATGCCGGGTCTGTCGAGGGTGGGAGCGCGGACAGCGATGCCGATTCGAATGCAGATTTGGACGACAATGCCCATGCTGGCGTCGGCATGGATGCGCATCCGGATGCTGATGCCGACATGAATGCCGATGCAAGCGCCGATGATGAAGCAACAGGCCCCGATGCGCAGCCGTCGGATTTCGTTGCTCCCATTCGGCAGTGGATATCTCTGCCGAAGGGCTCTTGTGACGTACGGGTGGGGACGGGCATCGCGGACAGCATAGGAGAGATCTTGCGTGGGCCATCCGCAGGTCGTCGCGTTTGCGCGCTGTTCGTAGAGCAGGATGTCGACGCCGCATTGCTTGAGCTTGTACAGCGGCAACTGTGTGACGCTGGCTTCAATGTCCAGACCGTGACTCTGCACGAAGCTGTGCAGCGCACGCCAGAGGCCGTCGTGTCCTTCTTTCATGAGCTGGCGCGTCTCCATGTGACGATCGATGACCTCGTCTGCGCCGTTGGGCATGTGAACTTGCTTTCGCTTGCAACGAGCGCCTGCAACAGCTGGTGTAGCGGGGTCTCCCTGACATGCATACCCCTTGACAGCGCAAGCGCGCTTGAAGGCGTCATCTCGCCCCGTGGGCTTGACATTGACGGCAAGTCAGAGCTCATCGACGTCAGAGGCTGCGCAAAGCATCTCTTTGTCGACCTCAGTATCATTAACTGTGATCCTCAGGTTGAGTCTTCTCGCCTCATGAGGGCCCTTGCCGCCCGCATTGCGATGGCAGACGCGGAGAAGTCCTACAGCGCGCTGTGGGATCGTGCGCAGGAGCTTGCCTCCGGCGACACGCATGCCATTGCAGACCAGCTCGTTGAGACGCTGCGATCGAGCGGACGCCTTGCGACGTCCACCTCCATCGGGTTGCGCCAGGCCCTTGGGTTCGGCGGTACTTTCGTGCGTGCGCTGCAGGCGCTACTGCCTGATGATGTACCGGAGTCTACGTTGGTCGCAGAGGCGCTCCGCTTTACCACGCGCTTGTCTTGTGGCAAAGGGGAGCTGAGCGTCGAGGACGTCCTGATGTCAGATGAGCTGCTCGAGCGCCTCGACTTGCCTCAGCTCACTTGCCATGTTGACCCGGATCTGATGATCCGCGCACTGAAGGAGGATCGCTTCCTGCGGAGTAGCCGCTTCCTGCTTGGGTTGCCGCGCTCCCTGGGGCGTGTGCGCCTCTCGACGATTGATGACGAGTTGCTTGCTGAGCATGTATGCGCGTGGTGTGCCAGCAGGGATCAAAAGTAATTCATTCACATGCGTGAGGGTTGTATGCATGGGTGCTGAGATGTCCACGCGTCGTCACAACCGCTTCGCTGCCACGACTACACTGCTGAGGCGGTATCTGGAGGCAAGACCAAGGAAAGAAGGACAAAACATGTCGGATCGACAGGTGCTTGCACAGCGCGTCGCGCGTGTGAGGGAGCTGATGCAACGGCGTGGCTATGACGCTGTGATCCTACGCAACAATCCTGACTTGCGCTGGCTCACTGGCGCCGAGCGCACGTTTGATTTCGAGAACGCCCACACAGCCTTTGTGACACCTGAAGGGCTGTGGCTGCACACTGACTCGCGTTACTTCGGGACGTTTCAGGCGCGCCTGGGCGCTGACACGCCTTGGAAGCTCGATGAGCAACTCATAGATGGACCTGCATGGGCCGTTGAGCGCGTTGCTGAGACGGGTGCGCGCGTCGTTGCCGTCGAAGACACGGTCGACTTGGCTTTCTTTGACGCATTCAAGCAGGAGTGCGCCAAGGCTTCAGTGGCCTGCCTCACACCGCGACTGCATGGCGACATCGCGTCTCGCCTTCGTGCGTCCAAAGATGAGCAGGAGCTTGAGCTCATGCGTGAGGCGCAGCGCATCACTGATGCAGCTTTCCGCCACATTGTCTCGTTTATGCGCGCGGGTCAAACAGAACTTAGGGTTCGAGTCGAACTTGAGGATTATATGCTCACCCATGGCGCGGAGGAGCTTTCCTTCGGTACGATCATCGCAGCTGGACCCAATGGTGCCAACCCGCATGCTCAGCCGAGCGAATATGTGCTTAAAGAAGGTGACATGGTCGTCATGGATTATGGGGCCTGCTATCACGACTATCACGCTGACATGACGCGTACTGTCTGCGTAGGAGAGCCCAGCGAAGAGCAGCGCCAAGTGTATGGCGTCGTACGCAAGACCAATGAGACCTGTGCCGCTGCAATCCATACTGGCGTCAGCTGCCGTAAGATCCACGAGCTTGCTGTTAAGACGATCTCAGATGCCGGATATGGTGACTACTTCAAGCATGGACTCGGTCACGGTGTCGGCGTTGAGATCCATGAGCAGCCACGTTTTTCACGCACGAGCGAAGACGTGCTCATGGCGGGTGCGGTTATTACCGATGAGCCAGGTATCTATTTGCCTGGTAAGTTTGGTGTGCGTATAGAAGACTGCGGTGTTGTGGATGAGAGGGGTTATCATCCGTTCTCAGAAATCGGTCATGATCTTGTTTGCGTTGGCCGTTAGGACGGTAGCTGCTACCGTTTGCGGAATGCAGTAGTCAATGCAATGACTTCTTTTAAAAATTGAACTTTCGAAAGTGACCAGATGGCATCAATAGCTGTCATCTGGTCTTTTTATGGTTTTGTGGGAGGCAAGCAAAATATTTTTTTAATTGCTTAACTCATTTAATTAAGACTTGTATTCAAAATGTCCTTGTGATGCAGAGATATGTTGGTTTAAAGTACGGTGTGTGTGCAAGATGTGAAGGAGAAGAAGTTCTTGTGTTCTTTTGATGAGCTTCTTCCTAGTGAGGGAGGGATGCGTATGCAGCTTTTCGTCCCTGTAACTACCGGCAGGAATGCCACGTTCAACGAGGGAGGAGCACGATGACCGGCATTGTTGTTGCCTCGCATGGCAATCTGTCCGAGGGTTTGTTAAACACCCTTAGCATGTTTATGCCTGGTGAAAAAAACCTCGAAGCCTGCGTCCTGACACCTGACATGGGTCCGGATGCCTTCAAGGCAAAGCTCGTGGCTGCGGCTGATAAAATGGCCGATCCTGAGCAGGTTCTACTATTGGTCGATCTATGGGGAGGCACGCCGTTTAACGTTGCCTCCGAATTGCTCGCAGGTCATCCGAGTTGGGCTCTCATAACGGGTGTCAATTTACCGCTGCTTATGGAAGCCGTCTCCGATCGTGATGATAAGATCTCGGCTCATGACCTTGCTAAGCAGCTCATTGTTGTTGGTCGCTCTGGCATTAAAGTAAAACCCGAGTCGATTATGCCAAAGCGCAAGGCTGCAGCAGCTGGCTCCAACTATGTGTCGTCGAGCAACAAGCCTCTCGAATTGGGCTTAGTCCGTGTTGATGGACGCCTGCTGCATGGGCAGGTTGCAACTGTATGGTCAAAGGCTGTGCGTCCTACGCGCATCGTAGTCGTCTCTGATGGTGTCGCGCATAATGCTCTTCGTAAGACCATGATTACCGAGGCTGCACCTCCAGGAGTCAAAGCTACAGCTATTCCTGTACAGAAATTTATCGACGTGTGCAAAGATCCTCGCTTCAATGGCCAGCGCTTTATTGCGCTGTTTGAAAAGCCCCAAGATGTTGTTCGGGCTGTCGAAAGTGGCGTCAAGGTGAGCTCAGTTGACGTGGGCAACATGCCTGGTGGCGAGGGCAAAACTATGATCGGCCATGACCTCAGCATGGACGCCGCAGACGTGCAGGCATTTAAGAGCCTGCGTGACAAGGGCATCGAGGTTTACTCCCAGAAGGTCCCGAATGACCCCAAGGAGGACATCTTCGGCCTCATCAAAAAAGCCGGAGAAATCAAGTAGCTGCTCTTCTGACGTACGAAGGAGGATTAGAACATGCAAGTACTCGTCTTTCTTGTGGCCTTTCTGGCCGGCATGGAGAGCGTCTTGGACTGCTGGCAGTTCCACCAGCCCATCATCGCATGCTTTTTGATTGGTCTTGTAACTGGGCATGTCGCGGAGTGTCTCGTCCTAGGCGGCACGCTGCAGCTCATCGCACTCGGTTGGATGAACATCGGTGCGGCAATCGCTCCTGATGCGGCTCTCGCCTCTGTGTGCTCTGCCATTTTGGTGGTAGATGGCTCAGACGTTAACACTGCTATCGCCATGGCTATGCCATTGGCAATTGCAGGCCTTGTGCTCACCTCACTGGTTCGTACCCTTTCGGTCGTTTGCGTCCACGGCATGGATGCCGCTGCAGATAAAGGCTCGATCAAGGGCGTTGAGATGTGGCAGTACATCGCCATGGCCTTCCAAGGACTACGCGTCGCCATCCCGGCCGCCATTGTCATGTCAGTGCCTACCGACGTAGTACAGGCTGGGCTTAACGCCATTCCTGACTGGCTGACCTCTGGTCTGTCCGTTGGCGGCGGCATGGTCGTAGCTGTCGGCTACGCAATGGTCATCAATATGATGGCTACTCCGGATCTTTGGCCCTTCTTCTATATGGGCTTTGCCCTTGCGGCCGTTTCAGATTTGAACCTAGTTGCTATGGGCATCATTGGTGTCTGCCTTGCCCTGATCTATCTGCAACTCTCACCAGCTTTCAACGCTCCTGAGGGCAACACAGCTGCCTTAGGATCTGGAGGGGCAGATCCACTTGATGACATCCTTGCAGACTACGAATAGAAAGAGGGGAGTGAAGAACAATGGCTGAAGCAACTAAAACTGTACAGACTGGCGATATTAGGCGTGTCACCCTTGGTGATCGAAAGTCGGTGTGGTGGCGTCTGGCGTTTCTGCAGGGTTCATGGAACTACGAACGTATGCAAAACGGCGGCTGGTGCTACTCGATGATCCCGGCTCTCAAGCGTCTTTATGGCGATAAGCCCGAGGAGCTCAAGGCAGCACTTAAGCGTCACCTCGAGTACTACAACACGACGCCATTCATGTCTGCTCCTATTTTGGGCATCACGATGTCATTGGAAGAGGAGCGCGCAGCTGGTCAAAACGTTGACGACGCTGCCATCCAGGGCGTCAAGATCGGCATGATGGGCCCGTTCGCGGGTGTCGGCGATCCTATCTTCTGGGGCACCGCTCGCCCTGTGTTTGGCGCTTTCGCTGCGTCATTTGCACTTAATGGCTCTATTCTCGGACCAATTCTTTTCTTTGTGCTATGGAACGCTTTCCGTCTGGTCTTCACGTGGTATACGCAGGAGGCTGGCTACAAGCTTGGCATGAATATTACCAAGGACCTCTCTGGCGGTTTGATGAAGAAGGTCACAACCGCCGCATCGATTCTTGGTATGTTCATCATGGGCGTGCTGGTGCCTCGTTGGACGACGATGAAATTCCCGCTCGTCGTCTCCTCTGCGCCTGTCTCTGAGGGCGGCTATGCCGACTGGGCCTCGCTGGCTAACGAGCTCAAGGGTGGCATCAACACCCAAAGCGTCACGGACTTCGCCAACACGATCCTGAAGGTCGCTGGCGGGACACTGAAGGCCTCCTCGACGAACGTTCAGACGCTTTCGGATATCTTTAACACATTGTTGCCTGGCTTGATGCCGCTTCTGCTCACGCTTCTGCTGTGCAGCCTGCTGAAGAAGAAAGCCAGCCCGATCGTATTAATCCTTTGCCTGTTCGTCTTTGGTATCCTGATGTACGTTCTTGGAATCATGAGCTAATCTTGGTTACCATGTAGCTTGAGGACTCGTAGACGGCGACGGGGTTTCGGCTCCGCCGCCGTCTTATGTTCGCTCAACGGATGCGCGGACATAAGACGGCGTGGCGACGTCTACAAGCGTTACCTCGGTGGTCTTTTGACAGTATGTGTATGTCCAAAACACGGGGAGCTCTCATATGTCTGGCAAAAAGAAAGCTGATCGCAGCGCCGAGCGCACCCAGCGCAAGCGCGAGAGCAAGGCGCAGGCCGCGCGCATCTATGCCGAGAAGATGGACAAGAAGGAGCGCAAGAAGGTCGAGAGGAAACGTCAGAAAGATGATGAGGCCCGCGCCGCCTTGGAAGGCCCTCTCAACAAGCAGGTTGAGTTTGCGACCAAGGCCAACGCGTGCGTCAATCCAATCGCGCTGACTGACGGCATGATCTTCGTCGGGGAAGGCGGCGTCGAGTTTCGTGACCTCGACGGCCCGGGCTTCATGAAAATGCCATGGAAAAACATCGTTCTCGTGCGCGCTGACGTGTACGGGAAGAAGCACCCCTACGTTCGCTCGATTGATATCGTGACAGACCAAGACCAGACCCTGACCTTCGTCGTTTCGAAGGGGATGGACCTTCTCAAGGCCATGCGCAGACACTTGCCGCCAGACAAGATGGTGCATGCTGCGAATAACTTCAAAAAGCTCACCAACATCCCGTTTTGGAAGCGCGGCCTTAGGGAGCACAAGGAAAATGAGGGGAAAGTCCCTCTCAACTGAGGTATGCCACGTGTCTGGTGATGTGTGGGAGCTGCGAAGCCTTGCCATATTGGCGTATAGTAATATATGTATGCGACGCGTCCGCCCTTTGCAGGCGGGCTAAGAAAGAAAGGCAACACCAGTGGCAACCACAACTATCAGCACAGCAGATTTTCGCAACGGGATGGGCCTCAAAATAGGAGACCACTACTATACGATCGTGGAGTTCCAACACGTCAAGCCCGGCAAGGGCGGTGCCTTTGTCCGCTACACCATCAAGGATCTCCAAAATGGCCGTACCATTAATAACCAGACCTGCAATGCTGGGACCAAGTTCGAAAGTGTGCAGCTGATCACCCGCGAGATGCAATACCTCTACAACGACGGCCAAAACTATGTCTTCATGGACAACGACACCTACGAGCAGATTCCGGTGGACCCAAGCTACATCGGCGACAATGCGCAGTGGCTCAAGGAAAACGACACCTGCCAGCTGCTCTACGCAGACACCGAGCTCCTCGGCGTCCAGCCTCCCATGTTCATTGAGGCTGAGGTCACCGAGACTGACCCGGGATTTAAGGGAGACACCGTCCAAGGCGGCACCAAGCCTGCCACCAT
>DHPN01000008.1:23995-27345 GCA_002407925.1 Atopobiaceae bacterium UBA5363
GGCAAGTTCGTTCAACGCGTCTAGGCGTCACCTGCCTGTCTGCTCAGGCGACAAAGGTGCCGGCGCTGTGCTGCCGGCTGTCCGAAAGGATTGTTATGGGCGATTCCGAACTCTACATCTCAGGCATTGGCGTCTCTCTGTCGGTGGTCTCAGCCATCGTCTCGGCTGCAGCCGAGAAGGTCGAGGGCGTGGCATCGGTGGGCCAGAAGGCGACCGCATCAAGTCTTGTGTCAGTCTTCATGAGCAAGCCCATCACCTATGAGGGCAATGCCGTCGATGCTGAGGTGAAGGACGGCAAGCTTCATATCACCGTGCATCTCACGGTGTTCTACGGCTATCCGTTTACGAAGCTCGCGGCGGAGGTTCGCACAGCCGTTGCACGCGCTGCGCAAGAACAGATGGGCGTTGAGGTATCCGCTGTCGACGTGTGCATTGACAGTATCGTCTTTCCCAAGGAGTAACCACTCGTGTCAGGACATCCGCATTTTGGCGGGCGCACCCTTGCCCGCAGCCAAGCGCTGCAACTGCTTTTTCAAGCAGAGGTCTGCGAGCGCAGCGTCGAGGAGGTGCTCGCTGGCGTTCCGTGCCTGGAAGTTGGGCCGCTCGACCCTTATGCACGACATCTTGCCTTAGGCGTTGAGGACATGCTTCCCAACCTTGATGCCATCATTGCCGCTCGTGCGACCAACTGGTCAATTGACCGCATGCCAGCTGTTGATCGAAATCTTCTGCGCATCGCCCTGTATGAGATGATCGCTGTTGATGATGTCGACGTGGCCGTTGCCATCAACGAATGCGTGGAGCTTGCGAAGGCATATGGCACGGAGGAGTCGCCACGCTTCGTGAATGGCCTGCTCGGCCGTGTGGCAGATCAGCTTGCAGCCGGTGAGGATCTCTTGAAAGCCCAGGACCAGCCTGCAACGGGCCAATCCGCGCCTTCTGGGGAGAGCGTACACGATGGCCAAAACTGATATCTCAGCATACAAGACCTTTGACGACATCTGCAAAAGGCTTGATGACATTATTGATGAGGTCCGTGATAAAGATACGTCGTTGGAGACCTCGCTGGACCTGTTTGACGAGGCGATAGACCTGGGGTCGGCCGCCGTTGATATGGTCGACGTCACGGAGCTCAGCTCCTCTGAGCAGGCGCAGCTCAAACAGGCAGGCGCTGAGGGAGCGGCCGAAGCTGCCCCTCCGACACCTGCCTCTGAGGCTGCTGCAGGCACAGCTGCCGCTGCCGATAGCTCTGATGCTCGCGCTGCATCTGCAAAGTAGCTGCAGCGATGGTACGCAGACGCTTAGACGTTGAGCTCGTTCAACGTGGCTTTTTTCCCGATGCCGATTCGGCGATGCGCGCCGTGCTTGCTGGAGACATATCCACTGACGGCCGCCTGTTGGACCATCCCGGCGAGCAGGTGAAGCCAGGCCTTGCCCTGCATGTGCGCCGCCATGGCGCCTATGTCTCGCGAGGGGGAGAGAAGCTCGAAGGGGGTCTTGCTGCCTTCGATGTCGACCCGAGCGGCCTCGCGTGCCTTGATGTCGGCTGCTCGACAGGCGGCTTCACCGATTGCTTGCTTCACCACGGAGCGTCCCGGGTGCTCGCAGTTGACGTCGGGCGCGCTCAGTTCTCCTGGCAGCTCAGGTGCGACCCACGCGTGGAGCTACTTGAGCGCACCAACATCGTGGATCTTGCTGCGTCTGCGTATGTGGGGACCATCGACCTTGCGGTGTGCGACGTCTCTTTCACCTCCGTCACCTTCGTACTCCCTGCCGTCATGGCGCTGTTGAAAGGTGACGGGGCCTTTCTCACGCTGGTAAAGCCGCAATTTGAGGCCCCACGGCAGGACGTGGGGCCTGGCGGTGTCGTGCGAGACCAGACGGTGCGCCGCACAGCGCTTGAGAAGGTCGCGCACGCGTTTGAGAGCGCCGGGCTTAATGTGCGCGGCTCATGCCGAAGCCCTATAACAGGCCATAAGGGCAACGTGGAATATCTCCTCTATGGCGAGCGTGCCTGAGCATGCAGGCGCAGCGGCGGGTGCTACACTCACAGCTGTATCTGTCGTGCGTCTGGTAGTAGGGAGCCGCTGTGAAAGTTCTCCTTGTGCCCAACTATTCGCGTGAGCCTGCCATGGAGGGAGCCCGCAAGCTGGAAGACTGGCTTGACGACCAGGGCGTCGAGTGTGCCTGGGCGCCTGACAAGAAGCTCTTTCCTGATCGCGTTGCCGACATCGACGGAGCGGATCTGGTGGTCTCCCTCGGCGGTGACGGGACGCTTCTGCGTGCGGCGCGCATGGTCGCCTACTCCGAGACGCCGTTGATGGGCATTTCGTATGGGCACCTGGGCTTTCTTACCTGCGGCGGCCCCGAGGACCTGATCTCCAACGTCGCGGCGGCCCTTGCAGGGGAGATGCACTCCTCTCACCGGGCGACTCTGAGCATCACGGTCGAATTCGAAGGCGATGACGGCACGACGGAGACGAAGCACCGCTTTGCCTTGAACGACCTTGCGCTTACGCATGGCGCGCGTGGCGACATGATCGTCTTTGACGTCTCCGTCTCAGGCCATCACATCGACCGTTTGCGCGGCGACGGCTTTGTGGTGTCCACGGCCACAGGTTCGACCGGCTATGCTTTGGCGGCGGGCGGCCCCATCGTGACCCCTGAGTTCTCAGGCATGGTGTGCGTGCCGGTCGCGCCGCACACAATCATGGCACGGGCTTTTTTGACGTCGCCTTCCGACGTCGTGGAGCTTGAGATCAGCCCTGAGCGCCGTGCCGATCGCCTCTTCTTCGCTGACGGCCAGCCATTGGGTGACGCCAAGCACGGCGTGCGCGCAACAGTCAGGCGCGGCCCAGGCGACATCATCTTGCTGGACCACAGCGAGCAAAGCTTCTACGAGTCGGTCTCGCGCGTCTTTTACGGAGAAGCGGGGAAATGATAGACGAGCTGCATGTCCATAATGTCGCGCTCATACAGGACGCGACGCTCACGCCCGCCCCGGGGCTTACGGTATTGACGGGGGAGACAGGCGCTGGCAAATCTGCCCTGCTCTCGTCGGTCAAGCTCCTGACGGGGGAGCGCGCCGATGTGACTGAGGTGCGCGAAGGGGCTGATGCGCTTGTCGTGGAAGGTCGCTTTTTCTTGCCGGGTGAAGGCGCAGATGGGACGATCGTGCGCCGCCGCATAGAGGCGAGCGGTCGCGGACGCGTTGAGATCGACGGCGCCATGGCGTCGGTGCGCGAGCTGGCGAAGCGCATCGGATCCAGCGTTGAGCTCTGTGGCCAGCACGAGCACCAGCGCCTGCTCACCCAGGCAAGCCATGCGGATTTGCTTGACAGCTGGGCGTC
>DHPN01000008.1:27590-27811 GCA_002407925.1 Atopobiaceae bacterium UBA5363
GCATCGGAGCGCCTCGATGAGGCGCAGTTCATCTTGGATCGCATCGATGCGGCCAAGCCTGAGGAGGGAGAGTACGAGAAGCTGGAAGAGGCCTTGCCGCGCGTCGAGCATGCAGAGGCCCTCATGAGCGCTGCCGCATCTGCCCATGAAACCATCATGGGTGATGGCGGCATAGAGGACAAGCTTTCCGAGGCGATCTCCTGCCTGCATGAGGCAGCCCG
>DHPN01000010.1:0-3232 GCA_002407925.1 Atopobiaceae bacterium UBA5363
TTGCAGTTTTTCATACCAATCACTATTGCCTCTAGGGAATTTATCCCGATAGCGACGATCTATTTCTTCGATGAACATGTAGGTACGCGGCAAAAGCTTCCTAAACATGTCTATTGGCCACTTCTCAAGCGCCTCCGGCATTACTGTATGGTTTGTGTACGACAAAGTTTTGTAGGCAATCTTAAATGCAAGATCAAAATCCACATGTTTATCGTCTACCAAGATACGCATAAGCTCGGGGCCACACATAGCTGGATGCGTGTCATTGGTATGGATGCAAACGTGCTCTGGAAGCTGTTGCCATTTAGGCCCATATTCCTTCTCGTAGGTACGCAAAATTGTTTGTAAGCCTGCTGAGACAAACAGATACTCTTGCTTGAGACGCAAAAGTCTGCCATGTTCACCCGCGTCATTGGGGTAGAGAATCGTGGAGATGGCCGTCGCGTCAGAGCTGAACTTCATAGCCTTCGCATAATCCCCTGCATTGAAGGCATCAAGATCAAAGTCCTCATGCGTATAAGGCTCAGCCTTCCAGATCCTTAGCGAGTTTACTGTCTTGCCACCATACCCAACGATCGGAATATCATACGGGACAGCACGAATGAGCTCTCCGCCTTCCTGTGTAAACCAATAACGGCCGTCTTTTTCATGACGTATAACCTGCCCGCCAAACTGCACAACGACGGAGCTGCCTATTTTACGAGTTTCCCAAGGGTACCCTTGACCAAGCCAGTTATCAGTTTTTTCAACCTGCCGCCCTCCGATTATCTCTTGGCGAAAGAGACCGTAGCGATAGCGCATGCCATTGCCGTTGCCGGCAATACCTTCTGTTGCCATTGAATCAAGGAAGCAAGCCGCAAGACGGCCAAGCCCGCCATTTCCAAGGCCTGGGTCTGCCTCTTGCTCTTCCAGATGGCCAAGAGAGTCCCCCATGTCCTTGATGCCCTCAGCCACGAGATCTCGAATGCCATAGTTCAACAAATAGTTGTCAAGCAATGGGCCTAGCAGAAACTCCAATGAAAAATAGTAGACCCGCTTCTCACCCTTTTTATGAGCATCATGCTGCACGTTTCTTGAACGACGCGCTATAAGGCTCGCGAGGACATAGTAACGCTCTTCAGGAGAGCTCTCGTCAAAGCTACGCCCAAATTCTCTCTGGCATGCTTCTTCGTATTGGTCAACAAAGTCCTGCTTGTCTTTGAAGAGTTTTTGCAACATCATTTTCCTTTGCCCTGTAGTGCCTCATTGAGACAGCTGGATCGTGATAGTTTTATTTCTTCTTGCTGTTGCGCTTTGATCGTTTAGCGGTACTACGACGAGATCCGCCTGCATTGACGGTTTCCTTCTTTGCCGAAGCTCGTTTGTGCACAGCACGCTTTTGAACAGGATTCTCTTTCGCCGATTCTACTAACGGGATATGAGTCTTGGGCGCCTGCTTTGTCTCTGGCTGCATTTCTTTACCTATAGCCCCGGCAGAGACAGCAGTTGCTTCCTCTACCGGCCGCATGGGAAGAGCCCCAACGTAGGCCAACACTAAGCCGCCTATTGGCGGGACGCGCAAAACAACGGAATTCGATTGACCATCGCAGCTTTCATGGCTACTTTCATAGACGGTGCCAGAATTAGTGACTCCCGAGCCACCGAACTGCTCCGCATCAGTATTGAAGATTTCCTGCCACTTCCCCGCTCGCGGCAAACCCAAACGAAATTGCTCGTAGGTCGCCGGATCGAAGTTTATGAGAATAACAAGGTCGTCTTTGGGATCGTCCCCATGGCGGACAAAGGAGATGATTGACTGATCTGCATCATTGGCGTTTATCCACTCAAAGCCATCCGATGAATACGCTTTTTGCCAAAGTGCAGGATGAGCATTGTAGAATTCGTTAAGGGATGCAATAAAGTGCTGGTGATGAGCATGGCTTTCGTATTGTTCAGTCAAGAAGTACTGTATGCCTTCATAATAGCGCCACTCAATAAACTGGGCGATTTCGTTGCCCATGAAATTTAATTTTGCCCCAGGGTGAGTCATCTGGTAAAAGGCAAGCGCTCTCATGCCGGCGAACTGACGCCAGTAGTCGCCTGGCATACGCGTTATAAGAGAGCATTTGCCATGGACTACTTCATCATGGGACAGCGGCAGGACAAAATTCTCATTGAACGCGTACATGATAGAAAATGTTAGGAGGCCGTGGTTGGAAGGACGATAAGGAAAATCAGACTGCATGTAGTGCAGGGTATCGTTCATCCAGCCCATATCCCATTTGTAGTTAAATCCCAAGCCTCCGTCCGTAAGCGGATAGGTCACCAGTGGCCATGCGGTTGATTCTTCAGCAATCATCATGACGTCTGGATGATACTTGCCGATCGTGGCATTGCATGCACGAATAAACTCAATAGAGGCAAGGTCCTCTTCGGTGCCCTTTTCGTTATATTTCTTGAGGCGTGGATCGTCGATGCCGAAATTAAGATACAGCATGGACGTGACGCCATCCATGCGTATGCCATCGGCATGATATTCACCAACCCAATACAGTAGGTTAGATATGAGAAACGAACGGACCTCGCCACGGCTTAGGTCAAACTTATATGTCCCCCAGTTAGGATGCTCCTCTTTTTCATAGAGCTTATTCCCGTTGAAATGTACGAGCCCCTGTTCGTCACGGCAAAATCCGCTAGGGACCCAGTCGAGAATGACGCCAATACCAGCCTGGTGACATGCGTCCACGAAATGCTTAAACTGCTTGGGCGTCCCATAGCGACTAGTTGGTGCAAAGTAGCCCGTGACTTGATACCCCCAGGATCCATCAAACGGATGCTCCATTACGGGCAGAAGCTCAATGTGCGAATACCCCATTTTCTTTACATAGCGTACAAGCTGATCTGACAAATCGTCATATGTAAGATAGGAACCGCTGTGCTCGTCAGAATCAGGGTCGCCATTGCCGGCAAGACCATCATCATGACGTTTCCAGCTGCCAAGATGTATCTCGAAAATATTTAGAGGCTTCTTCATGTGATCAGTTTCAGCGCGGCGCTTCATCCAAGCTGCATCTCGCCATCTATAGCCAGAGATAACAGCGGTCTTAGAGGCTGTGCCTGGAATGAGTTCCGCCGAGAATGCATAGGGGTCAGCCTTATAAAGAAGGTCACCATTCGAAGTTTCAATCAAATACTTATAGAGCTGCCCTTCTTTGACTCCCGGCACGAACCCTTGCCACACCCCACCATAGGG
>DHPN01000010.1:3417-46209 GCA_002407925.1 Atopobiaceae bacterium UBA5363
CTCTTAACTTGGGGAGCCCAAACCGCAAAGAAGTAGCCAGCCTGTCCCTCCACTCGAGCGGGATGCGCGCCCATCTTTTCATAGCTTCGGAACCAATTGCCCTCACCAAGAAGGTAGATATCATCATTGCTGAGTGCGTGGAGCGCGTCTGTAGTGCCCATGTCTTACCTCCAACATGCCCTATGTCTCTTGGGGGAACTGCTCTTTAGCTTAGAACCCCAACGCGAGAACGGTCCCGTAACGAGACTCATTCTAATCCCGAAAGCTTGGCAAAGATGGCACAATTACTCCGTATGGTAGGAAGCAGGCACCAATGCGGGGCAGGTGATACCCAATAAATCCACGCATGTTTGATGTTTTCTTTTATGCATATTAGCCCGGCTTTCTGCTAGTTTGCCTGTAGTGCGCTGCCAGCCAACCCGTAAAAAAGCAGGGTAACCGCTTTATACGCTTTCCTCTATAGATTTCCGCGAGCGGTTTTACAACAGACAGATCTTCTAGAAACAATAGCGACGAGTGCCCTGCGGCTTTATTATGAACTGGTAGGCACAGAACAAGGCCGCACAGAGAGCGATTGAGATGGCAAAAGAGCCCAAGAAGTCAAAGCAGCAACGAGCAACCGAGGTATGCCGCCGCATGGAGGAAAGATATGGGAACCGCGGAAGTGCGCTAAGGTATCATTCTCCCTATTCACTTCTCATCGCCGTGATGCTCTCCGCACAAACAACGGATCGGTCGGTAAACAAAGTCACTCCCCGACTCTTTGACCTCTGGCCACATCCCGCTGACCTAGCTGTTGCAGACGAGAAGGATGTGGAGGAGGTCATTCACCCCCTTGGCTTTTATCACACTAAAGCACGCCACGCAATTGAATGCGCTCAGACGATCCTAGCCGACTGGAACGGCCATGTCCCGGACACCATGGAAGGTCTCACTTCGCTTCCCGGCATCGGCCGCAAAACAGCGAATATCGTCTTGAACAAAGCCTTCGGCAAAGTGGAAGGCATTGCTGTAGACACGCATGTTTTTCGCATCGCCACGCGCCTTGGCTTCACAGCAGCTCCTACGCCTTTGGCTGCAGAACAAGACCTTCTTTCCATAATCCCGCAATCGCTTTGGGGATCTGTCAATGAGACATGGATACAGCTAGGACGAGAAATCTGTTCATCGCGGGCACCGAAATGCGACATATGCCCCCTTGCTGATCTTTGCCCAAGCGCTGGATCGGCATTGCGCAGCCCTGCCAAGGGCATCCGCAAAAAGTGAGTTCTCGTCCTTGTGTAGCTGGCTTATCGTTACTCAAACAGTCCATAGGTTTGAGAGCATGAACAAGCCATGTCCTCTGCATGAGGAAGCGCCGGGACCATTACCTTTATAAGTTTTTTCAAGCTGTCAAGATTCTCATTGAAGACTTTGAGCACTTGTTCGCCGGTTACGGCCGCATATTTTCCGAGGCCCGCATCATAATCGGTGACAAGCGACACATTGCAGTAATGCAAACCAAGCTCACGCGCAAGATATGCCTCGGGATACTGGGTCATGTTGACACAGCTCCAACCCATCTTGGCATACCACTCGCTTTCAGCGCGCGTCGAAAACCTCGGACCTTGGATAGTCACGACGGTGCCTCCGTCATGCACAGGAATCCCAAGTTTTTTGCAAGATGCAACAGCGACTTTGCGCATCTCCTTGCAATATGGCTCAGCATTCGAAAGGTGCTGGACGCCCTTTCCCAAATCATGCGTAAAGAAGGTTTCAGCTCTGCCCTTCGTCCGATCAACATACTGGTCACATACCACAAAGTCTCCAGGATGGATGTCAAGGCAAAGCGACCCAACCGAGCAAGGCCCGATGATTTGCTTCACCCCTAGCGCGCGCATGCCCCAAAGATTGGCACGATAGTTGACTTCTCCGGGCGCGAAGCTATGCTCATGCCCATGGCGGGGAAGAAAAGCAACAGACCTCCCCCCGATTGTGCCAATTGAATACGTATCGGATGGATGCCCCCAGCGTGTGTCAATGTTTACGACTTGGAAATTATTTTCGAAAAGGTCATAGAACCCAGATCCCCCAAAAATACCAATTTCGGCTTGCGGCAGATCATCTTTTACCATGATATCTCCCTTGTTATTGTCCTGCTCTTCCAAGCTAACAATTTTAACGTGCAAAGCACGAAAAAAGAGAAATCTTTTCTACCAACAAAAAGAGCTCTCAGCATTACTCTGCTGAGAGCTCTTGCAAGACAGGGGATGGCCTTCTGCTGAAGCCTATCCCCTGGCAAGTAAAACCTCACGCCGTCTTTCAGTGAAAAACTATGCGGAGCGGGGCTTCTTTAGTAATTAACGACTTCCTCTTCAAAGAAAGACTGCGGATGATTGCAGACTGGGCAAACCTTTGGTGCGGTCGGGCCAACATGCAGGTGGCCACAGTTTAGGCACTTCCACACTTTGACACCAGGACGAGTGAAGACATCGCCCTTCTCGACATGCTTAACAAGCGCCTGATAACGCTCCTCATGATGCTTCTCGATGTCAGCAACCATCTTAAACTTGGCCGCGATCTCAGTGAAGCCCTCCTCTTCGGCATCCTTGGCAAATCCCGGGTACATTTCAGTCCACTCGTAATGCTCACCTGCAGCTGCATCCTTGAGATTGGCCAACGTGTCAGGAACGTCTCCGTCATGAAGGTACTTGAACCAAAGCTTAGCGTGCTCTCTTTCGTTGCCAGAGGTCTCGGTGAAGATGTTGGAGATCTGGACATATCCCTCTTTTTTTGCTTTGCTGGAATAGAAGGCGTACTTGTTGGTTGCCTTCGACTCACCAGCAAATGCTTCCTCTAAGTCCTTTTTGGTTTTGGAATTTTCAAAATCCACTGCCATAACAAAACTCCTCTCCACCACATTGTACATGCCACGGACGTGCATTCTCATCCGCTAGTCTCAGCTTATTGAGACCATGTGCTACTAATATAGCCTTCATACATGCCAGACGCCAGTGTCATACCTACAAAATCCCTCCGAAGCAAGTTCTGCGAGCAGCTCGGACGTTTTCGCTACGCTTATAGTCCTCCTGCCTGCCTCCTGTTCGATGCTTGACAATGCAGCAGCAAGTGTCTGCAAATCGCAACCATCAGGAAAGCCAAGCATAATGCGTACGAGTTCTGCTCTTTTTTGCCGATGCGAGCCGCAGTATGCTGATTGTCGGACATGGTTGCGGGAGCGCCTTGACGGATTGGGCTTGCTAGCTTTGAGATAGGCCCCGTAATCAAGAAGAGCATAGTACCAACTGCGCGGATCATCGCGGGCGTCGTTTGCATTCGACGGACAAGTACGTTTAACGAGGGGAACGATACGAGCGTCAGGAACGTCTAGCTCCTTAGCAAAAAACTCATAGAGAAAAACTGCCCTCACATTTGTCTCGAGATAAACCCCCGGCAAATCAAAGGCGAATGCGCGTATGCCTGCTGCCGTAGCTGGGCCCACGCCCGGCAAGGCAACAAGATCATCGGTACCCTGTGGTATTTGACCACCTTCCTGTGCAATGACTTGAGCTGCTTTGCGCAGGGCAAGGGCTCGGCGGTTATACCCCATACCCTGCCATTCTTCAAGCACGTCAGCAACCGTTGCACGAGACAGCGACGCTACGTCAGGAAAGCGTCTGAGCCATCTTTGCCAGCGTCCGTTAACGCGGCTCACTTGTGTCTGCTGAAGCATAACCTCGGAGATCCATATCGCATAGGGATCATGGGTATGACGCCAAGGGAGGTCTCGATAGCGCAGCTCCCCCTCGGCAAGAACCGTCGCTCTAAATCCAGCGAGCTCTGCAGCTGAGATTTCATGATCCATGAGCCCCTCGGCCATACTTTCATTTCCAGCTTAAGGTCGTCCAATCAAAGCGTCGCGCCTGACGGCGCAATGCTTTGCCTGGCGTGACAGCGAAAGGCTGCTCTGCCTTTGAGAGCAGCTCCTTATCGGTGTAATGATCTCCATAGGCATATGCAAGCACCCAATTGCCAATGCCAAAATGCCTGTCCGCCCATTCCTTAACTGCAGAGAGCTTGTTGCGACCCTCAACTACTGGCCCAATAATTTCTCCGCTATAGTGACCAGTTCCGTCTCGTGCCATCTCAGTTGCTATGACACCATCCATTGACAGATGATCGGCAGCTTTTTTTGCAATGGGATGAAATGTCGCTGAGACAAGCAGGACGACGCATCCCTCTTTGCGTCTCCTCTTAACTTCCTCCACTGCTTCAGAACGATACCGCGGCAAAAGAATTTCATCATGGAAATTAGCCATCATCTGATCAACCTGATCTGCAGTTAAAGAGGAGAGAGAGCGTAAAATGATCTCTCGCGCCTCTTCTTGACGGTGCGGTACATGAGTAAGATAACGAAGACCCCACCAAGACAGACGCAGACTGGCAGCTATATCCAAATAGCCGCCCCGAAGGAGATATATCGCAAAGAGTGAGCCTGATTGACCATTGATGCATGTGCCATCAAAATCGAATACCGCAAGGCGTGCACGTGTTGTATCACAAGGAGCTGCCACGCGTGACGATCTCCTCTCATATTCGCTCTTCGACACCCAAGAAAATACACAGCGAAAACTATCACTAAAAGCGTAAATTTTTCTCATTGTAGAAGCTGCATCTTAAAAAACAAACACTGACAGAAACTCGCGCTAGAAAAACGAGCCTCCGCTATGTCAGAGGCTCGTTGCAAAAGCTCTATGGCGGGATAGGCGGGGCTCGAACCCGCGACCTCCGACGTGACAGGCCGGCGCTCTAACCAAGCTGAGCTACTACCCCAAACACTAGGCGCGATAGCTATTCTAACCAGAAATCTCTAGTCTTGTCTAGCAGTTTTTTGAAATAATGCGGATAGAGCGCTTAGCTGCTACAGTGAAGCATAATAGGTCTGTGCCATTCGACGTAAAGCTTAACAGGAGGACTCATGCCCCAGATGAATATGCAGCAGATGATGAAGCAAGCTCAAAAGATGCAAGCAAAGCTTGCAGAGGCACAAGACAAGCTCAGCGAGCTTGAGGTCTCCTCTTCTACGGGAGGAGGAGCGGTCAAGGTCACTGCTACTGCCGATATGAAGATCACCTCCATCTCGATAAGCCCTGAAGCGCTTGACCCGGATGACGTTGAGATGCTGCAAGACATGATACTCACAGCAGTAAACGATGCTTTAGAGTCTGCTCAAGATGTCGCGAGCAAACAACTTTCTGCTGCTACAGGCGGCTTAAATATTCCGGGACTGGTGTAGACCGTGCCAGACACCCCTACTGACAGCCATGCACTCCAGTGCCTTCTTGACGAGCTAGGAAGATTGCCGGGAATCGGTCCGAAATCGGCTCAACGCATTGCATACTACCTACTCGAGGCTGACAAAAAACAAGCACAGAGACTTGCCAATGCAATCATTAACGTCAAGGAGAGGGTGCATTTTTGCCCTATCTGTTTTAACTATGCCACAAAAGACACTTGTGATATTTGCTCAGATCCGCAAAGAGATCAATCCATAATCTGCGTAGTGTCCGAGCCACGAGACGTGACCGCAATTGAGCACACCGGTGTATACCACGGCCTGTATCATGTGCTCGGTGGTGTTATTTCACCTATGGACAAGGTCGGGCCAGAGCAGTTGCATGTACGTGAGCTTCTTGCGCGTCTTGCAAATGGACAGGTTAAGGAAGTTGTTCTCGCTACCAACCCTGATGTAGAGGGAGAGACCACTGCAACCTACCTTGCACGTGTCATTCACCCTTTACATATCACGACCTCACGACTAGCCAGCGGTCTTCCAGTAGGCGGAGACCTCGAATATGCCGATGAGGTTACACTTGGCAGGGCAATCGAGGCACGACAAGCACTCTAGCAGCCTACGAGAACTAAAATGGCGAGCTAGAAGCATGTAGCAGACGTCTAAAAGGGGATAGATCGGATGGCAAGCATGCCGCATAAGCGCTTAGACGCATTAAGCCATGGCCACCATATGGCCAGCAATTCACTCCCCCACAATCAGCCTTTTTTGCTCGGCACGCCGCGTATGAGCAAAAATCTCCATGGGCTGCAAATGGAGGTGCCCAATTCTTCATCTCAGGCTGTGGAGGCTGGGCAGGTGCCGATCGCAACCGATTCTGAATCCCCGCGCCCCATTGGCGTCGATCCATCGGTAACAGGCTCTTTCGCACGCCTTAGCAAGGGCGAAGGCGCTCGGCTCACTACTCGCGAGAATGCCAAAGAGGCACGTGATGCCGTCACCATCGCAGCCCAATCTAGCAAACGCCTCCAAGGGAAGGCCCGCCCATATGTCGGTACCCACCGAAAGCCTGTGAAAACAGACCACAGGCTCCTTATAGGCATTGCAATTGCCGCTGTACTTATAGTCGCCATCGTATTTTTTTGGCTCAGCCAAGCGTTTACCAGCACGGGCCAAACAGCGGAAGAGTCCGAGCAGGCCGAGCAGATGCAGGTCGCAATTGATGAGCCAATCAGCTACAACGGCAGCACCTATTCACTAACACTACAAGACGACGGCACCTACGCCTTGTCAGCCCAAGATGGGGAGTCAAACCAATCAAGAACAATTTACACGCTAGAGGGGACCCCTATACAACTCGTGCTCTATAACGGAGCGTTCATAATTCCTGAGAACCTCAGTGGATCATGGGATGTCATCGCATATACCATCGCAGATGAATCAATGGCGACGCAAGTAACAGGGCAAGACGGCAATCCCATCGGTAGCACTGGACAGATATCATCCGTACAACTTGATGAATCTGTCCTGCACATCACAGATACAAGCGGCAATGTAACTGATGTTGCTCTAAGCTAATGAGAGTTCCTATGAGCCTTTACACCTGCGCCAAAGACGTCTGTCAACATAGCCATTACACTTGCAGGATCTTGTATGTCAAAATCATCATCAGTTGACGCCTTACCCTCTGGGGCAGCACTGATTTTATTAGGCTTTCTGCGCTCAGCCGAAGCTCTTGTCCCTGAGAGTGCGGCAGCATCCCTGTGAGGAGTTGGCGCGATGCCTGAGGGCTGGGAGCCCAGGGAACGGCTTTGCTCTTTGGAGAAGGCGAGCTCTGCCTTGTGGGAGAGGCCTTCTGCGTCGTTATATGGCACTTCTCTAGCTACCGTTGGGCCCTGATCTTCTGTCGCAGATTGGTGCGATACCATTGATTGAGATGTAGGTCGAGAGTGCTGGGCAGCTGAGGTGCTGTGCTCGATTACTTTTTTATTTTCAAGATTTTTAGATGAGGACTCCTTGTACGTGATTCGCCGATGCCCAAAAACGCTTGTGGCGGCAGACTGTATGATCGTAGCCACATCATTGCGCTCGAGCATCTTGATGGTAAACATCGGTGCCTCATGTAAATTGACAACCAGTTCAGTTCCGTTGTCACTTTCCAACGTGGCGTTCATCAAAAGCGAGCCCCGCGCAGGGTCTTTTTTAATCAAACTATCAACGACACGCTTCCATTGACGTTGCAGGTCTCCCGCCTCGCCGCTGCCAGCTGAAGAGGCAGGGGCCTCCTTGAACCCTGCAGGCCGCAAAGGGGCGCACGCCTTTTTTTGTTCTGATGGAGTCTTTGATATAGGTGTTGGCTTCGGCTTGGGTGTTGGCTTCGGCTCAGGGCCAATAGCTTGCTGAGATGCAGCTGATGCAGAGCCTTTCACATGAGGACGATCTGCAGCAAGAGGTGCCTTGGTCTTGGATACGGCTTTTTCAGCTCTGCCAGTTGAAGTAACAGCGGAAGGCAAGTTCGGCGACGCGAGCGCTTGCATCTGCGCCTCAAGCGCAGACACACGCTCGGCAAGCGATGCCAATGTGATATCCGAAGTCGGACGTGCAATACGGACAAAAGCTAGTTCGAGCGTCAAACGCTGATTGGTCGTTGTACGCATTTCATCAATAGCCTCACCAAGGACGCAAAGGGCGCGAGGGAGCCTATCTGCAACGCCAAATGCGTGGGCCTCTTCTTGGATTTCATGAAGATCTTCACCAGTAGCGTCTACAACATTTGCGCTTAGGTCAGTTGCGGCAACAACATAGACGTCACGCAGACGCGCAGCCAGCTCTCGAGAGAACTGCAAAAGGTCTTTCCCTGCATCAACAAGGGCAGCTACCTCGTTAAAGAGCGTCGGTATATCACGTACGGCGAGTGCTTTGACAACGCGGGAAAGAGCAGACGAGCTAACTTCACCAAGCAAATCTTGGGCAACATCAAAGGTAACTTTGCCGTCTCCAAAAACTGAGAGCTGCTCAAGTGTGGAAAGGGCGTCGCGCATGCCGCCGCGGGCATGGCGAGCAATAAGCTCAAGCGCTGGCTCCTCATAAGAAAAGTCCTCCTGCTCACACACTTTGGCAAGCCGTGCCATGAGCTCGTCTTTTGAGATTGCATGGAAATCAAAGCGTTGCACGCGCGAAAGAATCGTTGCTGGTATCTTTTGCGGGTCAGTGGTACACAAAACAAAAACTACATGGGCAGGCGGCTCTTCAAGCGTTTTAAGCAAAGCATTGAATGCTGCTGTCGTAAGCATGTGAACTTCATCAATGATATAGACTTTGTAACGACCGGTAACTGGTGCAAAGCTCACTCGGCTAATAATCTCTTCTCGAACGTTATCGACGCCTGTACGTGAGGCAGCGTCTAGCTCATACACGTCAGGATGTTCTCCTGAAGCAATCAGGTTGCATTGCTCGCAGGTCCCATCAGGCAAACGACCGGGTCCCCTCTCGCACATCAGAGCCTTCGCAAGCAACCGGGCCATTGTTGTCTTGCCAGTACCACGGGGCCCACAGAAAAGGTAGGCATGGTTCAGCTTCCCTTCGAGAACAGCGTGCTCAAGGGTCGATACCACATGCTGCTGGCCTACAACCTCGTCGAAGGTCTGCGGCCTATATTTGCGATAAAGCGATTCCATGCTTCCACAGCCTCCTGCTCTATAAAGCATACTCGCCTAAGGACAGGCGATCCGCATAGAAATAGTATACGGCATGCTGCAAACGGGACCCCAACGCACGGCGGGCACTTGGCTTGCGCCCGCCGTTTGTTGCGCCAATCTCTAGCCTTGAGTCTTGTCGAATCGTCTTCAAAAAGTCATGAAGGTCTTATTTGTAAATACTTATTGAATACATGACAACGTATACTCACACAGGTGCCACACGAGGAGGCGCATGGTTTGGCCGTCCGAACTGACGACCCAAGAGAAAGGCAAGCACATGAAAGCGGCACGATGGTACAAAGCAGGAGACATTCGCGTGGAAGATGTCCCAGAGCCCCAGATCGATGAAGATTACGATGTGAAAGTCAAGGTGAAGTGGTGCGGCATTTGTGGGTCTGACCTGCATGAGTATACGTCAGGACCAATTTTTATCCCTGTTGGCACGCCGCATCCCATCACCGGTGAGGTCGCTCCTGTAATCATGGGCCACGAATTCTCGGGAGAGGTTGTTGAGGTAGGCCCCAGTGTCACCAACGTGACGCCAGGCGATCGTGTTGTGATTGAGCCGATGGATGTAGATAACACCTGTCCTGCCTGCAAAGAGGGCCGCTACAATCTTTGCGAAAACCTCGGCTTCCATGGACTGGCAGGCAAAGGTGGGGGCTTTGCCATGTACACCACCTTCCCTCACAGGTTTGTCCATAAAATTCCCGACAGTCTTCCTTTTGATAAAGCCGCGCTTGTTGAACCGATATCAGTCGGTTTTCACTCACTCGAGGCAGGAGGTTTTAAAGCCGGAATGAGTGCCGTAGTGGCTGGCGCAGGTACCATTGGACTTGCCACTGTCCAATCGCTGCAAGCCATGGGCGCCACTAAGGTCATTATGATTCAGCGCAAGTCTATACGCCAGGAATATGCGAGGAATTGCGGTGTCGACGCCGTACTCGACCCCAATACCTGCGATGTCGTTGCTGAGATTAAAAAGCTCACAGACGGTCGCGGAGCAGACATCGCCTTTGAGACCACAGGCGCCGAACAGTGCTTTAAGCTCGAACTTGACTCCATCCATGCGGGTGGCACCGTAGTTGTTACCTCTATTTGGGAAAATGACGTCACATTCAATTTGAATTCCATTTGTATTCCCGAAAAGCGCGTTGTGGGCTCAATTGCTTATTGCAATGATTTTCCAAAAGTCATTGACCTACTGGGATCAGGCAAGATACCAGCAACGGGTTTCATCACCAAAAAAATCTCCTTGGATGACATTATCGAGGAAGGCTTCAAAACCCTAACCGGACCTGAAAAGAAAAAACAAGTCAAAATCCTTGTAACCCCAGAAAAGACGCTGCTGAAACAATAAGGTTTTCTTGAAGGGGGCACGTTGTTGCAAGAAATTTTAGGTGGCGTGTCCCCTTGCAACCTTCGTTGTACATGCAAGTTTCTTTCTTTAAATGGGCTTTCATCTTCTTCTATTGTCTTTCCCCAGGCTTTCCCTTTTTTTGTAGATGCAATTTGCTACTGTGTGAGTACAGAAACTCACAAGCCATCGGGAGGCCGCTATGGCAGAGATAGTTCGTCTTGATCCGGCATATGTCAATAAAATTTGGGGCGGGAGGCGGCTGGGCACCCCGAACGCCTCAGGCGAAAATATTGGCGAGGCGTGGGTTTTATCTGCCATCCCAGGTCATGAATCCGTTATCGCCACTGGGCCATATGCTGGAGAAACGTTCCCGAGCTATCTCAAGCACGCAGATGCCGGGACTAATGCTTCTGTCATGGACGCTTTTCCCACTCTCATCAAATTCATAGACGCTGCTGCGCCTCTTTCAATTCAGGTTCATCCTGACGACGCATACGCTCATGCTCATGGCATGCCTTACGGCAAAACGGAGATGTGGGTAATCCTTGCCGCTGACCCCGGCGCTTTTTTGTACTTGGGCCTCAAAGAGAAAATGAGCCCCGACCAATTCGCAGCTGCTATCAATGCTGGAGCCATTGAGGGCAAGTTCAACAAGATCCCCGTCAAACCTGGAGAGGTCTACTTCATAAAGGCTGGGTTACTTCACGCAATAGGAGGGGGGATCCTTCTCGCTGAAGTCCAGCAAAGTTCAGATACTACGTACCGAGTATATGATTTCGGCCGCTTAGGTGCCGATGGAAAACCACGTGAGCTACACATAGCGCAGGCAAAAGAAGTTGCCTCACTCGAACCCCCTGAAACATTCGGAGCACTTGAGCATGAGAAAACAATTCCCGGCGGGACTCGGCAGCTTCTTGGGAAGGGGACGTGCTTCGCAACAGAGCGCTACGTCCTGTCCGAAAAGGGTGAATTTTCTGTCACGAAAAAAAGCTATGTCGCCATCGTTATGCTTGATGGATCAGCAGAGCTCGGACTTGGGGCACAAAAGCTCACAGCAACAAAGGGACAGACCTTCTTCATCCCAGCGCAGGAGGCAGTCGTCTCTGTGACGCCCAGCAATAGGGGCTGCACATTTTTACGCGTCACTGTGCCAGACTCAGACGGCAGCATTTCGTAATTGAGGGATGGCTATCGCTCAGGCTACGTCTCCAGTGTCTGCCGGCTTCTTGCAGAACTTGGCCTTACATACGCCAACGAGCGCTGGAATCACAGAAACGAGGATAATCCCTATCAACACTAGTTCAAAATGCTGCTGAACAACGGGGATACCTCCAAAGAAATATCCTAACAAAACGAATAACGTTGACCACGCGACGCCACCCAATATGTTGAAAACGAAAAAATTATGCCACTTCATCCCACCCATGCCTGAGAAAAATGGCACGAACGTCCTGATGAATGGAAAGAAACGCCCGAGAAAGACAGCAATATTCCCCCACTTATCAAGAAAATGCTGAGTTTTTTCGATACGTTCCGGCGTCATGGCCTTAACCTTGCCAGAGCGAATGATCTTCTGACCAAGAAAGTGCCCGATAAAGAAGTTGCATTGGTCCCCCGTAATAGCAGCGCCCCAGGCTACAAACAGCAACGTGAGAAGGTTAAAATCCCCCGTTGCTGCGAAAAAGCCCGCTGCAAACAGCAAAGAGTCACCAGGTAAAAAGGGAAAGAAGACCACGCCGGTCTCTATAAAGATTATAAGAAAAATAAAGCCATAGGCAGCTGCTGGCCCCATAGCAATCCAGCTTGCTATAGCGGCTCGTGGATCCTGCACAAGAGCGATAATAAAGTTTATAAAACTCATTTCTGCCAATCATCCGGCCCCTACATACACACCAATGCCCCAGAGTCCTCCAAGCAACCCCGGGGCATCACAGAGCGTATCTGGCGGGATCGGGTGCCCGCCCGAGGCTCCTTATGGCTGCTGCCTCCCGGCCCTGACCAGGTTCGGAACAGTGCGCCACCCGAACCCGCCAGATACGCTAACGCACTTAGTATAGCGGGAGTTGGCACGACTGCACAATAATCTCATTTGGTAGAGCTCCGCAAGAACTAGTCGATGCCATCACGTGCTTTTATCTCATTTGAATTGAGTAGCCATGTCAGACGGGAAACCCACATTGAGCTGAGATCGAGCTTCATCCATTACCGCAAGGGAGTCTAACGTCACTTGACGAAATCTGGCTATACGAGAGCGAGCTTCCTTATCTCCTCCCGTTGCCTTCAAAAAACAAGCCAACTCACACACCATATCATTGTGAGGCGTATCTACGTGCAAATTGGTCTCAGAGCCCTTCCCAGTGTCGTAGATCATGCCCTTGTCTTCATGCATGCTTAAGCCCAGACCAGAAAAATTAGCTATGGATCTGATCGAGAGCGTACCAAGATCGCCGGCTATCTCACAAGGAATAAGACTGTCATAAGTTTTCCCATAGCCAATGCTTGCGACCATCTTGCTGTATTCAAGAAGGATCTCTCCCGAAAGATCAACTAAGCGGTACGGGCTGTCGGCAGGCTCCTCTGGTACATTGCCCATAACACCAGCTGCGGCAATCCGCTCTGGAACACCAAAAAGCGCAACAGCAGGTTCTACTGCATAGACTCCTATGTCCATCAGCGCTCCCTCCGATAGCCGCGGATCAAAGACATTTATCCGAGCGCCAGCGCGCAGACGAGCCATACGTGATGTGATCTTGGAAAAACGCAAGTTTGCCGCATGCACGGTTCCTAACTGCGGCATGACGTGCTCGGTTTCCTCAAAGCCTGGATCATAAAGGTTGCGCATGGCCTCCATCGCAACCACTCCATTTTCATCCGCGCATGCGAAGACAGAGGCTGCCTCAGCGGTGTTAGAGGCAAAGGACTTCTCAACTAGCACATGCTTGCCAGCAGAGAGCATTTTTTTGGCTTGTGGGGCGTGCAGCGCGTTTGGGGAGGCAATGTAGACCGCATCGACTGCACTTGAGCCGGCAAGCGTGTCAAGGTTGTCAAAAGCAAGTCTTGCATGGTGCTTATCGGCAAATTCGTGAGCTTTAGCTAAGCTACGCGAATAACTCGCGACATACTGAGCACCATCAGTTCTCTCGACCGCGTCGATAAAACGTTCGCAGATCGCACTCGTTCCAATTGTTGCAAACCTCAACTCTGCAGACATCGCAGACCTCCTTCACTACGTTCTTTATGCGTCATTGCCCTTATGGCAACACTTATGTACCTTTTTCCCTTTATTATTGCTTACAAGAAGCACAAACACCCAAGTCGGCAAAGGAGTAGGCATGATCAACAAATTTTGCAAGCAGCCCCTTTGGAAATGTCATGGCACTCTTGTAAAAGTCGCCCGCGGCCAAGAACCTGCCGACGTAGTAATACGCCACGCTACGCTTGTCTGTGTGACCACCCGTGAGCTGCTGCCTGATGTTGACATCGCAATTTCCTGTGGACGAATCGCCTATCTTGGTATAGATGGCAATACTGCAGAGCACTGCATTGGGCCCTCCACCACCATCATAGACGCCACCGGGCTCTATGCAGCGCCAGGCTTCATGGACTCCCATATCCACATCGAGTCTTCAATGGTAGCCCCTTCAGAGTATGCCCGAGCCGTCGTGCCCCATGGGACGACGGCTATCATGTGGGACCCCCACGAAATAGCAAATGTCTCCGGGCTTGCTGCGGTAAAGGTTGCCGTGAGAGATGTGCAACGAACTCCGCTAAAGGCCATGGTGACAACTCCTTCTTGCGTGCCAGCCGTCCCTGGCTTCGAAGACACGGGCTCTTCTGTCACCGCGGCAGATGTAAAAGAGAGCATGAGCTGGGATTCTGTTGTTGGCCTTGGGGAAATGATGAATTACCCCGGCATCTTGGCCTGCGAAGACAATGCAATGGACGAAGTCGCCGAGACGCTCAAAGCCGATCGCGAAGTCACTGGCCACTACACTGTGCCAGAGCATGACCGTGATCTCAACGCGTATATTGCAGCCGGTGTCACTGCTGATCACGAGTCGTTCCGACCAGAAGACGTAGTGGCGAAGTTACGACTCGGCATGTATGTGCAATTACGTCAAGGCTCAGCTTGGCAAAACATGAAACGGCTCGCACCAGCTATCACGCACCGCCAAATTGACTCCCGCTTTTGCACGCTATGCTCAGACGACAACCAGCCTCGGACGATAGTTGCGGATGGCCATGTCGATCGTCTTCTGAGGTTGGCCGTCAGCTGCGGCATTAACCCAATTGAGGCCGTACAGATGGCCACGATCAATTGCGCCACCTGCTTCCATCTTGAGCACGAGCTGGGATCCATTACCCCAGGCAAGTGCGCAGACATTGTGCTTCTAGATAGCTTGGACGACTTTAGCGTGCGCAAGGTCTTCATCGACGGGGATTTAGTGGCCGAAAATGGCCACGCCCTTTTTGACGTCAAGCCTTTTGCTTGGCCTAGCAACCTCACCCATACCATGAATCTTGGCCTTAAGATCTGCCCAGAGACTTTCCGGATTCTGACCAACAAGCCTGACGGAAGCTGTCGCGTTCGCGTGATCGGAGCAGAGGCGGGAAGCACAATCACAAAAGACCTTGTGATGAGCGCACCCGTAAAAGACGGAGAAATTCTTGCAGACCCCACTCAAGATCTGATCAAAGTTTTCGTTTTCGAACGTCACCATGGCACGGGCTCCCACGCTGCCGGCTTCCTTCATGGCTTTAGAATCCATGGCGCACTTGCACAGACAGTGGCACACGATGCCCACAACCTTCTTGTAGCTGGGGACAATGACCAAGATATGGCTTTGGCCGCACGCACGCTAGCAGACTGCGGAGGCGGTGAAGTCGCTGTCCAGGACGGAAAGATACTCGCTTTGGTAGAGCTGCCCATTTGCGGGCTCCTCTCTCAAGGACGCATAGAAGATGTCGCCGAAAACGTAGGGCAGATGGAAGCAGCTTGGAAGCAGATGGGCTGTGCCATGCCCTCACCATTCATGACCATGGGCATTATGTCCCTCGCATGCGTCCCTGTGCTCCGCATCACGAATAAGGGCTACGTCAACTGCGATACCTATCAGTTCGAACCCCTTGAGGTTGACTAGAGAGGCGCAAGGGCAACAGTAAAGTCGAATTGAGGATATGCTCTGTCACAAAGGAAGTCACGTGAGTCTTATTGACCAACCACTATCAGCAGAGAAGTTTTCACTAGTAGCATTTGATCTGGACGGAACGGTTCTCGATTCTGTCAAGCGCACCATTTCTCCGCGAGTACAACATGCCCTCCAAGCGATAAGGGACAGAGGCGCCCAAACTGCCGTCGTAAGCGGACGGCCCTTGCATATGCTCGGCAAAACGCTTCTGACGGCTCATTGGGTTGACTGGTTCGTCACGACAAATGGCGCTCTTATTCTCAATGCACACACCTGTAAGCATATCTTTGAGTCGGTAATGTCTCATACAGTCATCGCCTCTATCTTTGATATGCTTGCGGATCTACAGCCTGCATGGATGTTGTGTTCAGAGCATATGAGTTATCGCGAGAAACGAGGTGTGACATATTTAGCAGGGCAAAGCAGCTCGCTTAACACTCAGAGCCCTCAAAAAATCATGCAGATCCTCTCTGATGTAAACTTCGTTGACTCCCTCCCTGGAGCATTGCATGAGATTTCGGTGCCTATTTACAAGATAGGCGTAAGCTTTCCCAGCCACAGCCGTAGTACAGAGGCAGTTAAGAGGCTTAAACGCCAAGGCGGTCTCGAAGTTTTTATAATGAGTCCTATCGAGCTCGAGATTACGCTTTCAGGAGTAGACAAGGGCGCCGCGATCAGACATATCTGTGGGGTCGAAAACCTCGATATAGCACATTCAGTTGCATTCGGTGACTCAGGCAACGACATCGCAATGGCTGGCGCAGTGGGCACATTTGTTGCGATGGCCAATGGCACGGAGGCCGTACGCAAGGCAGCCGATTTCATTTGTCCTCCCATCACAGAAGACGGCGTTGCCACTTGGCTTGAAGCTCGCATGCCTAAGGCCCAAAGAGGGTAAGAAGCAACTAAACATCTAGTATTTTTGGAGGCATATATGCCTATTCTTGCCGCTTATGCCGTACCTCACCCACCCCTCATCATTCCTGGTGTCGATCCCGGAAGTGAAAAGAAGATACAGGCCACCGTAGATGCCTACAATGAGGTAGGCAGGCGCGTTGCGGCACTAAGGCCCGAGACGCTTGTAATCTCTACCCCTCACTCGGTTATGTACCTTGACTACAATCACATCTCCCCTGGCGCTCATGCGGAAGGTAGCTTCGCGCAATTCGGCGATCCTGATGATCGCTGCTCAGCTGATTATGATCAAGAGTTCGTCCACGCCTTATGCAAATCAGCGAAAGAAGTAGGCCTGTCCGCTGGAACACAGGGCGAGCGCGACCCCTCCCTCGACCATGCAACGATGATTCCCCTGTATTTCATCAAGAAAAATTGGCCATCCGAATATCCTTTTCCCCGGATAGTCCGTATAGGTTTGTCTGGGCTTTCCCCTGCTGTTCACTATCAGCTGGGGCAGCTTGTACAGAAAGTCGCTCGTTCACTCGGTCGCAATATCGTCTATATCGCCTCTGGAGACCTCTCTCACAAGCTCAAACAAAGCGGACCATACGGATTCGCGCCAGAAGGCCCAAAATTCGACGAGGTCATCAAAAAAGCTTTTCAAGGGGGAGACTTCTTGCAGGTTCTCACGATTGATCAAGGATTTGCTGAGAGGGCTGCAGAATGCGGTTTGAGATCTTTCCAAATAATGGCAGGAGCCCTTGATAGGACCGCTATAAAACCGGAGCTTCTCTCAATGGAGGGCCCGTATGGCGTGGGATATGGCGTAGCTTGTTTTACTCCAGTCGGGCAAGAGGGAAAAGATCAAACTAGAAATTATCTCGAACAATACAGACGCTGGGATACGCACAAGCTGGCACAGCTCCGGGAGGGAGAGGATGCGCTCGTGCGTCTTGCGCGCGCATCACTTGAGAGCTATGTGCGTACAAGAAAAAGGCTGCAGGTGTCTCCTTCGGATCTCAAAGAGGCTTTGTACCCAGATGGCGCGACTGACAAGAAGTCCAACGCTGCCATTGATACGCTGTTCACCACGAGTGCCGGATGCTTCGTCTCCCTTAAAAAGGATGGAGAGCTGCGTGGCTGCATCGGCACGATTATGGCTGCTCAAAAAAATCTTGCTGAGGAAATTTGCGAGAATGCTATATCGGCGGGCACGCGTGACCCGCGCTTTCCTCCTGTTTCAAAAGACGAACTGCCAAAGATCGTCTATGACGTAGATGTGCTTTCGCGACCAGAGCCCATCGAGACCGTCGGTGATTTGGATCCTAAGCGCTACGGGGTAATAGTGTCTACAGATGATGGACGGCGTGGACTTCTCCTGCCAGATCTCGATGGGATTGACAGTGTCCAGCAGCAGCTCGATATCGCTGCACGTAAGGGTGGCATTGATCTTGCAAGAGATACCGTACGTCTTGAGCGCTTTGAGGTTGTGAGACATACATGAGCGCCCAAGACAGGTCGATCTCCTGTACGGTATGCCATCACCATTGCAGGCTCTCGGAAGGCCAGATTGGATTTTGTCGTGCTAGGAAATGTCACGCCGGCAGGATCTTGCCAGAAAATTATGGGCACATAACATCGATCGCAGTCGACCCCGTGGAAAAGAAACCTCTTGCCGAGTGGCATCCTGGATGCTCGGTTCTCTCAGTTGGCAGCTATGGCTGTAACATGCGCTGCCCTTTCTGCCAAAATTGGCAAATCTCACAAATGGGTAGAGAGGACGTAGGATGGCGTAAGGTATCGCCAGCCGAACTCATCGCATTAGGTCTGTGCGCACGAAGAAAAGATCCACGAATGGTCGGCCTTGCCTTCACATACAATGAGCCGCTGGTTGGATGGGAGTATGTACGTGACTGCGCTATGCTCGCCCACGAGCGAGGCCTTGAAGCGGTACTCGTTTCCAATGGTTGCGTCAATACGGAGGTAATCGACCAAGTTGCGCCATTAATAGATGCCGCGAACATTGACCTTAAGAGCTTCTCCGCAGCCTATTACCACATGTGCGCCGGTGATCTCGACCTAGTGAAAAGAGCCATCACACGCTTCGCCAAGGAAAAGGGTTGCCACTTGGAAGTGACAACCCTGATTGTTCCTCACATGAACGATACGCCAGAGGAGATAAGCAAAATTGCAGCTTGGCTAGCTTCTGTGGATTCGCAGATAGTATTGCACATAACAAGATTTTTCCCACGGTGGAAATTGAAAGGCCAACAAGCAACCGCCGTTCAGCAAATTAAAGACCTAGCCGCCGTCGCCCATCACTATCTTTCTCATGTTTACACGGGCAATTGCTAGCACATCAAGTCAGCATACCATGATGGCGCTCAACTTTCTCTGACACCAGCCGAGCGCTTACATTATCGCAAGAAATAACGTGCGCCTCGCTACAGGCATGGCGAGGCGCACATCTAAGCTACCTACGATGCGCACGATAGTAAGAAAGCAGCGCTTGAGTGCTCAGATCTTGCTTTTTCATCGCCTGGTTGTCATGAAATGCAGGGGTGATCTCCTTAGCTAGCTGCTTGCCCAGCTCAACTCCCCATTGATCAAATGAGTCAATCCCCCAGACCGTGCCTTCAACGAACGTGATGTGCTCATAGAGAGCAATGAGCTCACCAAGCGAATGAGGCGTAAGCGTGTCTCCAAAGATTGAAGTCGTGGGACGGTTACCGCAGAAACAACGGGCAGGCACCATCCATTCAGCAGTACCTTCTGCCCGCACCTCATCAGCAGTTTTTCCAAAGGCGAGCGCCTTCGTTTGGGCGAGGAAATTGCCGAGGAACAGCTCATGCACATCCTGATCCCCATCTTTGGCGGGGTTTGGCGTATTGGCAAAAGCAATAAAGTCAGCTGGTATAAGGCGTGTCCCTTGATGAATCAGCTGGTAAAAGGCATGTTGCCCGTTGGTCCCCGGCTCGCCCCAGAAAATTTCTCCTGTATTGCTTGTAACTGGGCTTCCATCCCAGCGGACTGATTTGCCATTTGACTCCATGGTTAGCTGCTGCAAATAGGCAGGAAAGCGATGAAGATACTGGTCGTATGGCAACACTGCATGGCTTGCGGCTCCGAAGAAGTTGTTGTACCAGATGTTTAGCAAGCCCATGAGAGCAACAACATTCTTTTCGAGGGGCGTCGTCTGAAAATAAACGTCAAGGTCATGAAATCCACTCAAGAATTCTTGGAAGCGCTTGGGGCCGAACACAATGATAAGTGATAGGCCAACGGCTGCATCGACTGAATAGCGGCCACCAACCCAATTCCAGAATCCGAACGCATTCTCAGGATCAATACCAAAATCTGCTACTTTGTCAAGAGCTGTCGAAACGGCAACGAAATGCTTCCTGATAGCTTCGTTATCCTGTGCTTCAGACCCGTCAATGGCTCTTCTCGCCTTTAGGCCCGTGAGCAACCATGCCTTCGCCTCACGAGCGTTAGTGAGAGTTTCAAGTGTGGTAAACGTTTTTGATACCACGATGATAAGCGTGGTCTCCGGGTCGAGCTCCCTCGTCTTTTCCGCCATGTCATTCGGATCTATATTCGAAACATATCGACAGTCGATCCCAGCGTCTGCATAAGGTTTAAGCGCCTCGTAAACCATCACGGGCCCCAGATCAGAACCGCCTATACCAATGGACATGACATGCTTTATCGGCTTGCCCGTAACACCTTTCCACTCCCCTGAGCGCACACGCTCGGCAAAAGCATACATTCGATTGAGCATAGCATGCACGTCTGCGACACAGTCCTGACCGTCAACAACAACTCTGCCTACGTCGGAAGCGGGACGCCTGAGTGCAGTATGGAGCACAGCACGGTCCTCTGTAGTATTAATATGCACGCCAGAGAACATAGCGTCCCTACGCTCTTCAACGTGTACTGCCTTCCCCAGCGCCACGAGCAGGCGCATGGTCTCGTCAGTCACTAAATTCTTTGACAGGTCAAAATGAAGGTCTGATAAATCGAAAGAAAACTTTTTTACACGATCATGGTCTTCAGCGAACCATTGCTTTAGGCTAATGCCCTCGCTTCTCAGTTTTTTATAGTGAGTTTTGAGAGCTTGCCACTCAGAGGTCTGAGTGGCATCAATAGGAGCGGAAACGTTGGTCATAGCTTACTCCTTCTTCTTTGTCCGCAACTGAAGGCCGGCGCAGGTAGCTGCTACCATTATGACACCACTATAACGACCGCGGCAGAATGAAGCTTGAACCCTGCAATCCATGCGACGCACTAGCCATGCCAGCTCTTAGTAGGGTTCTCCTAGCGGCGGCACTCGCTTAAGACATGCCCACACGAACTGTTTTCGATGGGCGTCAGCTAGCGCCGCTGAAAAGCCTCCCAGGTTCATCACGCGCATGCCAAGTACATGTGCGACAAGACCAGGCTCTAGCATCGCAACATGGAAGTCCTCAATATTTGTAAGCTCATCTGCATATGTTTCGCGTAGCGTCTGAGCAGAGATGTCGTCAAGGGCAAGCACGGTCTGCGGATCTAAGGCACAAACCGCCTCCCGAAGCAGTAGCTGTGACACTGGCGTTATGTGGTCATCAAGTAGGATAGAGAGCGCACACCAATCCTCAGGTGCATAGCCAAGGGCAACAAGCCCTTTACGTAGCGCTTGACCATCTTTCCCTGAAAGGAGCGGAGCGCCTGTCTTCTCTTGGGAAGAAAGCTCTCCTTTAAGCAATAAGATTGAAGAGCACGCATTCCCCCCCATAACAAGGCCTTGCTTGGCCAAGCCCTGCAATTCTGCTCGCACCTTGATGAGATATGCCTGTTTCCTTTCTCGCATGTCTGCATGGCGCACCATAAAAACACCTTTCACTCTCTTTATTTGCTATTCAGTATCACCTTTTTGCGAAGCGGGTATAAGGCAGTAAATCAGATATCTATAGTGCCTTAGACAGCGCACGAGAAAGGAATCATCATGGCAAGCAAGCCGATCACAGCTGATACGTTTGACACTGCAATTACAAGTAGCAAGCCAGTACTTGTCGATTTTTGGGCAAGCTGGTGTGGACCTTGTCGCGCAATGGGACCAGTTATAGAGCAAATCTCTGACGAAATGTCCAGCAAGCTCGATGTCTATAAGTGCAACGTAGATGAAGAGCCTGCTTTAGCGCAGCGCTTCAACATTGTGTCCATTCCTACACTAATCCTCTTTAAAGATGGAAAGCCCGCTCAGCAAATGGTTGGCGCCATGCCAAAGTCTGCTCTTTCAAGTGAGCTTGAAGCGGCGTTGTGAGCTAGCGCCCCATTGCCTGTTACGTTAGACATTTTATAACTTTTTCACAGCAATGCAGATTCTAAATCAAAAACGCGAGCTTCAACGATCGTTTCGTTTTTCACGATAATGCGCCCCATGCTCGGCTCTCCGCTTCGAGGCCACGTGGGGCTGCCAGGGTTCATGACAAGCGTGTTAGTATGATGATCCCGGCGGACAAAGGGCCGATGGGTGTGCCCGCAGATCGCTATATCGCATCTCTTAAGATCTAGGTCCCTCTCATAGTGACAAACCATCCACCGAAATCCTTCTGAGAAAAAGGCTATCTTCCTCTTTACAGAGGGGCCATAAAGAGAGGCCCAGTCATTGTTCCCAAGGCACGCATGCACAGGAGCAATGGCGGCAAGTTGTGTATACGTTTCCGCTGAGCCTATATCACCGGCATGCACGATCACATCGGCACCTTGCAGTGCTTCAATAAGCTCTGATGATAAAGCCCCATGTGTGTCTGACACAATGTCATAGCGCATGACGTTTCTTCTTTCATAGCCCCAGCATGCGCTTCACTGCGACCACGCGACGACGCGAAACGGGGATTTTTTTGTCATCAATGTCTTTAAGACCAAGCTGCAAAACCCCACCTGAGACGGTTATAAAGTCTTGCACGTAGGCAAGGTTGACAATATACCCCCGATGGACTCGATAAAAGCCATGTGGTGTGAGGCGCTGCTCTAGTTTGGCAAGAGATATCGTTGAGAGGAACCTGTCGTCTGCTGTGTAAATACAAGAGTAGTCGTCTTTGGCCTCAACGTAGCGAATTTGGTTGATTGGTACGAGAACCTTATGCCCACCTTTTTCAACGGGAATACGCTCTGTTGAGGCTGATGGCGCTGATGCGGGGGAAGCAGCCTTCAAACGTGTCTCTACCTTTGCCAATGCCTGCTGCAGGCGATCCATTTCCACGGGCTTCATCAAATAGTCAACCGCATCCACACCAAATGCTTCCAGTGCGTACTCGCTGTAAGCGGTCACAAAAACAATCAGAGGAGGATTCTTCAGCTTGTGAAGCGCATCTGCAAGCTGCATGCCACTTGTTTTTGGCATTGATATGTCAAGAAAGATTACGTCTATGTCATCTTCAACGTGCTCACGGCTTTTAACAAGACTTGCAACTGCTTCACGCGCACTAGAAGCCTCGCTGATTGCATCTACTTTGCCAGTCTCTTCAAGCAGTGAACGAAGTTCAAAACGAGCTGGGGCCTCATCATCTACAATCAACGCACGCAACATGCAATCACCCTTTCAATGAGGAAACAGAGCGCCAGCGTCTTTATGACAAAAGCGGAATCGGCACCTGTTCTCAACAACTACCTTTACATTCTACGACAAGGATGCTTCGCGCGCCCGTTTAATGCACGCATTAGGCCCTTCAATAATCTCAGCTATCTTTTTGCTTGTGATGCTTGGGGGATGCGTTGACTAAGCGCAACGTCACCACAGTCCCCTCACCGGGCTTTGACATAATTTCGACACCTGACCCAACGCCATAGAAGTGCTCGACTCTCTCAGCAACGTTACTTAAGGCTATTCCCGCTCCCTGAGCGCTGCCTTTACCTGAAGAGCCAGCTCCAAGGACAGACTCACGCGTATTTTCAGCAAGACGATTGGATGCGTCAACAAGACGCTTTGCAACGTCTTCATCCATGCCAAGACCATCATCGGCAACTGCAATCATAACATCGTCACCATCTGTCACTACCTGTACGTCTATGTGCAGCGTTCCTTCATCACGCATGGCATGCCGCACAGAGTTCTCAACAATAGGCTGTATTAAAAAGCCCGGAACTGGAATTTTTTCGCATCCTGGCTCGACATGCTCAGACTCAACAATTCTGCTTTCACCAAATCGAGCCTTCTCTATCGTCAGATAGCGTCGTGTCTGCTCAAGCTCAGCTGAAAGCGGAATAAGAGACTGAGAGCTCTGTAGCGTACTGCGATAAAATGCGGAGAATTCTCGAAGCAGATTCCGCGCCTTTGTAGGATCAACTCGGGTAAATGAGGCTATCGTATTAAGTGTGTTGAAGAGAAAATGGGGATTTATTTGAGCTTGTAACGCCTTTACCTCGGCTTGTGCTGTGAGCTCAGCTTGACGATCCAGCGCGTAGGTGGAGAGTTGGGTAGAAAGCAATTCCGAAAATCCCCGTGCTATAGCAAGTTGCGTACGGTCGACATCGCGCCCCCGTCGAAAGTAAAACTTTATAGTGCCGACAGCCCGGCCAGACACAACTAGCGGGGCAACAACACCAATTGGGTAGCGCGCAGAACCCTCCTGTGGCACAGACGGGGATGGCTCACTTTCCTTGTTCGCATGCCAATCGATGCCGGTAAATGTTTGCATATGCTTGCTGTCAAGAACCTTTCGTGTCGGCTCAGAGACTGACATTCCAGGGGGCCTGTATGCGACATTCTCACCAACGTAGGCAAGCGTCTCGCGCGTATCTGTCATCGCAACGGCAGCCGCTTGTGTCTCAGGAAGCAGCAATTGGCAAACAAGTTTGCATCCATCAGAAGACAGGCCGCTTTTCATGAGGTCAAGCGTTTTTGATGCAAGGCGCAACGTTCTCTCTGTAGCTTGAGATCGTAGGTTGTCGGGTACAACCGAAGTAGATCCCACAAGCACAATAGAAACTGCAAGGCCTCCGCCTGCAATCATCGTCGCGGCAAGATTAGACACAGTGAGTCCCCATGCTAACAAAATAATGAGGGCTACGACCACCATGTCAAAGAAAGCTTGCATAAGGAAAGAAAGGTGTCTCTCACGCCAATGATTCATTATTTCATCTTATCCTCGCTCTATGAACTGATAACGCCGATCTAGCTCAGGCTTTGCGTCTAGGATCGATCGGCTTTGGAATGCCAAGGTTCAGCAACCTGTTGGCAACTATCTTATTGTCCCATAATAAGGCCATAACACGGGGCCAATAGGTCTGAAATGAAAGATAGCTGTTAGCCTCATGCATCGCCCACTCACGGGCTTGCCTCCTGCCATATAGCCATATATAGAAATAGGAGAGATGCTCATGACAGCTAATTGCGCGACGAAGCGAGGTGCGTGCTATGCGATTGTAAACTCCCTTATCAATCCACTGTGCTGGGTAGGGCATCAATGAGCTTGGACGTATCTGTCGCAAACCGATAGCACGATTGCAGCGTTCGATTTTTGCCACCTCATAATACCATCGATAGACATCCTGTAAGAAACGTGAAGCATGCGAAGGAATCTTTGGCGGCATATGACGTACGCGCCATGCGCCATCAAACCAGACATCCATGCCGTTCATGCGCAGGTTGAATAGGTAATCTTGATCTTCCCCGCGAGTAATTGCGGGATCAAAAGCAACTTTTGTATAGGCTTCCGCCGACAAAACACAACAGCCACCGCATAGCACGTTCGAGCGACAAATCCGTGTGTTTGAAAGGGCGTGATGCATCCATTGGTTGAACTCTTTCCGCTTAGACCAGTATCGATCGCACCAGTGCGGCTTCTCCTCACTTGCAAAAGGAGAGCCTTCCCTATCAAGGTAATAGCCTGTCTTTACTGTGATTGGAAGTCCCTGGCGATTTGAGTTGCCAAGCCCGTATAAAGCGTCAATCAAAAAGTTCTCATCGAGCACCACTTCATCATCATCTAAAAACACGACAGCATCATGGCCAAGGATAGCCGCTACAGCCAAGCCCATATTGTGTATCGCACCGTAGCCCCTCAGCGAAAGAGACTCACCACCGAGGCCAGGCGCGATATGCTCCACGCATCTTCTAATGGCGTCCGCCTCGGGCGTACCGACTATCATTGCCCTCAAGTTAGGATGGGCACGGCAAATGCTCTCCACTCTCGCACGTGCAGACCTTTCACAGTTGTGTGGTGCAATCAATAAAATCACGGTGCGTAAAACACCGCGAACCTTTTCAATTGATGTGAGACAGATTTCCAGCTCAGGCATTGGTTTTGTAATGGGGGTCGAATGATCATATATGCCTACATCTCCCATGGAGGGCAAGGTATCTGTATCCGTCCAGTAAGATGGAATAACGATAACTGGATTCACTTAGACCCTCGAGGAGCTCGTTGTCTGATGTTGTATGGCAAGTTTTTTAGCAAGCGGCGTACGTACAAGAGCATGGTAGAGGGGCAACCCGAGCGCATACATAACAGTCGCCTCACCAATTCCTGTCGAGACAAATCCAAAAAGATACATGAGAGGATAAGAGCCGTCTAAAGCGATGCTGGTAAACGGTATGGTATAAAAACCGAGGCCGGAGAGCATGAGAGGAAGATATGCAGGGACGATCAAGGCATTGGCAATCACAGGGCCAGCCACGGCAAGCGCCGGCTTGCCTCGCCACCTCCAGGTTAGCGCGGCACCGACAAGCGTCGCGAGAGAACCAAAGATAACATCCAGCATGCCGAGCATACCCGTACCCGACAAGGCAATATTTGCAATGTTGGCCACAGCACAACCAAGGGTCAAACCAGCGATTGCATCTGGCGTAAATAACGCGAAGACACATACTGCTTCAGACAGGCGAAATTGTATAGGTCCCCATGCAAGGTTTCCAAGAAAGAGGATGCAAACCAAGGTAAGACCCGTATAAAGCGCAGCTATAGTTGCTGTATGGGTAATTTTGACTGTATGGTCTGACACATTTGTTACCTGCACTCTTCGATCTTTTTGCATCCTAACCTCCTGCACATCCATGGCCTTCCTCTACATTTTAAGCTATAGAGCTCGATATGCACCCTACAACACTCTTGCTGCCCTCTCTGGCGTTATGTGACATGCAGCGAACAAGGCAATGGCAGACATTAGACAGAACAGACATAAGGCCGCCAAGCACCGTGTTTTAAGCACCTTACAACCTCTGTCTGTTTAACTATGAGAAGAGCCAGTGCATATATGCGCTGGCTCTTCTCAAAAACATCAAAACGCCCTTCTCTGCAGCAAGCAGCAACTTGCTCTATGCCTCTGCGTACATCTCCTTCAGCTGCACAAGGTGCTGATAGCGAGCCATAGCCGCCTGCTCGTTTTCCTTGAACAGAGTCTTGGCACGATCAGGGAACTCACGCGTCAAACGAGCATAACGAGACTCGTTGAGCAGGAACTCCTGATAACCGCCCTTAGGCGCCTTTGAATCAAGCGTAAATTTCTTGCCCTTGGGAGCTGCGGGATTGAAGCGGAAGAGGTTCCAATAGCCGCAATCAACAGCGCGCTTCATCTCCTCTTGGCAGTGCATCATGCCGCCCTTCTTAATGGAGTGCAGCTCGCATGGTGAATAGCCGATAATAAGCGATGGTCCGTCATAGGCTTCTGCCTCACGAATTGCCTTAAGAAGCTGGTTCGAATTGGCGCTCATCGCAACCTGCGCGACATAGACGTAGCCATATGTCATTTCAATCTCTGCAAGGCTCTTCTTCTTGACGTCCTTGCCAGCAGCAGCAAACTGACCAACCTGACCAAGGTTAGATGCCTTCGAAACCTGTCCACCCGTGTTGGAGTAAATCTCGGTATCGAACACGAATACGTTGACATTGTTTCCGGATGCAAGCACATGGTCTAGACCGCCGAAACCAATATCATAGGCCCAGCCATCGCCACCAAAGATCCAGAAGGATTTCTTGGTGAGATAGTTCTTATTGGCGAGTATGGCCCTTGCTTCAGGTGTGTCGACCTTCTCAAGTTCAGCAACATAGGCTTCAGCAGCTGCCTTGCTCGCCTCGGTGTCATCCTTATTGTCAAGCCAAGCCTGCGCGGCAGCCTTAAGCGTCTCAGGAGCATCGCTTGAGACGAGAGCCTCGGACTTCGTGACAAGCTCGTTTTGCACCGCTTGGTAGCCTAGGTACATACCGAGTCCGTGCTCCGCGTTATCCTCAAACAGCGAGTTGTTCCATGCAGGGCCACGGCCCTCTTTGTTCACGGTATAAGGTGAAACTGCACCAGGGTTGCCCCAGATCGAAGAGCAGCCGGTGGCATTGGAGATGAACATGTGATCACCGAAAAGCTGCGTTACCAGACGTGCGTAAGCGGTCTCGGCGCAACCTGCGCAAGAACCAGAAAACTCAAGCATTGGCTGGTGGAACTGGCTGCCCTTAATGGTGTTGGTCTCAAGCTGCGGCTTCTCGGCCACCTTGTCAACGCAGTAATCAAATGTGGCTTGCTCAACAGCCTCTTGCTCTTGGGGAACCATCGTCAAGGCACCTGCCGGGCACATCTCAGCGCAGTTGTAGCAGCCCATGCAATCCAGCGGGGAAATAGCGATCGCGAACTTCAGCCCATCGGTACCCTTGCCCTTGGCATCAATCATGCGCATGGTCTTAGGTGCCGCTGCCACTTCGTCAGCATTGAGTGCAAACGTGCGAATGGTAGCGTGCGGGCACACAAACGAGCAGGTACCACACTGTATGCACTTCGTCTCGTCCCAATGCGGAACCATAACAGCTGTACCGCGCTTCTCATAGGCAGATGCGCCAGTGATCCACGTGCCGTCTGCATAGTCCTTAAAGGCGGAAACAGGGAGCTTGTCGCCCTCCATGAGGTTAACAGGAATGGTGACGTTCTTGACCTGCTTGACGATTTCAGGACGACCCTTGAGCTCAGAGGACTTCTTGTCTTCTGTGGCACTAGCCCACTCTGCAGGCACCTCTACCTTTTTGAACGCCGTGGCGCCAGCATCGATAGCCTTGTGGTTTGCGGCAACGATGTCCTGGCCCTTCTTCATGTAAGACTTTGTGGCTGCATCCTTCATGTATTGAATAGCATCAGCCGCCGGCAAGACATTAGCTAGCGCGAAGAAGGCTGACTGCAGCGTCGTATTCGTACGTTTACCCATGCCTACCTTTGCTGCGAGGTCAATGGCATCAATCATATAGACGCTTACGTTGTTTTTGGCAATATAGCGCTTGGAGTCGGCATCAAGATGCTCTGAGAGCTCTCTCTCGTCCCACTGGCAGTTCACCAAGAAGGTTCCACCAGGCTTTACGTCCTGTACCATCTTGAAGCCCTTATCGATATAGGCTGGGTTATGGCAGGCAACGAAGTCGGCTTTCGTGACATAGTATGGCGAACGAATGGGGTTATCACCAAAGCGCAGGTGGCTAATTGTGACGCCGCCGGTCTTCTTGGAGTCATACTGAAAGTACGCTTGCACATACTTATTAGTGTGATCGCCGATGATCTTGATAGAGTTCTTGTTGGCGCCAACCGTACCATCGCCGCCGAGGCCCCAGAACTTGCACTCGATGGTACCAGGAGCTGAGGTGCTAGGCGCATCAGGATCCATGGGCAGAGACAGGTTGGTGACATCGTCGACGATGCCGATCGTGAACTCACGCTTGGGCTCATCCTTTTCCAGCTCTTTGTAGACAGCAAATGCCGCTGCGGGCGGTTCATCCTTAGAGCCGAGGCCGTAACGACCACCGATGACCTTGATCTCAGACATGTCAGCCTCATAAAGGGCAGTGACTATGTCTTCATAAAGCGGCTCACCAATTGAGCCGGGCTCCTTTGTACGATCAAGAACAGCGATCTTTTTAACGGTCTTCGGCAAGACATTCGTGAAGTGCTTGATAGAGAATGGACGGAAGAGGTGTACCTCTACCAAGCCAACTTTCTCGCCATGGGCATTGAGATAGTCAATGACCTCTTTCACGGTGTCGCAGAAAGAGCCCATGCAGACAATCACACGGTCCGCATCATCTGCGCCGTAGTAGTCAAAGAGATGGTAATTCGTGCCAATTTTCTTGTTGATCTGCTCCATGTAGCCTTCGACAATATCCGGCAGCGCTATGTAAGCGCCATTGATTGTCTCGCGGTGTTGGAAGTAGATGTCCCCGTTCTCATGCGAGCCGCGGGCACGAGGATGCTCAGGGTTTAGGGCGTGGTCACGGAAAGCCTGCACGGCATCCCAGTCAACCATATTGGCAAGGTCTTTATAGTCCCAGACGGCGACCTTCTGAATCTCGTGAGAGGTGCGGAAGCCGTCAAAGAAGTTTAAAAATGGAAGGCTGCCCTTGATAGCCGATAGGTGGGCAACAGGGGCGAGGTCCATAACCTCTTGGACGTTTGACTCGGCGAGCATGGCAAAGCCTGTTTGGCGGCAAGCCATGACATCGGACTGATCACCAAAGATGTTCAGCGCATGGGTTGCGACTTGACGAGCGCTCACATGAAAGACACCCGGAAGGCGCTCGGCGGCTATCTTGAACATGTTCGGAATCATCAGGAGCAGGCCTTGTGACGCCGTGTATGTAGTCGTCAGAGAGCCTGTGCCGAGCGAGCCATGCACCGTACCGGATGCGCCAGACTCGGATTCCATTTCGATGATCTTGACGGGATTGCCAAAGATGTTCTTCTTACCTTGAGCCGCCCACTGATCAACATGATCAGCCATCGGGCTAGACGGTGTGATCGGGTAAATGCCCGCCACTTCTGTGAATGCATACGACGCATACGCCGCAGCCTCGTTACCGTCCATTGACTTGAACGAACGAGTCATGGTTCTCCTCTCCTATTCGTCCCGGGAATCTCCTGCGATACCCGGCTTAGATCCACGTGCACGAGGTGACTATGAAAGTTCACCGCTCAACTAGAACCATTGAACTAGCTCTAGTTGACACACATGTTATAGTGATAACCCATTTTGTTCCTCCATAGAACCATAAAACATAGCAAGAACGAGAAAAATCGAAATGTCTCCTCTTATTGAGAATCATATCTCATTATGGCTTCGAAAGACGGGTTGTTTCAAGAAGGCGATCATAGTCTGCAGACAGTCTGCTGCCGAGGTCGCTCGGATGATCTGAGGCCGGCACGATACCATGCTCGTCTGACACGAGAAAAACTCCCCCTGCTTCAGCCTCGCCAAAAACATCCCCCATAAAACCAACTTCCATATGGCGAACATGGGCCAAATCGACCACCAGCGTTGCTGCGCCAGAGAGCTCCTCTTTTGTAGATACCGCGACACCCAGCTTGCCATCACGAGCGCACCAAAGCGTCTCAGGGGCGACTCCGGTTTCTAAAGCTTCCTCGTGCGCCTGCGCCGCTCGTTTCCTCAGTGCAACAGTGTTTGTGGCATCCAGCTGCACGTAGGGCCCAACCGACATTGCCGCCTGGCCATCTTTATCAACGACGATCATCAAGACGCCATCAGGCTCCCTAACAGCTCCGTCCGCAAGAGTCCATTCAATGTGCTGCTTCGCCCACGCAACAAGCTCTGGAGAGACTCTCGCGCCATTTACATAGCGGTCTGACAGTGCCCTCAGGTGCCGATTTTCCATGGGGACACGTTTGCCGGCAAGTCTCCACCTGCACACAAGCGCCGGGGTGCCCAGTTTAAATCCCTTCATACCTCAGCTACATCACATCCTCCCGGCATTGGAACGACTACCTCATCTATACCCTTTGGATATAGCGTTCTTGCGGTTGCGGCACATAGATAGGAAACTGGCTTCTTGCTGGTCCTTAGTGTCGAAAGTGGCGCTTTCCTGTAAAGACCATCGCTATGCCATGCTCGTCACAAGCTGCGATGGACTCATTGTCACGAATAGAGCCTCCTGGCTGGATGATCGCAGCAACTCCATGACGGGCCATGAGGTCAACACAGTCACGGAACGGGAAAAAGGCATCGGAGGCAGCTACAAGCCCCTCTGCGGCAACGCCCATACGATCACAGGTCTTCTCCGCGCGCTCGCACGCCAATTGGGCAGAGTCGACACGATTGGGCTGCCCTGGCCCCATGCCAATTCCAGCACGATTTTTGGCAACTAGGATGGCGTTCGACTTGACCGCCTTGCAGACTTTCCAAGAAAAGAGAAGGTCGTCCATCTCAGAGTCGGTTGGCTTGCGCTTGGTCGGTACCGTAAAACTTGCTGGGTCTTCATCAACGCGATCGGTCTCCTGGACAAGAAGGGCCCCATCGATAGACCTGATCTCGAGAGAGACGCCCTTGTCTATGCCCCCCGTTTCCAGGACGCGCAGATTCTTGCGGCGCGCAAGGCGCGCAAGGGCATCTGAAGAGAAGCTCGGAGCAATCAAAACCTCAACGAATTGCTTATTATTGTCAGCAAAGTGCTCTACAAGGGACAGCGGTACTTCTCTGTTGACGGCAATAATGCCACCAAAGGCAGAGATTGGATCACATTGGAAAGCACGGTCATATGCCTGCGTTACATCATGAGCGACAGCAGAGCCACAGGGGTTTTGATGCTTGAGGATTATAACCGCAGGCTCATCGAACTCGCGCACAGCCGTCCAAGCTGCGTCCGCATCGAGAAAGTTGTTGTAGCTTAGTTGCTTGCCCTGAATTTGCCGTGCCATCCCAAGAGAGTGAGCACTGGCATTGCCTAAGTGGTATACAGCTGCGGACTGCTGCGGATTCTCCCCATAGCGTAGCGACTGCTGCTTGGCAGCTGTAATTGTAAGGAGCTCGGGGAAGCTGAACTCAACCGAAGAATCGAGGCTTGATGCCGCCTGTGGCACGGCAACATGGTCTGCGAGATACGACGAGATAGCTGCATCGTACTTGGCCGTCATGGTAAAAGCTTTAAGTGCCAGGCGACGGCGAGTTGCCAAGGTAGTTGCCCCACCATTAGCTCGCATCTCTGAGAGGATTGGGTCATAGTCCTGCGGATCAGAGACCACGGTCACAAAGTCATTGTTCTTGGCGGCGGATCGGAGCATTGAGGGGCCACCGATATCTATGTGCTCAATTGCGTCGGAAAATGTCACGTTAGGCTTAGCGACGGTTTTCTCAAATTCGTAGAGGCTGACGACAACCATGTCTATCATATTGACACCGTTGGCCTTAGCGTCGGCCATGTCCTGAGGATTGTCTCGACGGCACAGCAACCCACCGTGTACAAGAGGATGAAGCGTCTTAACACGCCCTCCCATCATCTCTGGGAAGCCGGTGTAGTCTTCAATGGGTTTAACGTGGGCCCCGCCAGCGGCCAGCTCTTTTGCGGTGCCACCGGTGGAAATCACCTCAACGCCAAACTCATCTTCCAGGGTCTTGACAAAATCGACCACCCCAGCCTTATTTGTTACCGACACTAACGCACGCTTGATAGGACGCTCTGTCATGTAACCTCCTCGGATTGCCTAAGGTTGCAACCTATGGAGCAAATGCACCTTTGCCATTCTATACTACGACTGATAAGAAGGGCGTTCATACGGCAGACTTTGCGCCTGATGGGATGCAAACCCCTTTGCCAGATTGGAGGAGGAAGGCTGTGACTAGAAGCGAACGTGTTGTGTGGCGTACGTTTTCTGAAAAGGACTTCAACCCCATCGCCGTGATGTTTGGTGGGCTTTGGTATAAGCGCCTACCTAACGATGCCCGAGGTCTATGTAACTCTGCAGAGCTCTCCTTGCACCTTGCGCAGAGGAAAAAGCTTGGTTGCAAGCAATGGGCACGAGGGCTACGGATTTCTCGAGCTGCTGGCTGTAAACCCTGACAGCCAAGGCCTCGGCATTGGAGGCATGCTTTTTGCGTGTGTGGAAAACTATTTGCGAGGCAAGGGAGCGAGCGCGCTGTACCTCGTTACGGATGACGGCTGCGACTGAAAATTCTACCAGCACAAGGGACTGGTGCGCATAACCAGCAGCACTACTAAAACCCCAGAGAAGACCTTCGAGTGCTATTTCTATAAAGAAACCCCTAGCGGCCGTTAAAAGTTCTCATAGCTGAATCTTCTTGCCTGCAACATATTTTGCAGTAAGCTTTCCTCCTTCATTTGAAAGGTAGCAGAAACGCTCTAAACGTTGGGCAACAGTCAGCTCCCGCGGACTGCGAATGCCTGAGTCGTCAAGCACCAAGGCATCAAACTCGTAACCCTTAGCAAGACTTCCGACCTTCCCGAAAAAGGAGCCGCCCCCAAGGGTTGCCAGGTAAAATGCCTCTTGGATGGTAAGGGGCGCCAAGCTTTGGTCAACACAGCGCCAACGCAGCTTAGAGCATGCCACAGCATCAGACACGGCGCGGAACATATTTATGCTTGCCCCACCAGCTACGTCAGTACCAAGCCCCACGTTCAAACCTTTCTGCATGTAGCGACGCATTGGCGCAATCCCTGAGGCAAGAAAAGCATTCGATTGAGGGCAGTGTGCCACGTAGGTGCCGGTCTTTTTTAGAATTTCAATCTCTTCGTCAGTGGAATAGTTGCAGTGGGCCATGATTGTCTGCTCACCGAGCAGGTTAAAATGTTCATATGTTCGCCCGTAGCAGTCTGCCCAAGGGCACAAGTCCCTCACCCAGTCGATCTCGGAGGGATTTTCGGAGAGGTGAGATTGCACAGGAAGGTTAAATTGGGCCTTGATTTCACCTAAGCCCTGCAAAAGCTCATCAGAGCATGTTGGCGTAAAGCGGGGGGTAAGGATCGGGGACGTGTTCGCATAGTGCTTTGCCTTGACATCGGAGAGCCATTCACGCGTGGCAGACAGTGACGCCGCGGCGTCTGTTTCGCTTAGGTAATCAGGGCTGTTACGGTCCATGTTAACTTTGCCCACATAAGTCTTCAGCCCGGTAGCCTCCAATTTATCCATGAGAAGCTCAGTGGCAGGCACATGCATGGTGGCAAAAATTATCGCTCTCGTTGTAAACGAGTGTTGCAGATCTTCCGCGAAGATCGTATAGCCTCTATCGGCATATGACAAATCAAGATACTTTTTCTCTTCTGGGAAGGTATAGGCATTGAGCCAATCGAGTAGCTCTAGGTCCATCGCCATGCCACGAAAGCCATACTGAGGAGCATGGACGTGAATATCATTGAGGCCAGGGACAATAAGCTGACAACCATAATCCACAACAGGGAAAGCTGCATATCTTTCAGGCAACTCATTGGCATCATACACACCTGCGGAACGACCGCCAATACATACAGCAAGGCCATGAGGATAAAGTGCAAATACAGTCGGTGACAGACTATAGCAAATGTCCCCTCTTAGCACAAAAGAGTTAGTATCCATACAAGTGCCTCCTTTGTGCAATTATGAGACTCACAGTCATGCCAAACTTTCAAAAGCAGTTAAAGACCTGAGAATTTTCAGACCTGTCATCTGCAAATCACAGCTTTAGATTCCGCTTTTTCACTAAGAGCTTGGCCTAAGGGCTTTTTTGCTGGCGTTAGGCATGAATGCGGGTACCAGATATGCCTGCTACCGCCTCACGCGCATGCTCAAGTGAGCCTATGATGCAACTGCGACCGGGCCGGCTGTATACGAACTTGATGGCCGCGCGTACCTTTGGCTCCATAGAACCTTTACCGAACTGACCTTCATCTGCGTATTTCCGCGCTTGATCTGCCGTCAGCTCTAGAAGATCCTTTTGAGTGGGTTTCCCAAAGTCAAGAGCAACATGGTCGACAGCCGTCAAAAGAATTAATACATCTGCATGACAGTCTTCTGCAAGAAGCTCACCTGCCATATCCTTATCAATGACTGCAGCGACTCCTTTGTAGGCGCCCTTGTCGGCATAGTCACGCACCACGGGAATGCCGCCCCCACCACATGCGATGACAATAAACTCATTGTCTAGAAGGTTCAAGATCGATTCTGCCTCAACGATCTTCTTTGGCTCTGGGGATGCAACCACACGACGCCAGCCACGGCCGGAGTCCTCGATAAAGCTCATCTCAGGATGAGCCGCTTTCTCTGTTTCCGCTTGCTCCTTCGTCAAAAACGGGCCTATCGGCTTCGTAGGGTCTTTAAAAGCAGGGTCGTCGGGATCAACTTCTATCTGGGTGACGACAGTGGCAACATGCCAGCGCTTATAGGCCTTATGCATTGCGACGCCGAGACCTTGCTGCAGATGATAACCAATATAGCCTTGACTCATAGCACCACATTCGGGTAGATCCATAGCAGGGACGGAAGAGTCAGAAGCATGTGCAAGTGAAAAAGCTTTCTGAATCATCCCAATTTGCGGGCCATTCCCGTGGGTGATAATTATTTCATTGCCCTGCTCTATGACACCTAATAAGACAGAGGCAGACGCTCGTATCTTTGCGATCTGCTCTCTAGGAGTTTTGCCAAGAGCATTGCCACCCAAGGCGATGACAACACGATTGGGCCTATCAGAAAGCTTACCCATCGGCTACCTCTTTTTTAACCTGTCCATACAATTAAGCCAAAAACCACTTGCATAGTAAAACGACCCATGTGACGATGCTACGCGATTATTCCTGCTGTCTCTAAATGGTGACTTTTTCAATGCAAGCGGCATCCGTTGAGCAGCGCGGTCATTTTTATGCATACTTGCTCTCTAAATTACTTTCTGGTAGGAAAAGAAAAGTAATGTCATAGATGGCCTCTTCTATACGCTGCGGTACTACCATACAAGACATGGAGCAGGAGGACATGAGCGCTTCACAGACAACAATAGGGCGTTTTGCACCGACCCCTTCTGGCCGCATGCATCTTGGCAATATATTTGCTGCGCTCTTATGCTGGCTTGCTGTGCGCTCTGCTGGTGGACGTATGATTCTACGAATTGAGGATCTTGACCCACGGACGCGTAATGGCAACGCCACTGCCACGCTCATCGAAGATTTAAAATGGCTTGGCCTCGACTGGGATGAGGGACCGATTTTTCAAAGCTCCCACAATGCGTTTTATCAACAGGCGCTCAACAGCTTGCAAGCAAAAGGGCTTATCTACCCCTGCTTCTGTACTCGCTCTGAGCTACACGTCGCTACTGCTCCGCATATCAGTGACGGCACATATGTCTACCCAGGGACCTGTCGCAGGCTCTCAGAAGAAGAGGTTCGTCAAAGAGCAAAGATACATCCGTATGCACTGCGCCTTATAGTTCCAGACGGCAGTGATCCAAATGGACAGTTGATTGTAGATGACCTCGTGTATGGCAAACATGTTGAAAACCTTGCCCATGATTGTGGAGATTTCTTAGTGAAGCGTAGCGATGGCATTTTTGCCTATCAGTTGGCATGTGTAGTCGACGATGGCATCTCGGACGTCAATCTCGTCGTCCGTGGTCATGATCTTCTGGGATCTTCGGCTAGGCAAAGCTACCTAGCTCATTTATTAGGCTTTAAGCAGCCTGCGTATGGACATGTCCCTCTCCTTATAGCTCCTGATGGAAGACGCTTGTCAAAGCGAGAGAAAGACCTCGACCTAGGAGCTCTGCGGGCCAATGGTATATCCTCTGAGCGCATCATTGGCGTCCTGGCCGCTTCTGTGGGACTTATCGATCGCCAAGTTGATATCACGCCTGCGGAGCTCGTAGATACCTTTTCTTGGGAGGTTATACGCGCACACTCTCACGACATCGTAGTAGATAAGAGCTTCCTTACAAAGCTTGGTATTGCGGTGAGCCCCTTGGGTGGGGTATGATGCTTCGGCAATGCCTTTTGGAGAGCTGACCGAGTGGTTGAAGGTGCTCGCCTGCTAAGCGAGTATGCGCCTTAAGCGCATCTGGGGTTCGAATCCCCAGCTCTCCGCCAAATCTGTAGCCATCTTGATAAAAGAGATTTTGTCGGTAGGTGGTTTTTGTTTTGCCCGAAAGTGCTTGAGACAAGGCCTTTCGGGCTTTTAGGTTTTAGCCCTGCATGAATTGGTGATCTAGGGCGAGATGCTGATTTTTCAACCGGGTTGATACTAGCTGCGCAAATTTCTACCAGCACATCGTGACTTCCAATCAGAAGCTGATATGTCTCAGCCAACCGCAGCAATTGAGTGCCGTGCTCATCAGCCACCATTGCCTTCGAGGCCTCTTCTTCCTTGTATAGAGATGAGCAAGCTCGCATTCAAGATAACGCACCAAACAGCCGATAGCCCCTCTTATCTCCCAAGCCACTTTGGCGCTCGAAAGAAAAGGGCTTACCAAAGCGCCTACATGCCAAAGCATAATGGCACAGCGCAATACCCATATCCACCGCCGTTTTTCTGTATGCCAGCGAAACCGGCGGCTTCAAAACCTGCTCGTAAAGAAGAGTCTTGCTGTCTGCCTTTTCCAAATACCACGGCTGCAGGTTCATACCGGACGGAGCCAGACGCACAGCCTGTACGCACGGATCATCCGGAGCATTGGTGATCTCGTCGATGGACTTGCGCTTGAATTCGGACTCGTCGCGGTGCACTTCTCCTTGCGGCTGGCCAAATGCGATGGTGATGATATCTTTGCCTGTACGATTTCGCTGGACATCCCTTGTCTTGCCAAGCCAAACGCTGCCTATGTCATGTCTATCGAACCATAGGATGAGTTGTTCGCCGATGAACCCTGCATTCTCAGGCTCCCCCTCTTTCCCCTGACCACTCACGATTAAATAGTGAGGAGCCTCGACCTTGAATAGCCCTTCCGTTTCTGTAACGAACCGATACTCCAACGGTACATCAGGGTACAATGGTTTAAAACAATCAATTATCTTACGGAATTCATCAAGTCGTCCCTGATCAAAAGGTTGCCCAGTATAACTTCTACATGATTTTCTTTTATTTATGGCTTCAAACAAATCCATGATGTGGTCTCCTTTTTGTTCTGTTTTTCTTTACCGCACCGATTTATTGATCCGCCTATGTCGCGGCGCTGGTCCATTGCATCCAGAAGATCCTGGCGCAGCTTCCTTGAGGCGCGCTGTTATGTCAGCGCCTCTATCAGCAATTTGGCAACCGATCGCACGGAAAATGGATTTTGACCAGTTATCACACGACCATCCCGGATTGCAAAATCACGGTAAAACCTCTTGTGCCTCCAGTTGGCGCCACGACTTTCTGCCTGTTTTTGATTGAAGAACGGCACAATTTTCGCCTTGCCTGCAAGCATTTCTTCAACGGCTGTAAATCCCGTGATTTTCTTATCTTTGATCAGGTAATTTCCGTTCTCTTTCTTGATGTTCATCAGCCCTGCCACGCCATGGCAAACTGACGCGACGTACCCGCCCTGCGTATAAATTTGCAAAGCAATTTTCTGCAATGACTCGTTGTCGGGAAAATCCCACATAACGCCGTGTCCGCCAGCGTAGTAAATCGCCTCATAGTCCTGAGGATTGATTTGTTCAGGGCGCAAGGTACCACTCAAACCGCGCTTGATGAAATCAGGGCTCTCATAGATTCTCAAGATGCTCTCATCGACATATTTCATGCTTCTTGGGTCTAGTGGGACAAAGCCGCCGTTCGGGCTAACAAAATCCACGTCGATTTCCGCCTGATCCATCTCATCGATAAACTCAGCCGCTTCGCCAAGCCATAATCCGGTTAGTTCATCGGTCCCTTTGTAGCGTGCAACGTTGGTCTCCACAATCAGAACTCTCATGTTCCACATCCCTCCATAATCGCGACCACATCGCTCCGTAATTTCAGATAACGGAAGTTCAGCAATTCGTTTTTGCTTCAATAAGACAAGGACGAGGATGGATATGACAGCAGCTCATCAAGGTCGGTAGCACCATTTCAAGTTTCTCCTGCAATGTCTATGCACAAAGCTCAGGGCTTGGAATCCGAATTGGTAAAAATTGTAGTTGCTGACGAGACTAGCGAACTTATAGCACATAGTACTTTCTACACTGCTATTACTTGTACTCGGAATAAGTCAAAAATATACTGGACGCCAGAGGCCGAGCAAAAGGTATCAGGGGCTATAAGACCTAACAAAACATCAGCAGGGATGTGAGTTTACTTAAGTCGATGCCGCAGGGATCAAGGTAGGCAATAAAGGTGCTCAAATTTGGCGATTTGCTTCCAGAATGTGCGTTTTATCAATATAATAGATAGTCACTGTGCCAGCATTTTTGCTATCCAACGCTATCAGCAGCTGAATTATTTTCCTTTAGTGCGATGCTTTTGTAAGAGCCTCTTATATCTTTTGAAAGTCAAATCTTGATGTGAGTCTTGACAGTTTTATAGAGAGATGGCATAGTAGCGGGTATAGGCGGCGTTACCTCAGCTGGATAGAGGGTCTGACTACGAATCAGAACGTCATAGGTTCGAATCCTATACGCCGCACCACAAGAAGAGCAGCGAACCAAGCAAATGAATCTGCTTGGTTCGTTTTTTTCAATGTACTAACTGAAAACCCTATGCGTTATAGTCCAACGGAGGCCGAAAAGCTCCGCCAGAGTCCCCGAATGCTGCATACGTATAACGAACATTAAAACGCTCAAGCAGATCTTGCAGTTCAGAGAGCCATTCCTTCTGACCTGCCTTAAAGATATGGGCAAGCTCGTTTTCAACAGGCCCGTCTCCTAAGTCTAAGGCAGAGCGCAATTGATCCATTTCGCTTAATGCAATCGTTATCATCTGGGTATGGCTTGGTTCTCCATAAATCAGCTCTGTGTCTGGACCACTTGTATGCTCTCGCATGATAATGCCATTGCTCTTCACCTCTAATTCTATGGTGCGCTTCTCACCCAGCTTCGTACATGTTTCGAATATGCATTGGCCATCGCTCATTGTCAGCCCCTCTCCTAAAGTACGAACAAGAGTACTATAATCACTCAATCTTTAGAACATATGTTCCCCTTTATTTCCTTAAAATTTCCTCCGCAGAGAAATACCCTGCGGAGGATAGGGGAAGCATCCCCGAAGCAGCTGTTATCCACTCGTTCGAAAACTATCTGCCTTCAGCACGGCGTTCCGCGTACTGCTGGGCGAGTCGATCCTGTACCTCATGCGGCACTTGCTCATAGCCCACAATTTTCATTTCAAACTCACCAGTACCACGAGAGAGGGAGCGCAAACGGGTCGCGTAGTCAGTAACTTCCGCATAGGGGACAGTCGCTTCTATCACTGCTTGCCCGGCATGCATACCTGCTCCCGCATTCATGCCCTCAACACGCCCACGACTTGCGGACACGTCGCCCATTACAGATCCCGCGTAGCTGTCAGGCACAGTGATTGTTAAGTGTGCCATGGGCTCAAGCAAAACAGGCTCAGCTTGCGCTACCGCTTTTTGAAACCCAATACGTGCAGCTGTTTTAAATGCCATTTCATTTGAGTCTACCGGATGATAGGAACCGTCATATACAGCAACCTTAACATCAATCATAGGATATCCGGCAAGCACTCCTTCTCGCATCGTTTCTTGCACGCCTTTGTCAATTGCGGGAATGAAATTCCGTGGAATATGACCCCCCACGACCTCGTCAACAAACTCATAGCCAGCTCCCGGGTTTGGTTCAACGCGCAGCCAACAATCGCCATACTGCCCTGCTCCACCTGTCTGCTTTTTATGCCGCCCTTCTGCACTTGCAACACGACGAATTGTTTCACGATACGGGATCTTTAGCTTAACGGCATGAGCCGTTATTCCCACACGTTCTTCAAGGCGGTCAAGCAATACTGATACTTGCGCCTCGCCTATCGCTGATATCACAGTTTGTCCCGTATCCTCGTCACGCTCAAGCTTGATCGTCGGATCAGCGGCCGCTGCCTTTTCAAGAAAAGCGAACATCTTCCCTTCATCTCCGCGCTTGTCTGGCTCTATGGCACTGCGATAGAGCGAATTAGGGAAGCGAAAAGCCGCGGCCTCAACCTTGCCTGTCGTTGAGAGCGTGTCTCCTGTCATTACATCAAGTTTGGGCACTACACAGACGTCTCCGGCGGCACATTGCTTCATGTCTGTCGTTTCATGGCCACACATGAGATAAAGATGGCCTAGGCGCTCGGCTTTGCGCGTGCGCGCATCATTAAGCTCCATGCCTGGCGTCAAAGTCCCTGCCAAAACCTTCAAGAAGGAAAGACGGCCATTTTGCCGATCATCTAAAGACTTAAAGACAAATGCCACAGGCCGATCGTCATCTGGGGAGATATCAATCTCCTCGCCATTCACCAATGGAATGCGCCCGAAGTCTTCCATGGTGGGAAACCACGCCACAATATCATTGAGAAGAGACGTAACGCCTTCCTCCTCCAAACATGAACCTGCAAAAACGGGCACGAAGATACGCTTGGCAAACGCAGAAGAGAGAAGTCCTTCTAGTTCTTGTTGGCTAACTTCTTCGCCGTTGAGATAGTTCATCATCATCTCATCGTCAACCTCAACGACAAGCTCAACGAGAGCCTCCCGAGCTGCCTTGGCAGCGTCAAGATAGGAGGCTGGGATCTCCTCGACCAACAGCTTCCCATCCTTCAAATGACGAACTTTCATGTGAATGATGTCAATAACTCCCTCAAACGCATCGCCAAAGCCCATAGGTAATGTCACTGCAGCAAAGTTGTTGCCAAAGTGTTCCCTGAGCTCTTTCAAGGTAGCATCGAAATCTGCGTCAGGCCTATCAAGGCGATTTATGAAGACAGCACGAGCAAGTGAAAGCTCCTCTGCCGCGAACCACAGCCTTGTCGTAATGGCGCCAAAGGGCCCCGACCCATCGACGACAAAAAGGGCTGTCTCGCAGGCGCTCATGGCGGTATAGGCATCTCCGACGAAATCTGGATAGCAAGGAGCGTCGAGCACGTTCACCCGAGTACCTTGCCATCTTACTGGAGCAACCGTCGTCGAGATGGAGAACCCACGAGCACCCTCCTCGGCATCGTAATCCAAGGTAGGTTTAGTGCCTGCATGGCCGCCAAGCCTCGTTGTCTTGCCAGACAAATGGAGCATCGCTTCAGCCAACATGGTCTTACCGACACCACCTTGGCCTACAAGGACGACATTTTTTACTTTTTCATTAGCTACGTCCGCCATCTTTCCTCCTTGACTGCGACAGAGGCCTCTCTTACGGAGTGTACACTGCCTTTTCACCATAGCGATATAGGAGGACCCCGCTAACGGCACATCGGGCAAGCGTTAAGCTGCTGCCGTAGACGCGCCACCTCAATAAAAGTAGGCTTAGGAATTTCTCCTAAGCCTACTATGAAGTTACGCTTTGTACGAGACAAAGGTACTAGGCATCATTCGATACGAGAGCCTTATCTACATCAGATTCCTCAGCAGCCATAACCTTAGCCTTCTCCTCAATGGGAGCCATCGACATGGAGTCTGCATATATCTTCTTGCCCGTTGGGTGCTCTTCCAGCCAAAGCTCATCCGCCTTTGAAGCCCACTTCTTCGCATATGGTGTCGTACGCCCGCAGAGGTGGTCGACGTCC
>DHPN01000031.1:0-1904 GCA_002407925.1 Atopobiaceae bacterium UBA5363
CGAGGAGCACCCCTGATGAAGATCATCAAGCGCAACGGCGCGGAAGTTCCGTTTGACCTGTCTAAGATTAGCAATGCCATCCTTGCCGCCAACAAGGAGGTGCCCGCCGACGAGCGCCTCAACGAGCGCGAGGTGCGCTTCGCCTCCCTCAACGTGGAGGACAAGTGCAAGGCGGCCGGCCATACCGTGTCAGTCGAGGAGATCCAAGACATGGTGGAGGACCAGCTGATGGCCCTCGACAAGTTCTCCGTCGCACGCAAGTACATCATCTACCGCTACGTGCAAAACCAAAAGCGCAAGAAGAACACCACCGATGACCAGATCCTGTCGCTGATCGACTCGAACAACGAAGTCGTGAAGCAGGAGAACTCGAACAAGAACCCCACTGTCGTGTCCGTGCAGCGCGACTACATGGCCGGCGAGGTGTCCCGTGACCTCACCGCCCGCAAGCTTCTGCCCGAAGACGTCGTGAGGGCCCACAAAGAGGGAATCATCCACTTCCACGACTCTGACTACTATGCACAGCGCATGCACAACTGCGACCTCATCAACCTCGATGACATGCTCCAAAACGGCACCGTCATCTCAGGCACCATGATCGAGAAGCCCCACTCCTTCTCGACCGCCTGCAACATCGCGACGCAGATCATCGCCCAAGTTGCGAGCTGCCAATACGGCGGCCAGTCGATCTCCCTCGAGCATCTCGCGCCGTTCGTCGACGTCTCGCGCAAGAAGATCCGCCGTGCCGTATACGCCGAGATGCAGGCCATCGGCTACACCGCCACAACCGAGCAGATCGACAAGGTCGTCGAGAAGCGCCTGCACGAAGAGATCTCGCGCGGCGTCCAAACCATCCAATACCAAGTCGTCACTCTCATGACGACCAACGGACAGGCGCCGTTCATCACGATCCTAATGTACTTGGGAGAGGCCCGCGACGAGCAGACCAAGCATGACCTCGCCCTTGTCATCGAGGAGACGCTGCGCCAGCGCTACCAAGGCGTCAAGAACGAGAAGGGAGTCTGGATCACCCCGGCCTTCCCCAAGCTGATCTATGTGCTCGAGGAGGACAACATCCACGAGGATTCCCCTTACTTCTACCTCACCAAGCTCGCCGCAAAGTGCACGGCAAAGCGCATGGTCCCTGACTACATCTCCGAGAAGAAGATGAAGGAGTACAAACTCTCGACAGGTGAGACGGCCGGCAACGGCGACTGCTACACCTGCATGGGCTGCCGCTCCTTCCTCACTCCCGACCGCAGCGAGCACGGCGGCTTCGACAACATCGCCCGCGCGAAGAACTACGTCCCTGGCAAGCCAAAGTACTACGGCCGCTTCAACCAGGGTGTTGTAACGATAAACCTGCCGGACGTCGCCTTATCCTCCGGCGGCGACATGGACAAGTTCTGGAAGATTTTCGACGAGCGCTTAGAGCTCTGCCACAAGGGCCTGCGTTGCCGTCACGAGCGCCTGTGCGGCACGCTGTCTGACGCAGCGCCGATCCTTTGGCAGTACGGAGCGCTAGCGCGCCTGCCCAAGGGCGCGGTCATCGACCCCCTTCTGTACGGCGGCTACTCCACAATCTCACTCGGCTACGCCGGCCTCTATGAGTGCGTGAAGTACATGACCGGAGAAAGCCACACAAACCCTGACAAGGGGACGCCGTTCGCCTTGGTCGTCATGCAGCACATGGATGACAAGTGCGCTGAATGGAAGGCCGCGGAGAACATTGACTACAGCCTCTATGGGACGCCGATCGAGTCGACCACCTACAAGTTCGCGAAGTCCCTGCAAAGGCGTTGGGGCATCATCCCGGGGATCACCGACAAGGGCTACATCACCAACAGCTATCACGTCCACGTGAAAGAGAAGATCGACGCCTTCACGAAGCTCAAGTTCGAGAG
>DHPN01000031.1:2103-3729 GCA_002407925.1 Atopobiaceae bacterium UBA5363
CTCGAAGCGGTCATCAGGGTCATGCAGTTCATCTACGACAACATCATGTACGCCGAGCTCAACACCAAAAGCGACTACTGCCAGGTCTGCGGCTATGACGGAGAGATCCAGATCGTCACCGACGATGACGGCAAGCTCGTCTGGGAGTGCCCGAACTGCGGCAACCGGGACCAGTCAAAGATGAACGTTGCTCGCCGCACCTGCGGCTATATCGGCACGCAATTCTGGAACCAAGGCCGTACGCAGGAAATAAAAGACCGTGTTTTGCATCTATAGCGCCACGAGCCAAGCGCGAGGATAAGAAGCAGCATGAACTTTGCGAATATCAAGTACTGCGACATCGCCGATGGCGTAGGCGTGAGGACGTCGTTGTTCGTCTCGGGCTGCCATCGCCATTGTCTGGAGTGCTTCAACTCCGAGGCTTGGTCCCCAAAGGCAGGAAGGCTCTTTGACGAGGCAGTCCAAGACCAGATCGTTGCGAGCCTTGAGCCAAGCTACGTCGATGGGCTCACCTTGCTGGGCGGGGAGCCATTCGAGCCAGACAACCAGAGGGCCTTGTTGCCGTTCGTGAGGCGCGTGCGCGCGACATACCCTGCGAAGAGCATCTGGGCCTTCTCAGGTTTTACCTGGGAGGAGCTTACCGGCGCGCAAGACCCGCGTCCGCCCTATACAGTGTCGCCGCACATAGACGTCACAGATGAGCTCATAGCGCTGTTAGACGTGCTTGTGGACGGACCGTTTGTGCTCGCACAAAAAGACCTCAGCCTGCGCTTTCGCGGATCGTCCAACCAACGCATCATAGACGTGCCAGCGACGCTTGCACAAGGCAGCGTCGTTACGTGGCATGACGACCCACTGTTTTCCTCCCATGCCATATAGCGCGCCGACAAGCGCTGCTGCGCCTGCCTTCAGGAGCGTGGGTAGGTTAGCTGCCCTGTCGCAAATGCAGTTATCATCGCGTTCGTGAGGGTCGAGCTGTCCTTGCGCGGCATGGGTATCTCCTCACGCGACATCCAGACGGCATCCTTGAGCTCGCTATGGTCAACGCTAAGATCGAGGCTCCCGGTGACCTCGCACCAAAACCCCGCAAGAATGGCCGAGGAAAACGGCCAGGGCTGGTCGGTCCAGTAGCGCATATTGCACACGGTGAGACCGACCTCCTCAGCCACCTCCCGCCTCACCGTCTGCTCGAGCGTCTCCCCTATCTCGGTATAGCCTGCCACTAACGCATAATTGGGAAAGGGGTGATGCAGGGGCGCATAGCGCGTCAAGAGGAGGTGGTCATGGGAGCCATCGAGCACGCCCACGATCACGCAGGGGTTGATGCGCGGGTAGATGATGTTGCCACAGGCGGGGCAGACTATCTCGCGGCTGGTCAAGGCAAGCTCCGTGGGATGCCCACACACCCCGCAGAAGCGGTTCAGGCGATACCAGTCTGCAAGCTGGCAACCGGTAGCTGCCGCAAAGGCAAGCCAGCGCGGCTCGGCCATCCTCAAGTCGCGCAGCTGCTCCCATGAGAATCCTGAAGGGGCGGGCACGTCTTGGGCTCGCGCCAAGAAAAGATCGACATCGTCAACTGAGAGCAGGTAGACGAGCTCAAGCTCGCCAGGGCCCACCCCAAAGTCG
>DHPN01000031.1:3968-16104 GCA_002407925.1 Atopobiaceae bacterium UBA5363
CACGAAATGGTTGGAAAGCCTATGTTGGCCTATGTCTTGAATCATGCAAAGTCCTTCTCTTCTCAACTTCTCGAGCATTGGCCCATCAGCGCGCATGATGCCATGCGAAAGCCCAAGGGCGCGCTGGCCCTTGAACATTGTTACCTAGAAGCCCTCCTACAAACGCTTCCAGCCCATTGACAAGGGTGCCAAACACTATCAAAGGCCTCTCCTCTTTTGTGCCGCATCTGTCTCTTCCATAGGCAAGGCCCGCTTGCGACCGGCGTAGCCGCGCACGGGCGCCTACCCAAGCAGATCCAGCAGGTCGTCTTTCGACAGGGAACCCAGCGACATGCCCTGCCCCTCGCCAATTACCTGGTCAGCGAGCTTTGCCTTGGCATCCTGCAGTGCCAGCATCCGCTCTTCGATCGTATCTTTGCAGATCACCTTGTAGACGGTCACATCGTTTTTCTGGCCAATGCGATGGGCGCGATCTGTGGCCTGATTTTCTGCAGCGACATTCCACCAGGGATCGGCATGTATGACAACCTGGGCCCCCACGAGGTTGAGCCCCGTGCCCCCGGCTTTGAGCGAGATCAGAAAGACTGGCGTATCGTCAGCATTAAACGCATTGACCAGCTGCAAGCGCTGTTGCTTCGGCGTTGACCCCGTCAGCTCATAAAATGCCACCTGCTCCTTCTTCAAACGCTGCGCAATAAGTGCAAGGAAGCTTGTGAACTGGGAGAAGATAAGCAGTTTCGAACCAGCGTCAAGCGAGGTCGAAACCAGCTCGTCTATAGCTTCAAGCTTGCAGCTTACCCCGCGATAGTCTTCATAAACAAGGCGCGGGTCACAGCAGAGCTGGCGAAGACGGGTGAGCTCAGCGAGTATCTGCAGCTTGCCACCAGAAAAGGACTCATCATCCTGCTTGGCAAGCGAAAGCCTCAGCGCTTGCTCATGAGCTCGATAGAGCTTCCGCTGCTCCGCGCCCATCTGCGCGACAACGGTCTGCTCGAGCTTGTCAGGCAGATCGGTAAGGACCTCTCGCTTCAACCTGCGCAAGATGAAGGGACCGACGGCAGCTTTCAGATGTCCTGCGACTTCCTCATCGCCCTCAGATATCGGCTGCTCGTAGCGAACACGAAAGCTCTCATAGGTTCCAAGCAGGCCCGGCATCAGAAAGTCAAAGATGCTCCAAAGCTCTGAGAGTCGATTCTCCACCGGCGTCCCGGTGAGCGCAAAGCGATGACGGGCCCTGAGGGCCTTCACCGCCCGTGCCGAGAGCGTCTCATAGTTCTTCACATATTGTGCCTCGTCCAAGACGACCGCGAAGAAATCCTTCGCAACATAGGCATCGATGTCCCGCCGCACCAGATCATAGGAGCTTACAAGCACGTCATGGCCGCCCTCGCGCATCAGCGAGCGCCTGCGTGCGGCTGATCCGGCCACGACGACAACGTCCATCTCCGGTGCGAACTTCGCAAACTCAGCCTCCCAGTTATAGACCAACGAAGCAGGGCAGACGATGAGCGATTGACCGTTTCCCCGGCGTGCCAGCAAAAAAGCGATCAACTGGGCCGTTTTGCCCAATCCCATCTCGTCGGCAAGAATCCCGCCGAAGCCCATGTCAGCCAAGGCGCACAGCCACTGGAAGCCCTGAAGCTGGTAAGGGCGCAGCGGCAGGGCAAGATGGGGGGGTGCCTTATAGATGCGTGGGTCGATATGCTTGAAGTTGTCGATCCAACTATTGAAAGAGGCGTCCTTCTCCTTGTTCTCCAGCATGTCGTCAAGAAGAAATGCCTTGTAAGAGGGCAGCTCGGCGACGCCCGATGACAGCTGGCGGGCCGTAAGCCCCAACTCATCTGTAAGACGGCTCACTTCGTCGAGGTTCAGCTGCGAGATATCAAGGAAGGAGCCATCGCGCAGGCGATGGTAGCCCTTCTTGTGGCGATAGCTGGAGAGAAGCGCGTAAAGCTCTCCTTCTGGCAGGTCATCTGCCGCCATCCTCAACTGGATGAGATTTGCCGTAATGGATGCTGTCGCGTGCACATGAGGATGCGCGGAAGTGACAAGCCGGTCAAACGCCGGCGTCGAGTACACCGTACCCATCGCGCGCATCTTGGCGATGCCGCCAAACAGAAGCCGAGCGACGGCATCCGAGTCTCTTGTCGGCAAGATCCAAGCGCCTGCCTTGCCCTCCGCGGAAGGACTTTGCCCTCCTTGTTGGCCGGAGCTTTGCGTAACCTGGGCGAAGTAGTGCCCCACCAGCCGCCGCACGGCCAGCTCGGAGGCAATGTCTCGCGTCAGGTCATGCTCCCTCTCGTCCCTTTTTAGGCCAAGGTGATACCTTTTGTCCCCGTAGCATGCAATGGCATCCGCTGTAACCGCAGCTCCCTGGCGATCTAGATAGAACTCAAACGTGCAAGGGACGGGGCGCATGTCCTCAAGCGCGGCGGGCGCCTTGACCTTCAGGTTCTTCTCGAGGGTTGGTAAGACCATCGCGGCAAAGCGCGGCGCATCCTCCTTTGAGAGCAGGATGTGGTCTTTCGGATTGCAATAAACACTCTGCATGAAATCACGCACGGCGAACAAGCGTGGCGAGCAGCGATAGAGCTTTCCTCCCTGGAGCGCGTAGACCCTCTCTAATGAGGTAAAGAAATACAGGTCATTAGCTGCTCGGATGATTTCGTATGCGTCATCCGAATGGGTGGGAGCGACCGATACGCTCACGTTGGGGTCTCCATCAACCACCACAAAGCGCGTGGCGCCATCGAGCCTGCTCGGGTGCCCAGAGATGGCTCCCTCCGCCCCCTCAACATCGAACTGCAGCTCCCTTCCCTTGTAGAGCCCTATCAGCTCGTCGATCTCAGGGTAGGAAAGCCGTAGCTCACGCCCCGTGCTGGCACCTGATGCTGAGTTGTAGCTTGTGAAGTACTTGCCATAGAGCCGCTCTGACGCATATGCGCGGCGGTTCAGCACGCAACGCACAAGGAATTGCACAACTTGCCAGGAGGCTGAGTCAAAGGCGGCCTCATCATGCGCAAAGGCAAGCTTCTTTCCATAGGAAAAGTAGGATCCGTCCCGCACGAGGCCCACGAAGTCCCCTATGTTCTTAATCGCGTACCCGCCTCTTGAGCCTTCGACGCGAAAGCGCGCAAACATAGTGCCCTGAGAGGCAGAAAGCATCAAGGCAAGGCCCACGGCCCCTGTTGGCTCAGCTTGGGCTGACAGAGGCTGCAGACGCTCCGAGCGCTGAATGCGATCGAGGTACTCGCTCATGATGGGCGTCGTACTCACGTGCCGTAGCGGGTTGTAGCCCTCATATGACGTCTCATTGCGGATAAAGTCCAGCCCAAGGGCCACGACATGCTTGCAGGGCCCTGCAAACTTGCGCGATGCCGGGCACGTGCAGCTGAAAGAGACAATGCGGTCCGCATCCTCATCAATGACAAGAGAGGTGTCATAGTGATCCTCATGAGAAGACACGCTGTCGAACTTTGCAGAGAGATAGGTATGGGCTCCCTTGTACGTGCAGCTGCGACCCTGCATTGACGCGCCGTGCTGCGCGATCATGCGACCCCGGCCATAAATTGCGGGCCTGACCTCCTTCTCGAGCGTGTCCTCACTGAACATACGCACCTCTTTCTTGACGCAAAAGACAGTACTCTCCAGTATAGCTGCTTAAGTGGGCAACGGTGAGAAGCGCATGTCCTTGATCAAGACACGCGCGCACGTCTCTAAGAGCACATTTGCAGGGGGTAGCTACAGCTCGGCCCCATAGAAGCGCCGGTACAAGGCAAGCTCCTCAGCCGTGTCAATGCTGCTTGCAAGCTGCACGCTGCCATGGCCTGAGCCACTGCGCAAAAGGCCGTGCGCCCCAAGGAGCCTTTGCAGCTGGCGGGCAGTGCCCACAGCGCCGTCAAAGAGGGGAACGTCTCCCACCACGGCACGAATCTGCTTGCGCACGAATGGATAATGCGTGCAACCAAGCACCACGCCGTTCACTTTGCCGCGAAATGGGCCTATGAGATCAACGAGCAAATCATGGAGGTCTGGGGCGTCAAGGTTGCCGCACTCAATACGCGCTGCAAGCCCAGGGCAGGGCGCACAGATAACCTGGGCCGTGCTTTCGCAGCTCTCCTCCAGGTGCTGGAACTTATCAAGTCGCAATGTCATGGGCGTCGCCATCACAAGCACCCGCCCACCCGGTAGAGCCGCACAGGCAGGCTTCAACGCCGGCTCGACGCCAACGATCGGCAGGGCATAGCGCTGCCTCAACGATGCGGCGGCGGCGCTTGTTGCTGTGTTGCAAGCTATAACGATTGCCTTGGCGCCCCTTGTGATCATATGTGACACGATTGCGTTCGCAAGGAGACGAACTTCCTCGTCAGTTTTTTCTCCATATGGCGCATGTGCGGAGTCTCCAAAGAAAACGAAGTTCTCGTTGGGCAGGGTACGTACCAGCTCTTTAAGGACGCTGATACCTCCGACTCCCGAATCGAAGACGCCCACAAAATCCTTCACCACGCCACAAGCCTCCACGAATTGTCGCTCTATTCTTCTTGACCTTCCATCACAATAGTATCTAGTATGCCCTGATGGGCCAACAACGAATTGAAATGGAGCCTCTTATGAGCAACGCGGGTAAGCACGTGAAGGTGCACTACGTCGGCACACTTGACGACGGGACGAAATTTGACTCGTCGCGCGATCGAGATGAGGCGCTTGAGTTCGTCTGCATGGCCGGACAGATGATCCCCGGTTTCGACGCCACAGTTGACAGCATGTCTGTCGGCGAGACGCGTACCGTGCACATCGAAGCCGAGGATGCCTATGGCCCTCGCCGACTTGAGCTGATCCAGTCGTTTCCCATCGCCCAACTGCCCGGTGCGGAGGAGCTTCAGATCGGCCAGCATCTCACCCTCGGATCGCCGGATGGGCAGACCTTCCCTGCCGTTGTGTCAGACAAAGACGACACAACCATCACCTTTGACATGAACCACGAGCTTGCTGGACAAGCGTTGAACTTCGAAATTGAGCTCCTTGAAGTCGAGGAATGAGCGAAGGCAGGCATGAAGGTATCCTCCTACAAGGCAAAGCAACTCATCGTCATGCGTCGCGACCTCAAGATGCGCAAGGGAAAGATCGCGGCGCAGGCAGGACATGCCTGCGTTGAGGCTACGCTTATGGCACTTGCCCGGGAGGGTCGCCTTGACGAGCTGCGACTCGTAACCGCTGCAGACGGAGAGCCCGTCGGTATCACGCTGAATGGCCAAGGCCATGCCCCGACGGCCCTGTCTGATTGGTTTGAGTGGGGAGTCGCAAAGGTGTGCGTCTATGTCGATTCTGAGGAGGAGCTGCTTAACCTCGCACGCGCAGGGAGATCACGTGGCTTCCTCTGCGCATTGATTCGAGATGCCGGTCTCACCGAATTCCACGGTGAGGAGACTTACACCTGCCTTGCGTTCGAACCCCTTACCGCTGAGGACATCGATCCTCTTACGGGCGATCTCCCTTTGTACTAGAACTGGGCTCGCTTCCGTTGGCACGCCCGTGATGCCGACGTCTGCGAGTGTGATGCGTCCCGTCATCTTGAGAAGCCCTTGCAGCCGGGCCCCGCCTTCTTTGTCCTTGGCTTGACGAGAGGGCAGCAGCGCCACCATGATCACCCGGATGGCGCGTGCGATGCGCCGAGGAGGCCTCTGACTTTCTGTCGTTAGGCTTTCTGTCGTTAGGCTCCATTCTTTTCTTAGATCCATCTGCGGCGCTGTGGTGATGACGGCGACGTGGCGCTTTGCTAGCCGAAGATCTATCCTTCGGCGCACTATCTTGCACATCAACATGGACGTGACGCTTATGACGCCGCTCATGAGCGGCGTCAGTCGCCTGCGCTTGTCCCTGCGCCGAGGGGATCGATGATGTCTCAGCATGCGCCGTTGACGCACGACGATGTCGCCTGCGCGTCGCGCTTGCTTCGCGCTGTGGACGAGCCTGCTCGCAGTCGTGCTCGGAGCCTGTCTCAGTGAATATATCTGACTCGTCAAACGACTCTTCCGTAACGCCACTTTGGCGATCCAGCTCAGCGAGGGCCATCTGCACGTCAGGGGACTGCAATTTCTCAAGGGCTGCACGAGTAACCGTATCAGGGCGACAAGGGCATCCCAAGTCTTTTGATTTTTTCACCGCAGCATCAGAGGCCTGCATGTCAGCAAGGGCGACATGAACCGTCTTCCCATTTTCTAGCCTCAAGGCAAGTCTTTCTTGAGGGGTGTCATACTCGACAATCTTGGCTTTGCCAAGAGGCGTGTCAATCGTAGCGTTGCGCTTCGGCGCGCGTTGCTTGAAGTCACGGTACGCCTCGAACTCATAGCGCAGGCAGCACATGAGGCGACCGCACGCGCCAGAGATCTTTGAGGAGTTGAGCGGCAGGTCTTGCTCTTTGGCCATACGAATGGAGACCGGCTCGAACTGCTGGCCAAAACGACGGCAACACAGCTCTTGCCCGCAGTGGCCGAAGCCCCCCACCAGCGCGGCTTCCTCACGGACCCCTATCTGCCGCATATCGATGCGCTGGTGAAGCTCGCGAGAGAGGCTACGTACGAGCTGACGGAAGTCCACCCGCTCGTCTGCACAAAAATAGCACACTACCTTGCTGCCGTCGAAGAGGTACTCGACGCCAACCGGCTTCATATCAAGCTCCTCTTCATGTATGAGCCGGCGAAAGATAGGCATCGCCTCATCCCCTTTGTCGGCCAGGCCTTCTGCCCGATCGAGATCCTTGGCAGAAGCGATGCGGTCTACCGCCCGCAGCGGCGCGTCGCCGCAGGTCTTTTCAAACTCCTCGTCAGAAACCTCAAAGGCGTCATCGGTCGTCAATCCTATCTCGAGGCCGCGCCCTGTCTCGCAGATGACGTGGTCCCCTTCGATCGCGTCCGTGTCTCTGGGATCAAACCACAGGTCACGTGATGCGAAATGAAATTTCACCGGGATAACGGTGGGCATGTAAGTGCCTCCTTGATACGAAAAAGCATGACCTCGACAGCCAGTCGAGGCGTAACGTTATGAACGATGTCGTCTTGCGCCTCCCGCACAGCATCAAGCGCATGAACGACGCCGTCTGTGTTAACAGCGCAGGCAATTCGCTTGACAGCATCTGCAAAGTCAGTGTTGACAACAGGCTGAAGGACGCCCTCGGACCGCAGAAGCACATCACGGAGAAATGACGCTACCGCGGCGAGCATCTCCATCATACCCGAACGCTCCCGTACGGTGAGCTCGCGCTTGTTGGCATCTGCAAGCTGATGCAGCGCTGAGGCGGCAAGATAGTCCGCCCCTTCCCCGGCGGCTGCCTCCTGGGCCTTCTTTAGCTCGATTATAGGCGCATGCACTGCTTCCATGATTTCCTTCGCGGCAATGATCACGTCCCAGTCATCATCTTGCATCAGCTCCGTGACCGTGCGAATGGCGATTCGGCGCGCCTGTCGGCGGTCAGCTGAGGCAAGAAAGCCCTTCGCTTGCTCAGGAGTTCCTGCCACAGCAAGAGCAATGCGCGCCGTCGGAAGGTCCACGCCTGCCGATTGCATGATGGAATGCTCGGCAACCTCTGGGGCTATCACGCGAAACGGCACATGCTGGCAGCGTGAGGCAATGGTAGGCATCACCTGGGCGACGGTGCGGGCAATCAGGATGAACACCACGGTGGCAGGTGGTTCTTCCAACGTCTTGAGGAGGGCATTTGCGGCTGCCCCCCGAAGAAGCCCTGCATCGGTGATGACATACACTTTGGATGCAGCTCGTATCGGCGCGAGGGGCACATCGTCAATCAGTTCGCGTATTTGCGCTATGAGGTAGCCACGTGCACTCTTCGGCGCAAGAACGCGGACGTCAGGGTGCGTGTTATGCCTGACCCGTATGCATTCATCACAGCTGCCGTCCCCTCCGTTCGGGCAGATGATGCACTGAGCCAGCGCACGAGCTGCCTCGGTCTTTCCAGAACCAGGGGGGCCGACGAACAAATAGGCCTGCGAGATACGCCCTTCGTGCACCGCGGCGGCAAGGAACTCACGCACGCGAGGCTGATAAGACAGACAATCAAGCGCTGCAGGCACCTTAGGCATGCCGGTCACGGTCTCCTTCTCCTCTCCCCGCGCTCATGGGCCCCTCTTCTCCCGACAGTCTGGGGGAGGCAAGCTCAGGCAGCACATCTAAGACGGCAGCAATCACCCGCCGAGAGACCTCCACTGGCTCTCCGGAGGCATCTACCACCCGTATGCGGCCCGGATCAGAGGCAGCCAACCGGAGGTAACAGTCGCGCACGCGCTGCTGGAAGCTCATCCCCGCGGCTTCCATGCGGTCTGCCCTCCCACGCGCCACACGCTCATAAGACAGCTCGACGGGAAGATCCAGCAGCACCGTCGCGTCGGGGATGTGCCCGCAGCTGCCAAGCGCATTGGCACTCTGAACCACGTCCTCCGCAAGTCCGCGGCCGCCTGCCTGATAGGCATACGTAGAGTCAAAAAAGCGGTCACAGACGACTATGGCACCAGAGCTCAAGGCGGGCTCGATAGCCTGCCTTACAAGCTGCGCGCGAGACGCCTCGTAGAGCATCAGTTCGCATTCGGCGCACATCTCGGTGTTGGCAGGGTCAAGAAGGAGGTTGCGGATCTTCTCAGAGAGCCGCGTGCTCCCCGGCTCCCGCAAAGAGATGACCTCACGCCCAGACATCTTGAGAGCTGCAACAAGATGGGCTGCCTGCGTCGACTTGCCACAGCCGTCAACGCCCTCAAACGTAATGAAAACGCCCGCCTGCTTCTCTTCTCGCACTGCCGCCCCTTGCTTCGTCGCTCTTCTTTCCACGGTACTTTTCCAACTCTAGTACTGTACCAATTCAATGGCGCCTGTCACACCGATGACTTCTCAGGACAGCTCATCAACAATATCTACCGGTCTAAGGACGGCCTACCAATGGCATCTCAGCCCGAACACCTCTTCGCCCGAACGCAGCTCAGCTCGAACGCAGCTCAAATCAAACTCTGCTCGGCCCGAATATATCTCAGCCCCGGACACTCATTTTACGCGCATCTAGATGTGCGTCTTGGTGCAGCACAAAACTACGCACATCTAGCGACACATCTAATTTAATTCTATATATAAGCAGGTAAACACCTCGAGAAAGATAAGCGGGGCATAGATGTGCGCTTTTTTCAAGCAAGATTTTACGCACATCTAGATGCAAGTTACCTTCTAGATGCGCACTACCTTGGAAGACCCTCCTCTACGCGAGGCGGCAGCTTCTATGGGATCAAGACCGCTTTTTGCGTGAAGAGGAGCTGCGGGATGAAGCAGCAGACGACGTGGCTGCGCCACGCTTTGCGCCGCCACGCGCACGCCCCCGCCCACGGCTAGGCGAAGATGCCTTCTTTTTGCTCGGACAGTCCATGTTGACGCAAATCTTCCACGGCCCACGCTGCGTGTGCACCGTGACCATCGGAGCCCCACAGTCAGGGCAGGTCTCTCCTGTCGCTTCGATTTTGCCTCGCTGTGGCAGCGGATAGCTCGTGCCACACTGCTCGAAGTTTGTGCACCGTATGAAGCGCTTCCCCGTGCGCTCAGACTTGTGAGCCACAAGGTCACCGTCGCGTCCTGCTGCCGCGCATGCGGCGCACTTGCCAACGACCACATCAGGCTCCGTGTTGGTCGGGCACGCCGGGTTTACGCAACATTCGTAGGCGCGCTGCCTGAACGGGTGCACCTTGACTCGCGGCGCCCCGCATTCCGGGCAGACTCCCGCATCTCCCTCTAGCGGCTCGATCCGGCCAGAGGGGACCGGATAGGTGACGTCGCAATCAGGCCACCCCATGCAGCCAATGAAGCTCGAGCGATTCTTCGCAGAATGCTTCATCACGAGATCACGGCCGCATTTGGGACAGGTACCAACCTTTGCGTCGGCAGTAACAGCATCGGCAATCTGGCTTCCGAGGTCGTCTTTGTGCGCAATGAGCTCATCCATCATCGAGGCAAGCAGCGACCGTGAATGGGTCACGACAGCCGTCTGGCTGTCAGCCCCCTCGGCGACCTTCGTCATGTCGTCCTCAAGCTCGGAGGTCATCTCTGGCGTCGTGATGCGAGGAGCATACTGTGACAGGGCGTCGATCACCGCCATGCCGAGCTGACTTGGCTCGACTGGGTCATTCTTGAGGTATTTGACATCATAGAGACGCTGAATGATCGAGGCGCGCGTCGACTTTGTGCCAAGTCCTCGCTTCTCCATTTCTTGGATGAGCTTTCCTTGGCTGTAGCGCGCCGGAGGCTCGGTCTGCTTGTGGTCTTCACGCATATCCAGCACGTCGACGACATCCCCCTCAGCTAGCGCTGGTAGCTGCTCATCCTTCTTCAGACCGAATGGATAAATTGCGCGAAACCCGGGCTTAGCGAGGACATTGCCAGAAGCCAAGAACGTCTCTCCGCTAACATCGAGGCGCACCTTGGTGTTCTCAATGTGCGCTGCATCCATCAGTGTCGCCAAGAAGCGACGGGCCACAAGGTTGTAAAGCTTCCAAGCAGCAGGCTGAAGCTTTTCGGGGTTGGCGGCCGCTGTCGGATAAATCGGCGGATGGTCTGTCGTCTCCTGCTTGCCACGTGTGGCCGTGAGCTTCTGCTTGCCAAGAAGCTCTGAGCACACAGGCCGATATTGAGGCACGGACGAGAGCGTCTTCACACAGGAGGCCAAGTCAAGCGAGCGCGGGTAGACAGTGTTGTCGACGCGCGGATAAGATATCAGGCCGTCCATGTAAAGCGATTCCGCAAGGCGCATCGTACGCGCGGGAGAGATGCCCTCGGCAGCGGCAGCGGCCTGCAGAGACGTCGTGTTGAATGGAACCGGCGGCCGCTGCGTGTGCGTCTTCTTCTCTACCTGCGCCACACGGGCCGTCTTCGCATCTCTCACACGCGTAAAGACGGAACCGGCCTCTTGCTCATCCCAAAAGCGCGAGGTACCATGCACGATCCGGAAGGCGTCTGCCTCCTTGTCGGAAGGTCGCCTGGCCATGCCGGAAAGCACCCAATAGTCCCGTGGCACGAAAGCCTGCCGCTCACGCTCGCGCGCGACAACAAGCGCCAGCGTCGGCGTCTGGACACGACCAGCAGATCGCACATTGCCAAAGCCACCATAGTGCGCCATTGTAAGGTAGCGTGTGAGGACGGCACCCCAAATCAAGTCAATATACTGGCGGGACTCGCCAGCGTCAGCGAGATCTTGGTCGAGCGGAACGAGGTTGGCAAAGGCGTGATCGATCTCAGCTTTGGTGAAGGCTGAGTAACGTGCGCGCGAAATAGGCACCGAGGGAGCTACCTCGCGAATCTGGCGCAACGCGTCAGAGCCAATCAGCTCTCCCTCACGGTCAAAGTCTGTGCCGATGATTATCCCGTCTGCCTTTTTCGCGAGATTTTTGAGGGAGCGTATAATCTCCTTCTCAACGGGCTGCTTTTTGATGGGAGCCCAAACAAGATAGGGCAGACTGGGGACCTTCCACGCCTTGATGTCAATGCCGTCGGCAAGGTAGGGCTTGCGCTTGGACTTGAAGGGGGGCCTTGCAAGCCCGTCGGGAATGTCTGCCGGCAGATGCTCGCCGCCAGCAGTAAAGCCGTACCATCCCTCGTGCGGGTCAAACTTCAGCTCAGGCGGGAAATCGGGTGCCATGATGTGACCGCGCAGGCCAATCGTAACCCATGGCTGCCCGTTGCGAATAAAGCGGTATATCGCCGTGTTATAGACCTTGTCTTCCTTAGGACGACCTACGTCGCAAAGCAAACGTGCAATCTGATGGGCGGCGTCATTTTTCTCAGTGACGACAAGCTCCACGCTAGACCGCCTCTCCTATTGTTTGCCAGACTTCTTAGATTGTTTGCCAGACTTCTTAGCCCTGCCTAATGCAGAACCTTTACTCGTCGAAGCGCTTCTCGCCGAAGCCTTCTTCGCTGAAGCATCGATCTTCTCTTTATAGTCCTCTTCTTCGCGGGCCTCATAATCTTCACGCGTCCACTTCAGCGCTGCTTTGCCATCGCGAGCCACAATCACGTTGCGTGCGACGGCTAGCGCTATCTCATAAAGCGCCACCATCGGGGCAAACATCAAAAGCATCGTGACAGGCGAAGCATC
>DHPN01000031.1:16276-17370 GCA_002407925.1 Atopobiaceae bacterium UBA5363
GGCACGATATGCAAGATAGACAGGTAGAAAATAACCAAAGGCAGCTGAAAGGTCACACCAAAGGCGATCTCGAGCAACATCATGATATCGAGATAGTCTTCAGCGTTGGCCAGCACCGTCGCAAAGTCGGTCGTCTGCTGGATGAGCCAGCCAAAGGCCGCTTGCTGTATCACGAAATAGCAAAAAATCATCCCAAGGAAGAAGAGGATGATCATCGCCGCCACCGTCGGGACGACCCACCTGCGCTCGTTGCCCTTAAGCGCCGGAAGAATGAAACCCATGATCTCCCATACGATGATCGGCGTGCAGATAATCACACTGAAAAAAAGCGCCACCTTGAAGCGGATTGTAAAGCCGCCAAGCGCTGTGACGACGGTAAGCTCCGTGCCCGCGGGCAATGCGTTCCGAATTGCATCCATCATGATGTCGATCAGGGTTGGCGTTGCAAAGTAGACGATCACGGTTGTAATCAACACTGACACAACAATGATGGTAAGACGGCGGCGAAGCTCGCCAAGGTGGTCTATCAGGGGCATACGTGCGGGTCCTACAGGCATATGCGGTCGGGAACGCTAGTCGTGCGCGTCCCCATCCTCCTTTCTGGGAGCAAGAGAGTAAAGGGCTGCCGCACTGGTGTCAGTATCAGAGGCTTTTGCCTCGACAGGGCTCTCCGAGGGCTTTTGCGTGGCAGCGTCCTTGGCAGCCGGAGAGCCTGCCTCGGCCTCATTGCCATCGGTGTCAGGCTTGCCTTCTTGCGCAGCATCCTTTTTCTGTGCAGCTGCTTGCTCTGCCTTCAGGCGCTCGCGCCGCTCCGCAAAGGTCTCAACATGCTGCGCTGCGTCGCCGCCTTCCTCTATGTCCGCGTCATCTTCCGCGGACGATGCGGCCTTCTTCGAGGTGCCCTTTGCGGGCTTATCCATGGCATCCGTGAGAGGGTCTACGACCTCGCTCTGAACCACCTGCGTGAAGCCCTCCTGCGCTTCACGGAATTGCCTGAGGGCACGGCCTATCGTCCTGCCCATGCCTGGCAACTTGTCCGGCCCAAAGAGCAAGAACGCAAAGATTAAGATGATAGCGAGCTCATTTGTACCAAT
>DHPN01000030.1:0-67377 GCA_002407925.1 Atopobiaceae bacterium UBA5363
AGGCCAGCGTCGCCCACCATAAAAGACAAGGTCACGGGCTATGTTTCCCGTGGCCTTTTTTATTTGACACTAAATCTGACACCATTTTATCCGCTTACTGTTATTTTTGAGCGGCTCGTAAAAATTTCGTTAAAGAGGATATTTTTACTACAAATAAAGAACTAATGCTCGGTGCATGAAGACTACGCCAACATATTCGAATGGGTTTTCATTACTTCTTGTCGCTAACCCCAAGAAGCCAGTCACCGCTGATGCCATAAGTTTTCGAAAAGCTGACAATAGTAGATGCCATAGGTTCAGAATTCCCAGATTCGAAGTCGCTAATATTCCCTTGGCTGACACCAATTAATTTAGTAGCTTGTGTTTGTGTCAAACTAAGGTCCTTTCTTGCTTGTTTAAGGTGAGCGCCAAAATGTTTGCAATTGAATTTCTTTTTCATGGTCGTTCACCCCTTCGTGAGCGTTCTGTACTCTTCTCTAATCGAATATTTCCACGTACAGAGATTTGTCAAAAAATATATAATCCTTAAAGATAAATTAAATACAGTGTCAGGGGATGCTATGGCTAGTCATTTAAACAATTCTTCTAGTTCAGAACAGTTAAAGCCTAGCGCGCCTAATTCTCCTAAATCAACAAAGAAAGAGTCTGTCCTCGATAAGGCTTGGTTCATTTCTTTGATGTGTATTTTTGTCGCTCCGTTCGGTCTCATATTGCTTATATGGCGTAAGCGTCCACACAATCACTCGGCAAGAGTAGCTCTTATTGTTGTAATGGCCATTTGGACAATATTCTGGTTTGCGGGCGTCACTAATCCAAAATCATCTCAAACATCAACAACGACAGATGGATCTGCGCAGCAAACATCATCTGCTACTACAGAGTCAGAGACGGCTTCGACTCCAGAACCTACTATTACGGGCATTTCTGCCACATATAGCGGCTCAACAGAAGAAGGTACCGTTCTAAACACTTCTAATGCAGGCATACAAGTTGCAGCGACTTACTCGGATGGTTCAACGAAGGAAGTATCTGATTACACTATTGCTGAGCCAGCAACTCTTACTGCAGGCCAGACGTCAACCGTAACGATTACAAGTGGCGATGAGAGCTGCCAGCTCTCCGTGGCATGTACAACTCTTACGGCAGATCAATATAAAGCTCAATGCACTGGCATGTCATTTGAAGATTTAGCTAGGAACCCAGACTCAGTAAAGGGCAGCTATGTCTCGGTGACAGGGCAGGTAATACAAGTGCAGCAAGATTCGAGCGATCTAGTACTTAGGGTAAGCATTACAAAGGACTCTTATGGAATTTGGAGCGACCCAATAATAGTTGCCTATACGCTTCCAGCTGGAGCAGATAATATTCTCGAAAAGGATATCGTGACAATTTACGGCCAGTCAGTGGGGGATTACACATATACAACCGTGCTTGGAGCAAGTGAAACTGTGCCCGCTATTTCAGCAAAATACATAGACGTAAGCAACAGCTAAAATGGCACCTTTCAACTGTCCTAAGCGATTATGTTTACTGAGTTGATGTGGTGATCTTCGCGGTTATGTTCAGTTAGATCTTGAAGCTGCTCTGTGATCTCGTCTGGATGCTTTATGAGCAGGAACTTGTGCATATTACGATTGTTGGTGATAGCAATATAGATCTTTATAACGTTCTCATGTCTATATCGCTCGTTCGGTTATGTCAGCGGCACGTTTTTCGCATCAGGATCGGCTGAGGTGTACACATTGAGCGTCATCGCCGCGTTTGCATGGCCAAGGATTGAGTTCACAACCTTTATGTCCACGCCCGCAGCGATGGCAGCAGTAGTAAAGCCCTATGACATAGATTGACGCGCTACATTCGCGTCATGCTTTGAGGTGGCGCATGAGCGTGTCAATGATGGGCACATCTCGTATATGCCCCGTCTTAGATTTCTTGACGTATGTACCGCCTTGCATTGGGCGATCGAGCAGCGACGAACCCGTAGCGTGTCGTCCTCCATATCCACGTCATCCCATCTGAGGCCACATACCTCATCCTTGCGCAGTCCGCCACAAAGTGCAATCCACGTGGCTATCGTGACAGGGGAGTTATCTATCATGTCAAGCGACTCCATGAGCTTCTTGCGTGCGGTAGTATCGAGAGCATTGGGGCGACGATGTACCATCTTCGACGATTTTTACTGCTGTTATTGGGTTCTTACGTATATCGTCGACTTCCATGGCATAAGTCATTGCAGATTTGAGCAGCCTGTGGGCCTTCATAACGGTCTCAACAGATTTGCCAGGGGAAAGTATGGACGCTTCCCACTTTTGTACGTCTTTGGCTATGAGACTATTTAGTGGAGTGGATGCGAACGCTTTGCGAATGTAGATCGCCGCATAGTGATAATCCATCGACGGTGTTTTGGCTGAATAGTGTGTGAAGCCTCTTTGAGGTCGATGTACTTGTCTACGTAATCAGCAATGTGGACGGCTACTGTATTACTACTCTTTGCCTCAAAGAAATGGAAAATATCTGAGGCATGAAATTGGATACAGTTCGTATGCAGGCCGTAATTTGACCCTATTGGCATGCCAAAGCTCTTCTCATATCCCCCTAGCTTATAGATTCACTTTTACAAGCCTGATATAGTTAACAAAGCCAAGCAGGCTCCTAACGCTATGTCGAATTTTGTAGTAGTGGCTGCAATGTGGCGGGTCAATATAATTTCGTTCAGAAAAGAGCAGACAATGAGCACAGCCATAAGCACCCCGTACCGCTATGACGTGGTGGGCAGCTTCTTGCGTCCGAAGAGGCTGCATGACGCGCGCGAGCGCTTTGAGGCAGGAAATATTGGCAAGGAGGAGCTAGCCTCCGTCGAGGATGCAGCCATCACAGAGCTTGTGGCAAAGGAGAAGGCCGCTGGCCTTCACGTGATCACCGACGGAGAGTTCCGCCGGGCGACGTGGCATCTGGACTTCATGTGGCAGCTGGGAGGCGTCTCACATCAAAAGACCCACACTGGCCTTCCCTTCCACGGAGAGCAGGCCATGATAGATGACACCTTCCTTACCGGCAAGATCTGCCCGGCCGCCCACCACTCCTTCGTTGATCACTTCCGCTTCACGAACTCCTTAAGCGACGCGACGACGGTAGCCAAGCAGACCATCCCGGCGCCGGCCCAGACCTTCGCGCAGTTTGCGATGCCCTTTGCCCTTAGCAACACGCGTAAGTACTACAAGACGGACCAAGACCTCATCGACGACATCGCCGTGGCCTACCGTGTAGTTATCGACGAGCTGTACCAGGCGGGTTGCCGCAACCTGCAGTTTGATGACTGCACCTGGCCTATGACCGTGGACAAAAGCGCCCCTGAGATGTGGGATACCGACGAGGCGGGTCTTAGAAAGGTCCGCGAGAAGCTGCTGTGCGCCAACAACCTCGTCCTTGAGGGGCTGCCGGCAGACCTCACGGTCAACACCCACATCTGCCGGGGCAACTTCCACTCCACCTACGCCTGCTCAGGGCCCTACGACGATGTGGCAGACTACGTTTTGGCGCGCGAGCACGTCCATGCGTTTTTCCTTGAGTTTGACGACGAGCGCTCAGGAGGCTTCGCCCCCCTTGCCAAGGTGCCTGAGGACAAGCTGGTGGTGCTGGGGCTCATCACGACGAAGTCAGCGGCCCTTGAGGACAAGGACGCCGTGATAGCGCGCATCTCCCAGGCAAAGGCCTATGTACCCCTTAGGCGCCTGTGCTTAAGCCCTCAGTGCGGCTTTGCCTCCTGTGAGATCGGCAACAAGCTCACAGAAGACCAGCAGTGGGCGAAGGTGCGCCTGGTGCGTGACATTGCCAAAGAGGTGTGGGGGGAATAACGCTTTGCAGGCAGGGAAGAAAGTCCTAGGTAGATAAGGCTAAGTGAACAAGCGGGAGGCTCTGCCAGCGAGCGTGGCAGAGCCTCCTTGTGTCTAAAGGCCAATGCTGTATCTAAAGACCAATAGCCTTGAGCGCTTGGTCAAGATCGGCAATGATGTCATCAGGGTCTTCAAGGCCGACGCTGAAGCGGATGAACCCCTTGCGGAATTTCTCTGGATAGAGGTCGATACGCTCGTCGTAGCTGGGCTGAGGGAAAATGAGGCTCTCGTCATGGCCGAGAGACACGGCAAAGGTCACAACTTTCAGCTGCGCGCAGAATTGCTCAACAGCCTTGTCATTGGCTTTGAGCCCAAACGAGATGACACCGCCGTAGCCGCCAGGCATCTGCTTTGCTGCGAGCGTATGGCCTGAGTTACTCGGAAGGCCGGGATATGAGACGAAGGTGACATTGTCGCGGCTCTCCAGCCATTCGGCTATCTTTTGCGAGGACTTGTTGATTCGCTCCATACGGAGAGGGAATGTGACTGCCCCGCGAAAGATCTGCCACGCATTGAAAGGGCTTATGACGGCACCGACATTTACTTGGGCCTCATAGCGTATGCGGTCCATCGTCTTGAGGTCGTTGGAAACTATGGCACCGCCTTGAGCATCGCCGTGCCCGTTGATGAACTTCGTAAGGGCGTCTATGACAAAATCTGCGCCGAGCTCTAGCGGGTTTTGGTTCAAAGGAGAGGCGAAGGTGTTGTCCACGGACAAAAGGGCGCCGTTTTCGTGCGCGATGCGTGCCACCTCTGCGATGTCAGTAATGCCGATCGTCGGGTTGTCTGGCGTTTCGACATGGACGAGCTTGGTGCCGGGAGTGATCGCCTTCTTTACTGCCTCTAGGTCCGTCATGTCGACCATATGGGTGTCAACCTTGAACTTGCGGTTGAAAAGCTCATGGAAGAGACGGTAGACCGCCATGTAACTCACCTTGGGATAGACGACGCGGTCGCCTGACTCGAGCAGGGTCCAAAACAAGGCGTGGAGGGAGCCAACGCCGCTTGCTAGTACAATCGCGTCATCTGCCCTGTACAAGGAGGCGATCTTTTCTTCAAGCCAATGCTGGTTTGGGTTTCCGTTTCTCACATACATGAGCAGGTCTGTCGAGGAATAGTTGACTTTGGAGAGGTCGTTTGGCAGCTTGTAGCTGTTTGCCATATGGAGCGGACGTCTGACGGCCCCGGTCTCCTTGTCATAGTCTGTCCCCGTATGTATTGCGCGTGTGCTGATGTCATAGTCGCGGAATCGATCTTTCTTTTTTGCCATTGCTCTGCTCCAATCGGTGAGACGACAAAGGTTGCTGAAAAGCTCTCATTCCTATCGTTCTGGTATGATTATAGAAAACAAATCGTTAAATATGGCATTAAGGGAAAGATTTACCTAACAACGACATGCCAGAGGGCTGCCCCGGCGCCTTTGCTATGTGCTTTTTCCTTTTGGCTTCTTGGGGCCTTTTGGCAGGCGGCCAGATTGTCGTAGTGCTTCACGCAGGATGAACTCTACCTGTGCGTTTGTGCTGCGCATGTCATCTGCCGCCCATTTCTCCACAGCATCCCATATGCCAGGATCGATTCTCAGCGGATATTGCTTTTTTGCTGCCATTCCTGCCTCTCGCTATCCCTGGTACAAGGTCCCCGTGTTCACAACAGGCTTTGCGTCTGACTCACCACAAAGTATTACCATGAGATTAGAGGCCATGGAGGCTTTCTTATCCTCGTCAAGCTCGATGGTGCCCTCAGAGGAGAGCTGCTCGATTGCCATATCTACCATAGACACAGCGCCTTCTACGATTTTCTTGCGAGCGGCAATGATAGCCTCTGCCTGTTGGCGGCGTAGCATGGCCTGGGCAATTTCCGGCGAATAGGCCAAGTGCGTAAGGCGCGCGTCATCCACAGCCACGCCAGCGGGTGCAAGCCTCCTTCCGAGCTCTGCTCTCAGCGCGGCAGAGACCTCCTCGATGTTCGAGCGTAACGTAATGGTCTCTGTGCTGTTGTCCGAGGTATCTTCCATATGATCATAGGCGTAGGCGCTTGCGACATGGCGCAACGCCGTCTCGGCCTGCATGTCCACGAACTGTTCATAATCGTCTACATCGAACACCGCCTTGGCGGTGTCTGCCACATGCCATACAACGACATTGGCGATTTCAATGGGGTTTCCCATCTTGTCGTTCACCTTCAGGTGCTCGCCGTTGAGCGTGCGTGCTCGCACAGAGATCTTGCTGGCGTCTGCACGCCTTGATCGACTCGAAGGGCCTCTCTTTTCGGCTGGGGTAGAGTTGTCTGTGGAGGCCAGCGCACCTCCAAGGTTTTTTGAGTAAAACGGGTTCGACCATCGTAGGCCCTCGCTGCGAACGGTTCCCTCATATTTTCCGAAAAGCACACAGACACGCGCTTGACCTGGTTGCAGGGTGAAAAAACCTCCCGTGAGAATGCTCGCAAGGATCAAAAGGACAAAGAAGGCAACCATGCCGATGATGGCTGTCATCGGATAGGGGAGCCCCCACTCGTCACAACGAGAAAATGTCATAACGGAGCCGACGAAAAGGGCGGCGGAGAGCGCATACATCACGATTACGGCAAAAAGCATGGCCCAACCGCTTAGAGAGTAACCTTTCTTCTCGATGCTCATCGAGATCCTTTCTCTCAAGAATCGATACACTAGATACTACGGGGGATCCGCAGCGTCTCACATCTCAGATTGTGATATCACAATGATATATTGTCAAATGCAACCACGTTTGCAGCAATAATTTGCCTTGTTGGATCAATCATCTGTCTTGTGTATGAAGTGAACATAAGATAGCTAACCAGGAGTTTTAGACCTCAGGAACCAGATCAAACGAAAAAGCAAAGAGAGATGAAAAGAGGAAAACATGGCATTTAAGAGCTCACTTAGCCTCAATGATGGCAGGAAGATGCCACGCCTTGGCATGGGTACTTGGTATTTGGGGCAAGGGCTACATCCCCATGACCAAGAGCTCGCTGCACTGCGGACAGGCCTTGATGCGGGGATCCGCCTCATCGACACTGCGGAGATGTATGGAGACGGCGCTGCAGAGAGCCTTGTGGGCGAGGCTATCTCAAATTGTCGCCGCGAGGACCTGTTCATCGTGTCCAAAGTCTATCCACACAACGCCGGCATATCCCACATCTTCGACAGCGTCGATGCCACGCTTTCGCGCCTGGGAACTGACTATCTGGACATGTACCTTCTCCATTGGCGTGGAACGATTCCTCTTGCAGAGACTGTTGAATGCATGGAGGAGCTTGTTAGGCAGGGCAAGATTTGCGGTTGGGGGGTGTCGAACTTCGACACGTCTGACATGAGGGAGCTCTGGGACATACCAGGCGGCAACCACTGCGCCGTGAACCAAGACCTCTATCACTTGGGCTCTCGTGGTGTGGAGTGGGACCTCCTGCCCTGGATGCGTCAGAAAAACCTGCCACTTATGGCATACTGTCCGCTCGCGCAGGCCGGCACGCTTCGCAAAGGACTCCTTGAAAGCGAGGCGGTGCGCGAGGTTGCCTCAGCACATGGCATAAGTCCCACACAAGTCCTGCTCGCATTTGTGCTCAGAGACGAGAATGTGATCGCCATTCCTCGAAGTGCCAGCCCAAGGCACGTGCTAGAAAATGCCGCCACAAGGGAAGTCGAGCTGACAGCGGAGGACTTGTCACTTCTCGATTCGGCATTTCCCGCGCCTACGGAAAAAGTTCCCCTAGAGATGGAATAGCTCGACGCATCCTCACGGATGGTACGGATCTTGCTGCTTTCATATATGCGGGTGACTCGCTAGCCAAGTCTTTTGGTTTTAGATGAGGCGACAGCCGGCCTGGATCCTCTTGCCCGTGACGAGGTGCTTGAGGTCCTCAAAGGCTAGTTGGGTCTTCTCTGCGTTGGCGGAGCTGCCTTGTTGAAAGACGCAGGTATAGGTATTCTTTCTGAAGGGGCGCCTGTACTGGCAGATTTGCTTGGACTGTTCATATCAGCTCTTGCGGGGGGCGCCATAACGATCCTTATGATGGCCTTCGTGCTGCCTTTTGTGGCAAAAATGGAACTTTGCTTGCGTTCTCCCTCGGCATATATGCAGCCTCAGCTCAGGTGGCAAAGCGGCTTTACGCACGACGTGAGCTTTAGCTGCTCCAAGTTTGTGTGCAAATCTGGAGTAACGATAGCTATCTTGTCGAATACGTGGGAGGTACAAGAGCCCCTGCAACAGCATTGCCGACTTCAGCAGTTGATGAGGACCCGCCAAGATCGACAGTCAGGATCTTTCCACGCACAACAGTTTTGATTGCGTCGATGACAGCTTGCGACCAGAGAGGAATGCCGAGAAAATCAAGCATCTGGGCTACTGACCAAATCGATGCAAGGGGGTTCGCAATGCCCTTTCCTGCGATGTCTGGGGCGGACCCGTGGATTGGCTCGAACATGGAGGGATGTGTCCTTTCAGGATTGAGGTTCGCGCCTGCTGCTAGGCCCATGCCCCCCACGATTGCAGCTCCTAAGTCTGTAAGGATGTCCCCGAAGAGGTTGGACGTGACAACAACCTGAAAACGACTTGGGTTCTTGACGAAGTTCATCGCTGCCGCATCGACTAGCAGCGATGAGGTCTTGACGTCTGGAAATTCTTTGCCAACCTCATCGAAGATCTGATCCCAGAATACCATCGAGTAGTTCAGGGCGTTTCCCTTACTGATGCTAGTGAGTGTCTTGTGTTGCTTTTGCGCTAGCGTATAGGCATAGCGAATGATGCGCTCACAGCCAGTTCGCGAAAAGACGCCCGTCTGCAAGACGACTTCGTTTGGCTTATTCTTATACAGCCATGCTCCAGCACCAGCGTATTCCCCTTCACTGTTTTCACGTATGACGGTCATATCAATGTCTCCACTCTGTATGCCTTTGAGAGGGGTGATTGGCCCATGAGCGCCTTCGAGGAGTTTGACAGGTCGTACATTGACGTATTCGTCGAACTCTTTTCTGATCTTGAGCAGCAGACCCCAGAGAGAGATGTGATCGGGAACACTCGGCGCGCCGACAGCACCAAGGTAAATAGTATCAAAGCCCTCGAGCTGCTCTATGCCGTCATCCGCCATCATTTTGCCCGTCTTTAGGTAATACTCACAGCCCCACGGAAAATCATTAAATTCAAAATGAATTGACCCATCGAGCTCTTCTACTTTTTTGAGAATCTTAATTCCTTCTGAGGTCACTTCTGGGCCGATTCCATCTCCAGGAATCACTGCAATTTTAAAAGTGCTCGTATCTGTGTTCATATCAGTTCCTTCCGTGATGTTGCTGTAGGTACCTATTTCTACGTGCCAAACTTAACTACAGCAGAGACATATCACTGTTATGTTATAAGCTACTATGCATAGCAGCATTACGGTGTGCTGGCTATTTGTTTTGTTTAATGGGGTTGCGAGATGCAATATTGACAGACTTTACTGTAGGAAATGTGCTTGGCATACCCTATGAATTGAAACCGTTTAGAGTGCGCCGTCTGATAAGTTTTTTGTGATGACAACATTACGCTTTTGCTTAGCTTGATAGAGCAACTTGTCTGCAGCAGGAATAAGGGCAGGCGCTGTACCAAGTGAGTGGATGCCTCCACAGCTGATAGTTATATGTAATTCTGGATGGACTTTGAATCTAAGGTTTTCTACGGCGGTGCGCATATCCTCAAGTCTTTTGGTAAAGGTTTCTGTTGGTATTGAAGGGAATACAACAATAAACTCGTCCCCTCCATAGCGCGCTACTATGTCGGTAGGTCTTACATTTTTCATGAGCGTCTCCGCGACGTCGGTAAGTATAGCATCTCCGTATGGATGACCGTAGGAATCGTTCACACGTTTAAAGTCATCGATATCAATCATTGCAACGCCTTGAACAGGAATATACGCGAGCTGCTCGTCATAATAGCGGCGGTTGTACGTTCCTGTTAAAGAGTCTGTATACAGCTCTTCGTTGCTGAGCTCAACGAGCTCGATAAGGTTCTCATTATCCCGGACGTCGACCCGTACGCCACTGTACACTTCTGAGATAGCCTCGATAGCATGGGGGCTGCCCTCTACTTCCACATATGAGGCCATAACATAGTATATGTCGTCGCTAATTAGTTCGAACTTTGAAGCACGTTCCTTGGTTTTCATCACCCGTCGTGATATGCAGTTTGAGCATCGGTGATCTTTGCCCCATATCTCATAGCAAGCTCCGCCTTTGATGGGATAAAGCCCAAATTTTCCTGCATGCAACTCACATGTCTCTATTGGGTTAACAAGTCTCACTACATCGAAAAAGGTTGACAGTTCGCGAAGGCGAATCTTGAGACCTTCGAAAGTTAGAACATGAGGATCAGTACTATCATTTTTGTCTGTGAACGTATCCATGGGCATTTGCACCATCGGTATCTTTTGGACTTTGAGTCCTATGTTGGCAAATTACTCGGGTAAAATCTCAATCCAGCAGCCATCTGGGTCTGCAATGAAGTAAAGACCCATAGCTGGGTTTTCGTACACGATACAGTCCATCTGCTTGTGAAGTCGATGAAAGGCCTCATAGTCATCGACGCGGAATGCAATGTGCGTGTCTTCGCCGCCGTTGTTGTAGGGTTTGGTCCTTCCTCGATTCCATGTCAGCTCAAGCTCAAAATCAGAGTCAGATCCTGCCAAAAAAGCAATGACCCAGCTGCCGTCTTCGGGTCCCTTGCGCCGAACCTCATGCATGCCAAGCGCTTTTTTGTAAAAGTCGATCGTTTTGTCGAGATCGAGGACGTGCGTATTCCTATGGACGATGCGTGCTTTCATAGCAAGCTCCCTGCAAACAAATTGCTATGCCTTCTGTTGCAAACACAAGCATATAGTACATGTACCCGATCTTGACATGTGTTTCTTATCGGTAGTCGCAGGCTTATTTCATGGTTATGGCGGTAGAATAAGCGCTGCTGTACACGAATCGATCAGGAGGAGCCTTTCATGAAGAGCTTCGATGCCACGCTTCAAAGCGAGCAGCTCAATGAAGAACTTGACATCATTGTTTATGGCAATGTCGGGGTTCCTCTTGTCGTGTTTCCGACGTTTGACTTTTCTGCTGGCAGTTGGGAGACAGGCGGCATGGTTGATCGCCTTTCTGAGCTCATTGATGCTGGAAAAATACAGCTGTTTTGTACTGATTCGGTTGATGGAGAAAGCTGGTATGCACGTAATTCGGCCCTTGACTATCGTTCCGAACGGCAGGAAGCCTACTTTTCCTATGTTATTGACGTTCTTGTTCCCTACATTGCCAGACACAGCACCTCAAGTACAAAGCCTGTGGCAGTGGGCTGCGGAATAGGAGCAACCAATGCCACAATAGCTGTTTTGAGACGGCCCGAGCTCTTTGGTGGCCTGTTAGCCCTTTCAGGAATCTTTGATGCGCGTTTCTTCTCCGCAGGGGCCACGAATGACCTGTGGTTGGCCAACTCTCCGCTTGACCTCACCTACCAGCTCGATGACAAGCAGCTTGAGCTGCTAAAGCATCTTCCATTGGCATTGCTGTGCGGCCAAGGGCGCGGCGAAGATGCCGTGGATACTATGAGGGCTTTCGAATCTCGATTTCATGATCTTGCGATAGATGCAACCTTTGAATACTGGGGCTATGATGTAACCCATGATTGGTCATGGTGGCAGGAGATGGTCAGTCAACTTTTGCCAGAGCTGATCAGGCCAGCGGGGCTGGCCCATCGGCGCTACCTAGCTGTCAAGAGCTCCTATGATGCTGAGCTGCAGAACCTCAAAGAGGCCGAGAAGCAGGCAGAGCAAAGCAAGCTCAAGGAAAGCCGGGCAAAGAAGCGTTTGGACAAGGAGACTGAAAACATCTCCCAAAAGTCTGAATTGGCACAGGAGGCGGCAAAAGCTGCGAATGCGGCTTGGAAAAAGCGCAATACAGTTGCAGCTCGCCTTGCCGCTCTTGATAAAGAGGCAGGAGCTTTGCAGGCTGCAGCCGATGCGGCGGCGAAGGCACATGCGGATGCCAAATGGTTTGCAGGAGAGGCACGCAGCGAATATGAAGACGCTCACTTGGCTTTCATAGATGCTACTGAGCATACAAAAAGCGTCCGCAGCTCCGTTCAGGCTATCGAAAAAAAGTGTAAGGATTTAGAGACTGCCGTACACGCAGCTGAGTCAACTGCTGAGGCTCACCATAAGGCAGTCCGTAAGAGAACAGGTATATAGACTGCTCTTAAGACCTGTTGGCTGTCGCACAAGCCAGGGGTGATAGTATACGGGCGGTGTTTTATCCAAACGACCGAAGGGCAACACGTCTTTGAGTAATGCTTCGCACCTACGAGGGGACAACTTCAAAACGCGCGTCAAAACGCGCGTCGATCCTGACGCCGCACGCGCGCAGGCCGAGGGGGAAGCTCTTGCTCCCCGAGGAACGCCGAGCAATCCTTCCAGCCAGGTTTTCACTGTTGCAAATGTCATTACCTTCTTTCGCTTTGCTTTGACGGTTGCTTTTCTCTGCTTTTTTGTGAACGGAGAGCATCGCGTCCTCGCTCTGATTTGCTATGGGGTTGCAGCATCAACTGACTTCCTCGATGGACAAATTGCTAGGCGTACACAGACAGTTAGCTGGCTTGGCAAGCTCATGGATCCTATCATGGACCGCATCCTCCTTTTTACGGGGGTGCTAGGGCTGATGATTACTGGTGAGTTGCCGATTTGGATTGCTGTTTTCATAATCGGTCGAGATACCTATCTCGCAATTGGTGCCATGGTGCTTCAGAAGTACCGTCGTCGTCCCGTTGATGTCGTTTTTATCGGCAAGGTGACCACGGCGCTTTTGATGACAGGCTTTTGCGACTTGCTTCTCGGCGTACCGAAGGTGCCCGGGTTAGGGCTCATTGACGTCTCCTGGCTTCCAGGTTTTGGGTCTTCAGTGGCCATTTTGGGAGTTTGGTTTGTCTATGCCGGAGTGATTTGCTCAGCTATAACCGCTGTCATCTATACCAAAGAGGGGTTTTTTTTCAAAAGGGAGCGGCTCGCAGGCCATGATGTGGAAAGCTCTGAATCTAATGAGCGTGCGCGAGAGGCCATCAAGCAATGAGTGACCCCATGCCACAAACACTTAGCGAACTCTGTGAGGTACTTCGTCCAGAGCATGAATTGCTCGGCGCGAGATTTGGGCACCTCGACAAGATCGCCGCAATGATTCCCTTGTCATATGTCTGCCCGGAAGAAGAGGAAGGGGCCTTCAACAAGAAGGCTGCGCTCGTTGACCTGTCAGGTTTGCCAACTATTTTACAGTCCGGGAAGACTGCGGTTCCTTTTACGGAGATGACCTATGCAGGAAACAAGCTCGCGGTAGGGCAGTGTGCCTTTGAGGCACTGCTTTTAGGTGACGGAACACTGGCAAGCATCTCCCTTCTTGCTCGCAGCGGAGACAAGGAGTTCGTCAGCTGGTGCGTTCCTGTGCGCGCAGCTGTGACCTTCGCTTGGCTGCAATTCTTGCTGCGTTCTGCTGGAAAGACAGGCCAGCCATTCCAGGGGCTTGAAATACACGACGTCTCTTCCAAGTTGCTGCCTCTTTTGCTTGCTGGCCCTTCCTCATCCAACGTGCTTTCTGACTATTTGGGAGAGCAGCAGCTGCCCACATCAGGGCAGACTGCTAATCTGTACCTCGATAAGATACTTTGTCTTGTTGTAGCTCTTCCTGCGGCTCTGGCACCGTCATACCTTTTGCTCGTGCCTCCAGTTGCTGCCCGGGTGTTGTGGCGAAGCCTGCTTTCCTTCCAAGAAGTGGTGCCAGTGGGAAGGCTTGCTGCAAAAGCATGGGCAGAAGATGCGTTGCCATGGCTGACTTGGGTCTCAACAAAAGATCAGGTTATAAAATCGATGTCAGAGCTTCACGATGCGCAGGTTTTACGTTCCGGGCATGACTTTATAGGTGCCCGAGGTCTTTTGTCACGCTGAATGCTTCATGACAGGGGGACTGAGCTTTGAAATACTCTATTACTGCAGCGGCAGCGCCAGAAACTATCGGCCCTTACTCGCAGGGGACAACGGCCGGCAGGCTTGTCTTCACGTCAGGGCAACTTCCAATCGATCCTGATGACCCTCACAGCCTTGTGGAGGGAGGCATGCGTGAGCAGGCAGAGCGTATACTAGAGATTACCTCCATATTGCTTTCAGAAGCTGGCTGTATGCTGTCTGATGTGGCGAAGACGACCGTCTATCTTGTCAATTTTGAGGATCTTGACACTTTTGATGAGGTGTATGAGCGTTATTTTACGACGCCTTTTCCAGCCCGAAGTATAGTGAAAATCTCTGAGTTGCCTTTAGGCTCTTTGGTTGAGATGGACTGTATTGCCTGCCGCTAGTTAAGGCACAGGTTGAGCTACAATAAGAAGGCAATTCCACATAATTCATGAGGGGAGCCTACATGCAACCCACAGCCAACAATGACATGGGGGCAACAGAGATTTTCCGCATGCCGTCACCGGATTCTACTGTTCCTGACCTTACCAGTGCTGGAGCACGCAATCGTCCGACGCTTGCCATTGTCAAGGGGCCGGAGACAGGTGCTCTGTTTGTCTTGAAAGATGACATTACGACGCTTGGTCGGGATCCGAGCAACGATGTCTTCCTGAATGACATGACAGTTTCACGGCATCATGCAAAGATCGATCTGCGGGGCATGTCTTCTGGGTTGGCGACGATTGAAGACCTCGGCTCGCTCAATGGCACATGGGTGAATGGCGCAATTGTGAACAAAGCAAGCCTAAAGGATGGGTCAACAGTCCAAATTGGCACGTTCCGGATGGTTTTTCATATCAATTCTTCACGTCCTGCAAGGATTGAGACTGGGGCGTAGCCTTATGTCAGAGGCAGGATATCTCACAATCGGCAAGGTAGTTAAGCGCTTGCAGGATCGTTACCCGGACCTTTCTGTTTCCAAGGTGCGCTACCTAGAAGACGAGGGGCTGCTTGCTCCCGCGCGTACGCCAGGTGGCTATCGCCTGTACTCTCAGCATGACGTCCGCCGCTTAGAGACCATCTTGTATTTGCAAAAAAATCGTTTCTTGCCCCTTTCAGTTATAAAGGAGCGGCTCGAGCAGCACCAAAGCGAGACGCTTCCTGCTGGAGCCCCACGTTCTACCGATGAGCTTGATGAGTTCAGGACTCTGGAAGCCACCGATGACGCCCAGACGCGCGAGAAGCTTCATCCCATTGACACTATGCCAGAAACTCTTGGCGTCTCTGTCGGGTTTGTCCAACAGCTCGCTGAAGTCGGCGCCATTGATCTTTCGCGCTCTCCGCACGGGCGTGATCTGGTCGATGGGCATGATTTTCCCCTTATACGCATCTGTGACGAGCTTCGCCACTACGGTATTGGCCCGAAGAACCTTCGTCAGTACGTACAGGCTGCTAGACGTGAGAGTGGCCTTTTTGATCAAGCTCTTGTGCCCTATGCCCATAAGGGAAGTACCGTGTCTGCACCTACTGATGAGACGCGGGAACAGTTTAATCTGGCATTCACCCATATGCTTAAGCTTACCAATCAGGTGCGCGATTTCCTTATTCGCAAACAAATACGTCAGGAATACAAGGAGATGGAGCCCTCTGAAGATGGCCCCACCACCGCGTAGATACAAAACAACAACGAAAGGACCTATCCGTGCCTGACACTGACCTTGAGAGTCTCATCATAGACATACCTGACTATCCTGAGCCAGGAGTGATTTTTAAGGACATCACACCTTTGATGGCAGACCCCGCAGGCCTAGCCACTTCAATTGACGACATAGCGGATCATTTCATGCATAAGGGGATAACAAAGGTCGTTGGCGCGGAAGCGCGCGGCTTTCTTGTGGGAGCTCCTGTTGCATATCGCCTTGGTGCAGGATTCGTCCCTGCTCGCAAGCCGGGCAAGCTGCCGCGTGAGGTTTACTCACAGCAGTATGCGCTCGAGTATGGTACAGATGAGTTACAGATTCATAAGGATGCCCTCAAGTCTGAGGATAAGGTTCTTATAGTTGATGACCTTGTTGCCACAGGAGGAACAGCTGTGGCAACCGCAAAGCTTGTCGAGCAGTCAGGCGCCGAGGTGGAAGGATTCTCATTCATTCTTGAGCTTTCTTATCTAAATCCTCGTGAGACCATTGCAAAACAGTATAACGAAGAAGTCTATACACTGATTAAGGTCAAGTAGGCTAGGACACACCTATCTGTTGCTCATTCCTTAAGGTCGATGTGGGCTTTATGGCAGTCGTGAAAGGCCGCTATACTACGGTACTGTACCTTCCAATCGAGTAGGAGTATCTGCCAGCGCATATATCTGCAACGAAGAGGTTTTTATGCATATAGGTAAAAAAGCAATCGCAGCAGGGCTTGCTATCGCGCTTAGTATGGGAATTTGCATATCACCAGCGTTTGCGGTGACGCAGTCGGATCTTGACGCAGCGCAGGCCAAGCTATCATCTCTCGCAGATGGTCTTGAGCCACTTGAGCAGCAGCTCACAGACCAAGAAGCCTCGCTTAACGAGACTGCTTCGGCCATAAGTGACAAGCAAGCTGAAATCGATGATACGACGCAAAAGCTCTCTGCCGCACGCGATACGCTGAGCGCCCGCATGCGTGCGAATTATAAAAGTGGCGGCACATCGCTACTCTCAGTGATTTTCGGCTCTTCAAGCGCCGAGGACCTTGTCTCAAATATCTATTATGCCGACAAGATCTCTGATCAAGACGCCCAGACCATAGAGACGGTAAAAGATCTTGAGGACCAGCTAAATTCTGAAAAAAATGAGCTTGAACAACAACAAGATGAGCAACAGCAGACATTGTCTGATACCCAGTCCCAGGCTCAAGAGTATCAAGCAAAGGTGGCTGAGGCGCAGGCTTATTACGATTCTCTCGACTCAGAATTACAACAAGAAATTGCAGTGCAGGCAGCAGATAATGCCTCAAGTTCTGCAGCTACTGTTACCCAGGCTATACAAACGGTAGCGCCTTCGACGACGGCTACCGCAACTGATGATACAGACGATGACACAAGCACCGGTGGTGGCACGAGTAACTCTTATACCGGCTCGTCTTCTTCTACAAACTCTAGCTCCAACTCTAATTCAAGCTCTAGCGAAAGCTCTTCCGGCTCATCCAGCTCCAGCAGCAGCGGTGGCAATGCCATAGAAGGTGGCGGCCTGAGTGCTGCATATGCTGCGAGAGGGTCGCGCTATGTCTGGGGTGCGACTGGCCCTGACACCTTTGATTGCTCCGGCCTCGTGTGTTACTGCTATGGCTATGCTCGAGGTCGCACGACCTACGAAATGATTGCATCGCTGCAGGCCTCAGGTGACTGGAAGACCAGTCGCAGTGAGCTTTCGGTCGGAGATCTTGTATTTCCAAGTTCGGGACATGTTGGCATCTATATTGGCAATGGTCAAATGATTCATGCGCCTCATCCTGGAGCCAAAGTATGTATTGGTTCTGTCTACTCCTTCATCGGTGGCGGTACCTATTAAGATGCCGGAGTCTGAGGCATCTCAATCGTTAAAAAAAAGGTTTTCTTCGCGTTACCAGCTTGTCTTGGTTGGTGAAGGTCTGCTGGTAGGGATATTCGGCGGTGCGGCTGTAACGCTGTATCGCATGTCCCTTTCAGCTGCCGAGAGGTTCTTGCGCTTTATCACAGGTCTTGCTGTGGGGCATCCTCTGGCGGTTGTCGGCTGGTTTGCAGTACTTGCTGTTCTCTGTTTTATCGTCTGCCGCTTGATGCTGTGGGAGCCCTATACGCAGGGATCAGGCATTCCCCAGACGGATGCCGAAGTGATGGGCCGCATCAACATGCCATGGCATCGTGTCATGGTAGCGAAGTTTGTTGAGGGCACGCTCTGTGCATTTGGTGGGCTTTCGCTCGGTCGCGAGGGACCAGCGGTGCAGCTTGGAGCAGTGTCAGGCAAGGCAGTCTCACGAGGCTTCAAGCGTGGAAGGGGAGAAGAGCGCCTTTTGATGACCTGCGGCGCTGCAGCAGGTATGTCAGCTGCATTCAGCGCTCCTTTGACGGGTGTTCTTTTTGCCTTGGAGGAGATCCACAAGGAATTTACAGCTCCTTTGATTTTGACGGTTATGGCCAGCTCAGTTGCTTCAGATTTTCTTGTGTCTCAAGTGCTTGGTGTAAGCCCTGTCCTCAAGCTTGTTTTTTTGAGGGATCTCCCTCACGCAGATTACTTAACCGTATGTGCCCTCGGTGTCGTTTGTGGCTTTCTCGGAGCTCTTCACAATAAAGGTATGTTCGATTGTCAGGATAAATTGTACGGTCGCATTAAGAAATATCTGCCTTATTCACGGATTGCAATACCTTTTGCTATAGCTGGCGTGGCGGCGTTTGCATTTCCCCAGCTTATGTGTGGCGGCGATGCCATTATCGAGCTGATGACTTCGCATTACAACCAGCCACTTCTCTTACTTGTGGGATTGTTGGTGGGAAAATATTTGTTTACAACTGTGAGTTTTGCTTCAGGTGCGCCAGGAGGAACGCTGTTCCCTCTAGTTGTGATGGGTGTCTTGATTGGCGCTATCTTTGGCACGTGCGTCATAGACCTGACAGGCATGCCACAGGAATATATTGCGAACTTTGTCGTTATGGGCGTAGCAGGGTTGTTTGCAGGGGTTGTACGTGCTCCAGTAACGGCTGTCGTACTTGCGTTCGAGCTGACGGGAAGCCTTGATGCGTTGCTTTCCGTGACCATCGTTTCTATTATTGCTTTTCTTGTGGCCAATTTGCTTGAGATAGATCCTTTCTATGAGCATTTGCTTGCCAACCTTCTTGGCTCTACGCCCCATGATCCCCAGTCAAACGGCAAAGCTGGTGAGAAGGTTCTGCACAGCTGCTGGGTTGGCGCTGGTAGTCAACTTGAGGGCAAGCTCATCCGAGATATCGATTGGCCTCGCGATGTACGTGTCGTTACCGTTGATCGCGCAGGGCAAGAAATCGTGCCTACAGGCTCAACGCGACTTTTGGCACTCGATGAAATCTTGCTGATCATGAACACCGACACAGAGGACGAAAGCCAAGAGTGGGTCTGGAATGTTTCACGAGGGTCCATTACGAGTCAGAACTTTCCTCGTTCTACATGATTGATTAATCAAAAGGGTGAGTGGACGCAGAAGAAAAAAGGGGAAGGTGTTAAAATCCTTCTCCTTTTCCCAGTAATATGTATTACTTTACATAATATATATTATCGTAGTTTTAAAATGAGTGATACGACGAGCCTTGCAGCAGGCTCTATTTCAGATTTACCCTTCAACTGGCTGTCCGAGATATGCCGCAACCGAATTTGCCGCACAAGCGCCGTCTGCCGTAGCTGTTACGATTTGTCTCAATGGTTTTTGACGGACATCGCCTGCAGCGAACAGGCCAGCCACATTGGTCTCCATACGATCGTTAGTAATCACATAGCCACGCTCATCGAGCTTGACAAAATTTTTTACAAGGTCTGTGGCTGGGACTCTGCCGACAAAAACGAACACGCCGAATGACCCTTCTTCATAAGTCTCTGTTGTCTCTTTGTCGGAGGCATTATCGCGAAAGGTCACGGTGCGCAGAAGCTTGTCCCCCTCTACCTTTACGATACTAGTTAGGTACCTAATTAATATCTTAGGATTCTCTTTCAGCTTCTTTGCTATGGAAGCTTGAGCGCGCAGATGGTCTTTTCTGACGACAATCGTGACGCTGTTGGCAAAACGCGTCAGGAAAAGCGCTTCCTCACAGGCCGAATTGCCACCACCAATGACGAAGACCTGCTTGTTGCGATAGAACATCCCGTCGCAGGTCGCGCAATATGAGATACCTCGACCCGCATAATCTTTTTCGCCTATGAAGCCCGCCTGCCGTGGTGTTGCACCGGTTGCGAGAATGATAGCTTTCGCATTATAGGTCTCATCAGCGCTTCGAACAGAAAAACGCCCGTCTGGCAATTTCTTGATACTGTTGACGTCACTCATTGAGATCTTTGCGCCGAGATCGAGTGCCTGCTTCTGCATGAGATCTGACAAAGTGAAGCCATCTGTATGAGGAACACCAGGATAATTGTCGATCTCGTTTGTGAGAACCACTTGCCCGCCTATGGCTTCTTGCTCAACCAGCACAGCGTCTAGCAGAGCCCTTTGAGCATATATTGAAGCCGTGAGTCCGGCTGGACCTCCACCGACAATTACCAGGTCCTTGTCACTCATGTATCGTTCTCCCTTCGTCTATACGAAATTATCTATGTAGTACCCGTTTGTAGATGCCATGAGTCTCAAAAGGCCATGGAACCCCACTGTTTCAATAAAACAGTGGGGTTCATGCTAATGCGCGCCCTTGCGAACGAGTCACATCCCAAAAAAGAGTGGACGTCATGAGATGAGTGAGTCGAAGCTGTCAGGCGTCTTCATTATCGGATGCGTTTGCAGAGGCATTTGCCTGCGGCAGTATGAGATTTAACAGGATGCCGATGAGAGCTGAAGTCGCCATGCCAGGCAATGTGTAGTTCGCAATGGGGATGGATATGCCGGACGTTTCCATTCCCACACCGACGATGATGACGACAGACGCGATCATCAGATTGCGGTTTTCGTCGAAGTTAACTTGGTTGGAAACGAGCATGCGCAAGCCGTTGCTTGCAATGAGGCCAAACAGAAGCAGACTCACTCCGCCCATGACAGGAGTCGGAATTGAGTTGATGAACGCTGCGAGCTTTGGGCAAAATCCTCCAACGACAAGGGCGAAGCCTGCGGCATACCAAAAGACCTGCGTAGAATAAACACGTGTGACGCTCATGACGCCAATGTTTTCTGCGTAGGTGGTGGTTGGTGGGCCTCCGAGAAAGCCTGAGATAACAGTTGCAATGCCATCACCGGCAAGTGAGCGCGGGAGCATAGGCCGGTAGTCCTTGCCGACGATCTCCCCCACTGCAAGAAGATGGCCTATGTGTTCGATGACAACGACGAGCGCCACTGGAGCGATCAGCGCAACCGCCCCGAGGTCAAAGGTGGGAGTCTGTATTGGTGGCAACCCGATCCATGCTGCACTGACAACAGGAGCGAGATCCACCAGGCCCAAAAGACATGCCACAAGATAGCCGACAATGATCGCTAGCAAAACGGGTATCGTCCCAAAGAGTCCACCCATGCTTGAGAACACAACTGCCGCAAAAAGCGCGATGGTGGCCACGGCGGCGCCTATAGGCTGAAAGCTCTCTGTGGAGGAATTAAGCGCCATCTTGACCGCCGTTGCTGAGAGGCCAACGCCGATGACGATCATGACGGCCGCGACAAGTACAGGGGGCAGCAAGCGGTCAAGCCACTCAGTTCCTGCAAGTTTGATGATACCTGCAACAACAAGAAAAACAAGACCAGCTACAACAACTCCCGAAAGCGCAGTATGCAGATTGCCGGTAGCGGCTGTAGCGGCTAGGATGGGACTGATGAAGGCAAAGGAACTGCCAAGGTAGCTCGGTATTTTGTTGCGGGTCACAAGCAAATAGCAAATCGTTCCTATGCCTGAGCACATGATCGCAACATTGGGATTGAGCCCCGTAAGAGCCGGTACCAATACGGTGGAACCAAACATGCTCATCATGTGCTGAATACCCAGCGGAATTGCCCGCGCCGTAGATATGCGCTCATCGACGCCAATGACCTGCCTTTGTCTATGTGCCATAGGCTCTTTCCTTTTCTTTCTATCGCGAATCTTGCTCAAAAAAAGGGCCCGGTTGCCCGGGCCCTTAACTCTTAAGACTACCGTCTAGACAATGATGAAATAGATAACAAAGGCGATAGTTGCAACCCACATAAGCGGCTTGACCTTTTTGATCTGGCCGGTGACTGCCGCGATAAGGACATAGGCGATGAAGCCCAAGCCGATGCCGTTGGAAATCGAATAGGTGAAAGGTATGCCAGCGACGATCATGAATGCAGGGAAGCCCTCAAGAATGTCGGACCAATCAATGTCAGCCACATCGGTCATCATAAGAAATCCGACAACGACAAGGGCACCGCAGGTTGCAGCTGAACTTACAATGGCGATCAAAGGAGAGAAAAACGCGGCAAGGATGAAAAGAATGCCTGTTGCGATTGAGGTTAAGCCAGTGCGACCGCCATCAGCTGCTCCTGATGTGGACTCAACGAACGTCGTAATTGAAGATGCGCCAAGGAGGCCACCAACTGCTGCCGCAGCAGAGTCAACCGTGAGGATTTCCCTGATGTTTTCGACGGAGCCGTCCTCATTGAGGAAGTCTCCCTGCTTGGCAACTGCCATTGCCGTGCCCATTGTGTCGAAGAAGTCGGACATCATGAGTGAGAAGGCGAAGACTAGCAGGACAGGCGTAGTAAGAGCTTTGGTGATGCCCATGACTCCTGCAGCATCAGTTTGAAACGGCGCGCCAAACGAAGAGAAATCAAGGCCCGATACGATGCCTGTCGGCAACGTTGTGACCCCGAAAGGAATGCCAACAAGAACAGCGATCAAAATGCCCCACAGAAGCGAGCCGGGGACCTTTTTAGCATACAGAATTATCGAAATGATGATGGAGACTATGCCAATGATGAAAGTCGGCTCCGTCACGGTGCCGAGGGCAACCATGGTCGATTCGTCAGCGACAATGATGCCGCCGTCCTTGAGGCCGATCATTGCGATGAAGAGGCCAAGGCCGACGGATATGGCATGGCGGAGCGACACGGGTATGGCATCCATGATGGCCTTGCGCAAGCCACACAGCACCAAGACCAAGATGGCAATGCCCTCAATGAAGATGACAGCCATCGAAGCATGCCAATCACCGCCAGCAATGGCAGTCAAAGAATAGGCGACGATTGCGTTGATGCCCATGCCCGAGGCGCAGGCAAGTGGCCGGTTAGAAAACACGCCCATAAGGATTGTCATGATGCCGGCGCCGAGGCAGGTAGACGTCACTGCGGCGGTGATAGGAACACCTGCTTCAGATAGCAGCGCTGGGTTCACCGCAATGATGTAAGCCATGGCCAGAAACGTCGTAAGGCCAGCACGTAGCTCTTGCCCTGTCGACGATCCTCTCTCTAGGGTCTTAAAATGCTCATCCATAGGCTTCCCTTCCCTCTCTTATAAACTAACTAAACGACGTAAAGCTTCTCGGTCTTCCTTCTGTCTGCCGAGAGAGCTATTTCAACAGTGCGTTATGCACCGCTGGAACCAAATCCTCCGGCCCCTCGGTCGGTCTCATCAAGCTCATCTACCTCAACAAGCTCGACGACAGGCACACGCTGAATGACGAGTTGGGCGATCCGCTCGCCGCGCTCGATGTGGATAGGCTGCTTTGAATCGAGGTTGATCGCGACGATTTTGAGCTCGCCACGATAGTGAGAATCCACAAGACCAGGAGTATTGGCCATTGATAGGCCCAAGCGCAGAGAAAGCCCGCTGCGAGGTTGTACGAAGCCCGCATAGCCCTCAGGGATGGCAATGGCAAGTCCTGTCGGCACGAGCTTGCGCTCCAGTGGCAGCAGCGTCATCTCTTCGCTGGACCTAAGGTCCAATCCTGCATCTCCTGAATACGCATATGCTGGTAGTTCCACGGTTGGATCAAGGCGTTTAATGGGCAGTTGGATGTACTCAGGACTCATTTGGAAAGACTCCTTAGCTCCTCGTTGAATTCATCGATATCCTTGAAATCACGATAAACTGAGGCGAAGCGCACATAAGCCACCTTATCGATATCGCGAAGACGCACAAGCACCATGCGGCCGAGCTCTTTTGAGCTAACCTCGCTCACACCGTCGTCGCGTAGCGTGTTCTCAATGTCACCAATCAGACTGTCAAGCGTCTGCAACGGAATGTTGCGCTTTACAGTTGCCGTCAAAAGTCCATGCATAAGTTTCTGGCGATCGAACGTCTCTTTTGAGCCATCCTTTTTTATGACGATGAGCGGTGTTTCCTCACGCCGCTCATACGTCGTGAATCGATAGCCGCACCGGACACATTCACGGCGACGGCGGATTGCATCAGTGCTCTCGGACGGTCTGGAGTCAACAACCTTTGACTCTTCACATCCACACTTGGGACAGCGCATCCTACTCCCCTGGTAGTATCTCTGTGTCTTAAAACAAAGACTAGCCTACAAGAAAAATAAAGAGACTGCACAGAAAATATCAAAATGGAAATACACTAGGTTGTAGTTATGAAATAAACCAGCTACAGAGCATGGTTATCCTCAGCTCCTATGGTATGTGTCTGGCACCCATAGCTTCTGCCCTGCTGATATGAGAGCTCCCTGCAAATGATTGCGCTTTTGTATGAGCCGAACCTCTTCTGTTGTGGTGAGGCCATCTATGGCACGCTCAGATGCGAGCGCCCACAGGGAGTCGCCATATGAAACGGTTATCTCTTCAAAGCTCAGGTTGGTCGCCAGCTGACTTTCTCGTGAGAAGATCAAATGGTCTGATACGGCTGCTACCAACAAAAGCAGCACAATGGTCAGTATCGCAAAAATAGCTCCAACTGCTATACGACTGCGCCTCAAACGAGACTCTTCGCATGTGTGATCAGGAATCGCTTCAGCGGCTCCTCCTTCAACCAGCTGGAGGTAGGGAAATTCTGCTTGATAGCTCTTCGCTAACATGCCGCCTTCGCAGGAGCACCTACATGGGCTATTCAAAGGCCTCTCCAATCCCTCGCATACCTCGGTGACCTGTCAGCAGGGCCAAAGAGGAACACTTGTACGAAGAACGTCTGTATCCTATTATGAAGTTAGTCAGCCAAGCGTCAAGCAAATTGGGAACATTTGTTCGTAAGCGATCTCCTTGATTGCCGCTGGGGTTTCAAAGACAAGAGGAGGTACTATGTCAGGTAAGACGCTCAGCAAGCGCCAACAGGCTATTTATGACTATATCTGCTCCTACACGCAAGCCCATAGCTATCCCCCTTCGGTCAGAGAGATAGGCGCAGCTGTTGGGTTGGCCTCGCCGTCAACCGTACATATGCATTTACGAGTACTTGAGCAGCGTGGTTATATCAAGCATGATTCAAACAAGCCACGCACCATCGAGGTTGTTTCCTCCCATGACTCCTCTTCAGTTGCGCCTTCTTCTGAGGAAGAGCTTGCAGGGGTTTCTCAAGATCTTAACGCCAATACGATCTCGTTGCCCCTTGTTGGGCGCGTGGCTGCGGGCGCGCCGATTCTTGCTGAACAAAATGTTGAGGATACGCTTACGCTGCCTACGAGCATTGTGGGGGACTCCAGTTCCTTCGTCCTGCGGGTTCATGGGCGCTCCATGATCAATGCAGGCATCTTTGACGGAGATTTCATCGTCGTGCAAGAGCAACCGGATGCTCATGATGGGGAGATCGTCGTTGCGCTTATTGATGACTCTGCGACAGTGAAGACGTTCTATCGCGAGAAGGACTGCATCCGCTTGCAGCCGGAAAACGACTCGATGGATCCCATCTATGTCAAAAATCCCAAGATTCTTGGACGGGTTACGGCGCTTATCCGCTCGCTTTTCTAGGTTCTGAAGCCATGGATACCACAAAAAGAAGTCAGCGCTTGCGCTTGTTTGATGCCGTGAGAGGCTTTTCCGTCATCTCAATGGTGCTCTTTCATCTGAGCTATGACCTTTATTTTCTTTGGGGGTTGCAGCTGCACTATTTTGAGCCCCCATTTCGTGACATTTGGCGGGCGTCAATTTCGTGGTCGTTTTTGTTCATTGCAGGCCTTATGTGCAATTTTTCTCATAACAATTTGCGACGTGCTTTGAAATATGGACTTGTTGCCCTGCTCATTTATGTTGTTACCACCATAGCTGCAGTGGACACCGCGATAAGCTATGGCATCATTTTTTGCATGGCTGCATCGACATTGATCGCATGGTGTCTCGAAAGGCTGCAGAGGTCTCGCCGCGCCCACCTGCTTCTCGGAATCCTTTTGTTTTCATTATTTTTACTAACATTGCATTTGCAGGAGGGTTTTTGGGGGATTTTAGGTATCGAGGTGCGCATCCCTGCAGCTCTCTTTTCAACGCCGTGGCTTTCTTGGCTCGGCTTCCCTGGACCGCACTTTGCTTCAGGAGACTACTATCCTATTCTGCCCTATACGCTGCTCTTCCTAGGCGCCGCCCATATAGGCGCTTTCATACGTGGCCATGGTGGCTTCCCGCAGTGGTGCAAAAAATGTGGCTGTCGTCCCCTTGAGTTCATTGGCAGGCATGCGCTTGCCGTCTATATTTTTCATCAGCCGCTGCTGTTGCTATGTTGTCAGCTTCTAATCGCTTAGCTGTCCTCATTCCCATGTTCAACGGCATAGGATTTGAGGAGGGTGGCCATGCGTGAAGAGGCTTTGATGGTCGCGAACACACCCTTCTGCTCGTAGCGCTCGTTTAAGACTTGGCAGCTTTCATGAACCATGTTTATGAGCATGCCGTTTTCATAGGGTATGAGAACGCTTATCGTCGTATCGCCTGCGGAAGCTTCTTGGGAGATGCGATAAAGCAGGCCACGCAAGCCCTTTCCTGTTAGGGCCGAGATAGCGACCGCATCTGGGTCATTCATCAAAAGCGTGTCGATAGCCTTCTGGTCGATCGTGTCACATTTGTTGTAGACGGTGATAGTCTTAATATGATCTGCGCCAATTTGCTTAAGGACGTCATCTGTGGCGACGATCTCTCTGCTTGCATTTGGATCGCTGGCATCGACGACACGTAAAATCAGATCGGCTGAGCTCGCCTCGGCAAGCGTCGACTTAAAAGACTCAACAAGCGTCGTCGGCAGCTTTTGAATGAATCCGACCGTGTCGGTAATTGTGATTTTGCGGCCTTCTTCAAGCTCAAGAGCGCGTGTGGTCGGATCAAGCGTGGCAAAAAGCTCGTCTTTGACGTATACCTCAGAACCTGTAAGCTTGTTGAGAAGCGTTGATTTTCCAGCATTTGTGTAGCCAACAAGTGCTACACGGTAAACGCCGGAGTTCCAACGCAGCTTGTTTTGCGTTCCCCTGCGTGTATCGAGATCCTTCAGCTCTTGTCGCAACGTCGAAATGCGGCCGCGTACGAGACGCCTGTCCACTTCCAGCTGGCTTTCACCCATGCCAAATCTGCTGCCGATCCCACCGCGCGTTTGGTTGCCTGCCAGATGCGCCCACATCCCGCGCAGGCGCGGATAGAGGTATTGGAGCTGAGCAAGTTGGACTTGCAATCGGCCTTCATGGGTGTGGGCGTGCTGACCGAAGATGTCAAGGATGAGAGCAGTCCGATCAATGACTTTTGTGTCTCCCCCCACAATATGCTCGAGGTTCGCTTGCTGCGAGGGGCTGAGCTCATCGTCGAATATCACGATGTCTGCCTCGAGATTTGTCACATAGCCAACAAGCTCACTGGCTTTACCAGAGCCAATGAACGTACGTGGGACAGGTGCATCAAGGCGTTGTGTGATGCGCATCACGACATTCGCCCCGTCTGTCTCGGCAAGACGCGAGAGCTCATCGAGGGACTCCTTAACCGGCCACTGCTCACGGCCCAGATCCACCCCAACCAATATGGCTCTTTCTGGTACGAACGCTGTTGATCTATATTTGAATCGTCCCACTAATTGCTGCTCTCCTTGAGATTTGCAAGTATGAGTTGCACAGCTTGCTTTTCGTCTACCCTATTGTAGTCGAGCCATTGTATGCGCCCATCACGACGCAGCCACGTGAGCTGCCGCTTCGCATAGTGTTTGGTGTTACGCTTTACAGCCAGCTTGGCATCTTCTAATGTGCAACGGCCTTCAAGGTAGTTGAGGACTTCTTTGTAGCCTATCGCTTGTCGAGCCGTCTGAGAGCTTTCAAGGCCTTGCGATCGTAGGCGCTTAACTTCTTCAACAAAGCCTACATCAAACATCTTGTCAACTCGACGCTCGATTCGATCATATAGCCTCATGCGATTCATGGATATGCCCCAAATTCTGCAATCATAGTGAGGCGTGTGCTCATGCAATCTCTTGTTACCCTCAGCATATGAGAGGCCTTGGTCGTGCATCTCGAGCGCGCGTATCACGCGACGCACATTATGGGGATGAATCAGCTGTGCGCTCTGCAGGTCGCGCTTCACCAAAAGCGCGTAAAGTTTGTCAGGACCATACTTCTCAGCGAGCTGCTCATATCGCTTACGCGCGCTGTCGCCTGCTTTTCCAGAGGGGAAGCGCAGCTCGTCAATGGCCGCGTCAAGATAGAGGCCTGTTCCGCCACAGAGCACAGGGACGCGCCTTTGTTTAAGAAAAGCGTTGATATAGCTTCGAGCCTGCTTTTGGAAAAGCTCTGCTGAGTAGCTTTGGGAGATGTCGGCGACATCTACCATTAAAAGGTGGGCGCGTCTTTTATCAGCTGGCGTCTTGGCAGTGCCAATATTCATGCCACGATATATTTGCATTGCGTCGACAGAAATGACCGCCGAAGAGAGGCATACGGCAAGCTGCTCAGCCAATGAGCTTTTGCCAGATGCCGTTGGGCCTACGACTGCGATAACGGGGCCTGCAAGACTCAATGAGGCTCACCTTCAAGCTCGCCACGTAAATACCACGTACGTGCCTCATCGACTTTCACATTGCAAAATCTGCCAATGAATTCTTCCGCGCTATACTTAGCTGGAAGTGGGAAAAGGACGGTCTGGTTGCGCTGGCTGTGGCCGACCAACATGTGTTTATTCTTCTTCGAGACGTCTTCGACAAGCGACTCGACGATACGGCCATTAAAAGGCCTGTTGGCCTCATAGGCTAGATCCTCCACGAGCTTCGCCAACCTGTCAAAGCGCTCTTGGATGACCTCATGAGGCGTATTGTCAATCATTTTTGCTGCAGGCGTGCCCGGACGCTTGGAAAAGATGAAGGTAAATGCTGAGGCGAATCGGACTTCTTTCACCAAAGAGAGCGTTTCCTCGAAATCTTCTTCCGTTTCTCCGGGGAAGCCCACTATCAAATCTGTCGACAAGGCAATGTCAGGCATCGCCTGACGGATCCTCCTAATGAGTCCAAGATATCCCTCACGCGTATAGCTGCGGTTCATAGCATGCAAAATCCGTGTAGAGCCGCTCTGAACTGCAAGATGAAGCTCTGGCATCACGTTTTTCGTCTCCGCCATCGCAGCTATGGTGTCATCAGAGAGGTCCTTGGGGTTCGAAGAAGTGAAGCGTATTCGCTCTACACCCGTTGCTCCAACTGCGCGGAGAAGCTCTGCGAAGCGCGGTTTGCCATAGAGATCGCGTCCATAGGAATTTACATTTTGTCCGAGAAGGCAGATCTCCTTTACCCCGTCTTCAACCAGCGACTCGCACTCTCGAATGATGTCGACCATCTCACGACTTTTTTCACGACCCCGTACATAGGGAACTATGCAATAGGTGCAAAAGTTATTACAACCAGACATGATGGGAACCCATGCATGAAAGCGGCGAGCACGATGGCTTGGCAGCTCCGTTGCAAACCCCCTGCCCTGCTCGACAGTATCGACCTCTAAGCTGCCCTTTGTATCCGTATAGGCCCTCTCTATCAAGCTGGGAAGCTGTGCGAGCGCGCTCGTGCCGAACACGACATTGATGCCAGGGATATGCTTGCTGAGCTCAGCGCCGTCCCGTTGAGCTATGCAGCCGCCAATTGCGACAATGCGCCTTCCAGAAGGGGGATCTGGCACGCTTACCATTGAAGAGGCCTGGCCATACAGTCGTGTGTCTGCCTTCTCGCGTACGCAGCAGGTCATAAAAACCACGATGTCTGCTTGGCTGAAAGAGTCAACTGCAATACAGCCGCACGAATCGAGCAAACCTGCGACACGTTCTGCGTCATGGAGATTCATCTGGCAGCCGAATGTTTTTACGAGATAGGTCTTGCCAACCAAACAATGATGATTATCGCTCATGCATCTCTCCGTATAGAGTGCGAATGGTCAGAATGAGAATGATCAGGCCTCGGTGCTGAGACGGCAGTGCCCATTGTCGAGGATTCGCAAGAAATCTGGTGCACAAGGATTGATATGCGAACGGCGGTGCGAGCTTCCCCACCAATTTCTATGTCGGCAAAAGAAGGGGTGCAACTGATGTCAACACCGGTTGGAATCAAAAAGCCCCGCGCTATGGCTACGGCTTTTATAGCTTGGTTGACAGCGCCGGCACCGACCGCTTGCAGCATGCATGGAGCGCCATCCTTGACCATTCCTGCTATTGCTCCGGCAACTGAAGCCGGAGAAGACTTGCTGGAGACCTTGAGAAAATCCATTTGTTGCTCCTGGTACGACAAAATTGCAATGGTAATGTGTTGTTAGTCCGTTGGCAGCCTGGTCATAGTGTAACGCAAAGCTTGAAACTGGCATTCGCGACCGCATGTGCGAGCATACGTTAACCCTCACTTGAGACTTTAAAGCTTACCGTTATACGCCCATGGCCAACGTTTAGCTTCGGACCTTCGGCTAAATCAAGATAGTAGCGTTTTGAGAGAAAAGCGAAATCGCGCTCCATCATACGCAAGAATTCTTCTCGATCATTGCGTGCAATCCTCAGCCCACGCCTGTCAACTAGGAGATTTACTGCGCGCTCATCATTGCCAAAATCTGAGCTTTTATGAGCCAAGCGTGCATAGGCATTACGTAGTGGCTTTATTTGTCCGGAAAGAATCCGATGGATGGTGCGCTCTGAGAGCTCGAGGCCTATGCCCTGCGCAACAGACCTTAGCTCGCGAGCATCTGCTGCAACCCGCAAGCGTTCTAGTAAGGGCAAGCTAGAGAGATCGTCAAGGAAAAGAAGATCAGCCGCAGAGACGCTAGGACGAACGCGATGCCTCGCTGTGGCGACGACCTCTGCCGGCGAGCCTACGTAGACTTCGCAACTGTCATGCTCCTCAAGGGCGAATTCGCAACAGGAGCGGATAATGTTGTGAGGGCCTCGTGTGACGCTCTGCTCTCCGTCGTCATCGCAGCCAAGGGTTGGCCAGCTCGATTGATCTGTTCGCTCTGGTAAAGCATTTGCATCCGTTACGAGTTGGATTGCCGTTCCCTTTTCAGGAGCTGAGTCAACGACTTTTGCCGACAGTGAGTTTTCTCTTACAGAATAAAGTGCCATCCCCCGGCCATGCACACCCCATCGATCCATATGTGCTGAGTCAAGCTTTGAAGTCACTCGTGCTTCAAAGATGTGCTCCTTCATGTCATCTGGAATGCCTGAGCCATCATCGATAATTGTTGTCGTTCGCAGATTTGCCTCGCGGGAGGTGGCTACATAGATGTGATGTGCCCCTGCATCACGAGAATTGCGCAAGAGTTCAATCACAGCATCCTCTACGCAGCGTATGTCATGTTTCGCTTGACGGCGTTCAGCCTCATCAACGCGCAGCCTCACATAGCCTTCACCGAGGTTTTGCTCAACGCGCATCTTGGTTCCTGCTACATCAGCGACAAACTCTACGAGATCGCTCACTTGTGACGTTGACATTTGGATCACCTAGCTACTTAGCAACATCCACAGCACGCGACTCTCGGATGACAACCACTCTGACTTGGCCGGGATACTCCATCTCATTTTCAATTTGTTGGGCGATATCATGTGCTAAGACAGTTGCTTGAGCATCGCTTATGTCCTCAGGCTTGACCATAACATGCAACTCGCGACCTGCTTGCATAGCATACGTGCGGTCGACACCGTCGTGGGCGTTGGCGATCTCCTCGAGGCGTTCGAGGCGCTTGATGTAGTTTTCAGCGGACTCGCGACGAGCGCCAGGTCTCGCAGCAGAAATTGCGTCGGCAGCCTGCACCAACACGTCCAAGACCGTGTTGGGCTCTACGTCAGCGTGATGTGCCTCCACAGCATGGACTATCTCTGGCTTTTCCCCATAGCGACGGCAAAGGTCGGCGCCGATTACGGCATGGGGGCCTTCAACCTCATGATCGATGGCCTTGCCGATATCATGAAGCAGACCTGCGCGCTTTGCAGGGGCAGGATCAAGCCCAAGCTCGCTTGCCATAATCCCGCATAGCTCAGAGACTTGGATTGAGTGGTTCAGGACATTTTGGCCGTATGAGGTGCGATAGCGCAAGGCGCCGAGCGTCTTTATAAGCTCAGGGTGAAGGTCATGGATGCCGGCATCGAAGGCTGCTTGCTCGCCAGCTTCCTGCACGCGTTCATTAACGAGTTTTTCTGCTTTTTTATACATCTCCTCAATGCGTGCCGGGTGAATTCGGCCATCAGCAATCAGATTCTCGAGAGCGACCCGCGCCGTTTCGCGACGAACTGGGTTAAAGCTTGAGAGCACAACAGTTTCAGGTGTGTCGTCAATGACAAGTGAGACGCCCGAGATCTGTTCGAAAGCGCGAATGTTGCGGCCTTCACGGCCGATGATGCGTCCTTTGAGATCATCCGAAGGTATGTGCACAGAAGTTACGGTGATCTCGCTTGCTTGGTCGGCTGCACACCTTTGAACAGCCGTTGAGACGATCTCACGTGCGGTCTTGTCAGCAGAGGCCTTGACCCGCTGCTCAGAGTCACGCAATATCTGAGCCTCCTGCTTGACGGTGTCGTCACGGACACGGTCAAGCAGCTCTTGCTTGGCGTCATCTTTGGTAAGAGTAGAGATACGCTCAAGCTCGGCAGTCTGCTTCTCGTAAAGGCCCTCTACTTCGCTGCTTCGGCTCTCAAGCTGGCTTTGAAGACGAGAAAGCTCGCTTTCTTTGTTGTCGAGCACGTCGCTGCGGTGGTCAAGCGATTCCTCACGTTGCAATATGCGCTGTTCCATGGCAGAGAGCTCACCCTTGCGCTTTTTTTCTTCTGTTTCAGATTTCTGCCGCAGCTGCAATATTTCTTCGCGCGTCTCTACCAGTGCAGCCTTTTTGGCGTTTTCTGTTTCGAGCTTTGCGTTCGAGGCAATGCGATCTGCTTCGGACTGTGCGTCCTTGAGCCTTTGGTCGGCTTGGCGCACTTTGGAATTAGATGAATGAGTAACCGTGACATAGGCAATACCTATGCCGATTAGCAGGCATATAATGCCCACTAAGAAAATCATGCTCATAATTTCTCCTTATAAAGTGCATTTTCGTGTAGTTAAGGAGACCGGAGGTAACGCCCACCTACGGAACCCGCCGCCTGAGCTAGGCTCTTACCTGCAAAAAACTCATAAAGCAGTCTTTTGTAAAGAAAAAAAACTATATGATGTCGACAAAAGCCGACAGTAAAAGCAACTCAGAAGACCATTCTACTGTATGACGGAGGCTGCTAGCTGTCAATGAAGCTGGTGCTCTCCATATGAGGCATACGCAATAAGCGTTAAATCAATGAGGTATCTGTCGAAGCGGTGCTTTCCCGTAATCGTTGAGCTGCCGCAACCTTTGCGTCATGTAATGAGAAGCCTTTTCCGACAAGGAATCGCACAAGCTTGGCATAATCGTTCTTGCCAGAAAGCCGTCGATGTTCTACCAGCCTAAAAGCACGATCTGGCTCAGCCTCCGCATCGATAAAAGCTTCTGGCCAGCCAGGCACGTCCTTAAGCTCAATTCCTCGTCTGCTGAGCTCTCTCTCAATGCGGTAGGTGCCCCACCCAGCGCCGAGCTTCGATCGTATAAAAACACTTGCAAAACGCATATCATCTAATACGTGGCCTCGTTTGGCGCTGCCGATGACTGCCTCGATGGTCATCTGTCCATACCCATCTTGAGACAGTTTCCTACGGATCTCCTCAACAGAGTAATCGCGACGATTCACGAGGCCTTCAACACGTCTGATGGCACATTTAAGGGCAGACGCATCTATAGCCTTGAGTACGTCATCCCGCGAAGTTAGAGGGAAGTCAGACGAAGCCTGCTTTTTCTCTAGCCACTTAGCGACTGCGACAGGCACGGGAATGCGCTCTTCCCTCTCTGTGCCCGCCGCAAGGATGATAGTCCCCCGAGTTCTTTGGCTTCTTATTAACGCAGACCGGCGAGAGGGAACTACGATTTTTAAGGGCTCTATGTCATCACGATTGGTGTTAGTCATCGTTAGCGTTAACCATTGTTTGCAGCTGATGGCTGGTCTTCCTTATCGTTGGCAGCGATGGGCTGCCCCACTGGCTTGTCGTCTTCTATTACGAGTCCACAGGCAACACGGACTTTGTGATCTAGCTCTTCCATGAGATCGGGATGTTCCGTCAGGAAAGCCTTCGCTGCCTCATGTCCTTGGCCCAGGCGCTCTTCGCCATAGGTATACCAAGCACCTGACTTATCAACAATGCCATAGTCGACCGCCATGTCCAAGATGGAGCCTTCTTTTGAGATTCCAGTGCCATACATGATGTCGAATTCTGCCTGGCGAAATGGCGGAGCGACTTTGTTCTTGACAACCTTCACACGAACACGGTTACCGATTATCTCTCCGTTTTGCTTGATGGAGTCAATGCGGCGAATGTCCAAGCGCACACTCGAGAAGAACTTCAAGGCACGTCCCCCAGGCGTTGTCTCGGGGTTACCGAACATCACGCCAATTTTCTCTCTTAGCTGGTTGATGAATATGCAGGTTGTGTTTGACTTCGAAAGAGAGCCGGCTAGCTTGCGTAAAGCCTGGCTCATCAGTCGTGCCTGAAGGCCGACGGTAGTGTCACCAATCTCACCTTCAATCTCAGCTTTAGGTACAAGGGCAGCAACGGAATCTATGACGACGGCATCTATTGCTCCTGAGCGCACAAGCATGTCACATATCTCAAGGGCTTGCTCGCCTGTATCGGGCTGTGATATAAGGACTTCGTCAATGTCTACACCAATGCGCGCCGCGTATCCTGGATCAAGCGCGTGCTCGGCATCGATGAATGCGACAACGCCTCCCATCGCCTGCGCTTCTGCAAGTATCTGCAAAGAAAGTGTTGTCTTGCCAGAGGACTCGGGCCCGAAGATTTCGACGATGCGACCACGTGGCACCCCGCCAATGCCAAGGGCAACGTCAAGGGCTAGAGATCCCGTTGGGATGGCCTCGATTTCCATGTTGTGACCATCGTCGCCATAGCGCATGATCGAGCCTTTGCCAAAGCGCTTTTCTATAGCGCCAGTAGTCTCTTCTAGGACCTTATCGCGCTCGGCACCGTAAGTCTTTTCGTGCACTTCATATGTCGTCGCTCCCCTGTTCTTTGCCATTGCGTCTCCTTGTCCTGTGATCGAAATTTATACTAATCGAACATGCGTTCTTAGTCAATTATTGCTATAACTTTAAATAAGAGCATCTAAAAGGGCAAACGACAATCATGTCTCGTAGCTGGTACGCAGCTTGGCATATGCAGTTGAATGCCTCCTCATGCATGTTAGGCTCACATGCTTCAAGCAAGCATAGGCACACAGGTCGAAATATGCGATATAGGAGGCAGGGCTGGTTAATTTGGAGGCTAGCCTTCTCATGATTCCGTGTGATTTGGAGCCTTTTTTCGTCTTTTCGCCTAGCCAAGCGCTTGTTGCAGCATTCTAAGGGCAGTAAGAACCGATTTTGTGCGAACAGTGTCACGATTCCCCGTAAAGTGATGCAGTTGCGTGTGCGTTCCGCTGGGACTATGCACCCCGAACCAGACTGTTCCCACCGGCTTGCCCGGCTCAGCTCCTCCAGGACCGGCAATGCCAGTAATTGAAACCGCTAGGTCACAGTTGAGCGCTCGGCATGCGCCTTCGGCCATCTCGGCAGCACACGGGCCAGACACGACGCCAACCCTCGGGTCATCAATGATGGATGCGTCCACGTTGAGAAGATGATGCTTTACAAGCGGAGAGTAACTTACGACACCTCCGAGGAAAGCGGCTGAAGAGCCTGGTACTGCCGTAAGAGAGCTTGCGACTAAGCCCCCCGTGCATGACTCAGCGGTCCCAAGCGTGAGCTTGTTCTGCACTGCCGTGTTGATAACCTGTTGTGCAGCCACACGAAGCTGCTCGTTGTCAGGTTCTGCAACGTCTCCTTCGTAAACCGTGGCAGGCATCTCTATGCATCCTCCATAACATAAGGCCAGCACTTGATGAAGTAATCAATGCCAGACCATGCGGTAAACACAATAGCTATTAACAAAAGCACTTCGGAAAGTGTTGTGAGGCCAAGGGAAAAAGAGCCTGCAGGAAGGCAGCGTGTCAGCAAAAGGCCACATATCGCGATCATAGTCGTTGCCGTTTTCCACTTTCCGAGGTTGCTTGCGGCTATGACTACGCCTTTGGAGGCAACAACCATTCGCAGCCCCGACACGAGGAATTCGCGAGCAATGACAATGAACAGTACCCAGCTCGAGGTCATGCCGCTTTCCAAAAGGAAACACAGCGCTGTAACGACAGAGAGCTTGTCAGCTATGGGGTCGAGAAACTTGCCGAATGTCGTTATCTCATGGCGGCTGCGCGCGAGGTAGCCATCGAGCTTGTCAGTGAGCGATATTGCCACAAATAACAGTGCAACGCCGAACGCTCCTGCCGAAAAAGCGGAGCCGTCCGAAGGTGCGACCGCCTCGGCCGCCGCAAGCCATACTGGTACGAGAGCGATACGGATGCATGTCACGATATTTGCAGAGGTCCATAGTGCCTTTGGAGAATCTGCCGTAGCGTCCTTATCGGTGTCCATCTATGCTCATCTCACCTTGTCTGCGTTTTCGTCTGCCGTGATGCTCCCATACAACTCATAGCATACCGAATCCGTGAGCTCGCAGTTAACAATGTCGCCAACGGCTGCCTCGCCATAGGCTATATGTACCGCTCCGTCACAATCCGGTGCTTGAAACCAAGTGTGGCCTATGAGCTCTGGACCCCTCTCCCCCTCTTCAATCCCATCAATTATGACAGAAGCCCTCTCTCCAACGTGGCGCGCTGTTGCGGCAAAGCCTGAAAGCTCCGCGATGTCATGAAGTCGTTGCGTTCGTGCACGCTTTACCTCCTCAGGTATCTGCCCTGGCATCTTGGCTGCACGCGTTCCCTCCTCGGCAGAATAGGAAAAGACGGAAATATAGTCGAACTCCTCTTGTTGAAGGAATTCTGCCAGCTCGTCCGCCTCAGCATCTGTTTCGCCGGGAAAGCCTGTCATGCCCGTAGTGCGTAGGACCATGCCAGGTATTTCTTTGCGAAGGCGCGCGAAGAGCTCAGTAAGCTGCTTGCGGGAGCCAGAGCGTCCCATGCTCGCCAAAACTCGCTCATTACAATGCTGGATGGGAATGTCAATGTAAGGAAGAACCTCAGGTATGTCACGGATGGCGGCGATGAGCTCGTCGGTCATGCCTTCTGGTTGCAAATACAGCACTCGTATCCAACCGCCATAGGGGCGCACAACCTTGGACACCTGGCGCAGCAAGGAAGCCAAGCTGTCGCCTTGCTCGAGATCACAACCCCAGATTCCCGTGTCTTGGCCAATGAGGACCATCTCGCGGACGCCGCCTTTCATGAGGGCATCCACCTCATTGCAAATCTCCTCTGCTGGCCGTGAGTGATAGTGGCCTCGTATGTAGGGTATTGCGCAAAATGCGCAGTATCGGTCGCAGCCCTCAGAGATCTTCACAAATGCGCTCGCACCTTCTATTGTGCGGAGCCCAAAAGGGCTTTCAGTGTGTGGGCTGGCAAGCTTCTGCCTGCCGAGAACTTTATCTACTACATCCATGATGCTATCTTCTTCGTCGGCTTTCACGAAAGCGCTCACCTCAGGCAGCTGGGGTGCCAAGCTCCCGCCGTAGCGCGAAGGCACGCAACCGCACATGATAATAGGAGCCTTGTTTACTGGCTTTACGTCTGCCAGCTCAAAGGTGGTCTCTAGAGACTCGCTTGTCGCCGCGCTCAAAAAAGAGCAGGTATTGATCAGTACTACGTCCGCCTTTGCAATGTCTTTGGTCTCCTTAAGCCCGTCTCTGAGAAGCAGGGCGCGCATACGGTCGCTATCAACTTCGTTTTTTGCGCAGCCTAGCGTCACGATCAAAAAATTTGGCTGTGACTTCGCCTCTTCTTCCAAAGGTATTGTCATCCTCTCTTTATTCGCTGTCGTCGGTAGCGCTGCTAGCGGAATCGCTGTCTGTGCTTACATCGGTTGATGCGGTTGCCGAGCTATCTCCACTTGTCGTGCCAGAGCCTTTGATTGTGATCGTTCCGACACCCGAAGCCTTTTTATCGAAATCCTTCTGCTCCCCGTTTTCTGTGACGGTAACCGCAGACGGATCCGAAGCCTCTATCTTGATGGAATCTGTCACGGTATAGGTGTCTGACCAAGGGCCAGTCTTGGTTTCTGCCATAACGCTTTTACCGTCAAGGGTAATTTCTACCCATGACACTTCGGTGTCAGCTACAGAGACACTAACCTGCACTTGAGTAGCTGTTGTAGCGGAATTATCCGCATCAGTTTGCGAGCTACCCTCTGCAGTCTCTGAATTGCTATCAGAGCTATCTGCAGAATCTTCACTATCTGTATCTGAAGCTGAGCTTGAGGATGAGGTACTAGACCCTGCAGAGTCTGAGGAAGTGTCCGTTTGTGTCTCCGAGACAGAGACTTTGTTACTGCGACTATCTCCTGAAAAATTCGAGACGCAGGTTTTGACGGAGCTGATTATAAGAATCGTCAGCGCAATCGATAGCACGACGATTACAAATATAAGCGCGCGGCGACTATCAGAAAAGAAGTCTACGATTGAACCGATGAGCCCCTCTCGCTTCGATTGCTGCTGTTCTCTTCTGCGCAGGTCTGCACGCGTTGAAGGGCTCTGGCGCCTCCGTACGTTTGGCCGACGTGTGCTCGCGATGTCACGCGAAGACATGCGACCCTGTCGAGTCGATGCCGCCTCATAAGGATTTGCCTGGTCATCATATCGAAGGTCATCAACATATTGGCTCGGCGCAACGCGACGAGTCGTAACGTAGTCCCGCTTGACACGACTTTCTTCTTGCGCGGCCGGCAAGGGCTCATCTTCGCGTATGGGTACGCGAGGCCGGTATGTGTTGCGAGGACGTGCAGCTTGCCTCGCTGCCTCTCGCCTTGCCTCGCCTGATGCGCCATATCCATCGACGCGCACATGGTCACGCGTGCGGTTGCTCCGGTCACGCGTGCGTGCAGAGCGTGGGTCATTGGATGCCTGCGGCTGGCGTGCGGTGTAGGGATGCCCCGTGTCAGCACCTGTGCTGCCACGAAAGGCAGGACTAGCTGGATTGAACGTTCCAAAAGGGTTTTGATAGCCTTGGCGGGAATGGACATCAGACACCGCAGAGAAGTTTCCCAGATCTCCGGCGTAGCCCCCAGAAGTTGGCAGCAGGCCGTGCGCGCCTGAGTTTATGCGCTCTTGCGCCGCGCGCACCTGTGCGCCGCGCGGAACTTCATAGCTGCCATCCTCAGGATGGGAGGAGCGGCGATCTGCGGTTTTCCGTCGGAGCACCGAGCTCACTCCGCCTTGATAAGCTGCCAAGTCCTGTGTGAACTGGCTGACGACAAGGCGAGGGTTCAGCTCGAGATAGCGAGCGTAAGAAGACAGCATTCCCTGTGCGTAGCCGCTTTTGGGCATATGGTCGAAGTCGCCTTGCTCAAAAGCCACCAATATTTCTTCTTTGAGACGCAGAACGCGAGATGCTTGAGCGGTGGTATAGCCCAGCTCTCGGCGACGCTCATAGAGCATCTTGCTAAAGGGCGGTCGTGTCACACGCATCACACCTCCCGATATTTCTCTTCTGCAGACCTCAACTGCTCAAGGCCGCTCTCATCAAGTAGAACTTCTCGCGGCTTCGAACCGTCTGGCGGGCCAACGATGCCCTTTGCTTCAAGCATGTCCATAATACGTCCCGCTCGAGCATAGCCTACCTTCAAGCGTCGCTGCAGGCTGCTCGTTGAGCCAAGGCGAGACTCTACAACAATTTGTGCTGCTTCCCAGACGAGCGGATCGTCGTCTTCTGCGCCGGCTTGCTTGCCATCGGGCGCGTTTGGCGTGACCTGCGTTAGTATTTCCTCATGATAATCGGGCTTTCCCTGAGATCTGACGAAGTCGACGACAGACTCTATCTCTTCATCAGACACATAGCAACCAAGCACGCGCCTTGTCCGGTGCCCGCGATATTTAAAAAGCATATCACCATTGCCGAGAAGCCTTTGCGCGCCGGTCTGATCGATGATGACGCGCGAATCAGTGCTCGAAGCGACTGACAAAGCGATCCTCGTTTCGATGTTCGATTTGATGAGACCGGTTACGACGTCTGCCGAGGGACGTTGCGTGGCGAGCACGAGATGTATGCCAGCTGCGCGCGCGAGCTGAGCGATACGCACAATGGAAGCCTCAACATCTTTGCCAGCGACCATCATGAGATCAGACAACTCATCGATGATGATCACCATGAAAGGCATGGGTTCTGGCGGATTGTCCATCTTTGACAGTTTGCCAGAGACGCACATCTCATTATATGCACCGATGTTGCGCGCTCCGGCGCGTTCGAAGACCTTAAGTCGCCGCTCCATTTCTGAGACCGCCCACTGCAATGCGCTTGCGGCTTGGCGAGGCTCAGTGACGACTGGCACATAAAGGTGCGGCAACCCATTGTAGCCAGAGAACTCAACCCGTTTCGGATCGACGAGGATGAGTCGCACCTGCTTTGGCGTATCCCGCATAAGAATGGACATGATAAGAGAGTTGATCATCACCGATTTGCCGGAGCCTGTCGCGCCGGCAACGAGCATGTGCGGCATTTTTGCGAGGTCCGCGATCACTGGGCGCCCCTCTGAGTCACGACCAACAGCAAATTCGAGTGGGCCGCCCTTCGCATAAGGCAAGACGTCACCCAAATGCACGTTCTCGCGCCGTTTGTTGGGAATTTCTATGCCTACCCGCGAAGTGCCAGGTATTGGCGCGAAGATGCGTACAGATTCGGCAGCCAACGTCAATGCAATGTCATCTTCGAGGTTAACGATTTTATTGACTCTCTCCCCTTCCCCCATTTCAACTTGAAATGTCGTGACAAGAGGACCAGCCACATAATTTACCACCTTGCTCGTCAGGCCAAACTCTTCAAGCGTAGCCTGCAGACGACGCATCGTGGAAGCCAGCTCCTCGTCACTTGAGGCAGTCTTCGAGCTATGGGGATTCGAGGACAGCATGGAAAACGGCGGCAGCTCATAGCCTTCCACTGCATCCCCTGGCCGCCGGGGGGCAAAGGAGGCCTTTATGGCTGGCTTTGCCTTCTTTTTTGGCAAAGCCCCAGACTCATGCGTAGATGCGGGCTCTGCTTTTGGCTGAGCGGGAGCCTGCTCTTTTTGCCCTTTCAAAAAATCAGGGATTGTTACCGATGGCTTTAAGCACGCCTCATCTTGCTTGACACCCTTCGCATCACTGTGCAAAAGCATCGTGGGCATTTCAGTGGCGGAGGAAACGTCTTGGCCAGCCTTAGCGGGCTCAGCCAGCTTATCCCTTCTCAGAAGCTCTGTTGGGGCATTTTGTGACGCGGCATCCGTGCTGCCCCTGCGCAACACAGACGTCTTGCGAGCTCCGAGAAAAGTTGTAGCTGCCGCCGCGGCATCCCTGGGTACCTCTGCTGTGATTTCATCATCTTCATTTTGGAGCTGCTCAGCTTGAAGCCCCTCAGCTCGCTTTTGAGCTTCTGTCGCAATGCGGTGCCGCTTCATCTTGGCTACAACCCCTGAGATCGAGAAGCCACAGACAACAAGGCCGACGACGACCATGCATACGAGCAGGACCGCCCCAACGCCAAACCCCACCGATTTAAGAAGGATCCATGCAATGCCACCACCAACATAACCGCCTCGTACCGCTGCGATCGCAGGAGCCAAAATGATATCAGGGGAAGCTTCGGCACCTGGCCATATGAGTGACAGAAGGCTTAGCATGGCCAAAACGATAAGAGCGAGACCAGCTGCCACATGGCCAGAGATCAAACTGTCATCATCGACAAAAAACGTCACCGCAAAAACTAAAAGGGCAAGTGGACACAGAAGCGCGCCAGCTCCAAAGCAAAGGCGGAGGAATTCGCCCGTCGCCTGGGTGACAGGCGCCTGCGAGACTCCCGTAAGCGCGATTATCATCGCAACAGACAGTGCGATGAGAACGACGCCAATGATGTCATTCACCTGCGCGCTATGCGCACAAGGAGAATTGAGTGGCTCATTGCCTCGTAGAGACCTTCCTTGTTTGCCAGCCCGTGCGTTTGCTACGTTTGATCTGCGTTTTGAGGGCATCTAGACCTCCATGACCACCGGTATGACCATTGGGCGGGTATGCGTCTTAGACCAAAGGAAGTTTGAGAGCCCACCGCGCACGCTACGGCGCAGCTGCTCCATGTTGGCACCTTCTGATTTCAAGTTTCTGTCAACCTGTGTCCTGACGCTATCCTGCGCCTCACTCAGCAGCTTATCATCTTGGGCATAGGAGACGCCACGAGCAGACATCTCCACAGACGCTGCGCGGCGGTTGCGCTTTGAGATAGCGACCACGCAAGTGACAATGCCATCTTCGCCAAGCTTTTGCCTGTCACGCAACACCACTGGGTCGGCATCAGTGACATTAAGTCCATCAACGTAGACGACGCCTGACTCGACAGGCGTGCCCCAACTGACTTTTCCGTCGATCATCTGCAGGGTATCACCATTGTTCGCGATGAAGATATGGTCCTTCGGTATGCCCATTTGCTCCGCAAGCTTCGCATGGGCGCGCAGATGAACGGCTTCGCCGTGGATGGGCATGAAGAAGTGCGGCTTGCACATTGCAATCATAAGCTTGAGCTCTTCTTGCCTGCCGTGGCCAGAGACATGGACCATGGCATTGTTTTTGTCATAAATTGCGCAGCCTATCTTGGAAAGGGCGTTGATGACGCCTTGCACGCTCTTCTCATTGCCGGGTACCGGTGTGGCAGAAATGATCACCGTGTCGTCAGGGGTGATCTGCAACGACTTGTGCTCGCCGTTAGCCATGCGCGCCAAGGCGCTCATAGGCTCTCCCTGGCTTCCGGTGCAAAGCACGACAATCTTGTCGTCCGGTATCTCTTCCACCTCATAGGCATCAATGATGTCTTTGTCATCGATGTGCAGGTAACCAAGCTCACGGGCAACCCGCGTGTTGGTTACCATTGAGCGGCCTGTGACGACAACCTTGCGGCCCACCGCCGTGGCGGCGTCGCAAACTTGTTGGAGGCGGTGGATGTGGCTCGAAAAGCAAGCCACGAACACGCGGCCAGGAGCATTTTTGATCACATGCCGCAAGACGGGTCCTACTGCAGCCTCGCTTGGCGTGAACCCTGGCAGATTCGCGTTGGTGGAATCTGACATCAACAGGTCAATCCCCATCGTCGAAAAGCGGCTAATCGCCTGGTAATTAGGCGTAATACCGTCTATGGGCGTTTGGTCTAGCTTGAAGTCGCAGGTATGCAGCACAGAGCCTGCTGGGGTCCTGAGATAGATGCCGAGCGCACCGGGTATGGAGTGGGTGACTGCAAAAAAGTCAATCGAAAAAGACCCAAGGTTCAAATGCGTGCCGTTTTGCACCTCGCGAAATCGGGGCGAGTTTATCTTATGCTCAGACAGCTTCCCCTCAATGATGCCCAACGTGAGCTTGCTTGCATAGATGGGCACCTTGCGCCTGAGGTCTGCCAAAAGATAGGGAAGCGCACCTGTATGGTCCTCGTGACCATGCGTGACGAGGATGCCTCGCAGCTTGTCCTCGTGCTCTAGCACGTAGGTGTAATCTGGCAAGACAAGATCAATTCCTGGCTGGTCGTCATCTGGGAACATAAGTCCTGCGTCAATGAGCACCATGTCGTTTCCGTACTCGAAAACGGTCATATTCTTTCCAATGCCGTCAAGGCCACCTAAAGGAATGACCTTGAGCGGGATTTGTTTCTTTGCCATAAGCGTTTAATTTCCTTTCGTAATACATCGTCTACATTATTTCCACGGCCTTGGCGACCGTCACATTTTTCTCTTCCATTCCATTGTAGGCATCGCCACGGTTCTGCGCATGAGCCGTCCATAAGCTTAAAATTGCCGTTTGCCGAGCAATTTCTTATCCACGCATAGCCATATGCGAATCGGGTATTCAATAATTACACAAAGTCTTCGAGTGCTTTTTCAGAGATGGGGGCGATTCCGATGGGCATATCACAGCTAGAGGCTGCTGAGGAAGGTGAGAAGTCTGCTTCCCTTCTCAATGCGATGGCTTTCGTCGTGATCTCCGCTTCTTTGAGACTATGCTAAGAGCAGTCTAGTTAGGGGAATACTGTATCCCACAGCGGAAAGTTATCGATGTTAAAGTCAAGTCGACCTTCTCAGCAGCCCTTATTTGTACAGGCAGCCGAGGCGACGATCAGAAAGGGAAAGCTTCACTAAGGATCAGAGCTTTTATTCTTGCCTAAAAGAAGCAGCATCAAAAGAGTCAGATGTGCAATAAGTAGGCTGATTCCAAGGGGAAAGTAGAAACGAAGACGCTTCGTCCAAAGCGGCGAGGCGTCTTTTTTTGTCTAGCTCATCTCTCACGCCATCTGCCCGAAAAAGCTGCGGAGCTATCCCTCATGATGACGACGTGGCGTGTGCTGGCCATTGCCTCCAAGAGCGCCTTGATCTCCTGGATGGCGATGAAAGCCATGATTTGCATGACGCTCGCGAGGCTCGTGGTCACGGTGATCATGACGCTCGCCGTGAGTGTCATGATGGTGGTTCGTATCTGCTGCAGGAGCATCAGGCTTGTCAAGGCGATCAAGGCTGATCTTGCCCTTTTCGTCTACATCAAGCACCTTTACCTTGACTTCATCACCTATCGAGAGCACATCCTCAACTTTGTTGACATGGCCCTTTGCAACGCGGGACACATGCAGCAAGCCATCTTTGCCCGGCAGGAGCTCAACAAAGGCACCAAAGGGCTGGATGCCGACAACGCGGCCTGTATACTCTTCGCCCACCTCAGGGACCTTCACGATTTGCTTGATGCGCTCAGCGGCCTCTTTCCCAGCCGCAGCGGTGCCAGAGATAAAGACGGATCCGTCCTCTTGGATGTCGATCGCCGCACCCGTGTCCTCTTGTATGCCGCGAATGACCTTGCCGCCTGAGCCGATGACGTCACGAATCTTATCAGTCGCGATATGAAGGCTGATGATCTGAGGAGCTGATGCCTTTGTATGCTCACGCGGCTTAGGGACAGCATCGAGCATCGCATCAAGAATGAACATGCGACCCTCGTGAGCCTGTTGGAGCGCCTGACGGAAAATTTCGGGTGTCAGGCCCGTGGCCTTGTTATCCATCTGCATGGCGGTGATTCCCTTGGTGGTGCCTGTCACCTTGAAGTCCATGTCGCCAAGGAAGTCCTCAAGACCTTGGATATCGGTCAAAACAACCGTTTTGCCCTCTTCTTGGATCAATCCCATGGCCACGCCGGACACCGGTCTTTTGATGGGTACACCAGCATCCATAAGAGCAAGCGTTGATCCGCAGGTAGAAGCCATAGAGCTTGAGCCGTTTGACTCCATCACCTCAGAGACCACCCGTATCGTATAGGGGAACTCCTCCTCTGAAGGAATAACTGGCAGCAGAGCACGCTCCGCCAATGCCCCGTGTCCAATCTCGCGCCGCTTGGGCGATCCTATGCGGCCGGTCTCGCCGGTGCAATAAGGCGGGAAGTTGTAATGGTGTATGTAGCGCTTACCATCAACCGGCTCGATGGTATCAAGGCGCTGCCACTCATTGAGCATGCCAAGGGTGCACACTGAGAGAACCTGCGTCTGCCCACGCTGGAACAGGCCGGAGCCATGGACGAGCGGCAGGTAGTTGCCCTTGATGTAGAGCGGCCGAACCTCGTTTGCCTTACGCCCATCGACGCGCTCGCCCGTCTCGACGACCATGCGTCTCATCGCGTGCTTCTCAAGGCTCTTGAGCTCGACTGGGATGGCGCGATTCCACTCCTGCTGCTCCTCCTCGCTAAACTCAGCTTGGATCGACTCCTTGAGCGCCTCAATCTTATCGATGCGAGAGAGCTTGTCGGTGTCTTTAAGAGCTGTGCTCATTTCATCATAATGGGCAAACACACGCTCGTGAACCTCAGGGACAGGCTCGTCAAGCACATATTCGCGGTGCGGGAACTCGCCGTTTGTCGCACGCACCTTGTCGAAGAACTTCTTCTCCTCCTCGCAGAAGGCAGCAATGGCCTCTTGGCCAAAAGACATTGCGGCAAGCATGTCTTCTTCTGGAATCTCCTTGGCCCCTGCCTCAAGCATAGAGATGTATGACGCTGAACCAGCGAGCTCAAGGTCAAGATCAGAGGTCTTGCGCTCCTCATAGGTGGGGTTTACTAAAAACTCGTCTGTATCTGTGTTGCGGCCAATGCGCACGCACGCCAGCGGCCCTTCAAAAGGCACTCCGCCAACCGTAAGCGCCGCTGATGCACCCATCACTGAGATTGTGTCAACTGAATTGACCTGGTCGGCAACGAGTGGCATTGCAACGACTTGCACCTCGTTGCGAAAGCCCTCAGGAAATGACGGGCGCAACGGACGGTCGATCATGCGCGCCGTCAAGGTCGCCTTTTCGGAAGGGCGTGCCTCCCGCTTCAGGTAGCCCCCGGGTATGCGGCCAACCGCATACATCTTTTCAATGAAATCAACTGTCAGTGGGAAGAAGTCGTAATCCTTGCGCTCTTTGGAGACAACCACCGTAACGTTAACGGTTGAGTCGCCGCACTTAACGAGGCACTCCCCTGTCGCCTGCTTGGCAAGCTCCCCTGTTTCGAGGGAATAATGTTTGCCATAGAGATCGAATTCGTGTGTAACTTTCGCCATTCTTTTCCCTTATCTCCACCTACCCCAATGTAGGTGGGCCGCCTTGCGGACATCTTGTCCGCTGCGATCTTTATCTGAAGGATCGCACCTTATAGCAAAAAGAGCGCCTTGCGGCGCCCTTTTGTATCCGCTACTGAATGTTGTCTCGGATACCGAGGCTCTTGATGAGCGAACGATACCCTTCCACGTCTCGAGCCTTGATGTAGCCGAGGAGTCGACGACGCTTGCCAACTAGCATGAGCAGCCCTCGACGACTGTGATAATCCTTTTTATGGGACTTCATATGCTCTGTGAGCCCCTGAATGCGCTCAGTCAGAAGAGCAACCTGCACTTCTGCAGAGCCACTGTCATGCTCATTCTTTCCATATTGAGCAACGAGCTCAGCCTTGCGCTCCTTGGTAACTGCCATATTGCATGCACCTTTCCTGCGGACAGGGTCCGCCTCGTATTCGCCTCAAACCGAGCTAGCCGTCGGTGGAACAAACTGCTAGGTCTGAGGTACAACCTTTGTGACTTTACCACAAACTGCTCAAGCGTACAAAAACAATCGACAGCAACGAGAAGTTCGAGATGTTCGCATCAGCCGAGCTGCTCATAGGCAGCATATTCGCTTGCTCGGAAACAGCAGAGGTATATCTGCAGCTGTGCCGCCTTATGAGCGGAAAGCCACTTTTCTGTGGCCTGCAAAGCAATATGCGCCGCCTCTGAAAGCGGATACCCATAGACGCCGCATGAGATGCAGGGAAAGGCCACTGACGAGCAATCTGCTTGGGATGCGAGATCTAACGAAGAAGCATAGCAACTTGCCAGCTGCGAGGCCTCTCGAGGACTTCCATGGTAAACAGGACCTACCGTATGAATTATGTGCTTGGCGTAGGTGATGTCATATGCCTTGGTAATTTTTGCCGATCCAACAGGACAGCCGCCAAGGGTCCGGCACTCGGCAAGAAGCCTGGGCCCTGCCGCCCGGTGTATTGCGCCGTCGACGCCTCCGCCGCCAAGCAGGGTAGAATTGGCTGCGTTAACAATCGCGTCGACCGGTATGTCGAGCACGCTCCCTTTGAAAAGCCAGATGGATGACGTGCCTATCTCCCTCAGCTTCTTCATGGCGCTGTTCCTCCCTTTTGACTATCATGCATCACTCGTCTGTCTTGTATGGTAGGTATTAGGCAACCGTCGATCAGGCGACTTAACCACAAACTTAGCTCAGAGAGACAGCAAGAACTCAAATGCCTTCAAGCGCATGTCAAGCTGCGTAGTCGCCCAACGGTAAGCAAGCGTAAGAAGCAAGTTGGCTTCCCCTTCGCGTATGTTAGCGCAAAGCAGCTCATCGAAGGTATTGGTGATCAAAGACCTCAGCTGCGCCGTCTCAGAGCTTGACAGTCGCTCTGCGCCAGCTGTCTCCCTTGCGCAACTCGCGCATAGCATGCCACCTGATGTAGGGGAAAACCACTCCACTGCCGGATCCCCGCAGGCGACACAGCTATCGAGCTGTGGCTTCCAGCCACTGTGCGCAAGCACCTTAAAGGCGTAAGCGGCCACGACAAGATTAAGATGAACTTGGTCGCAAGCCTGCTCGCAAGCTCTTAGCGCTCTCGAGCAAATAGCATACAGATACGCGTCAGTTGCATCTTCGAGGCTCGTGAGGCGGGCGAGCTCGCAGATCGCCGATGCTGCGCTCACGCGCTCCAATTTTCCGCGTAGGCCGACGTGCGCGCATACAATGGAGGCTTCCGTCACGATGTCGAGCGAACGTCCGCGCGCTATGAGGAAGTCGTCTTCATAAAAAAGATCGCAGCGTGCTGCGAAGCGGCTGCCGGGTTTGCGGGCTCCCTTAGCCACAGCGCGCAGCTGTGAGCCATCTGCGGACAGCATTGTCAAGATCAGGTCCTGCTCGGCCAGCTTCGTTAAGCCCAGCACGATCGCCTTGGTATGAAAAGATCTGCGACTGCCCATGGCTTACCTACTCATCAGCTGCAAGTCCAAGGCGTCTGATCTCTCCCTTGTCGCGACGCCAAGCTGGCTGCACTTGTACGCGTAGCTCCAAATAGGCGTGCGCATCAAGCAAGTGCTCGATGTCCCGACGCGCCTCGGTTCCTATCTTTTTCAGCATTTGGGCGTTGCGTCCTATCACAATGCCCTTTTGCCCTTCGCGCTCTACCAAGATAGTCGCCCTTATCGAGGCGTGACCATCACCTTTCCATGCGATCTCATCGCAGCGGACGGCAAGGGAATGGGGGATTTCCTGCCTGAGATTGCGGAATGCCTTCTCACGCACGAACTCCGCCACGAGCTCCTCATCGCTCATATCAGTTGTGACGCCAGCAGGAAACCAGCGTGGCCCCTCGGGCATATGCGCTGAGACGCAGCTGATGAATGCATTGAGGTTGAAGCTCTCCTTTGCGGACACGACAATGGCGTCATCGAAGTGAGTAAGTCCTCGGGCAGCTTCAAGTTGGTCTTGGGCGCGCTTTGGATCCACCAGATCCGCCTTGGTGATGACCAGCAGTTTGTATGGCGCCGAACTCTCCTGCACGTGTGCCGCCACCCATGCGTCCCCCCTGCCGACGTTCGAGTCGGCAGCGATGAGCATCGCGATGGCGTCAGCATCGTCGAGCTCGCTAAGTGCTGCGCGGTTGAGTTCCTTGCCAAGCTCGTCTTTGGGCTTATGCAGGCCAGGAGTGTCAATGATCACAAGCTGTGAGCGTTCGGTGTCGACAACAGCACGCATGCGGCGCCGCGTCGTCTGCGCCACAGGGCTCGTAATGGCTAGCTTACGACCCACGAGTGCATTGAGCAGCGTCGACTTCCCCGCGTTCGGTCGACCGACAAGTGCGACGAAGCCACTTGTAAATCTTTCTGCGCAAGCCTGCTTGTCCATAAGGCCCCCTAAAAAAAGAGCGCAGTGGCAAAAACTATGATTCCTACGACGCCGACGGCAGCGCACAGTACAAGCTCAGAGGCAGCAGCGATGTCCTTCGCTCGGCCAGCGAGAGGGTGAAACTCAGGAGAAACAAGGTCCACGACGGTCTCTATGGAGGTGTTCACAAGCTCTGAGGCGATAACTGCGCCGCAGCAAAGCACTATGATCGCCCAGCTCGTCGCATCAAGGCCGACGATAATTCCCGCGACGATCGTGATCCCCCCGCCCACCAACATCGCCTTGATATTTCTCTCCTGCGAAATGGCTGTCCGCAAGCCTTGGAGAGCGAACAGGAAGCTACGGCGAAAGGTGGGGTGTGTCGGACGTCTGCCAGGAATCATGTCAGTTCACTCCGATGCCTCGTAAGTGCAACGTGCCCTTTGCCCTTGTGAGGGGAAACAAGTTCCAGCAGCTTGTCTTCGCGCGCTTCCATACGCGCGGCCTCCTCATCCTCAAGATGATCATAGCCGAGCAAATGAAGAAGGCCGTGCACAAAAAGCAGGCGGCACTCGTCTTGGGGGGTCCAGCCAAAGCTCTGCGCCTGCCGTGTTATATATGCCGTTGCGAGCACAATGTCGCCGAGCTCGCAGGGCTCACCCTCAAAGAGGTCCGGATCGTTCGGTCGCTCGCATTCGACAGACAAGACATCAGTAGGACGGTCCTGGTCACGAAACTGCCTGTTAAGCTGGCGCATGTGCTCGTCTGAGACGAAGCTGATCGACACGAGGCAGGGCCTTGTTATGCCTTCTTCTTCCAATACGGTGTTGCCAACCAGCTGCAGCTCCTTCTCAGAGAGAATCAGCTGCGCGTCGTCATCGCACGATATGTCAAACTGATGGGAATTGATTGTGTCTTTCACGCTAGTTCCTTTTGGACGGAGCCTCAGCCATCGCATACGCGTCGACAATCTTCGCAACGAGCGAATGCCGCACAATATCACTCATCTCAAGGTCGACAAAGGATATCTCACTGATATGAGAGAGCACCTCGCGGGCGGAGTCAAGCCCGCTTTCGCCGAGAAGGTCACGTTGGCTTGCGTCGCCGGCAATGACGAAGGTTGAAGACAGGCCCAAGCGAGTGAGAAACATCTTCATCTGCTCTGGGGTAGTGTTTTGAGCCTCATCAAGAATAACGAAGGAGTCGTTGAAGGTACGCCCGCGCATAAAAGCCAGCGGGGAGATCTCGACGGTGCCTTGCTCAATCAGCGTTGTCGCGCGCTGGGCGTCGAGCATGTCAAAAAGCGCGTCATAAAGGGGGCGAACATAGGGATCGAGCTTCTCCTGCAGCGTACCAGGCAAATAGCCCAAAGACTCGCCAGCCTCCACGACAGGGCGAACGAGCACGATGCGCCCAACCTCATGCTGCTTGAGGGCTGCTACGGCCATCGCCATCGCAAGGTAGGTCTTCCCCGTTCCGGCGGGTCCGACGCAGAAGGTGATCTTATGCGAGCGTATTGCCTCCACGTAACGCCGCTGCCCTTTGGTCTTAGGTCGAATTACGCGGCCGCGATCCGTCAGCAGTATGTCATCTGAGGAGCGCGAGGTATTCGGCGTTCCATGGTTGATCTGCCCTATGATGCGATCCACGTCGCCAACGGCAAGGGGGCGCTTCGCCTCCGCATAGGTGATAAGACGGGAGAAAACCGCTGTGACCTCTTCAACGACCTCCGCTGACCCCTCAATGGAAATTTGATTGCCACGCACGCTCACCATGGAGTCAAAGGCGGCATCGATTCGGCGCAACAGCGAGTCACGTGGCCCAGTCAAGACAACCGGGTCAACTGAGTCAGGTATGGTCAAGCGCACACGGATCGGTTGCATAAGTCTCCCACTCAGATATGGGCTTCAGGGACGCCAAGTCCTCCTAAGCGTCAATGTAGCACGTCTATGGCTAGCAAAGGATCAGCGCACATCAGGCGTGCCTGGGCAAGCATCGAGGATAGCTGGGCGAACCACCCTGTGTGGAACGACATGCACCAACGTGTCAACAGGAAGTGACCGGTCGAGCAAGATGTCAAAAAGGCCTCCTGTCACTCCACGCCCCGGTGCTTGCACAAGCACTGACTCGACCTGACCAATATGGGCATTAGCTGCAGAAACACGCATATCTCGTGCCAATGCGCGCATGCGCTTGGAGCGATCGGCTGAGACCTCAGGCGGCACTTGGCCTGCCATCGTCGCCGCCGGCGTTCCTGGCCTGCGAGAAAAGCGAAAGACATGCATGCGGGCAAATCCCATCTCTTTGCAAAATGAGAGAGATTCCTCAAAATCTTTATCTGTTTCACCGGGAAAGCCAACGATGACATCGCAGCCGACAGACAAGACTTGTACAGCTGAGCGCGCTTGAGCGATGACATGGCGATACTGATCTGTCGTATATATGCGTCCCATACGCCGCAAGGTCTCATCGCAGCCTGATTGCAGGCAAGCGTGCAAGAAGGGAGCCACACGCTCACCGGAGGAAGCCATGACGGACAGGAGCTGGTCGCTTATGTCAAGTGGCTCGATCGAAGAAAGACGCAGCCGCCCAACGTCTGTCTGTCTCAAGATGAGCTCAATGAGCTCAGGGAGCCGAAGATGGCCTTTGCTGCCTACCCAATCATAACTGCCCAAATTGATGCCAGAGAGCACGATCTCCCGCGAGCCATGTGCGACAGCCTTCTGGACTGACAAGACAACTCTGGCGGGGTCAATCGAGTGGGCAGCTCCGCGAGCCTTCCAAACGATGCAATAAGTGCAGCGATTGTTGCACCCGTCTTGGATCTTGATGCCACGGCGCATGCGGCCAGTCGGCGTAGGCGTGCGCCAGAGCCCCTCCTCAGGAGCTGCGGCCGACCAGCCAAGCTCGTCGAACAAGTGGCCTGCCACCCTTGCCTTATTGGCCTCCACCTTGACGTTTTCTGCCAATGCGGTGAGCTCATCGGCAAAAAGGCTGGCAACGCAGCCTGTTGCGATCACGAGAGGCCTTTGGGGCAGGCTTGCCGCATGACGAATCGCCTTGCGAGTCTTTGCCTCAGCCTCAGCCGTCACGGCGCAGGTATTGACTACAATCGCGTCAGCTGAGACCTCTTCAACCAGCTCGCAGCCTGCGTCTAAGATATCTTCCGCAATAAGATCTATCTCTACGCGGTTGAGCCGGCAGCCCAAATTCAAAACGGCGATGCGCGGAGCCACATGCGTCTTCGGCACAGGGTAGCTTGGTCCGCTCACTATTTACGACCCTTGCGTTGGCGCCGCGGGTGCCTGTGAGTTGAGGCAGCCTCATGCTCAGCCCGTCTCTCATATGCTGGATCAGCGTCGCGGCTTTCTCTTTGCTCGCGTTCCGTTGTAAGTCCGCCGCGCTCTGCAACGATCTCTTGAACGCGCTGCTGCTGGGTTTCACTTAGGTCCTCAGGGACATGCACCTGAGCCACGGCGACGAGGTCGCCGCGTGCATGACTTCCGAAGCGAGGCATGCCATAGCGCGGGATGTGAATCTGCTGGCCGAATTGGCAGCCTGCGGGGATGTTGACCACAACCTTTTCGTCGGGAAGTATGCCATCAATGGTGCAAGTCGTGCCAATCATGGCCTCAAGCGCATCTACCTTGACTTGGCAATAGAGGTCATCGCCTTGGCGGTCAAAGCGTTTGTCTTCAGCTATCTCAACGCGTACGACAAGGTCTCCCGAGCGCGCACCTCTTAACCCTGCCTCGCCCTTGCCGCTAATCTTTATCGACTGCCCAGAGTGGATGCCAGCAGGAATCTCAACCTGGGCTGTCTCGTGAGAAGGTGTCCTCCCCTGTCCTGCGCAGGTCTCACAAGGTTTGTCGACCACCTTGCCCGTTCCATGGCAAGCTGGGCAGGTAGATTGTGTCTGCATCTGGCCAAAGATAGTCCGCTGCACCTCCACAATGCGGCCCGTGCCGTGACAACGCGTGCATGTTGTCTCCTTACCGCCTGGGGCAAACCCTGTCCCGCCACAGTCGTCGCAGGGGGCAAGGCGCTCGTATGATATTGTCTTCGTGCATCCGGAAGCTGCATCTGCAAGAGATATCCGCAAATTGATGGCCATATCTCTGCCGTATGTTCGTGTGCTGTGGCCACCTTTGGAGTTGCCCCCTCCAAAGAAGGAGTCAAAGATGTCATCGATTCCAAAGCCACCGCCAAAGATATCTGACATGTCAACGTAATCAGAGCCAAAGCCGCCAGGTCCATCAGCGGTGCCATAGCGGTCATAGTTGGCGCGCTTACGCTCGTCCGAAAGAACGGCATAAGCCTCATTCACCTGCTTAAACTTTTCCTCCGCATCAGGAGCCTTGTTGACGTCGGGGTGTAATACGCGGGCCTTCTTGAGAAATGCACGCTTGATCGTCTTGGCATCAGCGTTGCGATCCACACCTAATATTTCGTAATAGTCCTTGTCTGCCACGTTCTCACTCCCACGAGTCCTCAGTTTTGCTTCAGCTACAGTCGAAAACAGTTATGCCCAGACGATGCCTTGAGCTATACGTATTCTCCCAACACAAGACCAACCCATCGCCTCATGCGGCGGTTACCCATACATGTAGCCACTCGTCCCATACATCGTTGAACCTACCGTTGGCGTGCAAGAAAACATGAGGAACAGCAAGGCGAACAAAGTGCCTGTCGACATGCCATTACCGATGGCCCGACTAGCGCTTCCCCACCACCGCCTACCATGCCTGACGCCCCCGCTCATCGCAATCAACAAGCCCACTACGCCTAATATCGCAAATAGAATAAGCAGTGCGCCAGAGCCGCCGAGCAGCCAAAGCACAAGAAACGGCAAGGCGAAGCCAATGGTCTGAAAACCTGTAGCCTGCTTAGGCGTGAGCTGCTCAGCAGGAACTGCGACTCGGCAAACGAAATCACCCGAAGAGGAGCCGTTCGTGCCCGCGTTGCCCATGCCCGGCACGCGCACCTCGTCGCCATCATGGCTGTTCGGGGGGATCTGCACGACAACTTCGCTTGCCGTCAAAACGCGGCCTGCTCCGCCACATGCGCTGCACGGATCAACGACAACACGACCTGACCCCTCGCATTCGGGGCACACCATCTCCACGACACCAAAACCGAACAAGTCAGTTAGGTTGACAGAGATGCGCCCTGTGCCTTTGCAGGTTGGGCAGGTCTCCGGATGCTCGGCATGCACTGAGCCCGATCCATGGCAGGCGGCGCAACTGGTGTAACGCTGATAGGTGACGCCTCGCCTGACGCCCTCCCTTGCAGCTTTCTCGTCGAGACTGACCTGATAGATGACATCTGCCCCAGCCTTGGGATTATAAGAACGCGCTCGTGTTGTTTGCCGCTGTTGGCGGCGATAGCCATAGCCGCCAAAAGGAAAGCCCCATCCAAAAGGAGATTCGTTGGCATAGGGGCTGCTTTGCGGTGCAGTATAGTCGCCAGATGAGGCAAAAGGCGTACTGCCTGATCTCATGGCATCATAACGACGACGCTTGTCAGAATCGGAAAGCACAGCATATGCCTCAGAGGCCTCTTTGAACTTCGCCTCGGCATCGGGCGCCTTATTGACATCAGGATGCAGCTTGCGCGCCTTGTTTTGGAAAGCCTTGCGTATCTCATCAGTTGTGGCATGCTCATCCACGCCGAGGATCGCATAGTAGTCTTTCTCGTTCATCGCTGACATGAGCTGAAACCTGCCGATCTGTCATAGCCATAGACGTCTTTTATGCCCTCATCCATACAAGCATAAAAGTATACTCGTCAGAGCCTTTAGGTGTGCATCGGGGAAAACGTTTAAGCTCTCCTTTAGCTTCGTTGCTCGTCACCTATTCAAGAGAGCGCACGTTCACAAAACCTGTGCGCCGTATGCCCATTTTGAAGTATGGATATTCATTCAAGTGAAATACTGCTTCAATATAAAAGAAAATGTAAAGAAAAGATCTCTTGAACTATCCTCTGCAGCATATTTCATAGGGGCCGCCATGAGCGAAGGTGTACGTCTGGTAAATCGTGTGTTCGACATCATCGAAGTGCTGGCCACTCACAAACACGGCATAACGCTCTCGCAGATCGCTGACATGACATTGATGAGCAAAAGCACTGTGCACCGGCTTCTTTCTACAATGTGTGCGCGTCAATACGTCGAGCGCAACGAAGACGGAAGCTATACCTTAGGCTATAAGTTCATCGAGACCGCAAGCAACCACATCAACAACCTCGAGCTCATTACCGAGGCCAAGCCTTTGCTCTCGCGCATGCTTTGGGACCTTAACCTCACTACGCACCTTGGTGTGCTAGAGGGCCCAAACGTTGTCTATATGGAGAAGATGGACGTGTATCCCAACACGCGTCTTTATACCCAGGTTGGATATCGTTCGCCGGCCTTTTGCTCATCCATGGGGAAATGCCTTTTGGCGTGTCTTTCAGGAGAAGAGCTCGACAAGGTTTTGGACTGCTGCGATTTCAAGAAGTACACTCCTCACACCATCATTGACCGAGACGAGCTCAAAGAGCACCTGAAAAAAATACGCGTGTCAGGTTGGGCGATGGATAATGAAGAATATCAGCTTGGGCATCGCTGCATCGGCGCTCCGGTCTTTGACTACCGTGGATGTGCCGTAGCTGCCATCAGTGCCAGCGGACCGACAACGCAACTTACGGATGACAAAATAGAAACTGTCAGGCGCGAGGTTAAAAGCGCTGCGCGGCGGCTTTCGCGACGCATGGGCTTTGCAGAGAGCTAAGCGAGCTGGCGCCCCACTCCCACCAACGAAGCGAGGCGCTGGGCACCGTTCTTGCTGTCTCGTCACAGGGAAGTGCTTGATTTCTCTGGACCCAAAAAGCTAGCAGATGTTTTTGAGGACGACGGTCTTTGTATGTGTCACCTCATCGAACGTTGACATCACGCCCTCGGTGCCTATCCCGGAATATTTGTATCCGCCAAAGGGCATCTCGAAGCTGCGGAAGAAGCTCGCGCCGTTGATGACCACGCCCCCGCACTCCAATGCTGCTCCGACGCTGACCGCATCCTTCATATTTGCAGTAAACACACAGCCGCACAGGCCGAATTTCGAGCTGTTGGCTATCTTTATTGCCTCTTCTTTCGTGTCAAAGCTGATGATGGGAACTACTGGGGCGAAGATCTCCATGTCGCGCGCCACATCCGCTGTCGGCGGTACGTCCTTTATAACCGTAGGCTCAAGGAAGGCGCCATTGCGATGGCCTCCGAAGACAACTTTTCCTCCTTGCTGCACAGTCAGCTCTATTTGCTTCTCAGCCTTGATAGCTGCCTTTTCAGAGATGAGGCACCCAAGCTGCGTGTCATCGGCCGTCGGGTCTCCTTGCTTGAGGGATGAGATGCGCTTTATGGCTTTCTCCGTGAACTCCTCGACGCGACTGCGCTGAATGAGGAAGCGCTTCGAGGCGCAGCACACCTGGCCAGTGTTGTACATGCGGCCCCAGACGAGCTCATCGACGGCAAGATCTACGTCCCCATCAGCCAAGAGAATGAATGCGTCGTTTCCGCCAAGCTCCAAAGCGGCATGCGCAAGATGATCTGCGGCATGGCGGGCAGTTTCAATCCCTACCTCAGTTGAGCCGGTGAGCGTGATGGCGTCTACGTCTGGGTCAGTGCAGAGCCAGTTGCCTACGGTTGAGCCGCGACCGGTGACGATTTGGCAGGCACCTGGGATAACCCCTGCTTCGTTAAGATAGGCTGTGAGGCGGCAAAGCGTTAAGGGATTGTCGGTTGAGGGCTTGACAATGACAGCGTTGCCTGCCAAGAGAGCCGGCGCAACCTTCTGGTCAAAAAGATCACAGGGAAAGTTGAAGGGAATCACCGCAACAATCACGCCGAGCGGCTCACGACGCGTGATGAGGACATGATGCTCTTGCCCTGCTTCCATGCCTGCTGGAATTGTCTGCCCATATAAATGCTTGGCACGCTCGCAAAAAGCCCTGAATGCAATTGAGATATTCGAGATCTCCGCGCGTGCCTCCGTGATGGGCTTTCCGGTTTCAGCACAGAGAGTTTGAGCGAGAGACTCATGGTTTTGTTCAACGAGGCTCAAGAACTTGAGGAGAATGTCGACCTTTTCGTGCACGGGAATCGCAGCCCATACGGGTTGTGCCTGATGCGCATACGAAATTGCACTCTTCACGTCACCTTGCGTAGCAGCAGGCACAGTATCTATGCGCTTTGCGGTAGCAGGGTTTATGATATCAATCGTTGCGCCGTCTGAGGCGCCAACGGCCTTGCCGTTAATGAGCATCTGCATGATGTCTCCCTCTTTCGAGTTATGTTCGTAGGGTCTGCCTCATGGCCTATTTCGAAAATCCAGTAAATGAGAGCATAAGGCCGCCACAGGTATTTCGGTCGTCTTCGACCTGTCCGTACTCGCCGAAGGTGAATTCCGTCAAGAATGGCACACCAGCGGCCGCGTCTTTAAGCTGGCTGGTCACCTCTCCGATGCGCTCCCCTATGCCTGCGCGGCGTCCTCCGCAGTGAACTAGGAGGTATGCCCCGGGCTTGTCAATATGAGAGCGCAGCTCCTTCAACGTTGAGCCGGTGGAATCAATGAGCTCGTCTACGCTTGCCTCCATGCGAATAACGGCAGTTCCGGGTACCACCTTGTTTCCCAAACCGATCGAGTTGTCATCATTGCCGCTCATGGGATGACGAATGGCCGTTAGGTCTCCCAGACGGTCTTTTACTCCAAGCGGCGAGACAACAGACTGGGCAAGCAAGGCTTGTCCTTTGAGGTCGTTGACGTTCAAATGGCGCCACGACGCATATTTCTCGAGAGCGGGAACCCCGTCTATCTCTGCAAGCGCCCGGTCGCCGATAACCTTTGTGACCAAGCCCATGTCCTTGGTCTCACGGTAAGCCCCGGTATAGACGTTATACATGGGCTTGTCCGTATAAAAGAAAGCAACAGCCACGCCATCTGCGAAGACGTTGCCTGAGGTGTAGAGCTTCCAACCTCCAGCAATTGCATCGTCTGCAGCGCTGCCGCCAAAAAATGGAACACGTCCTATTATGTGGGTTATTCCTTTCACATAGTATTCCTCTTCTGCAGGGGATGCGGCCATAAAGTAATAAGCCGGAGGCTCGGTCTTTCCAGCTTGCTGCATGGCAAGGTGCGCCACCTGCTCTCCCAAGCTCACGGCATCCTGTTTTTTGTCTGTCTTGGCAACAGATGCCACGCCGACTGTGAGGTCTGGGTCACAAATGACCATGGTTCCAAGAAAGCCATCACCACCTACAAATCCCTCAGCTGTAATGACTCCTGTGTGCGATGTGTTTCCAATGACAGGAATGGCAGGTAGCTCCGCGGAGAACTCATCGAGCATGTCCTCATGGGAATAAGAGCAGCTTGAAAATGCGAAAATCATCTTTGCGTCTGAAAGGCCAGAACCAGCTTGCCTCATCTTGGCAATACTCTCCTTAACAGCTTCTTTTGGATCTGTTTTATCGCTTGCCCCTATGCTTGCTTTGAACATAGCTGTCTCCTCCCTGTTGGATTGCGACTTTCCCTCTTTAACCAGATGATATAGGGATGCAAAAACAAAAGGTCTCAAGCCGTTTCATAGATTGGAATGGCAGTTTTACCTAGTGAAAAATAGCAGGTAAAGAGTATCAAAATTAAAAAAGTGGATGCCGTTGAGAGAGCTAAAGCAACCTTTGGGCTGTAAGGGCCCTTTGAGCTCTGCTGATGCAAAACAAGCGTCTGCAGAGGCCGCAATGCATAAAAGAATTATTGCACGACAATTGTTTTATGTACATGATATAAGGATGAATTGCCATCAAGACATAACCATAATCAAGCAAGGATTGCTGTGCAAAATGACTGCAGAAAAGCATCATGACGCCGAGCGATCAGCATAAGGAGGCCCTATGGAACTGGTAAAACTGCTAGGTATTTTAATTGTCATTATCGGATTCGCCCTTAAATGGGATTCCATCTTGACCATCATGCTTGCAGCTGTTGTAACTGCAGTCATCGCCGGCATGGACCCTATCCTCTTTCTTCAAACGCTCGGCAAGAGCTTCGTCTCAAACCGCAATATGCTTATCAGCGTGGTCATATTTCTGCTAACGGGAACGCTTGAGCGAAATGGCCTCAAAGACGCGGCAAAGTCTCTCATGGAGCGCATGAAGAATGCGTCTGCAGGCTTGATATTGGGAGTTTACGGCATCTTTCGTGTCATCTTTGCTGCCTTCAACGTAAGCTTCGGTGGCGTGGCCGGCTTTGTAAAGCCGGTTGTCCTGCCAATGGCTGAGGCCGCTGATGAGGCGGCTGGGCACTCCCTATCAGCAAAGCATCATGACGAGCTCAAGGGCATGGCAGCGGGCATGGAAAATGTGGCGTGGTTTTTTGGGCAGGTGCTATTCGTTGGAACGTCTGGCATGCTCCTCGTTCAAGGAACCATGTCTGACCTTGGCTACACGGTTGCCCTTCCGCAGCTAGCTGCCATACAAATTCCTGTAGCCATCGTCGCCGTAGCAGTCACCACAATTTATTACTTCTTGCTCGATCGAAAGCTCTGCCGCCATGATGACCTTAAGGGCTTCCCAAAAGGAGCTGTAGCCGAAGGCTCTACTGCGAAGGAGGCAAAATAGATGAGCATCCTAGAATTTATTCAAAGCTCGAACATAACGCTCTCAGAGAAGTTGCTCGAGATCGTGTATGTCATCATCGGCCTTGTCTGCATCTATGCCGCCATGCGCAACCTTCGTGACCAGACCAATGAAAAACGCATAGGCACAGCCATATTTTGGGGGGTGCTTGGCCTGCTGTTCATCATCGGCCGGTGGATTCCTTCCGAGGTCGCAGGCGGACTTGTCATTGTTATGGTCTTGCCCCCCATCTTCAAGCAGGTGGGTGCCGGGAAAGACACAATGAAGCCTAGCGAGCACAAGATGCATGAAGGCTTTCAGGCACTTGGCTCAAGGATCTTCATCCCAGCGTTTTCAATTGGCGTGGTGGCGCTTCTCTTTGCCTTGTTTACCAGCATCAGCTCACTTGTAGGCATTACCGTCGGTGTATTCATCGGTATGATAATCTTAGCCATGATGCGGCCCAAGGCTAACGGCCCACGCGTCTTCCTTGAGGATTCGCGTCGCATGCTTGACATAGTCGGACCTCTTGTCATGCTGCCCACGCTCCTTGCAATTCTAGGTGCGACATTTACGGCCGCCGGCGTCGGAGATGTAATCTCAGATCTCGTGGGCGCTGTCATCCCCCAGGGCAATCTCGTCATCGGCATTGTCGTCTACTGCGTTGGCATGGCGCTGTTCACGATGATCATGGGCAACGCCTTCGCCGCTATCACCGTCATGACCGTGGGCATTGGCGCCCCATTTGTACTTTCGTTGGGAGCAGATCCCACGATTGTCGGATCTCTGGCCCTCACCTGCGGCTACTGTGGCACGCTCATGACTCCTATGGCAGCGAACTTCAACATTGTCCCTGTGGCGATACTGGAGATGGACGACGAGTACGGCGTTATCAAAAAGCAGATTGTGCCAGCGCTCATCATGCTCGCATTCCAGATTGCCCTGATGATCTCACTTGTAGTCCTTTAGTGCACCTGTACGTATTTTCTCGTTAAGAGCAAGGAGAAAGCAATGGAAAAGATTCTTGTGACAGGCTTCCAGCCTTTTGGTGGAGAGTCGATCAATCCTGCATGGGAAGCCGTGAGGCAGCTTCCGGACAGCATTGCAGGGGCCAATGTGGCAAAGGTGGAAATACCCGTCGTCTTCGGTCGAGCTCCGCAGGCAGTAGAGGCGGCCATCAAGAGGGAAAGCCCCACGCTTGTGCTGTGCGTAGGCCAAGCAGGAGGACGAGCCAAGATCACACCAGAGTTCGTAGGCATCAACTACGCTGATGCCCGCATCCCCGACAATGACGGCAAGCAGCCAAGGGCAGAAAAGATTATTGCAGATGGCCCTGCGGCCTACTTTGCTACGCTGCCCGTCAAGGCGATGGCAAAGGCCATGAATGACGCGGGAATACCGGCCGAGGTGTCATATACAGCGGGGACTTATGTGTGCAATGACGTGATGTATGGTCTCTTGCATACGTTGGCCACGAAATACCCGAAGGTCCGCGGCACCTTTTTGCATGTGCCCTTCGCAACGGAGCAGGCGACGCACATGCCATCAGGAACGCCGAGCATGTCCATCTCAACCATGACAGAGGGTCTAAAGAGGGCCCTTGAAGCAGCACTTGAGCATACGACGGGCATCGACGCTACAGGTGGTACCACTCATTGAGGAGCGCATCCATTGCAGCCCTTCCCCACAGAGCCCGCCCCAGGGCAGGACAGTGTGAGCGAGGGCTGCACCAATGGGGCTACGACCAAAGGAAGGCAAGCGTCTCGTAAGGTCGCATGAGCAAGCTTTCGTGGTCAGTTGCCACATCTGAGTAGTTTCCTATGAGGAGCTTTCCGCCAGCAATGCTTGCGGTCCCAAGCGGCCGTGTCATATCAGAGGAGAACGAGCAGAGCACAAGCATCCTTTCGTCGCGATAGAGCCGCTCATAAGCTATCACTTCCTCAGAAAACGTTCCGACGAAGTGGATGCGGCCCTCGGAGATAAGCGACATGCTCTTGCGCAGCTTAATGAGACGCTGATAGTACGACCAGATCGAGTCGGGATCCGAGAGCTCTGCGGCAGCGTTTATCGTAGTGTGGTTGTCTGCGATTTGAATCCATGGCTTTCCCGTTGTGAAGCCTGCTCCGCTTTCTGCTGTCCACTGCATGGGGGTGCGCGCATTGTCACGCGAGCGTGCAGCCAAGATGTGAAGCGCCTCCTTCTTGCTTTTGCCTTGCTCAAGCAAGATGCGATAGTAGTTGAGGGACTCGACGTCACGGTATTGGCTGATGTCCGAAAAGCCTGGGTTGGTCATCCCCAGTTCCTCGCCTTGGTATATATAAGGCGTCCCCCGCATGAGATGGATGCAACTGGCAAGCATCTTGGCACACTGCTTTTCATACCTTTGGTCAGCACAAAAGCGTGAGACTGGTCGCGGCTGGTCATGGTTGCTCCAAAAAAGCGCATTCCATCCTCCGCCGGCCTGCATTTGCTCTTGCCAGGTCTGAAATAGCTTGCGCAGCTGGCCTATGTCAGGCTTCTTGAGCTCCCATTTGTTGCCATTCTTATAGTCAACCTTAAGATGATGGAAGCTGAATGTCATCGATAGCTCATGATCATCAGGGCGCGAGTACCGTATGCAGTTTTCAATTGATGTGGACGACATTTCTCCGACAGTGATCATGCCGTCAATGCCACTGCGCTGCACGAGCTCCTGAATATACTCATGGACATGCTGCCCGTCTGTATAGAAGCGCCTGCCGTCGCCGTCGTCATCATCAAAAAACTCATCAGGCTTGGAAATCAGGTTGACGACGTCGAAGCGAAATCCGTTGACGCCCTTTTCCTTCCAGAACTTGACGACGTCTGCAAGCTCACTTCGAACGGCAGGGTTGTCCCAGTTCAAATCTGCCTGTGATACGTCAAATAAGTGCAAATACCATTTGCCAAGAGAAGGGACCCACTGCCAAGCTGGCCCTCCGAACTTCGACTGCCAGTTGGTAGGAGGCCGACTTTCGTCCCCGCTGCGAAAAAAATAGTAATTTTGATACTTCTCATCACCGGCGAGCGCGCGGCGAAACCATTCATGAGACGTTGACGTATGGTTAAAAACCATGTCAAGCATGATGCCAATGCCACGCGCTCGCGCCTCTGACACCACTGACTCAAAATCTGACATGGTGCCAAAGGATGGATCCACAGATCGATAGTCAGTAACATCGTAACCGTTGTCATTTTGGGGAGACACAAAAAACGGAGTGAGCCAAAGGTAATCAACACCCAGGGTTGCTAGATAGTCAAGATGCGTGCGTATCCCCTGCAGATCCCCCATGCCGTCTCCTGTCGAGTCACAAAACGACTTGGGATAGATCTGGTAGACGACCTTGCTGCCCAGCTGCCTCTGACGATTTTCTGTCATATGATCACCCTCATCTTTGCCCTATCCCCTTTTTCGGCAAGCTTGCAGCTCAATTGTTGCCAAAAATCTGATTCGCTGCGGCGCTCATATCAATTCCCGTCGCCTTTTCCTCGTCAGTCCCAATGCCCTTCTTCTTGCCGATGATACGAACCAGAGCGTACGGGACGATGATCGAGATCAGCATGCATATGGCGAAATAGCCCATATATTGAGGTTGAATGGAGAGGATGCCCGGAAGACCGCCAACGCCTATCGCGTTTGCCGTGGTTCCCGTCGCCGTGCAAAGCATGGCGGCGCAGGCAGACCCTATCATTGCAGAGTAGAAGGGGAACATGTACTTAAGGTTGACGCCAAACATCGCCGGCTCAGTTACGCCAAGATAGCAGGAGATGTATGCGGGGATATTGACCTGCTGAGCCCTTTCGTTTTTCTTCTGCAGGTGGCTCATGGCCAAAACAGCCGAGCCTTGGGCGATATTGGAAAGCGCGATCATAGGCCAAAGCATGGTGCCACCATAGTCCGCAATGAGCTGCAGGTCGATTGCATTGGTCATGTGGTGCAGGCCTGTTATGACGAGCGGCGCATAGAAGAAACCAAATATCGCGCCAAAGATGACACGCGCCGGGCCCGTGATGCCCGCATACACAACAGCCGAGATGCCAGAACCGAGCCACCAGCCAATTGGGCCGAGCACGAAGTGAGCAGCAATGACAGAGAGCACGAGGCTGCAGAATGGCACAACGATCATAGATACCACCTTGGGGCAGATCTTGCGGAAGAATCTCTCAAGGTAGCCAAGCGTAAGGGCTGCCAAGATGGCAGGGATGACCTGCGCTTGATAGCCAATCATGTTGATCTTGAAATAGCCGAAGTCCCAGACGGGGATCTGATCGGCCGGCGTTGTCGCGACGCTGTAGGCGTTGAGCAGCTGGCTTGAGACAAGCGTCAGGCCCAGCACGATGCCGAGCATCTGCGTGCCGCCCATCTTACGGGTGACCGACCAGCAAATGCCAACAGGAATGCCGAGCTGGAACACTGCTTCGCCTATGAGCCACAGGAAGCTGTCGACTCCTGACCAGAACTGGGAGATGTCCACAAGCGTCTGCGTCCCGTTGTTAAAGAAGTAAATGGAGTCGATGCAGTTACGAAAGCCTAAGATCAGGCCGCCGACGATGATGGCCGGGATGAGCGGTGCGAATATCTCGGCTATGGCTCCCATGATGCGCTGCAAGACGTTCTGGTTGGCGCGTGCGGCGCTCTTCACTTCTTCTTTGTTTGCATCCTCTATGCCTGATAGTGCAATGAATTCGTTGTAGAAATCAGCGACATCGTTGCCGATGATAACTTGGAACTGCCCCGCCTGCGTGAAGCTGCCTTTGACAACGTCAAGGGCCTCAATGCCTTTTATGTCTGCCTTTTCCGGATCCTTGAGCGCAAAACGCATGCGTGTCATGCAGTGGGACACTGCTGCAATATTTTGCCTTCCTCCCACGAGTTTGAGGAGTTTTTCTGCGTCGTCCTTGTACGCATTCACAACCATCTACCTCCTTGTGTAGAACTTATTTAAATAAGCTACCTATGGCATTGTGCAACTTATTTGAATAAGCTATGTAGCACTAGCTTCAATCTTCCGTAGACGGCATGTTTTCTTCGGTATAGGAGTATTCCCACCGGGATTTCTGGCAAGATAGACAAGAGAAATGAACTAACTTGAGAAAGACGTGGTCATGGTACGGGCAATATATGACAGTATCTATCAGCGACTTCGGCAGGACATATTAAACGGAACATACCCCTACCAATCACTGCTCCCCTCAGAGAACACGCTCATCAAAACATTTAGCTGTGCGCATAATACCGTGCGCAAGGCGCTGGCGCTTCTCACTGCCCAAGGCTTTGTGCAGCCCATCCACGGGAAGGGCGTGCGTGTCATCTATCAGCCGCCACAGAAGACCCTCTTTACCCTTGGTGGCATCGAGACCTTCAAGGAGACAGCGCGTCGCAATCATCTCAAGGCCCAAACGGATGTCGTGACCTTCAAAACTATTCGCTCTGATGACGCGATAGCCGAGCAGACGGGCTTCCCTGCGGGCACGGAGCTGTATTACATCGAGCGCATCCGCCGCCTTGACGGCAAGGCGCTGATTTTCGACAAGAACTATTTCCTCGCTTCGATAATACCGGGCCTCACCACAGCGATCGTAAAGAACTCCGTGTACGAGTACATCGAAAAGACGCTGGGGATGCGCATCACGACAAGCAAGCGAACGCTCACGGTCGAGCGGACGACGCCAAAGGACGAACGCTACCTAGACGTTGAAGGCTATGACTTTCTCGCGGTCGTATCGAGCCAAACGTTTAACAGCGATGGCATTATGTTCGAGTACACCCAGTCGCGCCATCGCCCGGACTACTTCGCCTTCCACAGCACGGCCATACGTGGGAAATAGCAAATTAGAAAAATCTATGTCCGGCGGCCCGCAGATGGCACAGAGGGTATAGTTTTTCTGCAGAGACACCTCCAGAGAAGCGTCTTGCTCTTTCTTCTTCAATATGTCGTTCGGAGGAATTTTGGATATTGACGCAGTAGCTGCAAAAAATCGCTCGGCCCTCATAGATATTATCAGCGCCCCTCCCTGTACAGGCCAAGCAGTGCCCTCCCCTAAGCTTGGCATCGAGCTCGAACGCTTTGTGATAGACCAAAGCTCCGGCCACACGGTTGCCTACGATGACGAACCTGGAATCCATGCGCTGCTCAAGCGCTGGAGTCGCTATTTCCGACCCGAGCAGCGCGTAATCATCGACAAGCGCCTGTTCGGCTATATAGGGCAGGTCACAGCAGGCGAGCACGAAGTCGGCATCAGCATCTCATTGGAGCCCGGCAGCCAGCTCGAAGTCGCCGTCGGCCCTGACGTGTCAGTAACTGCCCTCCTTGGCGCCCTTCAAGCCTTCGACACACAATTCCAGACGCTGACCTCTGAGATGGGGGTTGACTGGAAGCTCATAGCCGAAGGGTTTAACCCACAGGTCATCGACCCAAGCTCCGTGCCTCTGATTGAGAAGAAGCGCTACCAGCTCATGGATGCCTACCTGTCCAAGACAGGCCGCTATGCGCGCGACATGATGCGCTGCTCCGCGTCCACGCAAGTCTCCGTTGACCTGTCATGCGGGAGGGGATTTGGGAGGCGCAAAACATGTCAGCTCTCAGTGGCACTCGGCCCCATACTGTCTTTTCTCACTGACAACACAATAAGCTGGCGAGGCCTCTCATTCGAGGACACGCCGCGCATGGTTCGCAGCCGCATATGGGAGCAGGTCGACCCTGCGCGCTGCGGAACCGTGCCCGGCACGTTCTCTTACGACTTCGGGCCTGAAACCTATGTGGACTGGCTCTGCACGGTGCGCCCCATCCTCTTCACAGACCAGCAAGGCATCACCACCTCAACAGGTAAGGCAACTGTCAAGGACCTGCTCTCCAAGCGGCCGCTCGGGCCGGGCGAGCTACAGCATTTGCTGTCCATGGTGTTCCCGGATACGCGCCTCAAAGGGTTTGCCGAAATGAGGACCTGCGACTCGCTGCCACCGGCATCTGCCGCCTCACTTGCGGCCTTTGTAAAGGGGCTCTTCTATGCTCGAAGCGCCAACGAACAGGCCACGCACCTACTCGTGGACCACACGGGTGAGCGCGATGTGTCCAACGCTTGGAGGGCCTTGAGGGCAGGCGGCTGGAATGCCCGTGTCTACGGGCATTCGATTTGCGACGTGGTCGAAGAGCTCATGATGCTTGCAGAGCAAGGCTTGCAGGCAGATGCGGATCAGCTTCTGCTTGAGGAGCTTTTCAGGCTCTGGCGCGGCCGTCGCGTCCCCCGGGATCTTCACGT
>DHPN01000030.1:67556-68436 GCA_002407925.1 Atopobiaceae bacterium UBA5363
CCAGTCGGCTTGACGGTGTCTCTTTAAAAAAACACGCCACCGGCGCATTTTCGAGGGGGACGCCGGTGACGTTTAAAACCTGTCTGCTTGCGGGGAGAGGGTTCGCTTGCATCAGGTAGGCAAAAACTGATCTTATAGTACACCAAAGTTAACTTTTAGCAAGCGACAAAAGTCATTTCGTTAATATTTTCGTGTTTTACTTTGTTGCGCTTGAGTAGGCCTTCTCTACATAGCCGATGTACATGGTGTGATAGTTGTCCATATCAGCTCCCCCGTACATGGCATCTTTCGCGTCAGGGTCAATGAAGGTCTCTGGTGCCAAAGGGATAACTAAGGCCTTGCGGCAGATGAGGACAAGCGCAGCCTCAGCGAATGACGGCACCTCCGGCACATCCTGCCCCCCGCTCAGAAAGACTGACGTAAGGCCTGATTTCGCCACTTTGTCAACGTCTCGTCCCGATACGGTCCCGCAAAGGTTCAATGCCTTGCGATGGCCAGGCGTCAAGAAGCTCACGCTGAACAGGTCATGGGAGTCGACAAAGGTCTTGGTGTATCGAGAGGAGCGAATGTAGACAGTTGCCACTGGCCGCTGCCAGAACGTGCCTACGCCTCCCCAGCTCACGGTCATCATGTTAAAGCCGTCTTCATCGCCTGCCGCGACTAAGGCCCAATCTCGGTCAAATGCAGTAAAAGGCTTGAGACGCAGCTCAGTTGGAGAAATCTCATGCAATGACATAGCGCGCTCCTCATGGATTGTCTGGCTCGTGAAAGCGGACTGCTGCTGAAAGCGGTCTCTAGGACTCTTGCTTTCTGTACCCAGCTGGGGCGCGCATGGATGCCGTCTGCGCAAAAAGCATCGAACTTTTAACACAAGCCAGCC
>DHPN01000030.1:68556-74196 GCA_002407925.1 Atopobiaceae bacterium UBA5363
CACAAGCCAGCCTTTGATACGATCCCTACGCCATCGTCCGCTCATATCAGCTCGATGCGAGCGGACGATTCGAATGGCGTGCGACAGGTAACCTAAAAGAAGGTTTAAAAGACTTGCCTTCACCTCTTTCTAGTTATCCTGCTCCAGCGATGGATACGCCCCGTCCCAGACGATCTCACGATAGCGCTCAGGATCGGTATCGCCTTCCGTGGAAAAGACGAGAACTTGGGAGTCGCGGCCAAGTTTAAGCTCTTGCCGCAGGTCGGCATACGCGGGATCTTGCATGATAGCCGCCACGGCACCCATGCCGACAGCCCCTGACTCACCGGAGATGACGGCAGGGTCGGTCCTCAAAGGCGCAGCGAGCATGCGCATGCCCTTGGCAGACACCCAATCCGGGCAGGACAGGAATGCGTTTGCGTGGTTTCTCAAGATGTCCCAGCCGATGGTGTTCGGTTCGCCGCAGGCGAGGCCGGCCATGATCGTCGTGAGGTCTCCGGTGACGATGCGGGGAGAGCCGTCCGCGGCCACGGCACCTCTGTAGAGACAGTCAGCCGCGCGTGCCTCGACAATGACAAACGTGGGAGGATTGTCCGGGAAGAGGTTCGTGAAATACCCTACGACAGAGCTCGCAAGAGAACCAACCCCCGCCTGTACGAAGACATGCGTCGGACGATTGACCTCAAGTGTGCGCAGCTGGCAAGCGGCCTCTGCGGACATCGTGCCGTAGCCTTGCATGATCCAAGAAGGGATCTCCTCATAGCCTTGCCAGGCTGTGTCCTGCACCACGACGCCGTGCTCGGTCTGGGCGGCCTCTTTGGCCGCAAGCCTCACGCAGTCATCATAGTTCAGCTGCTCTATCGAGACCTTCGCCCCTTCTTTCGCAATGTTGTCAAAGCGGGTCTTGGTGGAGCCCTTAGGCATGTGCACAACAGCCTTCTGCCCTAAGCGCTTGGCCGCCCATGCCACACCCCTGCCATGGTTCCCGTCAGTCGCGGTGAAGAAGGTTGCCTGGCCGAAGTCCTTTTGCAGTTGATCAGAGGTGAGGTAGTCAAAGTCGCACGCTGAGATATCCTTCCTTGTCTCTTTTGCTATATAGCGGGCCATAGCAAACGAGCCACCAAGGACCTTGAAAGCATTGAGGCCAAAGCGGTAGCTTTCATCCTTCACAAAAAGGCCCTTGAGGCCGAGATGGTTCGCCATGCGTGAGAGATCAGCCAAAGGAGTGACACTGTACTGCGGGAAGCTCTTATGAAACTTGCGTGCCGCCGCAACATTGTCCAATGACATAATCGAGAGATTCTTGTCCTCGCTTTTTGGCATCTTATTTTTGACCCATGTGATCTTCGGCTGCATCACATATCCTCCTTGATTGCTGCCACCAACACTTCATCCTGCTAAACTTTTTGTTATAAAACCATACAAAAAGTCTGACATATCCGTTGTACCACAGCAACAAACAATGTGATAGAGGATTTTCCTTATGTCATGCAAACGAAGGACTTTCGGGTTTAAACGGGCTGAGATATATGATGGCTCACTCGGTAGTGTGTGGATTCATATAAAAGCACAAGCAGCTGCAGGGCTAGTTTTTCAGCGCCACCGTAGCTCCCAGCAAGCCTCCCTCGCTTCGCTCGAAGACCTGCATTGCCTCCAGCGTCTGCCCTATCAGCTCATCGAGGGTCCATCCCAAGTTCTCCGCGCCTTTTGAGATCACCTCACGCGAGCAGCCTGCCGCAAAGTGCTCGCTCTTGTACTTCTTTTTGACGCTCTTGAGCTTCATGTCAAGCGTTGACTTGCTCGGACGCACAAGGGCTGCGGCCCATATGATGCCGGTGAGCTCGTCGACCGCGAAAAGTATCTTTTCCATCTGGAGCGTGGGCTCGAAGGGCGTTTCCGTGAGGCCCCAGCCGTGGCTCATCGCCGAGCGTATGACACTTTCGTCTACATTTTTCTGCGTAAGCAGCATGACACCGGCCACGCAGTGCTGCTCGGGATAAAGTTCGAAGTCAACGTCGTGTAGGGCACCGACGCTGTACCAGTAGTCTTCTTTGCCCGGGTCGTACTTTGAGGCGAACCACCTCATTGCCGCAGCCACGGTACGCGCGTGGACGCGGTGGAACTCCTCGTGGTTGTAACTGTCTACGATCTTCAGTGCCTGCTCTGGCGTAGGGACGTATGTCATCGCTGTGCCTCTTTTTTTGACTTGATCAATTTCCTGCGCGCGCAGCCTCAGCGGCTACGCAGTAGCCCCCGACCGCCAAACTCACGACGGGCGGGGGAAGCTCATGGCTACTCATAGAGATGTTCGCTGAAATAACGATCGCCGCGGTCGGGGAAAATGGTGACGACGCTGCCATGGTCGATGCGACCAGCAATCTGAAGGGCAGCGTAGAGGGCAGCCCCGGAAGAGGAGCCGGCGAACACGCCCTCCTTGCGAGCGAGCTGCCGTGAAGCATCATAGGCCTGCTCATCGTTGACCTTGATCACCTCGTCCACTAGGCTCATGTCCATCGTGTCTGCGACGAAGTCGTTGCCGATGCCCTCGATGGAATAGGGGGCGTGCTCACCTCCTCCCATCGTTGAGCCCACAGGATCTGCAAGAATGCCTTTGATGCCCGGGTTCTTCTCCTTGAGGTAGCGCATCACTCCAGTGTAGGTGCCGCCTGAGCCCGCACCCGCCACGAAATAGTCGATATGCCCTCCGAGGTCGCGCCATATCTCAGGTGCCGTCGACTCGTAGTGTGCCTGCGGATTGGCCTGGTTTTTGAACTGGCGGAGGGCAATGGAGTCGGGTATCTCTTTAAGCAGGTCCTCCATCTTCCTTTGGGCACCCAGCATGCCCTCCTCTTGGGGCGTATGGACGATCTTCGCGCCGAGGGCCTGCATCAGCGTCTGCTTCTCTTGGCTGAACTTGCCAGGGACGACGAACACCACATGGTATCCCTTGCCCAAGGCGGCAAAGGCTATGCCGAGGCCCATATTGCCTGCTGTCGCCTCAACGATCGTTGAGCCCTCCTTGAGAAGGCCGCGCTTCTCGGCGTCTCTCACCATCCACACGCCAGTTCGGTCCTTCACGGATCCAGCAGGGTTCATCAGCTCGAGCTTTGCGAAAAGCTCGACGTCTGGCTTCACCCCCATGTAATTGATCTTGAGCATAGGCGTGTTTCCCACAAGCTCTTTCATTGAGTCATAATAATGACGCATAACTAATCCTTCCTCGAAGCTTCAATTGCCTGCTCAATGTCTGCGAGAATGTCGTGCTTATCCTCGATACCGACTGAAAGGCGGATCAGCCCGTCAGTGATGCCGACACGGTCGCGCTCGGCCTTGGGGATCGCGGCGTGAGTCATGCTTGCGGGGTGGCATACGAGCGACTCGACGCCACCGAGGCTCTCAGCCAAAGCCACAAGCTTCGTTGAGGTGAAAAACGTCGGTGCGCTATAGCCGCGAGCCAACTCGAAGCTGATCATCGCACCAGCTCCAGAGGCTTGGCGCTTGTTTGTCTCATAGCCCTTGAAGTCCGCAAGGCCGGGATAGTACACGTGGCTTACGGCAGGGTTGTCGCGCAGTGCGCGCGCGATGAAGTCGGCATTTTCCAGGTGGCGGTCCATCCGCACGCCCAGCGTCTTGATGCCGCGGATCAAAAGGAACGAGTCAAACGGCCCCAGCACGCCACCTGTGGAGTTCTGTATGAAGGCGATGCGGTCAGCGAGGTCTTGGTCCCTTGTCACCACAAGCCCTGCGACGACGTCGGAGTGACCACCGAGGTATTTGGTGGCGCTGTGGACGACGATGTCCGCGCCCAGCTCCAACGGGCGTTGGAGGTAGGGCGTCATGAACGTATTGTCCACGATGGATAGCAGGCCGTGCTTATGGGCTATCTCCGATACCGCGGCCAGGTCGGTTATGGTCATGAGGGGGTTGGCGGGGCTCTCTATGAGGGTTGCCTTCGTCTTGGGGCCGATGGCCTTCTCGACATTGGCGGGATCGGTCGTGTCAACCGTGCGAAACGTGATGCCAAAATGGTCGAACACCTGGTTGAGGACGCGATATGTGCCACCATACACATTGGTGGGAAGGATCACCTCGTCCCCTGACGAAAGGAGTGACAGCACCGCAGTGATCGCTGCCATGCCGCTTCCAAACGCAAAGCCGGCGTTTCCGCTCTCCAAGTCGGCGATTAGCCGCTCGAGGGCAGCGCGCGTGGGATTTCCCGTCCGCGAGTACTCCCAACCACGATTTTTCCCTATGGCGTCCTGTTGATAGGTGGATGTCTGATAGATGGGGATGTTTACCGCCCCCGTATGAGGGTCGACGGTCTCACCTGCATGAATCAGGCGCGTCTCGATCGAGGTGAATTGGGCGTTGTCGGTGTTTGTCATATGGGAGTGCTCCTCATTTCAATCGCAGCTCATAAAGGTGGGCATACAACGCAACCAAGCGTGCCCTCTCTTTTGAAGTCCCTGTGGGCTTCATCGGCTTAGCACGCAAAAACAGAGCCATCAGCACATGCCTGACTCATCTTTTTGTATCAACGTATATACATGAGCAAAGGCAAAAAACAGTGTCAACAAGCAGAGCTATATGTGAGCCAAACAACAACAGGCACGCACCCAGTGAACAAGACGTGCATGGACGTGTGAGTCAGTCCGTGTCATTGTCACTCTCACCCTCTTAGCCCCCTTGAGCCCCCACTGCGGAGGATACAGGCACATTCACCTACATGCTTTAATTCCTAATGGTTTACTAGGATATTGAAAGTATGTCCAATGCGGGCGTAAAAGTCAACGCGAATTCTCGTTTGAAATACGGAAGAGATACTTTAGGCGCAAGCGGGCCCCGAGATAGATGAGCGTGGAGATGCTGGCCACGAAAAACCCTATGGGGAGGTCGGTCATGACCGCCAAGGCTATGGAGGCCCACATGCAAGCCAGGCAGAAGGCGCATGAGAGCGCAACTGCCCTGCTCATCGTCGGGCAAAGCGCGCATGCAGCTGCGGGAGGGGCGACGAGCAGGCTGAACAGCAGCAGCGCGCCGACAACCGGCACGCTGGCCGTGGCCGTGGCAGCCAAGACCATCGTGAAGGCGAACTCTATGGCATGCGTATGCAGCCCATGGGCCCGCGCAGCCGACTCCATGACAGACGTAAGCAGAAGCGGGCGCGCCAGCAAGAACATGGCCAGCACCACGATGCAGACAAGGATGGCCATGAAGAGGAGTTCACTAGAGCTCACCGAGAGTATCTGCCCGAAGAGAAGCGCATAGGCCTGGTTCGCATAGCCACCGGAAAGGCTCAAGGCAAGGGCACCGCTTGCTAGCAAAAAGGAAAGCAGCAAGGCGATCACGGCGTCTTTTCTGCCATGGCGGCCCAAGCAAAAGACTGCGACCCCTGTCAAGGCAGCTGATACGCCCATGCCGACAAGAGAGCTGCCCCCAAGCGCGTATGCGACGGCCGCGCCGGCGAAGGACCCATGGGGAATCGCATGCGCCAAGAAGGAGTCGCCGCGCAACACCACGAAGACCCCGACCACGCCCGCAACCAAAGCGACGAGCGTGCCTGCGGCCCAGGTGTTGAGAAGATAAGGCTCAAACATGGGCCACCTGCCCTTTGCGCGCAAGGGCGCTCAGCCGACAGGC
>DHPN01000030.1:74429-78814 GCA_002407925.1 Atopobiaceae bacterium UBA5363
GCACATGAGAGCAGCATGGCGGCATGTGTGGTGCGCGCGACACGAAGCGCGCAGGCAGCTGGGCCTATCAGCAGCGCCGTGGAGAGCACGGCGCCCACAGAGACCGCCCCTAGCGCGACCGCGACGCCGAGCACAACCATGAAGATCGCGTCCAGCGCCCCCATCGGCACCCCGCGGGCAAAAGCAAGCTCCGGGGAGGAGACGGAAAACACTGCCGGCCGCCAAATGAGTGCAAGGACGACCAGGCAAAAGGCAGACAGGGCCAACACGGCAGGGGTGATGCCGGGATCAACCGAAAACAGGGAGCCGAAGAGCACAGCCATCGAGGAGCTCCCAGCAGAGCGGCTCTTGCGGGCCAGCGTGAGGAAAAGGGCCGTAAGCCCCATGCCTGCCCCCAAGACGACGCCGGTCGCCACGTCGCGGCCTCGCATGCGCCGCACGCCGATCGCATGCATCCCCAGCGACGAGAACACGCACGAGGCAACAAAGCCCCACAGCTGGTCGACGCCCAGCAAGAAGGCCGCAGAGCCTCCGACGGCAGCCAAGTCCGTAAGGGCATGCCCGGCAAAGGACTGGCCGCGCAGCACGGTCAGCACGCCTACCGCAGCCGTGGCAACAGCAACAGCGCTGCCGACGGCGAGGGCAGTGCGTACCTCATTCACTGCCAGAAGCTCCGTGATAAATGCGATCATTGCATGCGCACCGACCTTTCTTCTTGTCTTCAGTCGCTGGCGTCTGAAGACATGACGAGCACGCGGCCATCATGGCGAATGACCTCGATGGGATGGTCGTAGAGCCTCGTGAGTACGTCGGTGGAGATGACCTCGTCCACGCTGCCAACGGCCGCATGCCCTCTTGCGAGGTACACAACCCTGTCAAGCACCCCAACGAGGGGGTTGACGTCGTGGGCCGTCAAGATGATGCCCATTTTCTTCTGCTGGCGCAAGCGGTCGAGAAGTGCCACAACATCGGATCTGTTTGCTGGGTCCAAGTTCGCGAGCGGCTCGTCGAGCAAAAGGAGTGCCGGGTCTGAGACTGTGGCAGCAGCGATCATGACACGCTGCTGCTGGCCGCCGGAGAGCTTCCCCACTGGCCTTTCGGCAAAGGAGTCTGCCCCCACGCCACGCAGGGCGTCTTCCACGCGGTCCCAAAAGGCCCGCCCTCGCGGCGCAAAGCCGAAGCGATGCCCATCCAGGCCAAGTGCCACGAAGTCACGCGCGCGCAGCGGCAGCTCAGGGTCGATGTCGATGTGCTGCGGCACATAGCCGATCGACCCCGGCCTCAAATGCCCGGGGCCAACCTTCATGCGGTCATGGCCATCGATGCGTATTGCGCCTGAGGCCAGGGGGACCTCGCCGAGCACGGAGCGCAAAAGCGTCGTCTTGCCGGCGCCATTAGGCCCAATGAGACCAACGAGGCCGCCGTAGTCAAGCTCAAAGCTCACGTCACTGAAGACAGGCTTTCCACCGAAGGCGACGCTCGCTGCTAAAACCTCAAGAGCTGGCTTTGGAAACATAGCGTACCCCGTTATGACAGGCTCGTAGTCGACTGGCCTTGGGACAGCGCTGCCTCGAGGGCGTCTACCTCGGCACACATCCAATCCACATACCCAAGGTCGTCCGGCATCGTCTCGTAGACCGCAACGACAGGGACTTCGGCAGCGCCTGCGGCGTCCAGCCACTTCTGCGTGAGAGACGAGGTCACCTGCTGGTTATAGACGAAGACGTCAACCTGCTTGTCCGAAAGTAAGCTCATCTGCGTGTTTGCGTCTTGCGCGGAGGGATCTTGGTCGTTCATGATCGCCGACTGCAGGCTCCACGGCGTCTTTATGTCAATGCCAGCTGCGTCAAGCAGGTAGTTTGCGACCGGCTCGGTGGCTGCGGCAGCAGCGCCCGGATGGCTTTGTTTAAAGTCGCTCAGCTTTGACGTATAGGACTCCAGAGCATCCTTGAAGTCAGAGAGGTTCTGCTGATAGTCGTCGCTGTGGTCGGGGTCGATCTTCGCCAGCTCCGCGACAAGCGCCTCAGCGACGGCAGGCATAGTCTTCGGGTCATACCACAGGTGTGGGTTTTCCGTATCGTCTGAAAGGCCAAGCGTTTGCTGTGCGCTAATAACGACACGGTCTGCATTCTCGCTTGCAGAGAGCATCTCGTCGAACCAGTCGTCATAGCCCAGACCGTTTTCTATCGCAATGGCTGCAGTGCTCATAAGCTTGGCGTCTGAGGGCGTGGCCTCGAAGTCATGAGGATCTGTGTCGGGGTTGCTGATTATCGATGTCACCTCAACGTACTCGCCGCCGATCTGGCTAGCAACGTCTCCATACTCGTTTTCTGCCGCCAGCACTTGGATCTTTCCGTCGCTGCTTTCCGTGCCAACCGCTGCGTCAGAGCCAGCTGAGCCATTCGTCCCACAGGCAGCTAACACCCCAGCCACAAGCGCAACTGCGCCACCCAAGCCAGCCCGTTTGACAAAGTCCCTTCTCGTGAAGCTCGACACACTACTTTCAGAGGCAGAATCTCTCATCTAGCTTTCCTTCTTTCAGTTGTTCGCTGATAGTTCCTCTTGGCAGCTTTCGCAGTACCCGTACAAAACCGTGCGCTGAGTCTCCACTGCAAAGCCGTGGTCTGCGCTCACATGCCGCACAAACCTCTCAAGCCCCTCGCAGGCGAGGGGAAATACCCGATGGCACCTCAGGCACGCAAGGCACACTCCCCCATCAGCATTTTCAACGAGACACCAGCGCGTGGACTTTCCCGTCGGATCGGGCACCTGCACCACTCCACCTTCCGAGGAGAGGCGCTCAAGGGAGCGGTAGATCGTCGTCGTGCCTACTTGGACGCCCTCATGCCCCAGAGCGCTGCGGGCCTCGTCGACCGTCAGCGCCTCGCCTACATGCTTGCGCATGAGCGCAAGGACAGCTGCCTGCTGCTTCGTGCTGTAACGATGCCGCGTGCGTTCCTGTATGCTTTCCACCATCTCAGATTCCTCCGTATTTGAAAACGAATTTCATTTTAATTTATTGAAGCAACCTTGTCAACAACATTATTTGAAAAAAGAAACACGCTTCCTCTTTTCACAGCTAGATTGCCTCTGCAACCACTAGTTGCGAAATTGCAAGGACAAGTTGGTGGTGCGCGCCCCACAAATGCCCTAGCTTGAGCGCAGTAAGGAAGACGGCGATAAAAGGCTTTCCTTCGTTTGCGCTGTTTCCTTTAAACTGTAGTTACGACAAGATAAGGAGGACCTCCCATGATCCTTGCAGACAAAATCATCGACCTTCGCAAGAAAAGCGGCATGTCACAAGAAGAGCTGGCCCAAAAGCTCGGCATATCGAGACAGTCTGTATCCAAGTGGGAAGCCGCGCGGTCTGTCCCTGACATGGACAAGGTCTTAAAGCTCTCTGACCTGTTTGACGTAAGCTGTGACTATCTTCTCCGCGACGACCTCGGGCCAGAGGATGCAAGCGGCCAGAGCGTAAGCCCCAGCAGCGCTACCCCAGACATGTCTGCAGTAGGCGAAATCGAAAGGGAGCCAATCCCTGTCACTGTCGAGCAAGCGAACAGCTTCCTCGACCATGAGATACAGCGCGCCATGAAGATCGCGACGGGCGTGGGCCTCTGCGTCGCCTCTGCCGCACCCCTTATGCTCTTCCTCGGCCTTTATACGAGGGACAACAACGTCGCAAGCTCGCTGGGTACCGTGATCATCATCGCCTTGGTCGCGCTCGGCATTGCCGTCATGGTCATGGCACAACAAGGAGACCAAGAGTTTCAGAAGATTCGGCATGAGCCCATTGACACGGAATACGGCGTGGACGGGATTGTGCGACAGCGGCAAAAGTCATATGACCGCACCCATATGAGAGAGCTTGCGCTGGGCATAGTGCTTTGCGTCGCCTCGTGCATTCCGCTTCTGGCGGTGGCTATGCTGACGAACGATGAGGGCCCCATAACCGCCTCCGTAGGAATATTGCTGCTCATAGTCGCCATAGGCGTGTTCTTGATAGTCCACACCTCGATCATCAGCAGCAGCTTTTCGGCTCTCCTGGAGGAAGGGGACTATACGCGCGGGTCAAAGCGCTTTGACAAACGCTTCGGCAACCTCTACTGGGGGATCGTGACCGCGGCCTACTTGCTGGTGAGCTTTCTGACCCGCGACTGGGGCATGACCTGGGTTGTCTGGCCTGTCGCAGGCGTGATATGGGGAGCAATATCTGAGACATATCGCAGCAGATAGGGCCAGGCGATGTTGTATGAGCTGTGGAATATCCGATAATAAGACGCTATATCATTAGTAGCAGACTTTCTGCCGAGGAAAGCCTCCCCTTTCAGAAAAAAAGCCCCCGCCGACAACAGAGAGAAGTCAGCGGGGTCGCAGCACCCGAA
>DHPN01000030.1:78943-80081 GCA_002407925.1 Atopobiaceae bacterium UBA5363
CAGCACCCGAAGCGAGGCATTGTGTTAGGGGTAGTGCATATCCTCGCCCTGCATGTACAAAATAACTAGTGCCTAACTTAATGTCAACCTAGGCTAACAAAATATTTTTTTATCCTTTCTCACTACATGATATGTCTTAACTGTGGCGCTCGAGCGTGACCCGCCGGTTGCTCAGCCTAGCACGAGCAGAAGAGCCATCTTGAAGGGGCTGTCTGCCTTCACGTAGTGCCTGCCGCCCTTGGCAAAGCGAAAGTTCTCCCCTGCTGAAATCTTGTGCTCTGTGCCCTCGTAGCCGATCGTCCCAGTCCCCTCAAGCGCAAAAACGATCGCCTCCCCTGGTGCTGAGTGCTCGTCAAGGCCTGTCCCTGACGTGAAGCTCATAACTGCGAGCTTCATCGTATCGGCCTTGATGACATCTCTGTTCACGACCTCACCATCACGGTAAGGGACCATATCCGCGAGCTTGAAAACAGAGCCCGTCTCCGCTGCAAGATTCATAGCTGCCTCCATCGAGATCTCTAGATACACGCTGTCATCCTCGCTTGCTATTCCCACGGGGACATCTGCAGGCAGCGACAGCGCCATGAGCGGCCCCGCCTCCAGACGCCTGTCGCCATAGCTGGCGCAGACCTTGCCAGAAAGCACCATGAGCAGACGCCACCTCGGGCAGGACTCCGCGCTGATGTCTGTGCCTGTGGCAAGCGAGAACCGCACGATACCTGGCAGCAGCACGCGCGAAGAAGTACAGCCCTCAACGGGCGCGCCTTGCTTTGCCAAAGAAAATACCTGTCCATACTCCTGAGCCATAGCATCTACCTCCTTACGGCGTGCTCACAGCAGAGGATCGTCGCACGCCAAGTCAGAGGTCTTCCGACCTCATGTCCTGTGCATTCAGTCGCACTATACCCAAGGAAGGGGCTGGCAATCGAAGCTTGTTATGGACAAGCACAGTTAGCGCATGCAAGCACTATCAATCTGTCAACTGCTCGAGCAAGAGCATGGATGCTTCATGTGAGCAGTTTCTAGGCACTGTTATTATATGCACAACATCATCTCATAAGGCCTAAGAGCCTATTCGTGCCTCTCAATGATAAAGACGAACTCGCTTACACCTTGCATCTCAAGATAGGCTGGGCCG
>DHPN01000033.1:0-877 GCA_002407925.1 Atopobiaceae bacterium UBA5363
TGAGCATCACGCACCCCTTCGCTGTCCTGCGGCAAAAAGAGCATCGCCACGCCGTAGTCCCCCTCACCCGGCAGCAACGTGCCGTGGCGCTGCGCCTCCTTGCGGAAGAAGCGATGCGGTATCTGGAACAGGATGCCCGCGCCGTCTCCGGTGTTGCGCTCCAGGCCACGTCCCCCACGATGCTCGAGGTTCACCAGAACCGACAAGGCGTCGTCAACAATTGCATGGCTTCTCTGGCCCTTTATATGGGCAATTGCACCGATGCCGCAGGCATCGTGATCAAACTCCGGCCGCCAGAGCCCCTCTTGCGCAAGTCGACGCAAGGGCTCCATGACTTGTCCATAGGTGTACTTGGACGTGCACACAGCCTCGTCCATCGCCTCTCCAATCCCATCGTTTCGTTACAGTCAAAAATGGGACAGCAAGCACGCTTGCCGTCCGTAGCGTCAGTGGTCTGCAGATTAGCCTATTTTCTCACTGCCCATATGCATAGAAAACTAAGTCACATGCAAAAAAGACGAAAAGCAACGTTTGCACGTTCGAAATGAAACTTTCAGAATAGCGCCACGAGGGCACGGATTCCGATCAGAACCAGCACAGTGCCACCGAAGATTTCGGCTCGCTGACCGAGTGCCTGGCCTAGGCGGCGCCCCAAGAAAAGCGCTACGACGCAGCAGATGACCGTCGTGATCCCGATGATGCTCACCGCCTGGGGCAAGTTGACCGAGACGGCGCGCAGACTCACGCCCACCGCAAAAGCGTCGATAGCAGTGGCGACCGACTGAAAGAGCAGCATGGAGATGCTGAGATGTCTTTCCTCATCTGTGGACTGGCTGGGAAGGTCGTCCGCGAGGTGGGCCTTTGACTGGCTTTTGGC
>DHPN01000033.1:960-2878 GCA_002407925.1 Atopobiaceae bacterium UBA5363
TGGCTTGCGCCTTCGCGTATCATGTTCGCGCCAATGGCGCCGAGGATCACGAAGGTAATGATGCCCGAATAGTGCTCGATGAATTCAGCTGCTAGGCCCCCAACGAAATAGCCGAGCGTAGGCATCAGGGCCTGGAAACCCCCGAAGAAGATTGGCATAATCGCAAAGCGCCAGCGCGTCTCATGAGGATAGGCGCAACAGTCAGAAATCGTCACTGCGAAGGCGTCAGCAGACAGGGCCACACCCAGAAGAACGATCTCGGCGACGCTCATCACATCCAACTTCTCTCTTCACGGTGCGCATATAATGTTTGAAAAAACACGAAAGCAAATCTTATACCATATCTAAAAAGCAAAGACAAACAAAGGGGTCTGTGCAATACGTGCGTCAGCTGCAATACGGAGACATCCCACGGCTTGTGCCACCCCAGCAGAGTCGCTTCGGTCTCAAAACCAAGAGGTTGACCATGGGTGCAGCTTATGAAATCCTCTCTACGCCTCTCGCGTATGCGATGCCCGCCTACTATGACCGGCACAAACCAGCGCTGGCGCACAAGCCCGTGCGCGTCCCCTTTGGGGCTGAGCGGCTCCAGTCGTTCGTGTACTGGGAGCCAGCGACAGTTGCTCACAATGCTGTCGTGATGTGGTTTCATGGCGGCGGCTACCTTGTCGGCACGCCCGAGAGCATGGCCAATGCTGCCGACGCCTACCTCTCGCAGGGATACCGCTTCGTCTCCGTCGGCTTTCGCCTCATGCCCCGCACACCCTTCCCGGCGCAAATTCAAGATGCGTTCATCGGCGTCAAGGCAGCGGCAGCGTGGCTGCAGTCAGAGACGAGCTGGCATGGCAGCATCATTGTCGGGGGCAGCTCCGCAGGCGGCATGTCAGCTGCGCTCCTCAGCTACGGGCGCCTGCTCCAGCGACACTTCGGACTCGATACCGCCGGCATAGCACAGCGCATATGCGGCTATGTCTCCTGCGCAGCCGTGCTGGATGCAGATGACATGCTTCTCGACTACGCGCCCACAGGAGCTGTGGGGGACGCCTTGCTGCGGGCAGGGGTCAAGCTGCCGGCCACGCGCGTGCGCGGGCGCATAGATCGTGCTCTTTTGCATGACGAGCTGCGCGCCTATTCCCCCATCACCTTGCTCAACCAAGAAGACGTGCCAGCCGTCCCGTATTTTGGGATACATGGCGTCGCTGACGCGACAAGCCCCTTTGCCACCGAGAACACCTTCGCCAAGCGCCTCTCCGAGCGCCTCGGGTCAGAGGCGGCGACACTGCGCGCCATAGACGACCGACGATGGCAGCACATGGTAACCACGGTTACCCTGTACAAGCGACACGTTGAGGAAGACCCCCTCCTCTCCGAACTCTTCTTGTGGCTCGACGCGCATGACAGCTAGGCCTCCCTTAATAAGCGTGCGGTTTGCCGCAGAGGTAAAATCGCCCTTTCAGGATTGCCCTTTCGCCTGCTGCCACACGACGCCGAGCGCCCGGGCGCCTGGAGCCTATGGCGTCGCCTGGGGGGCCTTGCCAGTGGCAAATATGCGGTCGAGGGCCGCTTCGTCGAGCACAGACACGCCAAGCTCGCGCGCCTTAACGAGTTTCGAGCCAGCCGCCTCACCCGCGACCACATAGCTTGTTTTTTTCGAGACTGATCCTGACACCTTGGCGCCGAGCGCCTGCAGGCGGGCTTTCGCCTCATCACGGGTGTAGCCCCCAAGCGTGCCGGTCAAGACGAACGTGAGCCCCGCCAAGGTCTGGGGGACCTCATCAGACAGACGCTCCTGCGTGAGCACAACGCCTGCCTTGCGCAGGCGCTCGAGGATCGCGACGTTGTCCGGTACCGTCAAAAACTCCCTGACTGACGTCGCGATCTTAGGGCCGATGCCTTCGATGCGCGCTATGTCGTCCTC
>DHPN01000033.1:3183-10202 GCA_002407925.1 Atopobiaceae bacterium UBA5363
GCGCCCCGTATTGACGGCCGCGAGGTCTTCGACAGTGAGCTTGTCATAGAAGTCTGCAACATCCGACACGAGGCCAGATGCCACCATGCGGCCGAGTATCTCCTCCCCCAGGCCGTCGATGTCCATGGCGCCGCGGCTTGCCCAATGGATAAGGCGCTCGAGAGCTTGTGCCGGGCAGTCCATGGAGACACAGCGAAACGCAACCTCGCCCTCTTCGCGAATCACAGGACTTCCACAGCTAGGGCAGATCGTTGGCATCTCAAATTCCACGGAGCTTGCCGGTCGCAGCGCAAGCACGGGCCCTACGATCTCCGGGATTACATCTCCTGCCTTGTGCACGACGATGGTATCCCCCACGCGGACGTTTTTGCGGTGCACCTCGTCGATGTTGTGCAGCGTGGCCCGGGCGATCGTGGAGCCGGCAACGACGACAGGATCGAACTCGGCGACTGGTGTGAGCACGCCGGTACGTCCGACTTGCACGCGGATGTCCCGCAAGATCGTGCGCTTTTCTTCCGGGGGAAACTTGAAGGCAATGGACCAGCGCGGAGCACGCGCGGTGAAGCCAAGCGCCTCTTGCTGAGCAAAGGAGTCGACCTTCACGACGACGCCGTCGATGTCGTAGTCGAGGTCCTCGCGATGCTCCAGCGCCCGCGCGCAGAAGTCGTGCACCTCTTGCGCCTTCGTGCAGCGCTTGGCGTGAGGGTTCACATGAAAGCCGCAGTCGCGCAGCCATGCGAGGAAGGCCCATTGGCTCGTGATGGCAAGGGGACCTTCGTCAGCAACGGCATAAATGAAGGTCTCAAGATCCCTTCCAGCTGTTATCTGGGGATCTTTCTGGCGGAGGCTGCCTGCGGCCGCGTTGCGGGGATTTGCGAACGGAGAGAGGCCCGCAGCATCCGCATCTTCATTGAGCCGCACAAACGAATGCTTGGGCATGTACACCTCGCCGCGCACCTCTATGGAGCCGCCCAAGCCGCCGTTGGCTATGCTCGCAAGCCCTGCTTTGGCGATCGTGCGCGGCACGTCCTTGATCGTCAAGACGTTAGCCGTCACGTCTTCGCCCGTGGTGCCGTCGCCGCGTGTCGCCGCGCGGATGAGCTGCCCGTCGCGGTAGGTAAGCGCAACGCCCAAACCGTCGATCTTCAGCTCGCAGGTAAAGGCGACGGGATTCAAAGGCGATGCGGCGAGCGCCTCCTCTGTGCGGCTGAGCCACTCGTCGAGCTCGCCGAGTCCCATCGCGTCGTCAACCGAGTACATGCGCTGGGCGTGGCGGACGGCGGTGAACTGCCGGTCTACGTAGCCGCCGATACGTTGGGTGTAGGAATCCGACGTTATCAGCTCCGGATGCTCAGCCTCGATTGACTGGAGCTCATGCAGATAGCGATCGAACTGCGCATCTGTCATCTCTGGCGCGTCGAGGGCATAGTACTGATAGGCGGCATGATCGAGTATACGCCGCAACTCTGCAGCGCGCTCCGCCGGGCTCATGCGTGAGCCTGCGGCTCCCTGTCCGTCGTTTCCAAAGATTGACTGCTGCCCGTCTTCTGCTGTCATGCCGGCACTCCGTTTCTTTCCTTCGTTGCGTCTCAACAGAGCTTAGCGCAAACCCACGGCGTGCCGACAGCAGCATCTCATTGGCCTTGCCGTGCTACTCCATCAGCTTGCAGACGTTTTGCGCAAAGGCCACCGGATCTTTCACGGAAAGGCCTGCCATGATCAGCGCTTGATCAAGCAGCAGATGGCTCATCAAAGAGATGCGATCGGCGTTGCCGGCCGCTTGAGCGCTCTTGAGCTTTTCAAAGACGGGATGGCTGGCATTGAGCTCCAAGACTCGCTGAGCACCCACCTGCGGGGTTCCTTCGGGGCCTTCGGACAGCACGCGCTCCATCTCAAGTGACACGGGCCCTTCGGAAGAGATGACCGCCGGGGCCTCTGTCGTCAAGGGGGACACAGCAACTTTGCTCACCTCGTCGCCCAGCGCCTTCTTCATCGCGTCCAGCAGGTCCTTGTTGGCGTCAGCTGTCTTTTCGGCCTGCTTCTTCTCGTCGTCGCTAGCGAGATCAAGATCACCCGAGGCGACGTTTTTGAACTGCAGGGAACGCTTCTCGTCAGCCTTCTTCTGCTCGCCTTCGGCAGCCTTGGAAGAGTCGTCTTGTGTCTGGGGCTCAGAAGGTTTGGGCTGCCATTCGAACTCATGCATGGCTTGCATGCAGAACTCGTCCACATCCTGTGTGCAGAGAAGCACGTCAAAGCCCTTTTCTAGAACGGACTTAACCACCGGCATCTTCTCGAGGCGCTCGCGGTCGTCTCCTGCCGCATAGTAGATCTCCTTTTGCCCGTCCTTCATCGCCTCGGCGTACTCGTCAAGTGTCACCCACTTGCCAAGCTTGGCGGACCAGAACAGCAACAGCCCGGCAAGCTCGTCTTTCTTCGCGCCATAGCTCGCATAGATGCCATACTTAAGGCCTCGGCCGAAATTTTCGAAGAAGCCTTCGTAGTCCTTTCTTGCGTCGTCGCGCATCGACGCAAGCTCACCGGTGATCTTCTTCTCTATGCGACGAGACATTGCTTGCAGCTGACGCGTCTGCTGCAGCGTCTCACGTGAGATGTTGAGGCTGATGTCAGGGCTGTCGACAACGCCGTGCACGAAGTTGTAGTAGTCCGGGAGCAAATCCGCGCATTTTTCTTGGATGAGAACGCCACGGCTGTAAAGCTGCAGACCCTTCTCGTAGTCGCGGCTGTAAAGATCAAAGGGGGCCTTAGACGGCAAGAACAGCAGCGCATCATAGGTAAGGGTACCCTCGGCATGCAGCGAGAAGCTGCGCAAGGGCTTCGTGTAGTCATGGAAGGTCTGCTCGTAAAACTCGTCGTAGTCCTCCTGCTTGACCTCTGAGGAGCGCTTGCGCCAAATGGGCGTCATCGAATTGATGGTCTCAAGCTCCGTGTAGTCTTCGTACTCGGGCTTGTAGTCCTTGCCTGCGTCTTTGGGCTTCGGCTTCTCACGGCTCTTGGTGACAAGCATCTTGATCGGGTACCGCACGTAGTTGCTGTATTGCTTCACCAGGTCGCGAAGCTTCCACTCGGAGAGATACTGCCCATAGTCTGCCTCTGGGCTGTCATCGCGCAGGTAAAGTGTCACGTCAGTGCCGTGTGAGCGGGCTCCGAGCAGTGCGTTGGCGTTCGTAGGCCCAATGGTGTAGCCCTCGAGTCCGTCTGACTCCCACACATTCGCCTCATCGGCGCCAAAGGCGCGACTCACGACGAGGACCCGCTTTGCGACCATAAAAGCGGAGTAAAAGCCAACGCCGAACTGCCCGATGATCTCAGACTCGTCAGCCGGCTCGTCTTTTTTGGCGTCGTCGCCCTCTTTGGCTGCGGTGGCTCTGAACTCCTCGCTGCCAGAGTGGGCAATCGTCCCGAGGTTCTTGTCGAGGTCAGCCGCGCTCATCCCGATGCCGCTGTCTGAGACGGTAATCGAGCGCTTGTCCTTGTCAAAGGACACCCTGATCTCCAACTCCTCGTCACCTAGCTTGACCGACGGATCAGTTAGGCTTGCAAAATGGAGCTTGTCCACCGCGTCTGAGGCGTTGGATACCAGCTCGCGCAAGAAGATGTCGCGGTTGGTATAAATCGAGTTGATCATCAGATCGAGAAGCTTCTTGGACTCCGTCTTGAACTTACGCATGCTAGCTCGCCTTTCTTGTCCCATGTCTTTGTAACATGAAATGTACTACCCAAGCGGGCCGCGATTCACACACGTCGTTTTCAGGATAAGAAAAGCCGCAGGGGAAGGCCAGCCTCCCCCTGCGGTCGCCAACCTGCCCTTTTTTGCGTAATCTCGGTGAAGCCTATGCGACCGTCGCCTTGTATCCCGCATCCTTCACGGCCTTGACAAGGGCGGCGTCTTTCACCAAAAGGCCTGCGTCAAGCTCTGCCTTGCCTTGATCGAGGTCGACATGGACGTTTTTGACGCCCCTGACTTCCTCAAGGGCTTCCGTTACGTGCGACACGCAATGCGCGCACATCATGCCTTCTACGTTGAGCGTCTTATGTGACATGGCTTCCTCCTGTTTTATAGTGGTCGAACCTGCGTTATCTGTCGCTGAGGCTCCAGGCACCGACATGTCGGTCGCCGACTGGGCCTCACGTGGCTTCCATGTGCGCAGCAAAAGCGCATTCAAGACGACGAAGACGGAACTGAACCCCATCGCGGCCGCTCCGATCATGGGATTTATCGTGATGCCGAGGGGCGCGAAGGCGCCAGCTGCCACCGGTATGCACAAAACGTTGTAGAACAGCGCCCAAAACAGGCCCGTCTTGATCTTGCGCAAGGTCGCGCGCGAAAGTTCCATTGCCGTTGCGACGTCAGCGGGGTCGGAGTGCATAAGCACGATGTCTGCCGACCCGATGGCGACATCGGTGCCAGCCCCTATCGCTATGCCCACGTCTGCGCGCGCAAGTGCCGGTGCGTCGTTGATGCCGTCTCCGACCATGGCCACGCTATGGCCTGCCTTCTGGAGCTCAAAGACCTTGCGCTCTTTCTGGTCGGGCAGCACGCCTGCGACAACTTCGTCGACGCCCACCTGGCGGGCCACCGAGGCAGCCGTGCGCATCGCGTCGCCTGTGAGAAGCAGCGTGTGCACGCCCATTGCGCGAAGGCGCGCCACTGCGGCTTTGCTGGTCGGCTTCAAGACGTCAGCTATGACGATGACAGCGGCAAGCTTTCCATCCACGGCAAAGAACAGCGGTGTCTTGCCCTCGTCGGAAACTTCGTCTGCAAAAGCCTTGGACGTACCGAGGCTGATGCCTCTGTCATGCATCAGCTGCCCGTTGCCGGCAAAGACGCCGCAACCGTCGACTGTCGCCGAAAGGCCGCCGGGGACTTGGGAGAAATCCTTCACCTCGGCACCATGGGAGGCGCCTGCCTTCTCGGCATACGCGACAATCGCCGAGGCCAGTGGGTGCTCGCTTTTATGCTCGAGGGCATAGGCGAGATGAAGCAGCTCCGCCTGTCCCAGGCCTTCGGCGCCATCGGCGCGCTTCAGCTCAGTCACCTCCGGGTGGCCTTGCGTCACTGTGCCTGTCTTGTCCATAACGACGGTGTCTATCGTGCAAGCCTGCTCAAGCGCCTCCGCGCTTTTAATCAGGATGCCGTTCGCTGCCCCACGCCCGCAGCCCACCATGATGGCAGTCGGCGTCGCCAGCCCAAGCGCACATGGGCACGAGATAACCAGCACCGAGATGGCAAAGGTCAAAGCCTGTGAGAAGCCGGCGCCTAGCGCAAGCCAGACGAGAAGCGTCGCCAAGGAGATGCCAAGTACAACAGGGACAAAGATGCCCGCTATTCTGTCGGCCATGCGCTCTATCGGCGCCTTCGAGCTCGTCGCCTCATCCACAAGCCTGATGATCTGCGCCAGCGCGGTGTCGTCGCCCACGGCGGTTGCCCGTATCGCAAACCAGCCACCTTTGGAGACCGTCGCGCCTGTTACCGAATCGCCGATCTTCTTCTCGACGGGAACCGGCTCCCCGGTTATCGCGGACTCATCTATCGACCCTGAGCCCTCCTCGACGCTGCCATCAACAGGCACCGACTCTCCTGCGCGCACGATGATCCTGTCTCCGACGCGAACTTGCTCAACCGGGATGACCGACTCCGCGCCATCGCGGACGACCGTTGCGGTCTTAGGAGCGAGGTCCATTAGCGCCGTAATGGCATCCGTCGTCTTGTTCTTCGCCCGTGCCTCAAAGAACTTCCCCAACGTTATCAAGGTGAGAATCGCGCCGGCAGAGTCAAAATAGAGGTCATTGGAGGCTGCTTGCGCCGTCGCCACGTCAGCAGCGCCTAAGGCCCAGGCGATGCGGTAGGTTGCGACAAGCCCGTAGGCAATCGATGCCGCTGCGCCGATCGCGATCAACGAGTCCATGTTGGGCGAGCGGTGCGCGAGCGTACGAAAACCGACGCTGAAGTAGCTGCGGTTTACGAACGCTATGGGCACTATCAGCAGCAGCTCCGTCAACGCCTTCGCCATAAGGCCTTGCGCCCCATCAAAGTAAGACAGCAGCGGCCAGCCAAACATGGTTCCCATCGCAAGGTAGAACAGGGGAACCTCAAAAACGACGGAGGCTATGAGCTGCCGCCGCTTTTGGTCAACCTCCCTACGGGCGATGGCCCCGGGGCGCGCCCCCTGTGAGGCACCAGAGACGGTGACAGCTGTTTTTTTGACACGGCGTTGGGCGCCGTAACCAGCCTTTTTGATCGCGGTGATCACTGACTCGATGGTTGACTGCTTGCCGTCATAGTCAAGCACCATGCTGTTTTTCAGAAGATTGACATCTGCCTCGTTGACCCCAGCGACGCCATCGGCTGCTTTGCCGACACGCGCCGAACAGGACGCGCAGGTCATTCCTGTAATATCAAGCGTCTCTTTCATAGTCAGCACGACCTTCCCTTCACGCGTGCTATGCGCCGAATTTCTTAAGCAGGTCCATGACCTCATCGACGACTTCGGTGTTGCCTGCCTGTACCTGCTGGACCACACAGGTTTGAAGGTGCTCTTGGAGAACGATGCGACTTGCGGCCTTAATCGCACAATCCGCAGCGGCGAGCTGCGTCAGCACGTCTCCACAGTAACGGTTGTCATCGAGCATGGCTTTCACCCCGTTGAGCTGACCTATGGCCCTGTTGATGCGACAGTCAATGTCACGAATGAGCTCGCTGGAACGAGGAGTCTGCTTGTGCCGACAACACGCTGGCATGCGCTTTGCCTCTTCTTTTGCTGCCATGATGGCCTCCCTATACCCCATGGGGTCTATCCGCCAAAGACACTATACCCCGCGGGGGTATATATTAAACCAAGTAATCTCGCGTCTGAACTTCCCGATAGCAATGACGTCAAACGCCATGCGTGCATGTTTGAGATGACGTAAAAGCCCATCAGGAGCTTGGTCCTGGTGGGCTAAAACGATCTGCTTGTGCTATCGGGCAGCGTAGCGTAGGCCTAGTATGCGCTGTTGCT
>DHPN01000033.1:10334-50619 GCA_002407925.1 Atopobiaceae bacterium UBA5363
GCTGTTGCTGCTGTTGTTCCCGTAGCCGAATTCCTCGAGCAGTGAGTTTTGCTGCTTTTCCTGCTGCTGCTGCTCCTCTTGGAGCTGCTCATCGTTTCCGAGCGTGACTTGCACGCTTTGCTCGGTCCCATTGCGATTGAAGGTCACAGTTACAACGTCGCCTTCCTCATGGCTGCGCACAGCAATGATCATGCCGTCAGCCGAAGTTATCGTGGTATCGTCGATCTTGGTGATGATATCGCCCTGTTTGATGCCCGCCTTGTCAGCCGGGCCTCCTGAGGTCACCTCTGCCACATAGGCGCCAGAGTTTACGGACAGGTTGTTGGACTTCGCATTCTGAGAGTTAACCGTCAGCATTGAAAGGCCAATGTAGGCATGCGTCACCGTCTCGCCCGCGATGATCTTCTTCGCAATGGACACGGCGTAGTTGCCCGGAATCGAGAACCCTATGCCAGAAAAGTCCCCGCTGGTCGACTCAAGCAAGGTGTTGATACCCACCAGCTGACCCTTGTTGTTCACAAGAGCCCCACCGGAGTTTCCTTGGTTGATTGCCGCATCAATCTGGATCAGGTTGGAATAGACGGTATTGCCAGAGCTCGACGACAGCACGGTGGAGCGATACAGTGCGCTCACGATGCCCGTGGACACTGATTGATCAAGGCCGAAGGGGCTGCCTATGGTCATGACCCAGTCTCCCACCACCAAATCGTCGGAGTCGCCGACCTCTATCGGCGTCACGCTTGCACCGTTGAGCTCAGCCTTGACGACTGCGATGTCGCTCGAGCTGTCTGAGCCGACAACCGACGCATCGTAGGTCGTGCCGTTGATATCAACGGTGATCGATGTTGCCCCATCTATCACATGGTAGTTCGTAATGATGTCCCCATCCGTGTCATAAATCACGCCCGAGCCAAGAGCCTCACCGTCTGAGGTCTCCACAGTAATGGACACAACCGACGACAAGCACTTCGATGCGACAGCGGTGGCTGTGGATGCGTCCTCGTCACTCGAGTTGATGGTGATCGACTGCCCCGTCGAGGTGCCGCTCGAAGACGTTGTGGCTGCTGACTTTCCTATCACGCCCGTGAAGAGCAGGATTGCAACGAGGATCGCCGCTCCGGCAAGACCGCCGAGCAGCCCCAACAAGAACCGCTTGCCGCCGCCATGGCCCTTTTTTGGCCGCTTTCCGGCATTCCCCACATTCTGTATCGGCCCTACGGGTCCGTTGGCTCCTCCGTACTGGTGCGCGCCTGCTGATCCTGCATGAGGCGAGCCTTGTGCAGCATCGCCGATGCCGCCTGACTGCTGTTGGGATGACTGTGTAAGCTGCGCTTGATATGCTGTAGTCGGCTGCTGCTCGGTAGCGCCAATGCCAGCAGGCCGCTCGTCTTGCGTGCCGCGCGGATCATAGACATAGCGAGTGTTCTGCTGATTTTGTCCTTGTTGCGGCGTCGACGACGAGCTAGAGCTTTGGGAGTCTCCGTCGACACCTCCCGGGAAAGGCGGACGGCCGTCTCTCGTTTCACCCATTGAAGCCTCCTTAGTGGGACGGGCGCCCGTACGCCCGTCGGCAACTATCGTTGTTCAGGAGGTGAATATACCCTGACCGGATGCATGTACCACAACTTGCCCCCTCACAACACGCTACGATGACAAGCCTTTGTGTTTCCTGAAAATGTGAGCGCCCTACCCACCTCATTGCCGAACTCCCTGGCGCTTACAGCTTGAAGAGATACCCAACACCACGCACCGTCACAATATGAGCGGCAATCTGGGGGCCCACCTTTGAGCGCACGCGACGAATATGGACATCGACCGTACGCGTCCCGCCGCAGTACTCGAATCCCCAGACGCGATGCAGAAGCGCCTCACGCGAATACGCGCGAGAGGGATGTGTGGCCAGAAATGAGAGCAGGGAGTATTCCATCAGCGTCAAGTCCACTGACTCGTCGTCAATGTAAACCTGATAGGTCGCGAGGTTGATGGTCATGTTATCTACTGTGACGATGTCGTCCGGCGCGTTCTCCTCGCCTGGCCACAGAAGAAGCGAACACCTGACTTCAAACTCGGTGTCGCCAGCCGTCGAGAGAATAAAGTCATTTCGTCCTTGGACGGGCAGATGGAATTTCGAGAGCTTGGACTCCTCCATGATGAACAAGCGTGGTATGAAGCCATTGTCGGCGACATATGAGTCGACGGCATTGAGCGTCTCCCGCTCCATGTCTTGTGGATCGACAATTACAAGAGAAAAGTCATGGCCAGACGAAATGGCCTGAGCGAACGTCGCAGGCGTCGCCAACGCAATGGAGACATCGAGCTTATGCGACAGATCGCGCATACGGTCGTGGTATCGCGTAGATCTAGCTATGAGCAAGATGTTCTTATGATGCATGTGCTTGCTCCGTGTCCTGTATGGTAAGGCACTTTGATCAACATTGCCTGAGTTGTCAACAAAGACTAGCATATTTTCGGTACTTTCGGTTCCATTTCTGTTTACGAACTGCATAGAAACGTCCAATTTCTCGCATTTGCAAAGTCAGAGCATGTCTTGGCGAAAGCCCACGGCAATATAGACAGTAAATATTTTCAGTAAATATTTTAAACTTCTTTGATGCTCCCCAGGAAAGACGCCGTACGCTTGTTATGAGGGTGGTCAAAAACGTCTTCGGGCAGACCCTGCTCGACAACAACGCCACCTTCCATGAATACGACGCGATCTGCGACGTCGCGGGCAAAGCCCATTTCGTGTGTCACGACGATCATCGTCATGCCACTATTTTCTGCTAACTCGCGCATGACATCAAGCACGCCACGGACCAGCTCCGGATCAAGCGCCGACGTCGGCTCGTCGAAGAGCATGACCTCCGGATGCATAGCCACGGCACGGGCGATGGCGACACGCTGTTGCTGCCCTCCAGAGAGCTGAGGGGGCTTGTAGTTGGCGCGATCCGCCAAGCCGACGGCGTCAAGTTGCTCGCGTGCCTCAACCTCAGCTTCCTCTTTGGACTTTCCCAGCACTTTCCGCTGGGCGATCATCACATTCTCCAGTGCAGTAAGATGCGGAAAAAGGTTGAAGCTCTGGAACACCATGCCGAGGTTGCGGCGAACCTTTTGCTTTTGCTTCTCGCCGACGCCAGTAATCTCATGGTCGTTTATCAAGATGTGCCCAGCTGTAGGCGTCTCAAGCAAGTTGATGCAGCGCAGCATTGTCGACTTGCCGGACCCAGACGGTCCGAGTACGACGACGACCTCCCCAGGCCACACCGCAAGATTCACGTCACGCAGCACAGGCGTGTCAATAAAGGTCTTACCAAGATGCTCTATGCGAATGACTGGGTGCTCTCCCTCAACAAAATGATGGCGAGTGCGGCCCTTTGCCCTGAGAAAAGCTTCTTTTGCGGCCTCGTCTGCCGGGAGGGCAACTGGCGTATCAACCTTCTTGTCCTTGGACTTCACCTTAATTGACATCCTCTGCGCCTCCTGCAAGTGGATGAGATGTAAATGGTGACATCAGAGCGCTCCAAGTCGAGGCTTGCTCGGCTGCTGAAGTCTGCCCCGGCTCTTCTGCAGACGAGGCTTGCACCTGCTTCGCGTTAGCGGCCTTGGCTGTGTCCTTCGGGCGCGGTCCGCCGCCATGCTCAGCGGCAGCGAGATGCTTTTCCACGATACTGACAATCTTGATAAGCGGCAGCGTCACTATGAGGTAGTAAATAGCCGCAGCCATGTACGGAGTGATGTTGCCCGTAACGGCAGTGAGGTTCTTGGAATACATCATCAGCTCCATCACGCCTACCGAGGAGAGAAGCGACGTGTCCTTGTAGGAGGTGATGAAATCTGACGTCACCGTCGGAATGACGCGACGGATAGTCTGCGGCAAAATTATTGAGAACATCGTCTGCATATGTGACATGCCAAGCGAGTCTGCAGCCTCATACTGGCCGATGGGGATCGACTGGATGCCAGCGCGGAAGATCTCGGCCAAATAGGCCGACGAGTTGATCGCCATCACGATAACGCCCAGCACGTTGTTATTGATATTGATGCCTACCATTGGCAGACCAAAGAATGCGATGTATATCTGCAAAAATAGTGGCGTGCCGCGCAAGATGTTGATATAGACTGCGGCGATCGCGCGCAGGACCTTGAAGCGGGAGATCTTCAGCAGCGAGAAAATGAGACCTAAGACGATCGCAAACGGATACGCGATCAAAACGATGAGCAAGCAGATGAGCCAGCCAGGAAACAGAGAGGCAAAGCCGGTGAGCAAAAGCTGCGGCTTCAAGAACATGCCGCAGAACGGAATGGAGTTCCATGCCTGCACGGCCGGGCTTTCATCTAATGCAGTGACCATTTTTTGCAGAGGTGTATTGGCCTCAACGGTGATGGGCGAAGAAGCCTGAAGGTCTTCGGTCTGCCCGTCGCTGGTCGTATAGTCGCCAGTAACCGTAATGTCCCCGCCAGCCTCAGGGAAGACAACGCCTTCAACTTCAAGACGCAGCAAAGAGCCAGAAGATATTGGTTCAGAAAAACTCACGTCCAGTTCAGAACCATCACCTTGCGCCTGCCCCTCCACCGAGATGCGCGTCAGGCCGTCCAGCACTGTAATGCGCGTCGTTGTCGAGTCAAAACTGGAGCCTTCCGGTAGCTTAAGCGTCAAAGACGAGACACTCTCACCGTCGTCGACTGTGGCTTCCCAGGTCAAGCGTGTCTCCAGCCCCCCGAGAACACCGTCACCACCGTCTTCGTTAGGACGCGCAGTCGCCTTGTTGATGGTCATTGCGGCTGCACTGACAGGAACTAGCGCAGCCGCTCCCGTTACGAGCAGCGACGCCACGAGGGCTACGCATATCATAACCAAATAATGTGCCCTGTGACACTTTGCCTCTCTCATGAAGCCTCCAGACAGACTTGCCCCTCCTACCCTAGACGCTCTTAGAGCGCGGAGCCAAACCAATTTGTCTCAAGCTTATCCATCGTACCATCACTATCCATATCAGAAAGAGCCTCGTTGATTGCCTTGGTAAGCCCCGGGTTGTCCTTCGAGACCACAATCCCATACTGCTCCCCCGTCGGTATCTCGATGGCGACCTGCAAGTCCGTATAGGAGTTCGTGCACTCATACTTCATGACGGGAAGATCTGCGACCACAGCGTCGTATAAGCCCGTCTGGCAACCTGTGAGCGCTTGGATCGTATCGTCAAGAGGAACGACAGTCGCGTTCGTGAGGTTTTCTTTCGCCCAATCTTCCCCTGTCGTGCCTGACTGCACGGCGATCTTCTTGCCGGCAACGTTAAGGGCATCCTCCGTCGTGTCAGTGGCATCTGTCCTCGTGACGAGCGCTTGGTTGGAGTCCATGAAGGAGTCCGTGAAGTCAACTTCCTCTTTGCGTTCGTCAGTAATCGTGAAGCTCGAAGCACCCACGTCTGCCTTGCCACCCTCTTTGATCGTCGCGATGATCGTGTCAAATTTCTGGGCCGGCAGATACTCGCAGGTCAGGCCTAGGCGTGAAGCAATCTCCTTCATCATGTCCACCTCAAAACCCACAGGATCGGTAGCGCCGTCAGGGACTGACTCCATCGGCGGGTATGCCAGATCTGAGGCGACGATGAGCTTGCCAGCCTCAACCAACGTATAGCTCTCGTCCGAAGATGAGCCCGAACTAGAGCTGCCTGACGAGGCAGACGACGACCCGCACGCCACAAGAGCTGGCATGGCCGCTGTCGCAGCCGCAGCTGCAACAAGCCCAGAGACAAACTGGCGACGAGACCACAGTCCCACGTTGCCTGTAGTGCGGATAGACTTCTTATCCATGCTCTTCATAGCCCCTCACCCCTTGTTCTTGCTGTGTTCGCCGCCAATAAGCGACGCTTGCATGAACGATAGTTTGGGGCTGTGATCGCTCACTCAACGGAACAAGGCATCATTGTAACAGGGCTGATATAAAGCCGTACCGTATTCGTTACTTTCTTTTGGATTGAGGTCACAGTTTCTCGTTTCTGCACAGGGCTGCATTTTCACAGAGTCGATATGCAAAGAGGCAAGCCTTAGATGCCGGCATAATATTTTGAGCGCTCCCAATCTGTGACAGCGCTGCAATATTCATCCCATTCCTTGCGCTTGGCAGCAACAAGATACTCCGCAATATGCTCTCCGAGCACATCGCGCATCAGCTCGCTACCCTCAAAGGCCTCTATCGCTTCCCCGAGCGTGGACGGCAAGCGGACGACGCCACGCCGTGCGAGCTCAGCAGGAGTGTCAGATAGAAGTTCAGCGCTCATCTCCTCGGGCAGAGGCAAACCTTCGTCTATTCCGCGCAAGCCGGCGCCGAGCACAGCGGCAATCGCAAGGTATGGGTTGGCGGCGGGATCGGGACTGCGCAGCTCTATCCGGGTCGACTGATGCTTTCCAGGCTTATGCATCGGCACACGCACCAGAGCGGAGCGATTCTTGCGTCCCCATGTCGCATAGGCAGGAGCGTCACCTCCTGGGACCAGCCTCTTGTAAGAGTTGACCGTCGGGTTGGTGACGAGCGTAAACTCCGGGGCATACTTAAGGATGCCGGCGACATAGTGGCTGGCAAGGTCAGACAGATGGGCAACGGCGCCAGCTGAGTCGCTTTCCTTAGGTGCCCAAAAAAGATTGGTGCCCTCACGATCAAACAGCGACTGGTATAAGAACATGCCAGACCCGGAAACCCCTGTCATCGGTTTGGGCATGAAGGAGGCGAGCTGCCCAGCAGCATGCGCCTCAGCCCGAATGATATAGCGCGCCGTAACGATGTTGTCCGCTGCCGTGAGAGCCTCGGCATAGCGAAGCTCGACGGCGCTTTGAGATGGGGCACACGAGTGGAAGTTATACTCCACCGGCACTGACATCCGCTCGAGCATCATTGTCGTATCACGCCGCAGATCAGAGGAGGCATCGAAAGACGTTAGGTCGAAGTAGCCCGCATAGTCGAGCGGCTGGGGGTGCACTGGAAGCGGGCTGCCGTCATATTTGAAGTAGAAGTACTCGATGCGCGGTCCAACATTTGCCACATATCCACGCTCTTCCATCTTGCGGAACAGCGCGCCAAGACAAGAGCGAGGATCTCCTTCGAACGGCTCACGGTGCGGCGTCCGAATATCGCAGATCACACGCGCAGAAGGGCCATTTGCATACTTCGTCGACAGAATTTGGAACGTCGAAGGATCCGGGAAGGCGAGCATATCGGACTCCTCCATCGGTACGAATCCCTCTACCGCAGAGCCGTCGAAGCCAACCCCCTCTTCAAAGGCCTCCTCAAGGTCCTCGGCCGAGATGGCAAAGGACTTGAGGGTCCCCAGCACATCAGTAAACCATAGCCTCACGAAACGAATATCGCGCTTCTCGACGGTCCTGAGCACGAAGTCGATATTGCGGTCGTCACTCATGTCCTGCCTCCTTGTGGCTAACACGCGCATGAGAGGCGCACGAACCACCCATGTAAGCGAGCACAATAATCCGTAGTAAGCACGCGCCCGCTCCTCTTATTACTATCTCCAACATCGGCACAGTCTTACATAAACAAGTTTCAAACCTGTTACCTTTTGCGAGCGGTAGGCTTCCGTCAAATAAACGGCATAGGGCCGTAAGTGTCATATCGCCTACTTATTGCGCTGTGCCATGGCTCTTCTTGCGCATGACGCATACAATATTGACGAAAGAGCGCGCTTCGCATCGCGCGTAACTCGCATACTCGAGAGAGGATCCTTATGGCAGACGACCAGAACATGCATCTAGTCATCATTCGACACGGTGAAAGTGAGTGGAATAAGCTCAACCTCTTCACTGGCTGGACAGACGTTGACCTCACCGACACCGGACGCGCTGAGGCAGCCTCGGGCGGCAAGGCCCTCAAGGAGCAGAGCTACGACTTCGACGTCTGCTATACGTCACTTCTCAAGCGAGCCATCCACACCCTCAACATCGTATTGGACGAGATGGATCGGGCATGGCTGCCCGTCTACAAAACCTGGCGTCTCAATGAGCGCCACTACGGAGCCCTACAAGGCTTGAACAAGGCAAAGGCCGCCGAAGAGCACGGTGAGAAGCAGGTCCTCATCTGGAGACGCTCCTTTGACGTTCAGCCACCGGCACTCACCCCTGGCGACAAGCGCGACCCCCATATTCAAGCGCAATTCCGCGATGTCCCCCAAAAAGACCTTCCCTACACTGAGTGCCTGAAGGACACTATCGCGCGCGCTTGGCCTTACTTCGAGGGCACCATCAAGCCGCAGCTCGAGGCTGGAAAGCGCGTCCTGATTGTCGCTCACGGCAATAGCCTGCGTGCACTCTACATGCAGTTCGAGCACCTCACCCCAGATGAGATCCTCAAAATCAACATCCCAACGGGCGTGCCACTGTCATACACCTTTGATCCTGATTGGAATGTCGTCGACAAGCACTACATCGGAGACCCTGAGACCATCGCGCGCAAGATCGACGCAGTAGCAAACCAAGGCAAAGTTAAGAAGTAGGCGACAGCCGCAACCATAAAGCTCCCCCCGAACGTCTTGTCGATGACAGATTTGCGGGGGGAACTCTTTATACTGCGAACGTACCTAGGCGAGCGGCAGCTTGCGATGGCAGGAAGGGCACAGCCCGTAGAAGACGGTCGCATGGTTGACGTCGGTATAGCTGCTTTTGCTCTCTACGGCACGATCAAGCTCTCTGTCATAGGACAGCGGCACGTCAACGATGGAGCCACACTCTCGGCAGACGAGATGACTATGAGGCTCGAGCGTGTCATCGAAGCGCTTGCTGCCGGGAACTCGGATGCTAAGAAGCTGGCCTGTGTCACAAAGTAGGCTCAGATTGCGATACACAGTGGCACGGCTGATTTTGCCGTCCTTCTTTCGGGCGAATTGGTAGACCTCGTCAGCCGTCGGATGATCGTGGAGCTCGCGGATGGTGTCAAGCACCAACTGCCGCTGCCGCGTGTTCCTTCTTTGCACGTTACACCCCCAAGATAGATCTTTGGCCCCTCTATCATACGGCATTTGGAACGCGAGCGTCATCGCCCGCTCCCTTGCCACTGCATGATGTGGCCCGTGATGCAAACCGTGATCTGCTGAAAGCATCTTACTGCTCTTTTACCTCATGAGACAGCAGGCGGCCATACATGACCTTGTTTGCGGCAAGCTCCTCGCTATCGTCAAGAGGATCCAAGACTGCCTCCCCATACTTGCGCTCAAGGGCATGTGCAATCAAATAGTCTGCCACACCTGGGTTTTTGGGAAGCAAGGGGCCGTGTATGTAGGTTCCCACCACATTCTTGTAGAGGCAGCCCTCTTCGCCGCTTGCGCCATCGTTCCCATGGCCATAGACGACCTTCCCGAGCGGCTCGGCGTCTGCTCCGAGATGGGTCCGCCCGCCATGATTTTCATAGCCAACGACAGGCTGCAGAGAAATGCGGCTCTTCACTGCAATGTTGCCAATGAGCCGCGGCGTGCCGCGGTCTGTGAAAAGATCCACAAGGCCAAGGCCAGGAACCTTCTCGTCGCCCATCAGATAGCTTTCACCGAGTAGCTGGTATCCTCCGCACACTGCCGCAAGGACACCACCATCTTCGACGTAGGCAGCGAGCTCTTCCCTTTCGGCAAGAAGCTTGTCGCAAACGATCTTCTGCTCCCGGTCGGATCCGCCGCCAATGAAGACGATGTCGACATCTGAAAAGCTCGGACGATCCCCCACGTGGCATTGCCTGATCTCACAGCCAATGTGGCGCCACTCAAGGCGCCGCCGCAAGACGAGTATGTTGCCTGAGTCCCCATAAAGATTCAACAGCTCGGGATAGAGATGGGCAATTCGCAGAAAGCGCCCCCCTTGTCCTCCGTTAGTCATGACGCTCCCCCAATCGCTCAAGCTCAGCCTTTGCTGGCCACAAGGCCGAGTAGTTCGTAAGAACGTAAAGCGGGCACGTTATGTCGGTATCTCCTACAATGCGCAGGGCCTCTTCGACATCCCCTGAGATAGGGGCCTCAAGCCCCGCATATTTGAGGCGCACCTGCAAGTCGTTCGCCCGGTGCCCACCGACGACGACTCGAAGTCGCTCGTCCGCGACAAGACGCTCGAAATCCACATCCCAAATCCAAGAGATGTCCTTGCCATCGTTAAAGTCGTCATTGACGACGAAGAAGACGGACTTTGGCCTCTCATCAGCCATGAGGAGCGAGATATTTTGGTTAAATCCAGTCGGATTCTTCGCGAGGTTGAGTATGACCTCGCGACCCGCGACACTGAAGTGCTGCAGACGACCGTTGGCAGGATGGTACGCATCCAGAGCACGCTGGAAGAGCTGCGCGTCAACACCTGCGCAATGTGCCGCGGCATAGGCGGCAAGCAGGTTATAGACCATGTAGACCCCGCCAAAACCGGCTGTAATATACACGGGCTTTGGGGAGCTGCCCCTATTTGCGCGTGATACAGGCTGCGCGACGCTGAAGGAAACGCCCTGCCGTCCAACTTTTACCCCAGTTGCAACGAAGTCCAAGCCTGGGCGCTCGAAATCCCCATTGGGACAATGGAAGGCCCCAAGCTGCGCATAGCTGCGATAGTCATAGGAGAGCTCCGCCCCGCAGACTTGGCAGAAGCGCGCCTCGGGGACCCTATCCGGAGGAAGATGCAGATCTTCTCCTATCCCGAAGGCGAGCACATGCGTCCCCGCGGCAGCCGCCCGAAAGGCCACACCCATGGACAAGGGATCATCCCCGCAAGCAACCAAGACCGTCTCGGGCGAAAGGGCAAGGGCTTTGACGATCGTGTCTTGCACATGGTCTATCTCGCCAGCTCTGTCAAGCTGATCACGGAAGAGATTGAGTAGCACAAGGAAGCGCGGTCGCAGCTGCGGCAGAATATGAATTGTAGACAGCTCATCTGCCTCCATAACGGCCCAGTCTGCATGTCCTGTGGGCAGCAGGGCCGTCGTGACTCCCGCTGCCATATTCGCACCAGCACGGTTACACAGCACGCGGAGCCCTGCAGCCTCGAGCGCAGAAGCAATGATGTTGTTCGTCGTAGTCTTTCCGTTGGTGCCACACACGACAAGAGACCCGAAGCGCAGGTGGCTAGCTAGCTCGCCCATAAGGTCAGGGTCTATCCCCAATGCCACGCGTCCCGGTAGCTGAGAGGCACTCCGATGAAGAACCGAGCGCAAGAACCACCGGCATGACCTGCCCGCCACGCATGCAATCCCCTGTTTCAAGCTCACGTCTAAGCCTCGTCTTCAGGAGCTGCAGTGGCCTCAGGCTCTGCAGTCGCTTCCTCGCTCGCCGCTTTCTTGCTTGCTGCATATTCCTCAGGCGTCAGCACGTCCTCGATGCGGAGGCTGACGCCAGCAACATCAAGGCCTGTCATGCCCGTGATTTGCTTGACCACAGTTTTCTTGACGTCTTCAAACACCTGAGGCGCATAGACCCCGTATTCGATCATCACCGAGACGTTGACCTTGACGGCTGACTCAGGGGTGACCTCGACTGAAACGCCCTTCCGTGGATCACGTGCGCCAAAGGTCTCTTGCACGCGGTTGAGCCAGCCTCCCTTCAGGCCAATGACCCCGGGGACGTCCCGCATGGAAATGGCCACTATCTTTTCGATCACACCGTTAGAGAAAGTAAGGGAGTCCTCGCTGTCGAGCTCACTGTCTTTCATCAGCTCGGCAGAGATGTCAGAGCCCCCTTGATCTGCAGGCGACATCTCATGTGCCTTTGCGCCAAGAGGAGCAACACTTCCATCAGGTATCGCCACGTGCGTCTGGCTTTCTTCACTCAAGGTATAGTCCCTTTCTCTCGATAGCCGGCCAGCATCCAGCCTTATTCATGGCTTTCCTCAAAGAGCCGCCGGATGGTATGCGCGATCTGGGGGTTCCCGTCGAAGTACTGACCGATGGCAATGCCTGCGATCACGAAAACAACAATCAAAAGCGTCGCCCAAAAGCCAATCACAAACACCAGCAGCGCCACTACAAAGCCCGTCGCCCCTCCTACGAAAGCATGCTCGTGACCAGGATAGTTTGCCTTCAGCCACTCGTTGAAGCTACGGCGCACCTGCCTGATCGGATGCTCCGCCTCACCTTCGGACGCAGCTGCAGAAGCTTGCTGCTTTTGCTTGTGGGCATCTTCAGATTCATCTGCAGAGCGCTCGGAATACTCACGTGCCTTCGGAGTCGACTCCACAGTCGTCTTAGGTTTCTTGTCAGCCATGACTTAGGCCTCCTCTCCCGCATCGGTAGCCGGCTTGGCCTGCTTATCCTCTGCTGCAGCGCCAAGAGACGAGGAGCTTCGCCCCATCGCCACAGTGATGTCATCCGAGCTGCCCTGTGCAGAACTGGCTGCCCTGCCTGTCGCACCCTCAACTTCAGGCGCAGCCTCCTGCAGCAGCTCAGTGCTTTCTTGCAGCGGCTCAACATGATCTGTAAGGTCCTCTTGCGAGGCGGCATCGATGAACTCAAGGCCGACACTCTCGACCTTGTCGCCACATACGTCTGCAAGTCCCTTTTCCAAATCTTCGTGGAGATGCTCGCCCGCCTCGACGACATTGACGGGCCGGCTGGGCTGTACACGGGCAAAAACACAGATATGCCCTTGTCGTTTGGCATGCACTGTCACATTTTTGGCAACCATGGAGCCATCGCGCTCAATAATATGCACGGCCTGAGCCTTGATCGCGTTACGTGTCACTTGGATCTCATCGTCACCCACGCTTGAGATCACAACAGATCGATGGCTGCGCGGCGCGAACAGCGCACCAAAGAAGAAGAAGATCAAGCCACAGACAGTAATTCCCAAACAGACCTGGAAAGTGACAAAGACCCACGGGATGGCAAGCGCGATGGCAATTTGGTCCACAGCGATGCCATACTGGGACAGTGCTAGCACGATAAAGCACACAAGCCCGGAAAGCCCAAACAAGAACATGCAAAAACGCTTGAAACTGCTCATGCCCAAATCCCTTCCGACGGCACATGGCGACATGCCACGGCTCTGCAGAGGACACCTTCCCAAGGATACCCCATGCGGATGGCAGCATTGCGCAGGAGCCCTACTCCAAACCTGAAGTGACCGTCGAGGGGTCTCCGCCAGCGTTGACGACCTCCATCATCTGCGAGAGCGCCGAGCTATCAACAACCACATAAGAGACCCCGTCGATCGTCTGTGTCGTAGATGGTATGGACGCTTGGTAGACGGTTGGCGTTGTCATGGACATGCGCACCAGCAGCGGCAGGATGCTGTAGCAACGCATCGTCGTAGACAGAAGGCTCCCCATGCTCTGCGCGACGGCAGGAAGCTCGGTAATTGGGAGGGTGCGGATCTTTGCAATGATCGCCTGAATGACCAGCTGCTGATCAGCCTGCCGCTGAAAGTCACCAAGCGCAAACCCATGTCGCACGCGAGAAAAGAGGAGGGCGGTCTGTCCGTCCATCTCATAGGTGCCGGCAGACATCACAAGCCCCGTATAAGTTGGGTCATTGACATCCACCGGAACGGTCACGGTGATGCCACCTATCGCATCAACGAGCGTTTGGATGCCATCAAAGTTTATGAGTGCCACATGTGAGATGCTGACACCAAGCAGTTCGCTTGCCGCCTTGGCAGCTGCAGAGGCTCCTCCATAGGTGTAGGCAGCATTGATCTTCTGCGTGCCATGGCCGGCAAGCTCGATTTTAGTGTCGCGAGGGATGGAAACGAGCGTGTATTTGTTCAGAAGGGGATCGACACGCAGCAAGATCATCGTATCGGTTCTGGACGTGGTGTCCTCACTGCGAGCATCCGACCCGAGTAGCAGCACATAATAGGGTGTGAGAGGAATGTGCGGCGACAGCTCTTCCGACAGGCTCTGCTGCGTTGCGTCGTCGAAAGCGATGTCTCTGTCGATAGGGACGCAAATTACAACGTATAACACCACAATGAGTGCCAGTAAAACAAGCAACAGATTACGCACGGGATGATGCCATCGATGAGAGCGATAGGCCATCTCCCCATCGTCGGCAGTGTTGTAGTATGCGGCACGCGCGTCACGGCGCAGCCGATGGCCGTGGCCCCTCCCCGCCCTCTCGTCATAGCCGGCATCGACGTCGTACGGGTCATTCCGTGAGTAGCGCGCGTCGAAGGCGGCGCGGTTGGCCTCTGGGTCAATGGGACGTGAGCCCACGTTGCGCGCACGGGGCGCAGCAGGACTGTATTGCGTTGGCGGCGCAGACGCAGGCGGGACGGGGGCATGCGTTGCGGCATAAGCTCTTTGGCCAGAGTCCGCAGGCTGCGAGAGCCCATCGGCCGAGGCGCTTCTTGGCATGGCTCCGTAGGACTGCGGCCTAGAAGGACTAGCCTCATTCAGCGCATCCTGCCCCTTTCCTTCCTGTTGCTCTCCCCATGAGACGTTACTGCTTTGCTTTCGGCTAAACGCCGATCCGCTTTTCAGCGTCCCTTGAGCATGAGGTAGACGAGCGACCCCGAGATCATCTGCCTCGAGGTCGTCATCACGAACAGAGCTGTCGTCCCGTTGGCTCACAGAGCCTCCGTGAAAATGCTAAGCACGCCGATAGATGCCTTATTATTCTTCTTCTGCCAGCGCTTCTTCTATCTCGTCAGTGCGATTCATCGTGTCATAGACGTTTTGCACATCTTCAAGCTCCTCGAGCCGATCAACCAGACGCTGGACTTTCTTGGCGTCAGCCACGCTCACGTCCGTTGGGGTCTTCGGAACCATCGTGAGCTCAGATCCCTTGACCTCGATGCCCTGGTCTTCTAAAGACTTTTGGACATCTTGCATAGCGTCGTAGGCGGTATAGACGATCCATTCGTCACCTGCATCCTCATAGTCTTCGCCATTGGCCTCGGCCACAGCCATCATGAACTCATCCTCGTCGACCGCATTGTCACGGTCGGGAACTTTTTTGTCATCGCTTTTTATAACCTTCTCGACAGCCAAGGAACCTTTGCGCTGGAACTGGAAGGCCACAGAGCCCGAAGTGCCCAGGTTGCCTCCTGCGTGTGTGAAGGCAGAACGGACATCGGCGGCTGTGCGGTTTTTGTTGTCGGTCAAGCATTCGACATACAGCGCCACCCCTGCGGGGCCATAGCCCTCATAGATGATGTTCTCATAGACAGACGCATCTGCGCCGGCGCCAAAGGCCTTATCAATTGCTGCCTTGATTTTTGCGTTCGGCATGGAGACCATGCGGGCTCGTGCAACAGCAGAGGCGAGCGTAGCGTTATTTTCTGGACTGGGATCACCGCCAAGCTTCGCCGCAACCGTTATGTTGCGCGAGAGTTTGGAAAACAGCGAAGACCTTTTCGCATCAATGGCGGCCTTCTTATGTTTGGTAGTAGCCCACTTAGAGTGTCCGGACATGCATGGCTCCTTCTTAGCGTGAATGGGGAAACATATAGATACTACTAAAAGCACACCCTCGTGAAAACCCCTGCCGTGTTGTTGTGGAGGGTTCGTCGCAATAAAACCAGCGCAAGCCGTCTGCCGACGCCTCGACTGTCTTTTATGGACCGTGATAAAGTACTAGCGGGTAGGCAAGACTCCACCCGCACAAGTCCGCACTCGTCAGGGGAGGAACGCATGCTCTATGTAGGTAACTTCAACTATAACGACAATCAGGACGACGCCGATAACTACTGTCTCATGCCAGCTGTCGTTGAGGCAGAGAATGCAGAAGAGGCGCTTGACAAATTCCAAGAAATGTTTGAGCGCATACACAGCTCATCTGACCTTTTGGATGGAGCGCACAAGATCTACCTCGATTCTCTCGTCGAGTTCGACCAAACGCCCCAAGAGGCTACCCTCGTCCAATGGCAGAAAATCGTTCCTGAAGTCGACGGGCTCTGCTCCATCACCTCTACCCTCCCCGAAGCTCAAGCTGCAAACACAGCTGCCGCCTATGACTGGAACGATGAGGACGAACAGGACCTTCGCAACAGCGAAGACGAGCAACAAGAAAGTGCAGACGAAGAGCAAGACTTCGACGAGGAGCATGAGGAAGAGCCCTTCCTCATGCTCTAAGCTGGAAGATGTCCCGTCTGCGGATGGTTTTTCTGCTGTGCCACTACAAGTATCACTATGCCCGCAACCACCAGCGGAAGGGACAGAAGCTGCCCCATGGTCACGAATCCTGCTATGAGATAGCCGAGTTGCGCATCTGGCACGCGCACAAATTCAATGAAGAAGCGAAACATCCCATAGAGCATCAAAAAAACGCCAAGGAATGTCCCTTGCGGGTAGAGGGGCTTTTTGCGCGAGAGCAAAGAGAGCACCACGAAGAGGACGACGCCTTCCAAAAGGGCCTCATATAATTGGGACGGGTGGCGATAGATATAGCCGCCGCCGGTATCATAGAACATGACGCCCCACGGCAAGTCCGTTGGCTTGCCCCAAAGCTCGCCGTTGGCAAAGTTCGCACAGCGCCCAAGAAACAAGCCAATCGGTGCTGCAATCACTCCGAGGTCACACATTGTGGAGATGGAGATCCGCAGTTGGCGGCAGGCAATCGAGCCGCCGATGATGGCTCCGACCAAGCCCCCATGAAAGCTCATACCACCCTGGTTGAGCGCAAAAACCTCGAGAGGATGCACAAGATAGTAGCCTGCCCCATAAAAGATGACATAGGCCACACGAGCGCCAATGATGACACCGAAGGCAATGCCAATGATGACAGAGAGCAGATCATCCAAACTTAGGTCAAGGCCCCAGCGCCTTTGCGTCCGCCAGATACACAGGGCACCCAACACAAACCCCCCGAGATAGGCAAGACCATACCATCTCACAACGAGAGGGCCGATCTGGAACGCGATAGGGCTTATCGAGTGATAGAGCTCATCAAGCCACATGCGCACTCCACGCTAAAATGCCATCGAGGGCTGAACTTTGGTGACTCCAGGCACATGCTCTTTCAAAATCCTCTCAATTCCCTCGCTCATGTCATAGGTTGACAAAGGACAGCCGGCGCAAGCGCCTTGCATCTCCAAGGTAACGACCCCATCATCATCGCAATTGACGAGAACGACATCTCCCCCATCGGCCTGCAAGCTCTGCCTGATAACATCTATGGTCTTTTCCAACAGCTCTTTGTTGACTGCCATCGCAAATCCCCTCCAACACCTCTCAAGGTGTCTCATGCGTTGCCTAACTTTGGAACCCATACTCTACTTACGCACTAGGTATTTTCGTATCGTACCCAAAGCCCTATGGCCTTATCAATATGACAGAAAACATTCTTCATATGCGCAGCACAGTCGCCCATAGCAAATGCGGCTTCCTCAAAGGCAACCTAAGGCTCGAAAATAAGGCTCGAAAATTCTCCTTTCCTTGCTTTCCGAAGACGACGCCTGCCTAACCAACACCTGAGAAGAAATGCCCCGACGTAGCTCCCGCAAGTCGCGGTGCGCTCTTTCGACCAGCCAATGCAGCAGCCACCGCACGCTCCACGCGACCAACGGCAAAAGACGTCTCCCCGACAGAGAGCAGCGTACAGTCCGCCATGAACCGCACGACTCCGCAGGCCATAAGGTCAGGTATCTGAGGCGTTATGTCCAATGGGTGCGCAGCATAGATACGCGATCGCCCGTGAAGGTCGCTCCGCACAGGAAGAAGGGCGCCGTCACGATCACGCAAGGAAAGCCGTTGCGCGCGCAAAGGGCAGCGAGCACAGTCGTGGACACAGCGCCCTGTCGTCTGCAGGATGCAATGCTCAGAGGTCATGGCACGCGTACGACCTGAGACAATCAGCCCTAGCGGAACCGAAGCAGCAGGCGCAAGCTCGCGTATCTCCTCGAGCGTAAGCTCAGGAGAGAGCCAAAGCCCACATGCCCCAGCCACTTCCAACTTGACGAGGCAGCTCTCATTGTGCACGGGAATGCAGGGTCGCACCTCAGCAAAGGCCGATCTCCTTGCCGCGAGGGAAAGCTCTGAGAGGTTGCCCACCGCAACAGGCCTATGTGGCTGCACGAAGGAGTCAAGGCGCGCATGGTCCTGCTCGCGACAGATCTCGTCAAGCCATGCGATGCCTTCTTGCGGCCACGCTCCTGTGGCAAGGGCATCAGCGGAAGCATATATCCGTGTCGCCCCGGCGGCGACAGCAGCGTGTGCTGCCTCTGGTGTCGTGACGAGCGCACAAATTGCGACAGGAGACGCCTTTTCGCTGCTATCCACCACGCCGTTATGGTCCAAGGTTTCCTTCCGCAGCTCGCTGCGCGCGTGTGCGCAGCTTAAAGCAAGGCTGTCCAGGCTTGGGACAGCAGCCAGGTGACTGCAGCTGCGCTCATATCCTGCGAGCAACTTTTGTTCCAAAAGCTTGCACGCCCGTCTCCTCACCTCGTGTATCGCTGAAAAGGCCATGCCGCAGCCGCTATCGAGGTGCACATGGACGTCAACAGGATCGAATGGAGACGATCCCATCCGGCAAACATGCTCCACAAGCTCCTCGCGGGTCAGCTCTTTGGTACGGGCAGATTCAACAGTTTGACCCAGAGCGCAAACTGACACATCGGCATCGAGCAATGTAAGCTTGATGCTGAGAGGTTGGCCCCTATGTGCCTCAACGCACACCGTGACAGCGCGGCGGGGCAGCGCTTGGGCGGCAGAGGCGCGCGCGGCCTCATCGAGAATTGCTTGTGAGCGAATCACCCGGACGGGACTTCTAATCGGCATCGGGCGCACCACTCGCAGAGTCGCGCTTTGTCCCGGCGCATAGCTCTTATCGGCATGGGTCGTGAGAAACTGTGCCGGATCATCGGTTGGCCGTATCTCGAGAAGGTCCCCGGCGCCGACGCTTTTTTCAAAGCGCACGGTAGCTTCGGCATAGTGATGGGAGCGCACGCGCTGCTTGTCGCTGACGGAGGTCGTCCGCGCTCGGCGGTATGTGCCAAGATCCCGGCTCGCGCTGACGCTGCCAACGAGCTCACCGCGATTGTTGGATCGTTCGTAGCTCATCATCTCGTCGCCGGAGCGCCCATGAAGATACGCATCCGTGAAGTCACGATTAAAGGAGCGCTTCAGCATGCGACGGCGTCGCGCTGCAGTCTCAGGCGTCGGAGCCTGCCCCGTCGCCAAATCATCCAGCTCGGCCCGATACGTCGCTACCACCGCCCAGACGTAGTCAGGCGCCTTCATGCGTCCCTCTATCTTGAGTGATGAGACATGTGAGTCTATGAGCTGAGGAAGATCTTCTATTGTACAGCAGTCCTTCGGACACAGGGGGCGAGTGCGACCTGCGGCGGCAACCACATTTCCCTTACTATCTACAAGGTCATAAGGAAGGCGGCAAGGCTGGGCGCAAAGGCCGCGGTTGGCGGAGCGCCCACCGGCAAGTGAGCTCATCATGCAAATTCCTGAATAGCAAAAACACAGGGCCCCATGGCCGAAGACCTCTACATCCACTCCCGCGTCTGCAATGCGTGCGATCTCCGCCAGGGACAACTCCCGAGAAAGGGTCACGCGATCTGCCGAAAGCACGTCGCGACAAAACAGCGCGCCTCGGGTGTCGTGGACGTTGGCTTGGGTGGAGACATGCAGCTCCACTTCCGGCCACAGGCGCTTGACTTCGGCCATTAGGCCTATGTCTTGGATAATCACCGCATCTGCGCCAAGGCCCCATGCGCGCTGCACGAGCGCAAGCGCATCGGACATCTCGCTTTGCTTGACCACGATATTTTCCGTAACGTAGACGCGCACACCCGCGAGGTGAGCGTCACGGCAGGCCCTCTTGAAGCTCTCATCATCAAAGTTACGGGCGCCGCGGCGGGCATTGAAATCATTGCCGAGACCACAGTAGATCGCGTCTGCGCCAGCAGACAGGGCTGCATAAAAGGCCTCTGGGCCTCCAGCAGGAGCTAGAAGCTCAGGTATCTTGCGGCGTCTTTCTCGTTGCACGCCCATCTCAGACGAGCCGTACCACATGAAGCTTGCCGGCCTGCAGTGTGGCGCCTGCAAGCTTGGCCGGGTCGACGTTATAGCTCTTCGTGGGCAGCTTCTGACCGTTGACCTTTACGCCCCCCTGATCAATCTTGCGTCTGCCGTCGCCTGCAGAGCTCGCAAGACCCGCATCGGCTAGGAGCTTGGGAAGATACACCAAGCCACTGTCGTTGAGCCTGTCGTTTAGCTTGGCGCAAAACTCAGTCGCGTCCACAACGACATGCTCCTTGAACCTCTTGTCAAAAACGGCCTGTGCGGCATCGCCGGAGCCGGCGCCGTGATAGAGGTCGCAGATGTTACGCGCAAGGGCGCGTTTAAGCTCGTAGGGGTCGGCGGTACCCTTTGCCAAGGAGGCATCTATTTTATCGACCTCATCTATTGGCAGCGTGGAGCACAGGCGATAGTAGCGACCGATGAGCGCGTCAGGTATCGACATGAGCTTGCCGTACATGTCGTCTGGCGCATCAGTGAGGCCGACGTAGTTGCCGTAGGACTTGGACATCTTCTTGACGCCGTCAGTGCCTTCCAGAAGCGGCATGGTCAAAGCGACCTGAGGCTCCATTCCCATCTTCTCCATCAGATCGCGGCCGGCCAGCAAGTTAAATATCTGGTCGTTACCGCCCATCTCCACGTCGGCTTTGACCATCACTGAGTCATACGCCTGCATCACCGGGTAGATGAACTCGTGCAGCGCGATAGGCTGCTTGGCGGCGTAGCGCTTGGAAAAGTCCTCGCGCTCCAGGATGCGGGCAACGGTGAACTTCGACAGCAGGCCAAGGAGTTTGCCGAGGTCCATCGAGAGAATCCAGTCCCCGTTGTGGACAATCTTAGTCTTTGCTGGATCGAGGATCTTCATCGCCTGCGCGACATACGTCTTCGCGTTCTTTTCGACTTGCGCGCTCGTAAGCTGCGGCCGGGTTGAATCGCGACCTGAAGGGTCTCCGATCAAAGCCGTGCCATTGCCGATGATCAAAGTGACCTTGTGGCCGAGGTCTTGAAACTGGCGCATCTTGCGCAGGGGTACCGCATGGCCCAAATGAAGGTCCGGGGACGTCGGGTCAACGCCCAACTTGATGTTGAGAGGGACGCCTCGGGCAAGCTTCTTCTTCAGCTCTTCTAGAGGCACTATTTGCATTGTGCCAGAAACGATAGTCCTCAACTGCTCTTCAACTGCTAACAACGTCATACCTCCGCTTCGGTACTACAACATGCAACTGACCCGCAAGCGCAGCCGTAATGTTGTTTGGCCGCACAAATATAGTCCGCACATACCTTAGCAGGACATGCACCTATAATGTCGATGCAAATGTCATATCACTAGGAGGGCTGAATGAGCATCCGCCAACGCAGGGCTCACCGTCATTCACGCACGCATATCGTCGGTTTTGGCATCTTGGGCTTTTTCGGCTTCATCGCCCTTTTGGCAATTGCCATCGCAGTCTCGATAGGCACAGTCGTCAACAACTGGCTGTCCGATCTGCCGGACTACCAGTCCGCCGATGCCTACCTCGTCGCAGAGCCAACGCAGGTCATCGCAGGAGACGGCACCACAGTGCTAGCCGAATACTACCTGCAAAACCGCCGGTCAGTCGACCTCAGCGAGATCAGCGACTATGTGTCAGAAGCAACCGTCGACGTCGAAGACGAGCGCTTCTACCAGCATAACGGCGTTGACCCTCAAGGCATTGTCCGCGCCATCTTCGCTCAGCTCTCAGGCCGCTCCGAAGGCGCGTCGACCATCACGCAGCAGCTTGTACGTAACACGGTCCTTTCTGACGAGCAATTCGACAACACGCTCAAGCGCAAGGTGCGCGAGGCCTACATAGCCATTCAGATGGAAAAGACCTACACCAAAGACCAAATCCTCAACATGTATTTGAACACCATTTACTATGGGCATGGCGCCTACGGCATCGAAGCGGCTGCCATCACCTACTTCAACAAGGACGCGAAGGATCTGACGCTCAATGAGGCTGCGACGCTCGCAGGCCTTCCGAACTCCCCAAGCTACTACGATCCCACCGTCAACATGGATGCCTGCGTTGAGCGCCGCAACCATGTGCTAGACCGAATGCTTTCTGCAGGAGACATAACCCAAGAAGAGTACGACGAGAGTGTGGCGGAGCCGATCACGCTCAACCTTGGAAGCTTCGGCAATGACAACAGCGCCTCACCGTACTTCACCGATTACGTGCGACAGCTGCTTGAGGATGACTTCAGCTCTGACGTTATCCTCAAAGGCGGCTTGAAAGTCTACACAACACTCGACCTCGACTACCAAGCAGCCGCAGAAAAGGCCGTCAGCGACCGACTTGACTCAATCGATGAAGACAACCTGCAGGCAGCATTGGTCGCTGTGGATCCGTCAACGGGATACATCAAGGCCATGGTAGGCGGCAAGGACTACAACACCAACCAATACAACATGGCGACGCAGGCCCAGCGACAAACAGGCTCTAGCTTCAAGGTCTTCACCTTAATCGCCGCGCTGGAGTCTGGCGTAAGTCCTGACGTCTATATCAACTGCAACTCTCCTAAACAGATTACCAGCACATGGAAGGTGCAAAACTACGGTAACGAAAGCTACGGCAATCTGACGCTCACCCAGGCTTTGGCAGTCTCATCCAACACCGGCTTCGCCCAAATCGCCGTCAGCATCGGAGCGGACAAAATTGTAGAGGTAGCCAAAGACATGGGCATAGACGAGGAACTCTCTGCCTACCCATCGATCACGCTCGGCACTGAGGGCGTGCCTCCCGTGCAGATGGCGGAGGCCTATGCCACGCTGGCGACCGGCGGCGTCCACCGCGACGCGATCGCCATCACGAAAATCGAGGATCGCAATGGAAATGTTGTCTATGAGCACCAGGACAATCCGACCCAAGCAGTAGACCCAGCCATCGCGCAGGCGGCAACTACTGCTCTTGAGACCGTTGTGACCAGCAGCAGCGGAACTGCCCATACGATGTTGTCCTCCATCACCTACGACCAGCCCATCGCCGGCAAGACAGGCACGTCAGAAGACTACCGAGACCTGTGGTTCTGCGGCTACACTCCCCAAATCTCCGTCGCCATCTGGGTCGGTAACACCGACGACACGACGGTCTATGTTAACGGCAGCTACGGGCATCCCTACACGACCGCATGCCCCATCTTTGCCGAATTCACCAACTCAATACTTGACGGCATCGCACGAGAGGAGTTCCCCACCACTGATGCCACGCCAACCTACAAGGACAATAGCAGCTGGGACTTTTCAGTAAGTGTCAGCAGCAGTAGCAGCAGCAAAAAGAATTCCAGTACGAGCAGCAACGAGAGCAGCTCATCCGAATCGTCTTCGAAAGGCGATGAAGCCACGAACGACTCAGCCACCACGAGCGACAACGCGACCAACACGTCCAACAGCAACACGAGCAGCACAGATACGAACGGCACGTCCACGCCAAGCACCAATACAAGCACCGGAGAGACCACAGAAGACGACAACTCCGCAAGCTCAGACACAACGAGCTCTGGCACGTCAGCGGACAGCTCGGGGACTACAGACAGCACTTCTGAAACGGACAAGGAGCCAACAAAGCCCTAAAGCCAATCCCGCTCCCAGTGAAGGTCAGCACCTAGGCGCCCAGCTCTTGATGGGCGCCTATTTTCATGGCAGGACTGCTTCCTCAAACCTTGTCCATCAAACATTACTTACGAGTCATGCGCAACTTCTCTATGAGGCCTACGAGATCTTGACCTGCCTCAGCGTCTGCAGCGACAACGAGCACTGTGTCGTTGCCAGCGATCGAGCCACATACCTTATGCAGGGTGGCGGCATCCACGGCTGCGGCCACGCCAGGAGCTGTGCCTGGCTGACTTTTCACAACGACGAGATTGCCAGCCCGCTCCACCGACACGACAAACTCAGAAACCATACGCTGCAGATGCAAGTCCTCAGCAAGGACATAAATGCCCTCAGGAAGCTTGCGCAGCCCCATGTCGGCAATATCGCGCGATACAGTTGCCTGTGTGCACTTGTAACCAATAGACTGCAACTCCTCGACAAGCTCACGCTGCGTACGTATAGACTTACTGCGCACAATGTCTCGGATGGCGTCTTGCCTGCTGTTACGCTTCTTTACCATACAACTGCTCCAAACCGTAGTTTCCGCACGGCTGATATGCATACAAATGCGCAAACAGAGGTGTATTCGCATCATAATGCATCAGATGATCGTATGCTGCATCATACGACAATATAAAACGCATACTCACTTCTTTTTTCTAGAGACTGGATCCGTACGGGAAAGACGACAGATACTGGAAGATGCACCATGAGAAAGCCGACTTTCCTTCATGCACCTCAAGGCCCGTTTATGCAATCTATGGCAGTTTTTGAGACTGATTTTGCTCGTACTAGCTTACTATTGGTGCTATGCATATCCGCTTTGCCATAAAAGCTCGCAATAGCTTGTTTTACACGCACTGCCGAGAGGACTGTCATGCCCAACAACAATCAAGGTCGCCGCCATGAATCCCATCATGAAATTGCTAGGTCGGGCGATCAGGCTCGGCAGCGCTCTTCCCGTGGCCGCAGCAGGTCACGCAATCGGCAGAGCCGACCGATAAACGCGCGCAATCCACGATCGCCGCGACATCCATATAGCAGCAACCATAACTTTCGCACCATCTCTGGCCATGACACTGGCTATACGCTGCATCAGCGCAACATCAATTTCAACGGCCGACGTGAAGGACGACGCGGCCCAGACAGACGCATGCTCTTTTTCCTTATAGCCGCACTCCTTGTCCTTGTTTTACTAGTGCTTGCGATCTCAAGCTGCGTCCGGGGCTGCTCTTCAAGTACGACCGACAGCGAAGACGAGGTAAACTCACAAGACTCGCGGGTCGCAGCAGGTGCGTCATCTGGCATAACGACAGCGCTGACCCCTGCTCTCAATGTTGCCGACAATCTTAACAAAATTGCACAAAATGCAGACAAATACAGTGACACGCGCATGATTGAGCTCGCGGTCTCAGAGCCGGACGCCGTCGAATTCGTTGCTAATTATCCCGATGCTGACAAAAGTGCCCAGACTTTCACTGACAGCGTCACAAAGGGTAGCTATCCAGCGCTTTACGATTGGGACAGCCGCTGGGGGAACATCGACTATGCTGACGGCGCATTTGGCATAACCGGCTCTGGTCCCACTGTGCTTTCGATGGCATATATGGGACTTACTGGCTCTTCTGACAAGACTCCTGCAACGATAGCAGACATAGCGACATCTGCTGGGTATGCAAATGGCGACGCGGGCCTTAGCAGTGACTTCTTTGACAACACGCTTGCACAGGTGGGACTTGCAGGGCACAAGTACACCCCTTCGGGAGACAACATCTCTCTCGTTCTCGAAGACGGAGCCCCGCTCGCTGTGCTCGTAAAGGCCAATACGCTCACTTCATATGCGCATTGGGTGCTTGTTAGCGGCACTGCCGATGACGGCTCGGTCTACGTCAATGATCCCACCTCGGCGACAGTGAGCTCGCATACGTGGGCAGCAAGCACAATCAGCTCTGATGCGGATACGATGTATGCGCTTTCTGCAACCGACAACTCAGGCGATGCCGGCTCGTCAGAATAGCTGACGAGACAGGAAAAAAGTCGCCGTAGACCTCTTCACTTTCAAGAGCCTGCGGCGACAAACTCAAAAACTCCAGGGATACGTCATTACCCGGGGTGCAAACGACTCTTGGCCTATGAAAGGAGCCCTTCCGCTGCTGTACGCAGCTTGGCTTCTACAGCTTCGGCATCTGAGCGTGTTGCCCCCTTGGAAAACAGGTATGCCTTGACCTTCGGCTCTGTTCCTGACGGACGGAAGATGACTTTGTTGTCACCTTTAAGGCGGAACTCGATCACGTTGGCCCTCGGCAGCTTTTGCTTGGGGTCTTTTTGCAAGCCTGCGACAACAGGCATCTCCACGCCCTGGCCGAAGTCCGTCATGCCGACGACGGGATAGCCGCCGATCTCCTTGGGCGAACGTTCGCGCAAATTGCGCATGATCTCGGCCATTCTCTTCGCTCCCGCCTCGCCTGGAAATTGGGCGTTGACGATGCCATTGAGGTAGTAGCCATACTTTTTGTAGAGTAGGTCCATAGCCTCGTAGAGGTCTAAGCCCTTCTCTGCATAATAAGCGCTCATCTCAACTGCCAGCATTGTGGCAACGACGGCGTCCTTGTCACGGACATGCGTGCCGACCAAATAGCCATAGGACTCCTCAAACCCCATGAGGAAGCGATCTCCTTCTCCCGCTGCTTTTAGCAGGTCGATTTGGCCGCCGATGAACTTGAAGCCGGTAAGCACCCGACGCATCTCAAACCCATAGTGTCGCGCCACTGCGTCTGGCATGACAGAAGAAACAATCGTCGAGACAGCCACTTTGCGCGAGACGTCCTCGCCATTTCTCGCAGCCGTGCCTGCAAGCCAATCGAGCAACAGGACACCCATTTCGTTGCCGGTAAGTAGCTTGTACTCCCCTGCATGGGGAATGGCAGTGCCCATGCGATCAGCGTCAGGATCCGTTGCGACCATGAGATTCGGCTTGACCTTATCGCAGAGCTTCAGACCGAGCTCAAGTGCCTCGCGAAACTCCGGATTGGGATACGGGCATGTCGGAAAGTGCCCGTCAGGATCACGCTGCTCAGGCACTATCGAAACATCCTTAACCCCAATTTCCTTCAAAATACGGGTAACGCATTCGAGCCCTGTTCCATTCAGGGGTGTATAGACGACTTTAAAGCCGTCGGGAGCTTTAAAGCCAGGGACGGAGACTTTCTTGATCACATCGATAAAACTATCGAGGACCTCCTCAGGTGTCCACGTTATGCGTCCCTCGGCTAAGGCCTGGTCGAAATCCATTGACTTCACTGCACCGAACATCGGCGTAGAGTGAATTGAAGCAGAGATCTCGTCAGCGGCTTCATTGGCAATCTGGCATCCATTGTCATCGTAGACCTTGTAGCCGTTGTAGATGGCAGGGTTGTGGCTGGCCGTCAAGACGATGCCGGCCGAGGCATGAAGATAGCGGACCGCAAATGAAAGGGCCGGCACTGGCTCAATACGCGGGTAGACAAAGACCTTCACTCCATTGGCGGCAAGCACCCCTGCGGCCACCTTCTGGAAATCCTCCCCTTTCAGACGCGAGTCTCGCGCAAGCGCCAGAGAGGGATGGTCGTAGTGAGCGTTGAGGTAGTTAGCGACGCCCTGTGTGGCTTGAGCGACGACATAGATGTTCATGCGGTTTGTGCCGACGCCAAGCGTGCCGCGCAGGCCAGCAGTGCCAAAGTCCAGGTCACGGTAGAACGCGTCATTGAGCTTCTCTTCATTGCCTGGCTCCATAAGCTCGTCAAGCTCTGCCTTGAGATCTGCTTCGGAGACATTGTCCATCCAAAGCCGAGCCTTAGCTTCAACCTCTTTGTCCATACTTGCCCTTTCGCTTCATGCCGCCTTACCCATCAAATGGCAACGCATGCTCTATACCCTTAATAGTATCTTCCTTGTCCCCAGCTGTCGCCTCCCATGCGGCAGACGGCTGCCATGCGCATGGTAGGGCCACACTATGGCTTCTAACGCACTTACATGCACCACTCAAGCTACACTAGACAAAACTACGGGCGAAAGGTAACCCGATGGAATTTTTCGCAACATGTCCAGCAGGCCTAGAGAGGCTACTCACACAGGAGTTGCGCTCTCTAGGACTTTCCCAATTGCGTCCGCTACGCGGCCAGGTGAGCTTCGAAGGCGATCTGCGTGACGCATACAAAGCTTGTCTGTGGTCGCGGCTCGCTTCCCGAGTCATAGCGGTGCTGGCGCACATACCGGCTGACAGCTCCGATGCCCTGTACGAAGGCGTTTCGTCAATTGCTTGGGAGGACGAAATCTCCCCTCACAAAACGTTCGCGGTAGAGGCACACGGCGTCAACGACAATTTGCGCAACACGCAGTTCACAGCTCTTCGCACAAAGGACGCGGTCTTGGATCGAATGCGCGCCCATAGCTGTGGGCGGCCACAGATAGACACCGCTGATCCCGATGTGTCCCTGTTCGTACGTCTTGGACGCAAAAGAGCTGTCGTAGGCATTGATTTGGCTGGGGAGGCTCTCTTCCGTCGTGGGACAAAGCCTCCGTTTGGCTCCAAGCCCTCGCTTCGCCACGACTATGCAGCTGCCCTTCTTGAGGTTGGCGGCTGGTATCGCCGCTGCCGACGAGAGGAAGAAAGCATCTTTGCACTCAGCCCCTGTGCGGACAGCCTGCTCTTTGAGGCCGGCGAAGAGGCCGGCGACCGTGCCGCCGGGCTTGGCCGCCAGACATGGGGCTTTGAGGGCTGGCTTCGCCACGAAGCGACGCTATGGGATGATCTTTGCGAAGAAGCCCGGCGGCGAGCTGATGTCGGCGCCTCACATCTTCCTTCGCTGCGCCTTATCGCTGCCGGCTTGCACCCCATGCAAGAAGATATGCCCATCCCGTTCGAGGCTTGTCAAGGCGTACGGTGCTTTGACCTGACGCACGACATGGACCGACTCGCGGCGGCGGCGGCTGGCATAGATTGCCTGATGGCATGCGATCTCTCATCTTTGGCGCAGACCGACATGGCACAGGAGGCGGACCTGCTTGCTTATCTGCGCCAGGCTGCCCAGGTTGTCTCGCCCACGTCAGACTTTGTTACCATTTCAACGAGCACGGACATAAACGAAGAACTGTCCTTTGATGGCACCGATCGCCTTGAGACACTTATGGGACCCTCCCAAGTCTTCATCTGCCATGGCAGTCTCCAAGACCACCCATTCCCGGCAGCAGATATCCCCTTAAAGGGTGGAAGGGATGTCTTCGTGGCCCTGCCCCAAAGTGAGCAGTTCGCCCGCCGGCTCGAGAAGGCATGGCGCCTTCGTCGCAGATGGGCGCAACAAGAAGACATTGGCTGCTTTCGTGCCTATGATGCCGACTTGCCCGACTATGCCCTGGCAATCGACTATTACCAGCCTTCGCAGTTGCTCAAGGAACGTGATTTTGGTGGAAACGGGACAGGCCCTTGGGCAGTCGTCAGCGAGTATGCCGCTCCAAAGGAGATCAAGCCGTCAACAGCGAGGCGACGCCTTTTCGATGCGCTGGCAATACTCCCTCGCGTCATGGGCGTCGATTCTCGCAACATCTACGTAAAGCAGCGCATGAGATCGAAGGGCGGCTCCCAGTATGCCCACGGAGAGTCGCAGGCAAAAGCTGCCAAGAGAGCCCAAATGGACCGGGGGAAAAGCAAGGGGGCAGATCTTGCCAGCCTGCCCAGGGAAGCCCACCTTGTCGATGAGGGCGGCCTTACTTTCGAAGTCAATTTCGGCTGTGGACTCGACACGGGCCTGTTCTTAGACACGCGCGACGTCCGCAGCCTCGTGAGAGAGCACATCAAAAGAGCTCCTGATCCGAAGCGCTTCTTGAATCTCTTTGCTTACACAGGCAGCGCCACCTGCTATGCAGCTGACGGTGGGGCAAAAGCCACGACCACCGTGGACCTCTCGCGCCCTTACTTGCAGTGGGCACGACGCAACATGCGGCGCAACGGCTTCGTCGGACCGCAGCACAGCTACGTGCAGGCTGACATCCTCCCATGGGCAGTCCAGATGCGCCATAGCCCTAACCGCTGGGATCTCATCTACCTTGACCCGCCAAGCTTTTCGAATTCTTCGCAGATGGCAAGCTCGTCATTTGACCTACAGCGCGATCATGTAGAGCTGCTCATCAACGTGTCGAGACTGCTCTCACCGCATGCTCTATGCATCTTTTGCTGCAACCTGCGAAAGTTCAAACCTGATATAGCCGCTTTGGCAAAGGCCGACGTAAGCCTTGAAGACATTAGTGACGAGACCATTCCGGACGACTTCAAGCGCAACGCGCGTATACACCACTGCTATCTTGTGCGTCACAGCTAGCCAAAGCAGCCAGCCGAGATGATGCGTCCGGGACACATCATCTCACAGGCTCTCACGCTCATTGCTTCGCGTAAAAGGCGGCCAGATCCTTATCGATGGCAGCAAGAGAAGGTTCGTCTACGTAGGCCATATGGCCGCAGCCATAGCGGTGGAACTCAACGCGCTCCTGAATCTGCGAAGAGAGAAATTGTGCCGACAGGTCGTGAACGACGTTCCAGTACGTCGTTGCCGCGTCAAAGCGACCGCCAAGCACGCAGAGCTTTATAGTTGGGTCTCGCCGCAGCGCACAGGCAATGTCAATCGCGACGTTGGGAGCGCCAACCTTCTGGCCTGTGCCCGGGGCCTCATGACTCCAGTCCCATTTCTCTCCAACTGCATGGTAGTTGTTGTCAAGATAGCGCGCTGGGGCCTTAAAGCCGAGGTCCTGGTGGATAAAGCTACGAAAAGCGCGATTCCAAACGGCGTTCACCACATCGTCTGCTGCGTCCTCGCCGGCGAACCACTCCCAACTCTGCTGCTGGTACCCAGGGGCGTCTGAGGTAAATCGCGTATCAAGGCGGCCGGTGACTTTGCCCTCTTCATAAAGCAGGCGCGCACGGAAGTCCTCAAGGCTCACCCGCAGGTGCCGCTGTACGATGAAGCTCTCGGGAAGACCGATCATGCGGGACATATACTGTGCCATCTTGCACTCTTCTTGCTTATCTAGGCGATCCCCCAGGAGGAGCGCCGGGGCATAGCGGTGCTCCGTGAAGTCCATTGCCTCATCAAAGAACTCATCAGCGTCTCGACCGATGCCAGCTTTGTTAAAGTATTGCGCCGTCGCAGCGAAGGTCGGCAGCATGCCAAGGTAGTAAAGGTCTTCGCCCGGCAGCGTCTGCACCCAGTCCCAAATCGCGGAGAGCATGATGACGCCTACAAGCTTGATGCCACGTTCCCCCAGCAGGCGCATCAAGACCGCGTTGCGCAGCGTTCCGTAGGACTCGCCAAGCAGGTAGAGCGGCGCATCCCATCGGCCGTTAAGCTCAAGCCATGCCGCTATGGCGCGGCAAAAGGCATCGGCGTCGCCATCAATGCCAAACAAGGAGGAGCTGTCCTGCCCCTCAGCAAGTGGTGAGAATCCTGTGCCGGGAGCGTCGAGAAAGACGAGGTCGGAGTATTTGAGCACTGTGTAGGGGTTGTCTTCCACGGGAGCATCAAAGCGGAGGTGATCGCGACCGGCCGGCCTTACGCGCAACGGGCCAAAGCCGCCGAAGTTTATGGGCACTGACGCGCAGCCGGGGCCGCCATTGTAGCAAAACGTCACCGGACGCCTTCTGTCTGCGCAAGAGCCCTGGTCGACAGACACATAGGAAAGGCAGAACATCTTCGCTTGCAGCCTGCCAGTGTCATCGCGAACGTCGACGTAACCGGCCGTCGCCAGATAGTCGAGCCGCCCTTCCCCACTCTCCCAGGTCAGACGCGCTGAGGCGGCATCGGGAGTCGCACCGGAAGCGCTATCCCTCACTCGCCAGAAGCTCTCATGCTCACTGGCAGCCCCGTTTGCCCTAGCTCTCGCAAGATCACCGCTAGGGATATGAGGCGGACATGGGGAAGCAGGGGGTTGAAGCATACGATCTTGTTCCATTGTTCTCTCCTTACAGGCTGGCCAAACGATGCCTTCATAAGCATGCATGAAGCTCGCGGCAGACGCGCGCGAGGCGTTCCATCAACCTGCCAGTCTACGCTTGTCAGCTCTCAATTTCGCCCCATAAGACCTGCTCATGCTGGGCAAAAAGATTATCTCTTGCGTACGCATAAAAATGCAATATAATTGTTGTTTTGGCACGATTATATCGCCGGTACCACATGCAGCCTGCAAACAATACAACCGACGGGAAACACGCATCGGGCGCTTTCAACGTTTGGAGGATCATGAGTACTACTCACAGTTCAAGTCGCATCGGCAAAAGCGCCACAGCTGACTCACCACATAATTCTTTTGACAAAAGGCCCACTTGCCACGCTAAAAACAGGGGCATACCTCTCAGCATGGGCATGGTGCTCGTGACACTCGGCGTCGTCTACGGAGACATCGGGACGTCCCCCATGTACACCATGCGTGCCATTATGGCAGGCAACGGCGGCCTTTCTACAATGAGTGAAGACGTGGTCCTCGGTGCGCTTTCACTGCTCATCTGGACGATTACCCTCATCACAACCGTAAAATACGTCATGATCGCCATGAAGGCCGACAACCATAATGAGGGGGGCATCTTCGCGCTCTACAGCCTTGTGCGCCGCTGCGGCAAGTGGCTCCTCTTCCCTGCCATGATCGGTGGGGCAGCGCTGCTCGCTGATGGCATTTTGACCCCTGCTGTCACGGTCACGACCGCTATCGAGGGATTGCGCACCGTCAACTTCTTCTATAAGTTGATCGGAGACAACCAGCATATCGTCGTTGCGATCACCATCGCAATACTGTGCCTGCTGTTCGTCATCCAGCGCGCTGGCACCTCAAGCATCGGCAAGGCCTTCGGCCCTGTTATGACCGTATGGTTTTGCTTCCTCGGCGCCATGGGCCTCATGAACATCATTGAGGCAAACGATTGGTCGATCCTTCGCGCCTTGAACCCTGTGCGCGGCATTGTGTTTTTGTTTTCCGACATCAACGCAGCCGGTCTCATGGTCTTGGGCAATGTCTTCCTGTGCACGACCGGTGCGGAGGCCCTTTACTCTGACATGGGCCACGTTGGCAAAGACAATATTTATGCAAGCTGGCCTTTTGTGAAAATCTGCCTCATTCTCAACTACCTTGGACAGGGCTCTTTCATCTTAGTCAACACAAAGAATCTGAGCATGCTCTCCGTTGCCGACCTCAATCCATTCTTTGAGATGGTGCCCGAGCAAATGCGCGTCTTTGCTGTCATACTCTCTACCTTTGCGGCAATCATCGCTTCTCAAGCGCTTATCACAGGATCTTTCTCGATTGTCTCAGAGGCAATCCACCTCGATCTGATGCCTCATATGAAAATTACCTACCCCTCTGAGACAAAGGGCCAGATCTACATTCCTCTTGTCAACAATATCATCTGGGCTGGCTGTATTTTTGTGGTCCTGCTGTTCCAAACCTCAAGCCATATGGAGGCAGCCTACGGCTTGGCCATCACTGCTACCATGCTGATGACAACGCTGCTTCTCTACACCTATCTTAAGAACATTCGCCACAAGCCCCTCGGCGCTATGATCTTCCTTGTGTTTTTTGTGCTCATCGAGGGCATGTTCTTCTTCTCCAGCTTGACGAAGTTCACCCATGGCGGCTATTTCACTGTGTTGATGGCTACACTCATCTTCCTCGTCATGTATATTTGGCGTCGCGGGACTGCCATCGAGCGGACGCAGACCGTCTATCTTCCCGTGAACAAGTACATCGACCAGCTGCGAGAGCTCTCCCATGATAATTCCTACCCCTTCATCGCGGACAACCTCGTCTTCATGACCAATGATTCGTCACCTGACAAGCTGGACCGTGACATTCTCTATTCCATCTTGGACAAGCGCCCCAAGCGCGCCCACGCCTACTATTTCCTCAATGTCCAGGTGTCTGATGAGCCGCATACGCTGTCATATTCGATCAATGACTTTGGCACTGACTTTGTCTTCAAGGTACAGCTGCGCCTCGGCTTCCGCGTGAACCAACGAGTCAACCAGTACCTCTATCAGATCGTTTCAGACCTTGTGAAGTCAGGTCAGTTGGCGCCTCAGTACCACAAGTATTCAATCTATCGCACCACCGGGGACGTCGGGGACTTTCGCTTCTGCATGATACGAAAGGAGATCTCTCCGGAATCAGACGTTTCAGGCTCTGATGCTGCTGTGCTCGGCGCAAAATATGCAATCCGTCACATTTGCGGGTCGCCTGCGCATTGGTACGGCCTTGAGAACTCGAGCACCCTGATAGAGTACGTGCCTCTTTTCACCAAGACCAAGCATACGCACCATTTGACGCGTGTTTCCTTGGAAGATGCAATCAGGGCCTCTGCGCTTGCAAAAACTCCCTATGACACGCAGGTATCAACGGAGCCATCGCCCAGCCCGCAGCTGGCTGGAGCTGATGAGGAAGAGGATGTCTTCTCTGACAGCCTGAAGTCAGCCCGAGAGGAGCTGAGCCGCGAGGTGGAAAGTACCGTCATCGGAGGAGACACGGCAAGCTTCAAGCCGCTTGTCATTGACGAGGATTCAGAGCAAGGAAGCGACGACACCGATAACGCTGACGACGCTTCATGATGCCCTGCCGACTCTTTGTTTGCAAACCTCTTTTGGTTTTCTTGTCTTTGCATCCAAGACGTCTCAGAAGAACAGCAACAACGGCAAGCCGCGTCTAGCTGCGCTCACGCAAGGGCATATAGATGCGATTCTTCAAATAGGAGTTGTACGCTGGCCGGATGATACGGCCAGCAACGTAGAGCTCCTCCATGCGGTGAGCCGCCCATCCTGCGAGACGCGCCAGAGCAAAAAATGGTGTATACAGCTCTTCCGGAATTCCAAGCATCGCATAGACGAAGCCAGAATAGAGGTCGATGTTGGCACAGATAGGCTTCTTGATGCCACGAACGTCACGCATGAGCTCTGGCCCAAGGCGCTCGATTGACTCGATCAAGTCGAAGCGCTCCTCTTGCCCCATCTTCTTCGCCAAGGTGCGAGCATAGCCCTTCACGACCTGAGCCCGCGGGTCACTCTTGGTATAGACGGCGTGACCAAGCCCATAGATGAGGCCCGACCTGTCGAATGCCTCCCCATGCAAGATCTTGGTAAGGTATGCCGCAAGCTGGTCATCGTCATCCCAGCGCTCAACGTGGGAGGCGATGTCATCGATCATCTTAGATACCTGCGCATTGGCCCCACCATGCTTAGGGCCTTTGAGAGAGCCGAGCGCAGCGACATAGGTCGAATAGGCGTCAGTGCCGGAAGAGGAGAGCACGCGACAGGTGAACGTCGAGTTGTTGCCGCCGCCATGCTCTGCATGCAGCATCAACATGACATCGAGCATCCTTGCCTCATCACGGGTGAAGCCATCATCTCCGCGCAAGACATCAAGAATCGTCTCGGCCATCGAGTATTCCTCGCATGCGGGAGGCACATAGAAAGACCGATATTCCTTTTTTGCGCGATAGGCTTCGGAGGCGACGACTGCGACACGCGGCCAACGAGCTAGCAGGGACAGAGCAACGTCCACCTCGTGTATGGGAGAGGTGTCATCAGGCGTCGGATCGAAGGCGTAGAGCAGCAGCGTCGCACGCTGCAGGACGTTTATAATCGACTGGCTGTAGGTCGCTCGCGGAAAGATGCGCAGATAACCCTCAGGAAGCTGGCGGCGCGTGGCGATGCGCTCGCGGAAATCCGCCAGTTCGTCGCTCGTTGGCAAAAAGCCCGCAATCAGCAGATACGCGATCTCCTCATAGCCGAAGCGTCCCTCATCGATAGCCCCGTGCACCAAATCCGCAATGTTATAGCCACGGATAAGCAGCCGTCCTTCATCAGGGATAACCGCACCGTCAGCTGACTTATTGTAGCCGTGGACGTCAGAGATCGTCGTGAGCCCGACAAGGACGCCAGAGCCGTCGGCATTACGTAGTCCCCTTTTTACGTCGTAGCGGCGGTAAAGCTCATCGGATACCTTGTCCGCGTAGGCGCTGCCATTATAGAGGCGAGTTGCGACGGGCGGAATGCCGAGGCTTTTCGATGGCATCGGGTAGGAGTCCGGCACGCGCAGAAAAGCAGACATGGTCTTCTCAGCCAATGGGGAGAGATGCTTATGCTCAAGGGGCTTCTTATTTAAGTTGCTCTGCTTTGCTTCGTCTGACATATGCACATCCCATCGTTCAAAGGCGATACATATACTTGAAAACTTCTTCGCGTTGCATCTGAATCTGGACACCCAGATGCATGCCTAACCCTGAGAGCTGCTTCTGCAGCGCAGGGAAGTCTGTCTCTAGATCCTTTAAGTCCACAAGCATGGTCATGGTAAAAATCCCTTGTAAAATAGTCTGGGAGATGTCAAGGATGTTTGCGTCTCTTTCGGCTATCGCGCTCGTCACAGCTGCGACAATTCCTGAACGGTCACTACCAAGCACCGTGATGACTACGCGGCCCGCGAGGGATTTTTTGCTGTCTGCCATGTCCTCCACCTCTCGTTTAATGACGATGCGTACTATTGTAAAGCAGCTTTTGTTCGGTCATGCAAGACGCAACCAATACGTCATACGTCCAGTTCTTTTCTGCTTTCAAAAAGGACTGTCCCATTGCAGTCCAAGCACAGATACACTGGACGTATGCAGCGGATGGCGAAAGGAGACTTATGGAAGACTTTCAATGGATGGTACCTACGGAATTTGTCTTCGGGCACGGCGCAGAGGAGAGGATTGGCAATTGGGTTGCACATCATGACTTTGCCAAAGCCCTACTCATCTATGGAAAAACGCATGCTGTCAAATCCGGCTTGGTTGCCACCATACACGGCTCTCTTGACAATGCGGGAGTCGAGCATGTTGACATGGGCGGCGTCCGCCCCAATCCTGAGGTCAGCTTCGTGCGTAACGCCATACAAACTGCTCGGGATAAAGAGATCGACATTGTTATCGCAATTGGCGGTGGATCAGTCATAGACACGTGCAAGGCGGTCGCTGCGGGCGTTCTGTATGATGGGGACGTATGGGACCTCTTCAAGCGGCCCGAGCCTGTTGCCGTTTCCAGGTCGCTTCCGGTTGTGTCGGTCCTGACCATACCTGCCGCAGGTTCAGAGGCATCTGACTCTTGTGTCATCTCCAATGATGCACTCGGCTTGAAATCAGCCTTGCATGGAGACTTCATCCGCTGCAAGGCGGCCTTTATGGATCCTGAATTGACATTGTCACTGCCAGCATGGCAAACGTTTGCCGGTATCACGGATATGTGTGTTCACATCTTTGAGCGCTTTTTCTCACAAACCGGCGACGTGCCCGTATCGGATGGGATAGCACTATCACTTCTGCGCTCAATTCGTTCTGCAGCTCTCGTGCTGCTCAGAGATCCTTCTAACTACGACGCACGTGCCACCATCATGTGGGCTTCGACGTTGGCCCATAACGGGATCTGCGGGGTCGGACGAGTCGAAGATTGGGCTTCCCACGGAATGGAGCATGAGCTGTCCGCAGCAAAGCCAGAGGTCACTCATGGCGCTGGCCTTGCTGTAATCGTCCCTGCATGGATGCGCTTCGTCTATCATGAGAATCCCCAGCGCTTCGCTCAGCTAGGGCGCGAGGTCTTCGGCCTTGGGCCAACAGGCTCAGTTGAAGCAGACGCGCAGGCAGCAATTGATGCCGTCCAGCATTTCTTCTGCGCCATTGGCATGCCGCGCTATCTCGATGAATTTGGCTTCACTCGAGATGACGTAGACGCGCTGCTGCCATCGCTGCAACTTAACAAGGGTGCGACATTCGGCTCATTCAAGAGGCTCAGCATCGAAGACGCCCGCACTATCTATCTTTCTGCGTTCAAGCCAAAGGCATGCCAAGCTTAGCCTTGCTCAATTGCAGCGCCAACGCGCCTCCCTTCCCTAGTAGCACCTAACAGAAGAGGCGGCATCTCTGCCGCCTCCCGGAGGGCATATGAGCTGGGCTGTTCGCCCCAGGGTTACGCTATTTATCTGATGGCTACTCCTTGCTTGTTGTTTGTTGAAGGAGCTTTGCAACATCCTCAGGCGTCTTGCCAAGCGCCACAGACAGTTCGAGGAATGAGCGCTCACTCGCAGTCTTAAGCACACGCTCATAAGCAACGGGCGGCTTTTTGTTGTGGGCCCTCAGGTCTCTAATGCGCGTTCGGAGCGTCTTGACAATACGCACGGAGTCTCGACAGTCCCCATTACGCATCTCGTCTTTGTAGTACTGCTCCTCAAGAGCATTGCTGCGCTCCCGGTGATTTTCAACTTCCATAGTGGGATACTCATTGATGATGCGAACAGCCTCGTCATGCGACAGGACGGGGCGAAGCCGATTCTCCCCAGAAACGGGAAAGCTGATACGCATAGGGTTGCGTCGACCAACGGGGAGAAGCATGTATGATTCCTGGGGCTTATCTACAACCTCATCAACCTTACAAACACCTTGGCCAGGATGTACGATGTATTCCCCCACTTCATACATGTATGCTAATCTCCCTTCATATCATCTTTTTTTATAATGATAGCATGGATTTTGTTAAAGGAAGATTTTTTTCTTAATTTACCCTTGCTTCTACATACCATTTATCGTATTTTATGAGATTTATTTTATATGTTTAACCCTTTGCACAACATTGCGCGACCCAGGCAAGCAAATTGTCCTCTGCGTTGCCAGACCTTTCAGCCATAAACGTCGAGGCGCCCCAGACGGGCGTAAAGGAAACATCTTTCACAGCTTCGCTGTGCTTAAGCGCACGAACTAGATTCGCCTCACAAGTAAGCGGCACATCGGATTGAAAAAGGGCCGCGTTAATCCGCCAATAGGGCGCGACACTGCTCGACCCGTTCCCCTCATAGTGAGCAGAGAGGTAATACAGCGGGTTGAGCATCGCTACACGCTGTCCCATATCAGAGTTCATCGAGTCTGTCTTTGCGATGTCCTCTGCCCAGTCATTCACCACCTGGGCGTCCCAGTCAGAGCACGTAGCATAGCTTTCCTGTTTGGCAGCCACAAGGTTTGCCATTGTCTCATCGAAATGCAGCGTTGTCTCATTGTCTATGCCAAAGAGTTGGTTGAGCGTTGTGGAGCGATCTGTCGCGTCATACGCACCCACCCCTCTCGTTGCAGGGGAACAGGTGTTGACGTAGTCCCACAGGTCCGTGAGTAGTGCGCTTTGCTTGTGAGAGTTATAGACCAGCCAGCGACTCTCGCCGTTAAGTGTGGAGACATAGCTTTCCACCGAGTCATACACAGTCGACTGCACCGTGGTAACGCCGCTTACCGCCTTGTTGTTGGTCGTGGGGACAGACGTGCCGGACTCTTTCGCATCTACTGTCGCATTCACATCTTCTGTGCTCGTCAAATTGGGGTCGCCGGGAAACACCGATATCTCTGCGGACTCAGGCGTGTATGTATAGGGAAATGTCGTTTGGGACAAGAAGCTACTAGCCGCGTCTTCAATGATGCCGACGATATGGTCATAGTAGCTACCGGAGACGTAGGACCCATCTTCTGCCATGTCAAGAGTGAGCTGGTTTCCGCTGTCATCGCGCAAGTCCATTTGATTGACATAGTCGCCGTATGCATTGGCCAGATCATCGGACAGGAGCTTCGTCCATGTGCCGTCAGCGCGTTGTCCCTGCGAGGAGAATTGGCCCATCATCCACTCATAGCCGGCGTCCGCCTCATCAAAGGAGATCAGCGGGCACCATGAAGCCGAACCGGTGATGGCATCAGAGAGACTGTCCCCCTTTGTGCCATCATGCGTTGCGGCCCCGATCGAGTTCAGGTAGTCATCATAAAATTTCGCATCACCCATTGAGCCGAGGCAGGCGCTGATGCCCCCGCCGCCGCCAAAGCCGAACACGAAGATGCGCGACGTGTCGCAAGGCAGTGAGTCCTTGTTGTAGCGCAGGTAGCGTATGGCCGCCTTCATGTCTACGACAGCCCAAGGAGCTCCTCCCGAGATCACATCCTCCGAGTTGCTTTCACTTTCCACGGTTGCGCTACGGCCACGAAAGCCTGCGTATACGTAGATATATCCAGCACCAAGATAGCGAGAAAGCCCATCGTAGGAATATGCCGTAGGACATGACTGGCCCTCAAAGAATGAGGAATTGATTGGCATGAGCACTGGCGCTGTGGCAGGGGTGAAGCTTCCCACGGTCGCATCATCCACGACAGAGCACTTGTACGTGCCGCTTAGCCTCTTTTCCCCTTTGAAGTAGGCTCCCGGCACAAATATTGCAAGCGACTCATAGGTTGTTGTGGCCGGTTTTGTACAGTATGAGATGCCAAGCTGGTAATAGCAGTCGTTTGCGTCATCGTAGCGCCATGCGCCCATGTCTATTGCGAGATCTGAGAACTCATTGAGGTCAACGTCTGACTGCTGGACAGCGGTGCTGCCGCTTGTATCACTGCCAGTCGAGCCATTCGACGATCGCGTGCCAAAGTTTGCACAAGCTGAAAGACCCGCTGTGCATACAGCCATGCCCAGGCCGAGAAAGCCTCTCCTGGTGATGTTCATGAAAACCTCCTTGGGCCTCTCTTATACAGTCTCCATGCCTCTACTGCTGACGAATGCCCCGCACTTTCTCGCTGCCAACCCTGCTGTAGCGATCCGTGCGACGGTCTTCGCCCCAGAAGCAGCAAGAAAACATTCCCGGTCCCACATGGCAGCCAATCGTAGGGCCGATCGTCGAGCGAAACACCTGAAG
>DHPN01000033.1:50767-51235 GCA_002407925.1 Atopobiaceae bacterium UBA5363
TCTGGATCGATCTTACGGAGACGGTCAGCGAGCTCGTCGGCGATCTCGGGGCAGTCCGCATCACCAATGGCAACGACATGGCCATGCACGCTGTCTCTGTGATTGTCCACATAGTAGGATTGCATGCGGCGCAATGCTTTCTTTTTGCCTCGAGCGACGCCGAGAAATGTAAGCGAGCCATCGATCTTCCAGGTGAGCAGCGGCTTTGCATCCAGAAGCCCTGCAACCACAGCTACGCTTTTCGGCACGCGTCCCCCATGGTGAAGCGTGTCGAGGTTGTCGACTTGGAAGATCGTGTGCGTCTTATAGCGCGCGTCCTTGATCCACGCCACGAGCTCAGGAGCCGTAAGACCCTTGTCCCTTTGATGTATCGTCTCATGAAGCAGCAAGTTAAGCGTCGTAGATCCTTGCAGGCTGTCAACCACATAAATCGGGAGGTCTCTATCCCCCGTCTCTTCCTTGAGGCGG